>JBJMKZ010000019.1:0-11424 GCA_045805565.1 Solirubrobacteraceae bacterium | reverse complement strand
GATGAACGCACCTCTGGTGTATCTGTTGTCCTGCCAAGGGCATTGCAGGTTAGCTACGTGCGGATCGGATAACCGCTGAAGGCATCTAAGCGGGAAGCCGACCTCGAGATGAGCTCTCCCATCCCCTCGAGGGAGTAAGACCCCTGGAAGATCACCAGGTTGATAGGCCGGATCTGGAAGGGCGGCAACGTCCGAAGGAGACCGGTACTAATGGGTCGAGGGCTTGACGGATTTTCCGTGATTCTCGCTTCGGCGGCTCGACTGTGCGGTTTTGAAGGCCTGCGGAGAGGCGGTCTCGCGGACTTCGGTGGCGGTAGCGAGAGGGATACACCTCTTCCCATTCCGAACAGAGCAGTTAAGCCTCTCAGCGCCGATGGTACTTGGCCCTCGCGGGCCTGGGAGAGTAGGTCGCCGCCGGTCTTGACTGCGCCGGGCGCGAGTTCCGCTCGCGCCCGGCCTCTTTTCAGCGACGGATGAAGCCCGTGCGGGGCTCCGGGCACCGGCTTCGGGCCCGGCGAGCTGCGCCGGCCGCGCCTCCCAGTCACCGCGCTCTCGAGTGCCGGCGAGCCGGCACCGGCGAGAGGCACGGCTGCGGCCTGGGCGCAACTTCGCCGGGACGCCGCGCCGGCCTCCATGCGACCTGCCGCCGGTGCGGATGCTCCGGCCCCTCCGGCTCTGCCTCGGGCGCCGTCAGGCGGCGCAGGGCGGAGCGCAGCAGCGCGCTCGGTGAGCGAACCGCGGTGGTGGAGGGACGCCTGGCGAACATGCCTCGTCCAGGCTGGCGAACGGTTCAGACGGACTGGGAATGCGGCCCCGGCCGGCGACCTACCACGGCCCAGTTTATCTCGATTTGCAGGGACTTTATCTACCTCGGCCTGCAACGGACCTTGCACGAGTGGCCCGGAGGCTCCACCGGCCGACGCGCCCGGAGCCCCCCTCAGCCGCCGCCCCCGGCCGGCGCCCCCTCCAGTTCCAGCTGCGTCGCGTGCGGGACGAGGGCGTCGATCACGAACGCGACGTGCTCGTCGAAGTCGATTCCCATCTCCTCGGCGCTCCGGCGCAGCACTTCACGGTCCACCGCCGCCGCGAACGACGGCTGCTTGAGCTTGCGGCGCACCGACGCCGGCGTCATGCCGTGGATGCCCTGGGGGCGGACGTACGCGCATGCGGCGATGAAGCCCGACAGCTCGTCCACGGCGTACAGCGTGCGTTCGAGCCGCGATCGGCGTGGGACGTCCAGATAGTCGGCGTGCGAGGCGACCGCCCGCACGAACGCCGCCGGATACCCGAGCCGCTCGAGCTCCGCCATCGCGCGGCGCGGATGGCCGTCCCGGGGCGCGGGATACCGCTCGTAGTCGAGGTCGTGCAGCAGGCCGACCTGGCCCCAGACCTCGTCGTCCTCCCCGAACCGGCGCGCGTACGCCCGCATGGCCGCCTCCACCGCCAGCACGTGCCGGCGCAGCGACCCGGACTCCGTCCACTCGCAAAAGAGGTTCCACGCCTCCTCACGCGAAAGTGGGAGGGGCATGGCTGTTACCCTAGCCCAGCGCCTGGGCGCCGATTCCCGCCCGGCTCCACGGCGTGGTGCGCCCATGGAGAAGTTCGTCATCGAAGGCGGCGTTCCGTTGTCCGGCGCGGTCGAGCCCGCCGGCAACAAGAACAGCGCCCTGCCGATCCTGGCCGCCTCGGTCCTGACCGAGGAGGAGGTCGTGCTCCGGAACGTGCCCCGGATCCGCGACGTGGAGACGATGACCGGCCTGCTCGAGCACCTCGGCGTGCGCGTCGAGTGGCGAGGCCCGAACGAGCTGTCGCTGTGCGCCGCGGACGTGGCCGGACCCCCGGAGATCGACCGCGAGCTGTCGTCTCAGATCCGGGCGTCGTTCCTGCTGGCCGGGCCCCTGCTGGCCCGTCTCGGGCGGGTGACCATGCCGCCCCCCGGCGGCGACGTCATCGGCCGGCGACGGCTGGATCCGCACCTCGACGCCTTCCGCGAGCTGGGAGCCAGCCTCCGCGGGGACCGCGACATCGAGCTGACCGCTCCGCCGGGTGGCCTGGGGGCGGGGGACGTCTTCATGGACGAGCCGTCGGTGATGGCCACCGAGAACGCCCTGATGGCGGCCGCGCTGACGCGCGGCACCACGATCATCCGCAACGCCGCCTGCGAACCCCACGTGCAGGACCTCGGCCGACTGCTGGTGTAGATGGGCGCCGACGTCCAGGGCATAGGCTCGAACGTGTTGACCATCACCGGGGCGCAGCCGCTGCGGGGCGGCCACCACGAGCTGGCACCCGACCACATCGAGGTCGGCTCGTTCATGGCGCTGGCGGGCGTCACCGGGGGCGAGGTGCGCATCCGAGGCGTGGTGCCCGACGACCTGAGGATGATCCGGCTGGTGTTCGGGCGGCTGGGGCTGCGCTCGGAGCTCGATGGCGACGAAGTGGTGGTTCCCGGGTCCCAGCGCCTCGTCATGACCCGTGATGTCGGCGAGTACAAGTGCAAGCTGCAGGACGGCCCCTGGCCCGCATTCCCGGCCGATCTGACCAGCATCGCCATCGCCCTGGCCTCCCAGAGCGAGGGCTCGGTACTCATCCACGAGTGGATGTTCGAGAACCGGCTCTACTTCACCGACAAGCTCAGCCTCATGGGCGCCGACATCGTGTCGTGCGATCCCCACCGGGTGATCGTCACCGGGCCGCGCAGGCTGCACGCGGAGCGGCTGGAGTCGCCCGACATCCGGGCCGGGATGGCGATGCTGATCGCCGCGCTGTGCGCCGACGGCGTCTCGGAGATCGGCAACATCCGCCAGATCGATCGTGGCTACGAGCAGATAGACGAACGCCTGCGGGCGCTCGGGGCGCGCATCGAGCGCGTCGCGACGGAGCCGGTGCACGCCTGAGGGCGTGGCCGGAGGACCTCGCCCATGATCCGTCCGATCCCCAGCGGAACGCGTGATGTGCTGCCCGATGAGATGCGCGAGCTGCGCGCCATCTCGGAGCCGCTGCGCGCCACCTTCGAGCGCTACGGCTACGGCGAGGTCTACACGCCGGCGCTCGAGTACGAATCGACGCTGGCCACCGCCGTCCAGGCCGGCGTGGACCCGAGCCTGTCCGGCGCGCGTCCCGCCTACCGGCTGTTCGACGAGAACGGCGAAGTGCTAGTGCTGCGCTCGGACATGACCATCCCCATCGCGCGGGTGGCGGCGACGCGCTACGCGGGCTCGCAGCCGCCACTGCGCTTCTGCTACCTCGCCCACGCCTACCGCGGGGTGCGCCCGCAGCGGGGGCAGCCGCGCGAGTTCCTGCAGGCCGGCATCGAGTTGATCGGGTCGCCCGCGCCCGAGGGCACCGCCGAGGCGCTGACCGTGCTGTGCGCCGCCCTCGACGACACCGGCCTGGAGAGTTATCGGGTCGGAATGGGCGACGCAGGGCTGTACCCGGCGCTGCTGGACTCCTTCGGCGTTCCCGACGGGGCCCGGACGACGCTGATGAACGCGCTGGTGCGGCGGGACTTCGTGGCGCTCGAGCACGAGATCGCCGGGCTGGGGCTCGCTTCGGAGGCGGCGGCGCTGCTGGTCGAGATCCCCCAACGGCGCGGGGGCGCGGACGTGCTCAGCGCACCCGACAGCCCGGCGGCCGACGCGGTGGGACGGATGGCCCGTGTCCGCGATCTGCTGGACGAGCGGGTTGGCGAGCGCATCATCTTCGACCTCGGGTTGACCCGCGGGCTGGGCTACTACACCGGTGCGGTATTCGAGGTCTACGACCCGGCGCTCGGCGCGCCCCTCGGTGGGGGAGGCCGCTACGACGACCTCCTGGCCCGCTTCGGTCGGCCGCTGCCGGCCGTCGGCTTCGGCCTCAACGTCGAGCGGCTCCATCTCGCGCTCACCGGCGAGGAGCGGTACAGGTGAGCCGCCCGGGCCCGGGTGACGGCGGGCTGATCATCGCGGTCCCGCGGGGAGCCCTGTTCCAGGGCACCCTGGACCTGCTCGACCGCCTCGGCGTTGAGACGGCGCCGGTGCGTGCCAACGACCGCAAGCTGCTGTTCGAGGACATCGGCCTCATCACGGTGCGCCCCTCCGACGTACCGATCTACGTCGAGGCGGGGGCGGCCGACCTGGGAATCACCGGCAAGGACGTCCTGATGGAGCAGTCCGGCGGGGCCGACCGGCGTGGGCGCGAGGTCTACGAGCTGGCCGACCTCGGCTTCGGGCGCTGCCGGATGGTGCTTGCCACGCGTTCCGGCGAGGACGCGGCGGCGGAGGCGCTGCGGCGGCTGGGGGTGATGCGCGTGGCCACCAAGTACCCTCGCGTGGCCGCGCGGCACTTCGAGCAGACCGGCCGTCAGGCCGAGATCGTCGAGGTCAAGGGATCGGTCGAGCTGGCGCCGCTCACCGGCCTGGTCGAGGGCATCGTCGACCTGACCGCCACCGGCCACACCCTGGCCCAGAACGACCTGGTGGTGCGCGAGGTGATCGCCGAGTGCACCGCCCGGCTGATCGCCAACCCGGTTGCCCACAAACTCAAGGCGGCGGCGATCGACGAGATGCTGGAGCGCGTGCGTGCGGGTTGAGCGCGTCACCGTCGAGGACGCCGGCGGTGCGCCCGGGGCGGCGGCGGCGGTGCGGGGGCTGGCCCCCGCCGCGGCCGGGGTCACCGAGCCGGTCCGCGAGGTGATCGAGCAGGTGCGATCGGGCGGGGACCGGGCGATCGACGAGCTGACCCGCCGGTTCGACACCGGGGGCGCGGCGCCATGGCCGCTGCGGGTCGACCGGCTCGAGCTGCGCTCGGCGCTCGACCGCCTGCCGTCCGAGCTGCGCTCTGGGCTCGAGCTGGCGGCCGGCAACGTGCGGGCGGTGGCCCTGACCGGGCTGGACGGCGCCGAGCGCGCGGTCGACCTGCCCCAGGGCCAGCGCGTCGTGCTGCGCGAGTTTGCCGTCCGCCGCGCCGCCATCTATGTGCCGGGTGGCCACGCTCCCTATCCGAGCACCGCGGTCATGGGCGCGGTCACGGCCCAGGCGGCCGGCGTCGAGGAGGTGGTGGTGTGCGCTCCGCCGGGCCCGGGTGGTGAGGCGCACCCGGCCATTCTCGCCGCGTGCGCGCTGTGCGGCGTGGACGAGGTCTACCGAATGGGCGGGGCGCAGGCGGTCGCCGCCCTGGCGCTGGGCACCGAGACCGTCGCTCCGGTCGATGTAGTCGCGGGACCGGGCAACCTCTACGTCCAGGAGGCCAAGCGCCAGCTGTCGGGCGTCGTGGGGATCGACGGGTTCGCGGGGCCCAGCGACCTTCTCGTGCTGCTGGCCGGGACCCGCGAGGCGGACGCCACCCCGCTGGCCCTCGACCTGCTCGCCCAGGGCGAGCACGGCCCCGAGAGCCTGGTGGTCGCCGTCTCGCCCGCGAGCGGCGAGCTAGCGGCCCTGGCCGAGCGGCTCGACCGGCTGGCCGGCCAGCGTCCCGGCAGCGACCCGGCTGCCTGCGTGCTGGTGGCGACTCCCGATCTCGAGGCGACGCTCGCGTTCGCCGAGGCGTTCGCCCCCGAGCACCTCCAGCTGGCGGGCGAGCAGGCCGAGGTGCTGGCGCCGCGGGTGCGCGCCGCCGGCTGCGTGTTCGTGGGCGCCCGATGTGGGACCGCGTTCGGCGACTACGTGGCGGGGTCCAATCACGTGCTGCCCACCGCGGGCGCCGCGCGCTTCAGCTCCGGGCTCTCCACCCGCCACTTCCGGCGACGGGTGGCGGAGGTCCACCTGGGGGCGGTGGCCGAGCTGGCGGCGGCGGGTGCCGCGATCGCCCGGGCGGAGGGGTTCGTGGTCCACGCCGAGTCGATGGAGGCGCGCATGGGAGACAATGGCCGAGATGGCTGACACCCGGCGAGCGGGCGAGATCGCGCGAACCACCAACGAGACCAGCGTGCGGCTCAGCGTCGCCCTGGATGGAAGCGGCGAGGGCCCCCGACGGACCGGCGTCGGCTTCTTTGACCACATGCTCGACCTGCTGGCCCGCCACGGCCGGCTCGACCTGGCGGTCGAGGTGGACGGCGACCTGGGGACCGGCTCCCACCACACCGTCGAGGACACCGGCATCTGCCTGGGGCAGGCGCTCGACCGCGCGCTGGGCGACCGCAGCGGCATCGCCCGCTACGGCGAGGCGACCGTGCCGATGGACGAGGCGCTCGCCTCGTGCGCCATCGACATCTCCGGACGCCCGTACTGCGCCTTCGCCGCCGACCTGCCGCCCGGCTCCATCGCCGGCTTCGACCACGACGAGGCCGAGGAGTTCTTCCGGGCCGTGGCGATGGCGGCCAAGCTCACGCTCCACCTGCGTGTCCAGTCCGGGACCAACGCCCACCACGTGATCGAGGCGGCATTCAAGTCCTTCGCGCGCGCCCTGCGCGCGGCCGCCGCGCTGGACGAGTCGCAGGCCGGCGTGCCGAGCACCAAGGGGACGCTGACGTGAGCGCCGTGGCGATCGGGATCGTCGACTACGGCATGGGCAACCGCCGGTCGGTCGAGAAGGCGCTCGAGCGCGTCGGCGCCCGGCCGCTGCGCAGCGGCGACCACGGCGTGCTGCGGGCAGCCGACGGCCTGGTGGTGCCCGGCGTCGGCGCCTTCCCGGAGGCCATGCGCAGGCTCGCCCGCGGCGGGCTCGACGAGTTGATCGCCGAGCGTGCGGGGGGCGGAACGCCGGTCCTGGGAATCTGCCTGGGCATGCAGCTGCTGTTCGAATCGTCGGCGGAGCTCGGAGGGGCGGCCGGTCTCGGCCTGCTGGCGGGCGCCGTGACCGCACTTGACCCTCGCGGCGCCAAGCTCCCGCACATCGGCTGGAACCAGGTCGGCTGGCGACGCCCGTCGCCGCTGACCGCCGGATTGCCGGACCCTTGCGCCTTCTACCACGTGCACTCCTTCGTCGTGCGCCCGGCCGACGAGTCCGACGTGATCGGCGAGAGCCGGTACGGCGAGCCGTTCGCCTCGGTGGTCGGACGCGACCCGGTATACGGCGCGCAGTTCCACCCCGAGAAGTCGTCCGCCGCGGGGCTGCGCCTGCTTTCCAACTTCGCCGCGATCTGCGCTCGGGTCGCCGCCTAGCCGGACCGGGCGCGCGGCGCCGTCTGCCATCTTCAACGGCCGATGGAGCTCTACCCGGCGATCGACATTCGACACGACCGGGCGGTTCGCCTGCGGCGCGGGCGGTTCGACCAGCAGACGGTCTACGCGTCGGATCCGCTCGACGCGGCCCGAGCGTGGGTCGAGGCGGGAGCCGGCCGCCTGCATGTGGTCGACCTCGACGGCGCCCGGGAGGGTCGGCCGGTCGCCCTCTCCCACGTACGGCGGATCGCATCGCAGCTCGGGGTCCCGGTCCAGTACGGCGGCGGCCTGCGCACCCTCGAGTCGGTGTCCGCCGCCCTCGACGCCGGCGCCGCGCGCGTGGTGCTGGGGACTGCCGCCCACCGTGACCCGCAGCTGCTCGACGCGGCGCTCGAGCACCACCGAGGCCGGCTGGCGGTGGCGGTCGACGTGCGCGGCGGCCGGCTGGCCATCCGTGGCTGGACCGAGACGACCGAACTGGGCGGCCACCAGGTCGTGCAACGACTCCGTCGGCGCGGCGTCGAGACCATCGTGTACACCGACACCGAGCGCGACGGCACCCTGGAAGGGCCCGACCTCGACGAGGTGGCCGACGTCGCGGGCGCCGCGGGCGGCGGGCGGCTGATCTACTCCGGCGGCGTGGGGACGCTGGCCGACCTCGAGCGCCTGGCGGCCCTCGAGTCGCGGGCGCTCGACGGTGTGATCGTCGGCAAGGCGCTCTACGAGGGGCGGTTCACGGTCGAAGAGGCGCAGGCCGCGCTCAACGGGGAGGGCTGAGAGCGATGCACTACACGCGGGTCATCCCGTGCCTGGACGTCGACGCCGGCCGCGTGGTCAAGGGAACCCGTTTCCTGGAGATCCGCGACGCCGGCGATCCGGTCGAGCTGGCCGCCCACTACGACCGTGAGGGCGCCGACGAGCTGGTGTTCCTGGACATCACCGCGACGCACCAAAAGCGCGACACGATGGTCGCGCTCGCCCGTCGCACCGCCGACAACGTGTTCGTCCCGTTCACCATCGGCGGGGGCATCCGCGACGTGGCCGACGCCCAGGCGGTGCTGGACGCCGGCGCCGACAAGGTGACGGTGAACTCCGCCGCGGTCGCCCGCCCTCAGCTGCTCGACGAGCTGGCCGGGGTGTTCGGCGCTCAATGCGTCGTGCTCGCCATCGACGCCAAGCGCCGCCCGCCGGGGGGCGGCGAGAGCTGGGAGGCCTTCGTCGCCGGCGGGCGCACGGCGACCGGCCAGGACGCCGTCGAGTGGGCGCGGGAAGGCACCGAGCGGGGGGCGGGGGAGATCCTGCTGACCAGCATGGACCGCGACGGCACCCGGCACGGATACGACCTGGAGCTGACCGGCGCCGTGGCCGATGCGGTGAGTGTCCCGGTCATCGCGTCGGGCGGAGCCGGCGAGCTCGACCATCTGGTGGCCGGCGTGCGGGCGGGGGCGGACGCCGTGCTGTGCGCGTCGATCTTCCACTACGGCCGCTTCCGGATCGCCGAGGCCAAGGAGCGCCTGGCCGACGCCGGGGTCGCCGTCCGTCGTTGAGCGCCCACACCGACCAGCCCGCGCGGCAGACTCTGGCTATGCGCGCGCCGGAAGCGACCGAGCTGGCTGGCCGGCTGCTCGGGCATCCGGGCATTGCCCAGATCGCCGAGGCGCTCGCGCCGGTGCCCGGCTGCTGGCTGGTGGGCGGGGCGGTGCGCGATCTGCTGCTCGGCATCCGGCCGGTCGACCTCGACGTGGTGGTCGAGGGGGACGCCGCGGACGCCGCGGCGCTAGCCGCCGAGCGGCTGCGAGGTCGGGTGCGCCGCCACGAGCGCTTCGGGACCGCGACCGTCGAGGCCGGCGGGCTGTCGTTCGACCTCGCCACCTCACGCCGCGAGTCCTACCCGCGACCGGGAGCGCTGCCGGTCGTGGAGGCGGCCCCACTGGACGAGGACCTCGCTCGCCGGGACTTCACCGTCAACGCACTGGCGGCGGGGGTCAGCGCGCAGCGGCTGGGCGAGCTGCGCGCCGCCCCAGCGGCGCTGGAGGACCTGGGGGCCGGGCGCCTGCGCGTGCTGCACGAGCGGTCGTTCGTCGACGATCCCACCCGGTTGCTGCGGCTGGTCCGCTACGGCGCCCGGCTGGGCTTCGCCGAGGAGCCCGGTACCGCCGCGCTCGCCCGCCGGGCGATCGAGGGCGGCGCCCTGGGCGTGGTGTCGGGCCCTCGCGTGTGGGGCGAGCTGATGCTCCTCCTGCGCGAGCCCAGGGCGCTCGAGGCGCTGGGCCGGGCGGAGTCGCTCGGGCTGGATCGTGCCCTGCATCCGCGCCTCGGCGTGCGTCGGGAGCTGGCCGAGCGGGCGCTCGCGTCGCTGCCGGCGGGCGCGCGCGCCGAACTGACGCTGCTGGCCACGTGCGTCACCGGCTTCGAGCGGGCCGAGCTGCGCGGCTGGCTGGAGTGGCTGGGGCTCGCCGCCGCCGAGCGCGACGCGGTGCTGGCGGCCGCGCTGGACGCGCCGCGGCTGGCGCGCGAGCTGTCCGCCGCCGGGCGGCCCTCCGAGATCGCCGCGCTGGCTCGCGACCACCCGCCCGAGCAGCTGGCGCTCGCCGCCGCGCTCGGGGCCGCCGCCGAGGTCGAGGCCTGGACCCGCGACCTGCGTCCGGTGCGACTGGAGATCACCGGCGACGACCTGCTCGCCGCCGGGGTGCCCGAGGGACCGCGAATCGGACGCGGGCTGGCGGCCGCGCTGGCCGAGAAGCTCGACGGCGGCGGGGGCGGCCGCGACGCCGAGCTGGACGCGGCTCTGCGCGCGGCCGGCGTGAACGGCGAGGGCTAGCATCCCGCCCCGATGGCCAACTGGAACGCGCTTCAGTGGGACGGCGAGGCCGGGCACTACGAGGTCTACTACCTGACGCTCACCGACCGCCCGAGCGGCATCGGGCTGTGGATCCGCTACACGATGCTGGCGCCGCTGCGGGGCGAGCCGAGCTGCTCGCTGTGGCTGGCGGCGATGGATCCGGGCCCGTCGGCGGTGCTGGGGCTCAAGTCGTCCTATCCGGCTGGCGAGCTCGTCGCGCAGGCGGAGCCGTTCGAGCTGCGCGTGCAGGATGCGACCCTCACCGACCGCGGCATGTCCGGCCGGCTCGACGGCGCCAGCTGGGACCTGCGCTGGGAGCCTCGCCTTCCCGCCGCCGAGCACGTGCACCCGCTGCTGCGCCGGGCAAAGCTGGCCAAGACGGTCCTCGTCCTACCGCATCCCGACGTGGAGGTGTCGGGCACCGTGCGCTTCGACGGGCGTGAGCTGGCGTTGGAGGGCGCCCGCGGCGCCCAGGCCCATCTGTGGGGAAGCAAGCACGCCGCGCGCTGGGCCTGGGCCCACTGCAACGACTTCGAGTCCATGGAAGGCGAGCCGCGGCGCGACTGCTACCTGGACGGCGTGTCCGTGTTCGTCCCCCGGCTGGGGCGGGAGCTTGGCCCCAGCACGCCGGTCGTCGGGCGCTTCCACGGCCGCGACTTCCACTCCACCGGCCCGCTTCGGGTCGCGCGCAACCACAGCGTGTTCGGGCTCACCAGCTGGCACCTCAAGGCCGCGGACGGCGACCGCCGGGTGACGGCGACGGTCGACGCGGACCGCCACGCGATGGTCGGGGTCACGTACCACGATCCCGACGGCGAGCGCGCCTACTGCTACAACACCGAGACCGCGTCGATGCAGGTGCGCGTGTGGGAGGGCGACCACCTGGTCGACGAGCTGACCGCTCCGGGGCGCGCCCACTTCGAGTACGCCCAGCGAGAGCCGGTGCCGGGCGTCGAGCTGCAGGTCGACTGAGTGAGGTTGCCGTCGCCGTTCCGCGCCGAGGGCGATCACTTCGGCGTCGACCTTCCCGGCGCCCGGGCGCTGTTCACCAGCCGCCGGGGCGGTGTGTCGGAGGGGCCGTTCGAGAGCCTCAACGTCGGACGCTGGACCGACGACGACCCGGACCGGGTGAGCACGAACCGCGACCGCGTCGCGGCCCTCGTCGGCGTCTCCCGCGAGCGCCTCGCCCTGGGCCGTCAGGTGCACGGGGCGACGGTGCGCCGTCTGGTCGAGCCGCCCAATCCGGGCGCCGAGCCGGCGCCCGCCGACGGGCAGGCGACAAGCGCCAGAGGGGTGGCTGCGCTGGTCCTGGTGGCCGACTGCCTCCCCGTCGCGGTGGCGGGGGAGGGGGCGGTGGCGATGCTGCACGTCGGCTGGCGGGGGCTGGGTGCCGGGGTGGTCGAGGAGGGTGTGGACGCATTGCGGGCGCTCGGGGCGATCGGTCGGCTGGAGGCGGCGATCGGGCCCGGCGCCGGCGGCTGCTGCTACGAGGTGGGCAGCGAG
>JBJMKZ010000018.1:0-5831 GCA_045805565.1 Solirubrobacteraceae bacterium | reverse complement strand
GAACGGATTTGTCGCCGCCTCGGCGTCGCCAGACGATCTGGCCGAATCGATTCTCGGGGTCCACCGTGCCGGCCACGAGTTGCGGCGCTCCACCGCCGAGTGGTTCGGCCGCAACGCCGAGCGCCTGTCGCTCGATCGGTCGCTTCGCGCTCTCCTCGCCGCCTACGCGGACCTCTAGGTCGAGCGCAGGCGGGCGATCAAGAAGGCTCCGTGCCGCGGATCGACCCGGCACAGGACGTCGGCGACGGCGGGCGGAAACGGGTAGTAACCCGCGGTCACCAGCGTGTCCACCCGGAAGCCGTGCCATCGGGCGAGCTCGGCCAGGGCGCGGAACGAGAAGAGTCGCAGGTGGGCCGAGCCCCTCTCGGGATGGGCCTGGCCGCGAAGCGGATCGAGACGGTTTCCGACCACCACCGCGTCGCTGACGTGACATGGGGTCGGTTGCATGCCGAGGACCAGCGAGAAGACGTTGTGCCAACTCGCCAGGTTGTTGGTGGACACCAGCGCATAGCCCGACGGCTGGAGCACGCGCCGGATCTCGCGCAGGAAGCCGTCGGTGTTGCGCAGGTGCTCGATGACCTGGTTCGAGTGCACGACGTCGAACTCGCCCGAGGCGTAGGGGAGCGGGTGGTTGAGGTCGTGAGAGAGCACCTCTACGCCGCGGGTGCTCGCCGCCTCGCCGAGGTGGTCGACGAACTCGACTCCTGCCACTCGCGCCGCGCCGACCTTGCGGGCCAGCTCCATGGTGAAGCTCCCGTCGTTGCAGCCGAGGTCCAGCAGCTTCGCCCCGGGAGACGGGGGCGCCAGCTCGAGGAGGCGCTGCTTGTTCCGGCGCTCGGTGGCGCGGAAGGTGTCGTAGAGGTAGCCCGTCGCCCCCTCCTGGCCCTAGACGTGTCGTGCGGGCGGGCGGATTATGCCGCGGGTCCCAGCGCCTCGATCCAGTCGAGTGCCCTTCCACACAGTCGCCGCCAGTCACGCGCGGGGACGAGCGCCACCTTGTCGCTGGCCGGCCGGGCGAGCACGAGCGGGCCCGCCGGCAGCGAGGCCCCACCGCTGCCGGGCCTCCAGTCGGGCCGATCGGCGCGGACGGTCAGCGCAGCGGGACCTGCCCTGAGGTCGGCCTGGCCGAGCCTCCAGATGGCTCCGGCGTGGTCGATGCGGCCGCGCGCCTCCCCGACCCGACGTCCGTCGACGTACACGTCGACCAGTGGCTTGAAGGAGCCTCCCAGCCATACGCTCCAGTGCCCGGCCACGGGAACCACGATGCGGGCGGCGAGGCGATCCCGCCCGCCGAGTTCCACCACGAGCGCCTGCGGGCGCGTGGCCACGGCGAGGGTGCCCCGGCTGCCAGCCTCCATCGCCAGACGCCGAACCTCGCCACATGGCGCCCGGCTCGCCGGCTGCCGGCCGCGCCCGAGCGCGAAGTGCTCGAGGATCGTCGCGCCCGCGCCCGCCGGCCGCTGCCAGACCTCCCAGACGTGTCCTCGCCAGATGAGCCGGTAGGGCGATGGCGGCCGGCTGGCGAGGGGCGAACGTCGCAGGACCAGCGTGCGGTAGGTGAGTACGTCGGGGAGCCTGAAGCGGTCGATGTCGGCGGTCTCGCCCTTGGGCAGCAGCGAGCCGTCGCGCAACGGAATCCGGCGGCGGCGCAGCTCGGAGGCCCCCTCGGGGTCTGCGGCGCGAAGGAAGTGACGCACGCCGAAGGGCTCGAAGGAGGTCATCAGGGTCGGTCCCTGGCCGGCGATCCGCTTGCCGATGACCTCGAGCTCGACCAGCGAATCTCGCGGCGCGAGCCAGACGTCGTGATAGGCGAGGAAGTTGGAGGCGAGTACGCCGCCGCCGATCGCCAGGGCGAGCACGGCGCCCTCGACGCGACGTCCCCGCTGCAGGAGCCAGCATGCCGCCGCCATCGCCGCCAGCAGGAACGCCGGCGATGCGGTGGCGAAGCCCTTCCCCGCGACCCACGGCGAGCCCACGACCGCCAGGCCGGCCGCCCCCAGCGCCGCTGCGCCGAGGTAGGCGGACATTCCCGTGGCGCGCCGGCGCCGGACCAGCGCGACCCCTCCGAGCGCCGCCAGAGCGACCGCCATCAGCAGCACGTTCGTCGGTCCGCGATCGACGGGCGGAGCCCGGAAATCTCCCGCGAGCCAGACGCCGAGGACCTGCAGCGGGTCGAGGGGTGCGACCAGGTTCCCCAGCTCGGAGCCGCTGGTGAGGACCGTCGCGCCCGATTGCACGAACAGGTTGGCCCCCGCGAACGAGGGAGCGGCCAGCGCGACGATCAGCACGGCCAGCCTGAAGCCCTGGCGAAGCGCTCCGGAGCGGCCCAGCCCGAACACGACCGCCGGAGCGCTGACGAGGAGGGCGGGCCCGACCCAGGCGAGACCTCCCAGCGAGAGCGCGGCGAGCAGGCCCGCGCAAGGGAGGGCCAGGCAGACCGGTGCTCGCCAGGATGGCCTGTCGCGCGAGAGCGAGGAGACGGTCACCGGCACGAGCGCGGCGAGCGTCGCCAGCATCGCCGCCGCCAGCAGCTCCTTGACCCCGCCCCACAGCGCGTAACCGAACAGCAACGCGGGCTGCGCGGCGATGGCGGCCGTGAGCGTGCGCAGCCAGCGGTCCTCGACGACCGGCTCCAGCAGCGCCCACAGCGCGAGTGCCAGATTCGCGGCCAGGAACGCCAGGTAGGGCTGGAACACCCAGGCGACGTCCTCGCCGCTGATCGCCCCGGCGACACCCAGCGGGAGCATCGCGCCCACCGGGTAGCCGTGGCCGACGTAGGAAGCGAGCGTCGCCTCGTAGGAGGACGGCGCAAGCCCGTCCAGCGAGCGCCCGTGGTGCATCACCTGGTCCGCCTGGGCGAGCCAAGTCGCGGTGTCGTCGAGCTTGACGTAGCCCGCGAACGTGGCCTCGCCGGAGAGGACGACCGGCGCCGCGTAGACCAGGAACACCGCCACCGCTGCCACCGCCGGCGGCGCGACCGCATGCCAGCGGCGCTCCCGCTCGGCGCCGAGGCGCCGCCGGCGATACCCGAGCAGGGCGCCGACCACCGCCACTCCGAGCACCGCGGGCGGGGCGAGCTCGGCGGTGGGGCCCGCGACAGTGAAGAAGCCGGCGACGATGACGACCGCCGACAGCCCGACCGGCACCACCAGCGACCCGGGAAGCTGGATGCCGCTCACGCGGGCGGCGAGCATTCCGCAGCCCGCCGCGAGCGCGCCCAGGACGAGTGGCGCCACGACCCACGTGACGAGCAGCGTCATCGGCGGGGCTCGTGCGCTCCGCTCGTGGTTGCCGGCGGCGTGGCGCGCCTCAGCGGATGGGACCGACGGTGCTCGCGAGGCTGCGGGCGCGTGCCGCGTTCGGGTCGTAGACCTCGATCAGGAAGCGCCCGTCCGGCGCCGCGAAGTACACGCTGTGCGGACGGCTCGCGTTGACGACCGCGGTTTCCCTGCCCGGGCCCCGAGCGCGCGTCGCCCCAGGTCGCGCCAGGGCTTGACGCACCGTCGCGCGCGCCCTCCCATTGACGTAGGTGCCGACGGTGAGAAACAGCCGGTTGGAGCCTGCGGCCACCCCGGGCGGGAGGTAGCGAATGTAGATCGAGCGGTCCCTGGTCTGCGAGACCTCGTAGGCCAGGCCCTTAGCCGGAGCCCCGGATGGGCGCGGACCGGCCCAGTACACGGGGTGGCCGGCGGAGGCGGCGAACGCGCGCAGCTGCGTGAGGTTCATCGCCGTCGCGGGGGCGCGAGTGGCAGCCGGCTTGTTCTCCCCGCCGCGCAGCAGCAGCCAGGCGACGAAAACCACCGCGAGGCCGACGGCGATCACCGCGCCGAGGCGGAGGCGATTGGTTGGTCCTCGCCGTCCCGGTGCACGTCCCTGCGTCTCCGCCACAGCAGGGCAAGGATACCCCCGGTCCCGGCCCGGTGCGACCGCCACCACGAGCCGGGGCACGGCTAGAGGCGGGGGCGGCTAGCCACCCTCCTCGTCGTCTGAGCCGTCCTCGTCCTCCTGCTCGGCCTCGCGCTCGCCGTCCGGCCGCGACTTGGGGCGCCGCGCCGAGTAGAACCTGGCCAGACCGACCCACAGGCCAGCCAGGGCGATGAGGAAGATGACGATGCTGATCACCGGCGACAACCCCAGCAGCCGCAGGACCAGCGCCAGCACGAAGGCGATCGCCAAGGACGCCAGCACGATGCGCAGGTCGAGCGCGCGCTCGAACGCCGGCTGGCGCTCCATCCGCTCGGACAGGCTCTCGTCGGCTTGCCGATAGACGCGCCGGGTGTCCTCGCGCATCGCCCCGGGAAGCTCCTTGACGTCGTCTCGCAGGCTCCGTCCGTCCTCGCCCTCGGCGCCGCCCTCTTCGCGCTCGGCTTCCTTCCCCTCGCGTTCGCGCTCGGCGTCCTCGCGCTCGCCTTCGCGCTCCGCGTCCGCGCGGTCGTCGTCGCGTTCGGCGTCTGGACTGGCGGGCTGGTCAGGACTCATGCCGTACGGCAGGTTCTCGCCCCACCGCTCTCATCCTCGCGCCATACCCGGTTTGCCGACCGCTCACTCGCGGGCGGACGGCTACACCCCCGCTCGGCGCCCCCCTGTGAACAGGCGGTACACCAGGAGCAGCAGCATCGACCCGCCGATCGCGCACAGCCAGGTCGCGAGGTCGAAGAAGTGGCGAACGCTTCCGAGGTGGAGCTTGGTGGCGATGAAACCGCCGACCAGCGCGCCCGCGATGCCGATCAGCGTGGTGACGATGATGCCGCCCGGGTCGGGGCCCGGCAGTAGGAGCTTGGCGATGGCGCCGGCGAACAGCCCCAGAACGATCCATCCGATGATCCCCATGACCGACCTCCTCGCAACGATTTGACCCGTCGGGTCCTTCTTACCCCGTCGGCGCCTCTAGGTGACGACCGACGAGCGTTGCGTCGCGTTCACGACGAGGGGCGCGGCTCCCCGGGGTGCGGCGAGAGCGTCGATCAACCCGGCGGAGGCGGTGCGCCGTGCGGGGGACCGTCCTCGCTGGGGCGCTGGACCGGATGGCCCGCGGCGCCCAGCACCTCGTCGGTGGAGTCCTCGGTCTGGCGCTCGTCCTCGTTCTGGCGCTCTTCCTCGCTCGGTCGCGCCGAGTCACTTGGCTCGGGCAGCTCCGGCGGGAACCGCTCCTCGGCGTCATCGGCCACCCGCAGCAACAGCTCCGCCAGCTTGCGCGTGTCCTCCAGGAGTCGCTGCCGTTCCTCCCAGATGCGATCGGTGTCGGCGTCCAGCCGGCGGACCTCGGCCTGCGCTTCGGCCTTCATCCTCCTGGCCTCCCGCTCGGCCTGCTGCTCGCGTTCGCGGCCGCGGGCCTCGGCGCGCGCGGTCATCTGCTGCGCCGTCTCCTGCGCCTGGCGCAGGATGCTCGCGGTCTCCTCTCCGACGCGCTCGAGCGCGCGTTTGACCGCGTGCTGGGGCGAGCGCGTGGCGTCGAGCTCGGCCACCAGCTGGCTCACGCGCGCCACGTAGGTCTCGACCGCCTCGCGGTCGTATCCCCGGCGCACGACCGGGAACGCCACCCCGCTGATCTCGTACACCACGGTCGACGGGCCGGGACCCGGCAGGATCTCGGCCGTCTCGTCGACCTCGGCCCCGGAGTCGGAGCTCCGCTCCTCGTCGGTCATGTCAGCGCGATCAGCGGACACCGGAGGCTGATAGCAAACCAAGCTCGGGCATCGCACGTCGCGCCCATGGGCCTCCCGGGGCATCCGCCTGCCGTCGGGCATCCGCGAGAGGGCAGTTGGGTTTCAGCCCTGGCCTGCCTCGCGCCGCGCCGAGTCGAGCTCCTGGCGCACCACGTCCTGCTGGTT
>JBJMKZ010000017.1:0-102904 GCA_045805565.1 Solirubrobacteraceae bacterium | reverse complement strand
CTGGTGGTGGCGATTGCCAAGAAGTATCGCGGCCGCAGCTCACTCGACCTGCTCGACCTGATCCAGGAGGGCAACATGGGCCTCATGCATGCGGTGGAGAAGTTCGACTACCGCCGCGGCTACAAGTTCTCCACCTACGCGACCTGGTGGATCCGTCAGGCGGTGACCCGGGCCATCGCGGACAAGGGGCGCACGATCCGGATACCGGTCCACATGGTCGAGAAGCTCAACAAGGTCGTCCATGTCGAGCGCCAGCTCGTCCAGGCGCTGGGCCGCGAGCCCCTGCCCGAGGAGATCGCGTGCGAGCTCGAGTGCACCCCCCGCGAGGTGCGCGACATCCTGCGCATCGCGCAGCAGCCGGTGTCGCTCGAGAAGCCGATCGGCGAGGAGGAGGAGTCGGAGCTCGGCGACTTCGTCGAGGACAAGACGGCCGAGTCGCCGTTCGAGCAGGCGTCAGAGAACCTGCGCCGCGAGAACGTGCGCCGGGCCCTGGCCGCGCTGCCGCCGCGCGAGCGCGAGGTGATCGAGATGCGCTTCGGGCTCACGGGCGAGCGTCCCCGGACCCTCGAGGAGGTCGGGCGTGCGTTCAACGTCACGCGCGAGCGCATTCGCCAGATCGAGAACCACACGCTCAAGAAGCTCGAGGCGCTGCCCGAGGCGCAGCGCCTGCGCGACGCCTCCTGAGCGGCGGACCCTCTGCGGCCCGCGCGGGGAGACGGCCCGGCGGTTCTAGACTTGGGCTTCCAGGGGGAGCGCCGGAGTTGGAGAGCCGGGGCGGACTGTAAATCCGTTGGCACAGCCTGAGCGGGTTCGAATCCCTCCTCCCCCATCGACAAGAAAGACCCGCTACGGCGGGGTTTTCTTCTGCCCGAGTCTCGAGCGCAGAGGCGGGGCCGGAGCGAAGTGCAAACAAAGTGCTAACGCGCCGCGCTCGTCCCGGGCGGCTTGACTTCCGGTCTTCCCGCGGTGTAGGAGTGGCAGCGTAATCAGAAGGAGGGAGAAGCTATGAGAGGACGAAGCGGCTTCCGGCGGCTGCTCTGTGCACTGCTCGGCGCTGCCATGCTCGGGCTAGTTGGCGCCACACCGGCCAGTGCCGCTATCGGCACGATGACCGCAAACCTTCGGGTGTTCAAAGCCGACTTCCCGGCTGGCTACTACTGGGTGCACGTGTACGGCAGCATCAGCATGACTCAGGCCGAGGCGCAAGGCCTGATCAACAGCGGGCACAAGGTGGTGTGGCGACTGATCGGCGACGACCCCGTCTTCAACGACGTGCAGCTGGGGACGCGCAGCGCGCCGATCTTCGCGACTTCCGACGGGCTGCACTACTCGCACGCGGAAAGGGTCCCTAGAAGCGTTGTCAACGAAGACTCCAGCTTCACCGACAACCACGACGAGCTGTTCGCCGACCCCAAGCTGAAAACTCAAACAGGCGTGACGATCCGGTCGCGCGATACCAACAACGTGGGCGGATACTTCTAGCCAAGTCGCGGAAACAGCTATGAAGCGCTCGCCAGCCGTCGCACAGCGGAGTGACCGTGCTGGGAGGAGCGGCCCTAGCGAGTCTCGCCCGCCCGAGACCGCCGGGGGTGTTCTGCTCGCTGACCGGCGAGCATCGCGACGACTGCAAGATGCGCCGAGCGTTCTACCGGGCGCTCGGCGCGGCGGGCCTCGGACGGTTGCGCGAGGGAGCGCGTCCCTTCCGGTTCCACGACCTCCGCCATACGTTCGGGACCTTGGCGGTGCAGACGTGGCCGCTGCATGACGTGAGGGCGTACATGGGGCACGCGGACATCGCGACGACGATGATCTACGCCCACCACATCCCGCGCGTGAGCGCGGCGGCCGAGCTGACCCGGCTGGTGGACGCGCAGAGTGCAAACACTCTGCTAACGGACCCGGCCGCCCCGACGGGTACTGAGCCGGACTCGCTCAACGGGAACGGCGCCCACAACGGGCACGAATCCGACTCAGACGCACTCGACGGGATTACTGTCGGCATCTGTAAATCCGTTGGCACAGCCTGAGCGGGTTCGAATCCCTCCTCCCCCATCCGCCGCCGTTAGGCGTGAGCATCCTGGGCTCCAACGTGTGGCTCAAGAAGCTCGGCACGAAGTCGGGCAAGTACCGAGCGGGCCAAGCCCAGACGAAGCGGGGCAAGGGCCGTACGTAGCAGCGACGTTCTCGGGACCGGGCTCCTCGCGGGTGGATACGCAGCCAGCAGCGAGCCCGTCCGTGCTACAACCGATGCCATGTCGCGGCGATGGCCGGTGCTGCTCCTGATTCCCGCGCTCGCGGGGGTGGTCATGGTCGGCAGCGGCGCCTTCGTGGCACCGCCCGGATCGGGGATCACCGGCCTGGTGTTCATCGGGCCGACGTGTCCGGTCGAGCGGATCAGGCCCGAGCCGTCGTGTCGCGATCACCCGTACGTCGCCACGATCGATTTCCGGACGGCGTCCACGAACCGGTTCGTGCGATCGGCGCGCTCCGACGTACACGGACGCTTCGTGACGCACCTGCCGCCGGGCGTCTACGTCGTCGCGCCGCGCGCGGAGCGCGGGATCGCGCGACCGCTGCGGCCACGCCGGACGGTTCGGGTGGCGGTCCACCGCTTCACCACCATCCGCATCGACTACGACAGCGGCATCCGGTTCGCGACAGGCGGGCGTCGGTAGGCGCCCAGAACGACGTCGAATCTGCCCGACGGCGGCATCCGATTCGCGGCCTCGGGCTTCGCTAGGCTGGACGACCGCGCCCAGCTAGCTCAGTCGGTAGAGCACCTCCATGGTAAGGAGGGGGTCGGGGGTTCGAGTCCCCCGCTGGGCTTGCCTGCAAATCGCGGCAATCGGGCACTTAGGCACCCTGATCGCCGGCACTCTTAGCGTAGTTTGAGCGTAGTCCAGCATAGATCAGGCCTGGCGAATCGGCTCGTCGGCGCTGATCCGCGGGCCACCCTCAAGGTCATGCAGGGCGCCGGCGTAGTGGCTGCTCAGGGTCGCCACGTCGTGCCCTGCCAGTTCCGCGACGTAGGCGATGGACTTCCCCTCCCACATATCTCCCCGGCCGCAGCCATCCTCACGATTTCGGGACCGCTCGGGTTGTCGTCCAGCATCAGACGGGCGATTGCCCGGCGCTGGGCTTGGGTCTATTTCGGGGCGAATCCCACACGGTGATTGTCCCGCCGGTGGCGGTCGCAGCCACCTATTGTCCGCAAGCGATGTACCAAGTGATCCAGATCGCCAGCGCTGTGCTGATCCTGGCCGCCTTTGCGGCGGCGCAGCTCGACCTACTCGGCCCTCACTCGCGGCTGTACCTCGTCCTGAACCTGGTGGGGGCAGCGACCCTCACGGTTCTGGCTTGGGACGGGCAACAGTGGGGCTTCCTGCTGCAAGAGGCGGCGTGGACGTTGGTTTCGGGCTGGGGACTATTGCGAGTGCTGCGTGGGCAGGCACGGGCGCGAGTTAGCGGCCCTGCTGAGTGATTTAGCCCGCGTAGCCTGAGCGTAGTCCGGCGGGGAAAGCTGCGCCTATCGGCGGCTACCCCGGGCGATGCCGTCTCCCCGTCATGCAGGCATTTCTTGCCCCCGGTAGCCCCTATTGCCCGCTCGGCTTTCCACGGTAAGGAGGGGGTCGGGGGTTCGAGTCCCCCGCTGGGCTTGGCGCTATGGCTGGAGCTTGGCTCGGTCTCGTCTGCCCGCCGAACTGCTCTTGTCCGCGGCCTTTTCGGACTCCTCGAACGGCTTGCTGAACCACTTTCCGAGTCGGCCAGGAGCGCGACCGCCCTCGCGGCTCCCCTCATCCAGCGCGTGGTCAAGCCCCCTTTGCGGTCGCTTGGATAGCCGCGGGAATAGGAAGCCGAGGATGAACAGGACGACGCAGACAGCTACAACCACAGCGACGATGGCCATCAGATTCCTTCGATCATTCCCTGCGTCGAGGGGGCGAAACCGTCGCCGGGCACCGCCGAGCAGCCGGCGGCGCGCTTTCCCACGCCAGCGGAGGGCGGCCACGGTGACCGCCCTCCGAGACGCGAAATTCCTGAGCCGCTAGTTGCTCTGGTCGATGGTCGCCGTCTGCTCGGCGTTGGCGTAGGCGATCGAGTTGTCCGACAGGACGTTCGCCGCCACCGCCGCGTTGACCGGCGCCGCCACGTTGGCGTTGATCAGCGACATGGCCGCCCGCTCGGGCAGCTCCTCGCCGGCCAGCTGGTTGAGCTCCTCGCGGCTGAGGGGGCGGTATTCCTCGGGATGGTTGGTCTGCTCGGTCATCTGCGCTCTCCTCGCTAGTTGCTCTGGTCGATGGGGGTGGTCTGGGCGGCGTCCGCGTAGGCGATGGCGTTGTCGGACAGCACGTTGGCCGCCACCGCCGCGTTGACCGGAACCGCCACGTTGGCGTTGACCAGCGACATCGCCGCCCGCTCGGGCAGCTCCTCGCCGGCCAGCTGGTTGAGCTCCTCGCGGCTGAGAGAACGGAACTCCTCGTTCTCGCGGGGCCTCTGCTCGGTCATGGCTCCTCCTTTTGCTCCGCCCTGGGTTCGGCAGGGTCATCCCGACGGGCGCGCGACGAGCGCTGGACGACCGAGTGGCGGTTGCGGACCTTCACCCGCTGGCGCTGACCTGACGAGCCCGTGTTCGCTGCCACGGCGGCGTCCACGTCGGCGACCAGGTTCACCCCGCCCTTCTGGCGACGCACGCGCCTGCGGATGACCCTCAACATGAGTCTCAAGTCCCCGCACCCCGAAGCGTGAAACCAGCTGTCAACCGTGTTTGACGTGCCGCGCCCTATTCACCCCGGCCGCCCGGCGGGACGGGCTTCCGGTCCGGCTCCGGGCTAGCCCTCCACCGCCGCTCTGGCCGCCGCCAGCACCTCGTCGTCGGGCGGTACGTCTGACGCGTCCTCGGAGAGGTGCGCGTAGGGAATCGAGCCGTCCGGCTTGACGATCATTACGCCACCCAGCTGGGCGGGATGGCCGACCGTCCGTCCCTGGCGCACCCGGTCGCGCAACACCACGCGCAGCCCGCGCGCGACCACGGCCGGCCCCAGGAGCTCGCCCAGCGTGCCCACCTTGGTCCCCGCCGCCTTGTACGAGTCGCGGCGCGGATCGACGTAGAGCGGCAGGTCGACGTGCTGGGAGCGCTGGAAGTCGCGCGCCTGATCCTGGGTCCCCTGCCCGATCACCACCAATCGCACGCCGGCGGCGTCGAAGCTGTCTCGGTCACGGTGCAACTGCACCGCGTGAGAGCGGCAGTACGTTCAGCCGTAGTGGCGCAGCCAGACCAGCACCGCCGGTCGGTCACGCCACAGCTCGGCGAGCTCGACCTCGCGGCCGTCGGCGTCGACCACGCGGCTTCGCCCGAGCTCCTGCGTGCTGTCGGGCGGCTGCACCCGCTGGCGCTTGTTCGCGGTGCCCAGCACACCCTCAACCTAGCACCCAGCTGGAGCTAGGCGGGAGCGGACGCCCGCCGCCGGACGTGGGCGCCGGCGGCGGTGAGCACCCCGCCGGCGAGCGCCAGGCCGGCAGCGGCCCAGAAGCCGGCGGCGTAGCTGGACACCGACGCGATCGCCCCCACCAGCGGCGCGCCGAGCCCGAAGCCGATGTCGAAGAAGGCGGTGAACCCTCCGAGCGCGCTCCCGCGCCGGTCGTCGCCGGCAGCCTCGACCACCATCAGGGCCAGGGACGGGTACATGAGCGAGAAGCCGGTCCCCATCAGCAGGGCGCCCACCACCGCCACCGGCACCGAGGTGGCCATGGCGATCACGGCCAGGCCGGCTGCCTCGGCGCAGGCCGCGCCGACCGCGGTGCGCCGGGGCCCGATCTGGTCGGGCAGTCGCCCGGCCAGCAGGCGCTGGCCGACGACCGCGAAGGCGAAGGCGGCGAACACGGCCGCGCCATGTCCGGCCCCGCGGCCCGCCAGATGCAGGACGATGAACCCGGCCAGGGCGGCGTAGCCGACGCTGGCGAGGGCGAGGGCGCTTCCGGGGGCCAGTGACTCACGGGCCACCCAGGGCCGCGGGGAGCTGCGCGGCGCGCTGAGCGGCGAGTCGGCCAGCCGCGTGATGACCAGGGCGCCGGCGAGCGGCGACAGGGTCGCGAAGGCCCACACCGCCCGGAAGCCACCGACCGCCACCAGCCCCTCTCCGATGACCGGGCCGAGCGACATCGCGCTCCAGATCGACAGCCCGAACAGGCCCAGGGACCGTCCCCGCCCGCGCTGCGGCGCGATGTCGGCGGTCCAGGTGAGGCCGGCGGTGAACAGACAGGCCTCGCCGCACCCCAGCACCAACCTGGCCGCCAGCAGCCCCGCCATCCCGGCGGGCAGGAAATACAGGGCTCCGGCCACCGCGGCCAGCAACGCCCCTGCCAGCACGATCGCCCGTCGACCCCGAGAGTCGGTCAGCCGACCGGCTATCGGGCGGGACACGACGGCGGTGAAAGAGAAGGCCCCGGTCGCCAATCCCACCGCGAGGTCGCCCGCCCCCAGCGGCCCCTTCACGTAGCGCGGGATCACCGGCAGGACGGCTCCCAGCGCCAGGAATGCCATCAGCGCGCCGCCGAACAGGCCGGCGAACGTGAGCCCGTTGGGGGTGATGCGCCGGCCCAGGCGGGGCGGAAGGGCCGCGCGAGCTCTGTCGAAGACTTTCGCCTCCACCGCGCTTCACCATATGACGCGCGCGCGAGGGCCGGCGGATTCCGGGGCCGCGCTAGACTGGAGGTCGGCGCGCCCGGGCGGGCGCCGTTTTTCTGCCCGGACCCTCACAGTCACAGACCCGGGGATCGTCATGGCCCGCGGAGACGTCCGAATCGCCGTCACCCTCGCCTGCGAGGACTGCCGGCGGCGCAACTATCAGACCAATAAGAGCAAGCGCAACAATCCCGACCGCATCACGCTGCGCAAGTACTGCCGGTGGTGCCGGCGCCACACCTCCCACCGGGAGACCCGCTAGGACCGATTCGATGGCCCGCGATCGCAGACGCGCCAAGCAGCGCCAGCGCCGCCGGGGCGGGGACCGCCAGTCGACCCGTGTCGCGGCTCGGCGCGAGTCCCAACGCGCGCCGGAGCCGCTCCAGGACGCCTCCGCCGAGGTCGAGCTGGCGGAGGCGGCGATCGTGGATCCGCCGGCGGCGGAGCTCGCCGCGAATGAGTTGTCGGAAGTCGACGCCGGCGAGCCGTCGGTCGCCGCGCCCCCGCCTACTCTGGAGGACGGCGACGGCGCGGCTCGCGCCGAGCCGCGCCCGGGCGAGACGCCGCGCGGCGAGCTGCCGACCGAGGGGAACCGCTTCGTCAACTTCCTGCGCGCCTGCGCCGCCGAGCTGCGCCGCGTTCAATGGCCAGATCGTCGTCAGGTCACCCAGGCCACAGGCGTGGTCATCGGGTTCGTAATCATCGCCGGCGCCTACCTCGGCGTCCTGGACGCGATCTTCTCGCGCCTGGTCAACTTCATCCTCTGAACCCGCCCCAGACACTGGAAGTCCATGTTTCGCTGGTACGTCGTCAACACCTATTCCGGTCACGAGAACAAGGTCAAGCACAACCTCGAGCACCGAGTGGTCTCGCTCGGCCAGCAGCGGGCAATCCGCCAGGTCGTGGTCCCGACCGAGGCGGTTTCCGAGATGAAGGACAACCAGAAGGTCACCGTCGAGAAGCGGACGATGCCGGGTTACGTGCTGGTCAACATGGACCTCAACGAGGACTCATGGGGCCTGGTCAAGGGCACGCCGGGCGTGACCGGGTTCGTCGGAGCCTCCAACGAGCCGGTCCCGCTCACCCAGCCGGAGGTCGACCGGCTGCTGCACAAGGAGGTGGCGGTCCGGGAACGCACCCGGGCACAGTTCCAGATCGGTGAGTCGGTCAAGGTGATCTCCGGCCCCCTCTCGGATTTCTCGGGCGAGATATCCGAGATCAACGAGGACGCCGGCAGGCTGAAGGTGCTCGTCTCGATCTTCGGCCGCGAGACCCCGGTCGAGGTCGGCTTCGACCAGGTCAAGAAGCTCTAGGGCATGGCCAAGCGGGTACTGACCACGATCAAGCTTCAGGCGATGGGCGGAGCCGCCAGCCCCGCTCCACCGGTGGGTCCCGCCCTGGGCCAGCACGGGATAAACATCATGGAGTTCTGCAAGGCGTTCAATGCCCAGACCCAGGGCGACGCCGGGACGGTGATCCCAGTCGTGATCACGGTCTACGAGGACCGCTCGTTCACCTTCGTCACCAAGACTCCGCCGGCGGCCATACTGATCAAGCAGGCGGCCGGCCTCGAGAAGGGCTCGGGCGAGCCCAACCGTGACAAGGTGGGAACGATCTCGCAGGCACAGATCCGCCAGATCGCCGAGCGCAAGCTCCCGGACCTGAACGCCGAGGACGTGGACACGGCGTCGCGGATCATCGCCGGCACGGCCCGCTCGATGGGGGTGGAGGTTGTCTAGACGCGGCCGCGCCTATGCCCAGGCTCGGGCGAAGGTGGATCGGGAGCACGAGTACCCGCCGGCCGAGGCGTTCTCGCTGCTCAAGCAGCTGGGCTCTGCCAAGTTCGACGAGTCGGTGGAGCTGCACATACGCACCGGATTGAACGTTCGCCACGCCGACGAGCAGCTGCGCGGAACCATCGCGCTGCCCCACGGGCTGGGCAAGGAGGTAAAGGTGGCCGCCTTCGCCCAGGGCGACAAGGCCCGCGAGGCCGAGGAGGCGGGGGCGGACTACGTCGGAGGCGAGGATCTGGCCAAGCGCGTCGAGGAGGGCTTCGGCGACTTCGACGTGACCATCGCGACGCCGGACATGATGCCGGTGGTCGGAAAGCTCGGGCGAATCCTCGGCCCGCAGGGCAAGATGCCCAATCCCAAGGTGGGGACGGTCACGCCCGACATACGCAGGGCGGTCGAGGAGTCGAAGGCGGGCAAGGTCGAGTACCGCACCGACCGCACCGCGATCGTCCACCTGGTGATCGGCAAGCTGGACTTCGACGAGCGCCGCCTGCTGGAGAACTATGCCGCCGTGATCGACGAGCTCATCCGGGCCAAGCCGGCCGCCGCCAAGGGACGCTACCTGCGCTCGGTCACGGTGGCTTCGACGATGGGTCCCGGGATCAAGCTCGATCCCTCGCGCACCCGCGACCTGGTCGAGGAGGCCCCGGCCCCGGCGGCCGCGTAGACTGAGCCGACAGCACGCCCAAGACCCCCGGCACGGCGCTGGTCGAGAAGTCCGGGACAGGCGGAGCCGCGAGACAGTCACCGTTTCGACGCCCGCCTGCGCGCGGGCGTCTTGCGTACCGGACACCTGACATGAACCGCGAGCAGAAGACAGCGACGGTCGAGGCGATCGCGCAGCAGATCCAGACGGCGGACGCCGTCTTCGCGGTGGACTACCGCGGGATCTCGGTCCCGCAGGCGGCGGCGCTGCGGCTGCGACTCCGCGAAGCCGACGCGACGCTGCGGATCGTCAAGAACTCTCTCACCGAACGAGCTGCCGACCGCGCCGGGGCACAGAGCCTGCGCGGGCTCCTGGAGGGCCCGACAGCCTTGACCTTCGTGCGAGGCGACGCCGCACTGGCGGCCAAGGCGCTGGCCGAGTTCTCGCGTGCCGAGGTGGCGATCCAGTTCAAGGGCGGCCTCATGGGGGGCGAGGAGCTGAGCGTCGAACAGATCACCTCGATCGCCCGGTTGCCGGGGCGAGACATGCTCTACGCCCAGATGGTCGGCACGGTCGCCGCCCCGCTCACCGGATTGGTCCGCGGCCTCAACGGCCTGCTGTCCGGCCTGGCCGTGCAGCTGCGCCAGATCGCCGACGAGGGCCTGCTGGCTGCGGGCGAGGCGCCGGAAGTCCAGCCGGACGAGGACCGGCCGGAGCGCGAGCCCGCGGCGGAGGTCCAGGAGGCGGGCGCGGACGGCGCGGGGGACACCGAGCAGACTGAATCCAAGGAGGAAGAATGACCACGACGCAGGAGTGGATCGACGAGCTCAAGGGCATCTCGGTGCTCGAGCTGGCCGAGCGGATCAAGGCACTGGAGGAGGAGTTCGGCGTCTCGGCTACCGCGGTCGCCGCCGCGGCGCCGGCCGGTGCGCCGGCCGCGGCCGCGGAGGGTGACGGGGCGGCCGAGGAGCAGGCGGCATTCGATGTCGTCCTCACCGGTGCCGGCGACAAGAAGATCCAGGTGATCAAGGTCGTCCGGGCCGCGACCGGGCTGGGTCTCAAGGAGGCCAAGGCGCTGGTGGACGAGGCCCCCAAGCCGGTCAAGGAGGGAGCCGACAAGGAGGAGGCCGAGAAGCTGCGGGCCGACCTCGAGGAGGCGGGCGCCACAGTCGAGCTCAAATAGAGCCGGGACGGACGGCGAGCGCGGATGCCGGGCTAACTGCCGCCGCATCCGGAGCCGCTCGCAAGCTCGCGCTCAGTTACCGATAAGGCGATTGGAGCGGCAGGCGCAGGCGGCCATGGAGCCCGGCGGGGTCTCGCACGTGCGCGGTCAATCGCACCTCTCCGGGTAGCAGGCGGCCCATTTTCCGGCTACACTGGCCGGCGATCGGCCAATAGCCGCAGCCGCCCGCAACCGCGGCCCGCGCCACATACGTGGGCTGCCCCGGGCGGGGTCCGTGAGAGCCGGTCGCCCTCGGCGGGTGAGCGTTAGCCTGCTGTGCTATCTTGGCTGGTCGCACTTCGTGCGCCCCGGCCTGCCCTGTCTCGACGTTCCGAGGAGTCGCCCCTGTGGCTTCAGTTGAAGCACCGCGGACGCGCCGTAATTTCGCGCGTCTCGACAACGTTCTCGAGGTCCCCAACCTCATCGATATCCAGCGCAAGTCCTTCGCCTGGCTGACCGATCCCAAGCTGGGCGGCCTGCGGGTGACGATCGACGACATCTCGCCGATCGAGGACTACACGGGCAACCTCGCCGTGGACTTCGGCGAGCTGTCGTTCGACGACCCCACCGCCCCCATAGACGAGTGCCGCGAGAAGGACCTGACCTACGCGCGGCCGCTCAGCATCAAGGTCGCATTCGTCAACCGCGAGACGGGTGAGATCCGCGAGCAGTCGGTGTTCATGGGCGACTTCCCGTGGATGACCGAGTGGGGGACTTTCATCATCAACGGCACCGAACGGGTGGTGGTGACCCAGCTCGTCCGCTCACCGGGCGCATACCTGATGGAGCCCAAGGACCGCGAGAAGCAGGTCTTCATCGCCAACCTGATGCCCGCCCGCGGGTCCTGGCTGGAGCTCGAGATCGACAAGAAGGGGCGCGTCTACGTCCGGATCGACCGCAAGCGCAAGCTGCCGATCACCGTGCTGCTGCGCGCCATGGGATACGCCTCCGACGAGGAGATACTCAAGCTGTTCGAGGGGTCGGTGTACATCGCCAAC
Source organism: Solirubrobacteraceae bacterium (assembly GCA_045805565.1). Taxonomy (GTDB): domain Bacteria; phylum Actinomycetota; class Thermoleophilia; order Solirubrobacterales; family Solirubrobacteraceae; genus DATAEY01. The sequence goes on along the minus strand of JBJMKZ010000017.1, from coordinate 91,563 downwards.
ACCCTGGAGGCCGACACCGAGCCCACCCGCACCGAGGAAGGCGCGCTCATCGAGCTGTTCAAGAAGCAGCGCCCCGGCGAGCCCCCGAGCGTGGAGAACGCCAAGGCGCTGCTGCATCAGCTGTTCTTCGATCCGAAGCGCTACGACCTCACCAGGGTCGGCCGCTACAAGCTCAACTCCCGGCTCGCCGTCGACATCGACCTCGACACCCGCGTCCTCACCCACGAGGACATCATCGCCCTGGTGCGCGAGCTGGTGCAGCTGCCGAGGCTGCTCGGCGTCCCCGAGGAGCCCGAGAGCGAGATCAAGGACTACGCCGCCGAGGCGGCGACGATGCCGCGCGAGCCGGTCGCCGAGCACCTCGACGAGTACGAGCACTTCGGCAACCGGCGCCTGCGGACGGTCGGGGAGCTGATCCAGGAGGCCTTCCGCGTCGGCCTGTACCGGATGGAGCGCGTGGTGCGTGAGCGCCTCACCACCGAGGACGCCGACACCATCACCCCCCAGACGATCGTGAACATCCGTCCGGTGGTGGCGGCGCTGAAGGAGTTCTTCGGCTCCTCGCAGCTGTCGCAGTTCATGGATCAGACCAACTCGCTGGCGGGCCTGACCCACCGCCGCCGGTTGTCGGCGCTGGGCGCCGGCGGGCTCACCCGCGAGCGTGCGCCGATCGAGGTGCGTGACGTACATCCGACCCACTACGGGCGCATGTGCCCGATCGAGACGCCGGAGGGACCGAACATCGGCCTGATCGGATCACTTTCGTCGTTTGCCGAGGTCTCCGAGCACGGGTTCGTGACCACCCCATACCGGGTGGTCAAGGACGGCACCGTGACCGACGAGCTCGTCCACCTGGACGCGACCCAGGAGGAGGAGCAGGTCATCGCGCAGGCGAACACGCCGATCGACGCCAAGACCGGCAAGCTGCGCGGCCCCGACGTGCTGTGCCGCACGCTCGCCGGCCAGTACGTCACCGTCAGGCCCAAGGACGTCGATCTCATGGACGTCTCGCCCGAGCAGATCTGGTCGGTCGCCACCGCCATGATCCCGTTCCTCGAGCACGACGACGCCAACCGCGCGCTGATGGGATCCAACATGCAGCGCCAGGCGGTGCCGCTGCTCAAGACCGAGGCGCCGCTGATCGGCACCGGGATGGAGCGCCGGGCCGCCATCGACACCGGCGACGTCGTCCTCGCCGGGGGCGCGGGGACGGTGTCCTATGTGGACGCCGACTCCATCCTGGTCGAGGCGTCCGGGGGCAAGCACGAGTACCCGCTCCAGAAGTTCATGCGCTCCAACCAGGGGACGCTGATCCACCAGCACCCGCGCGTCTCGATCGGCCAGCACGTCCGCCCAGGCGATGTCCTGGCCGACGGCTCCTCGACCAGCCTGGGCGAGATGGCCCTGGGCAAGAACCTGCTGGTGGCCTTCATGTCCTGGGAGGGATACAACTTCGAGGACGCGATCATCCTCTCGCGCCGCCTGGTCAAGGACGACGAGCTGACCTCGATACACATCGAGGAATACGAGATCGACGCCCGTACGACCAAGCTGGGCGACGAGGAGGTCACGCGCGACATCCCCAACCGCTCGGAGGAGTCGCTGCGCAATCTCGACGACCGCGGCATCGTCCGCATCGGCGCCGAGGTCGAGTCGGGCGACCTGCTGGTGGGCAAGGTCACGCCCAAAGGCGAGACCGAGCTGACCGCCGAGGAGAAGCTGATCCGCGCCATCTTCAAGGAGAAGGCGCGCGAGGTGCGCGATACCTCGCTGAAGGTGCCCCACGGCGAGGGCGGCGTGGTCATCGACGTCAAGACCTTCTCGCGTGACGCCGGAGACGACCTGCCACCCGGCGTGAACGACCTGGTCCGCGTATTCGTGGCCAAGAAGCGCAAGATCGCCGAGGGCGACAAGCTGGCCGGGCGCCACGGCAACAAGGGCGTCATCTCCAAGATCGTCGACGAGGAGGACATGCCCTTCCTCGAGGACGGCACGCCGGTCGACGTCATCCTCAACCCGCTCGGCGTCCCGTCGCGGATGAACCTCGGCCAGATCCTCGAGACCCACCTGGGTTGGGTGGCGGCCAACGGGTGGTATCAGGACCGGTCGGAGCCCTCCACCGAGGCCTCCGACGGCGGCCGGGTCTACGTGGCCTCGCCCGTGTTCGACGGGGCGACCGTCGAGGACGTCGATGAGGCCCTGGTGCGCTGGCAGGACGAGCACCGGGGCCGGATCAGCATCGAGATCGATCGCAGCCGCCGGGCGGGCGAGCGCGCCTCCGGGAAGATGATGCTGTTCAACGGCCGCACCGGCGAGCCCTTCGAGGAGAAGGTCACGGTCGGCTACATGTACATCCTCAAGCTGCTGCACCTGGTCGACGACAAGATCCACGCCCGGTCGACCGGCCCGTACTCGCTGGTCACCCAGCAGCCGCTGGGCGGCAAGGCGCAGTTCGGCGGGCAGCGCTTCGGTGAGATGGAGGTGTGGGCGCTCGAGGCTTACGGCGCCGCCTACACGCTCCAGGAGATGCTGACCATCAAGTCCGACGACACCGTCGGGCGCGTCAAGGCCTATGAGGCGATCGTCAAGGGCGAGAACATCGCCGAGCCCTCGATCCCGGAGTCGTTCAAGGTGCTCCTCAAGGAGATGCAGTCGCTGGCGCTCGACGTCAACGTGGTATCCGAGGAGGGCCAGCGCGCCGAGCTGCGCGAGGAGGACGACGATCTGCTGCGTGCGGCCGAGGAGCTCGGGATCGACCTGTCCGGCGTGCGCGCCACCGACGGCAAGGCGGCTGACGAGGGCACCGAGCACGAGGAGACCGAGGACGAGGTCGCCGCCGAGGGAGACGGCGAGCCCGAGCCGCCCCCGGCCGACGCCGCCTCCGCCGAGCTCGCCGAGGCCGAGCTCGAGGCGCTCGAGGAGGAGCCGGAGGCCCAGTGAGCGCCTCGCGCCGCACCCACCTTCCGACCACAGGGACGAAATGATCGACATCAACAACTTCGACGCCATCGAGATCGGCCTCGCCGCCTCCAAGCAGATCCGCTCCTGGAGCTCCGGCGAGGTGACCAAGCCGGAGACGATCAACTACCGCACGCTCAAGCCCGAGAAGGACGGGCTGTTCTGCGAGCGCATCTTCGGCCCCACCAAGGACTGGGAGTGTTACTGCGGCAAGTACAAGCGCGTTCGTTACAAGGGGATCGTGTGTGAGCGCTGCGGTGTCGAGGTCACCCGCTCCAAGGTCCGCCGCGAGCGCATGGGCCACGTCGACCTGGCGGCGCCGGTCTCCCACATCTGGTTCTTCAAGGGTGTGCCCAGCCGAATCGGCTACCTGCTCGACATGGCCCCCAAGGAGCTCGAGAAGGTCCTCTACTTCGCCGCCTCGATGGTGACCTGGGTCGACGACGAGGCACGCGAGAAGGACCACGACAAGCTGGAGAAGGAGGTCAACAAGGTCCTCGACTCCTACAGCGGCGAGAAGGAGGAGCGCATCCTCGAGCTGCGCGAGTCGCTCGAGCGCCGCGAGGAGTACCTGGCCACCGGCAAGCAGACCGGCTTCTCGGACGAGGACCACCTGTGGGCGGAGGCGCTGGACGTCAACGTGCGCAAGCTCTCCGACGAGGATCGCGACAAGCTGGTCAAGGACCTTCGCAAGACCTTCGAGTCCGACATCGCCGACACCGAGGCCTACATCGAGGACGCGGCCCAGCGGATGCGCGACGTCTGGGAGCTGTTCCAGACGATGGGCCCCAAGCAGGTGGTGAACGACGAGACCACCTTCCGCGAGCTCAAGGAGCGGTTCGGCTCGCCGTACGGACTGGGCGAATACTTCCGCGGCGGCATGGGCGCCGAGGCGGTCCGTGACCTGCTCGAGCAGGTGGACCTCGATGCCGAGCGCCAGGAGCTGGAGGAGACGATCAAGTCGTCCAAGGGCCAGAAGCAGGCCCGCGCGGTCAAGCGCCTGAAGGTCGTCTCGGCGTTCATCCACTCGGGCAACCGGCCGGAGATGATGGTCCTGGAGGCGGTCCCGGTGATACCCCCCGAGCTGCGCCCGATGGTCCAGCTCGACGGCGGCCGGTTCGCCACCTCTGACCTCAACGACCTCTACCGGCGAGTCATCAACCGCAACAACCGCCTCAAGCGGCTGCTGGACCTCGGCGCCCCGGAGATCATCGTCAACAACGAGAAGCGGATGCTCCAGGAGGCGGTCGACGCCCTATTCGACAACGGTCGCCGCGGGCGCCCGGTCACCGGGCCGGGTAACCGGCCGCTCAAGTCGCTGTCCGACATGCTCAAGGGCAAGCAGGGTCGCTTCCGCCAGAACCTGCTGGGCAAGCGCGTCGACTACTCCGGCCGGTCGGTGATCGTGGCCGGTCCGTCGCTGCGCCTACACCAGGCCGGGCTGCCCAAGCTGATGGCCCTGGAGCTGTTCAAGCCTTTCATCATGGCCCGTCTGGTCGAGCGCAAGTCCGCGCAGAACATCAAGGCGGCCAAGAAGATGGTCGACTCGATGATCCCCGAGGTGTGGGACGTCCTCGAGGAGGTCATCCACGAGCACCCGGTGCTGCTCAACCGGGCCCCGACGCTGCACCGGCTGGGCATCCAAGCGTTCGAGCCGGTGCTGGTCGAGGGCAAGGCCATCCAGGTCCATCCGCTGGTCTGCCACGCGTTCAACGCCGACTTCGACGGCGACCAGATGGCGGTCCACCTGCCGCTGTCGGCCGAGGCCCAGGCCGAGGCGCGGATCCTGATGCTGTCCTCGAACAACATCCTGTCGCCGGCCCACGGTGCCCCCCTCGCCACCCCAACCCAGGACATGGTGTTGGGCGCCTACTACCTGACCTACGGCCCCCCCGAGGGCGAGCTGGCCGAGCGCCAGGGCCAGCTGTTCGCGGGCAAGTGGCCGTCGAGCGAGCCGCGTCCGCATGTCTTCCGGACCGCCCAGGAAGCCGAGCTCTCCTACGAGCACGGCATGGTCAAGCTGCACGACCTGGCCGAGTACCGCAACAACAAGGAGGAGGGCGGCCACCTCCTGACCACGGTCGGGCGCATCATCTACAACGACCGGATCAAGCGCGCCCTGCGCGAGGCGCTCGGCGAGGGCTTCGACCTCTCCGACTACCAGTTCGTCAACCGGCCGATGCGCAAGCGCGACTCGGTGCTGGTGGTGGACGACCTCGTACAGGCCTACGGCGCCCCGGCGATCGCCCAGGTGCTCGACGCGTTCAAGGACCTCGGCTTCCGCTACGCAACCCAGGCCGGGATCACGATCTCCAAGAACGACGTGGTCGTGCCTCCCGACAAGGAGAGCATCCTCAACCGCTACGAGCACGAGGTCGGCGAGATCCAGGACCAGTACGACATGGGCCTGATCACCCAGGAGGAGCGCCACGAGGCGGTGGTGGAGCTCTGGACCGCGGCCACCGAGGAGATCGCGGGCAGCATGGAGGGCAACCTCGACACGCTGAACCCCATCTACATGATGGCCAACTCGGGAGCGCGAGGCTCGTTCAAGCAGATCCGTCAGCTGGCGGGGATGCGCGGCCTGATGGCCAACCCGAAGGGCGAGATCATCGAGCGGCCGATCAAGTCCAACTTCATGGAGGGCCTGTCGGTGCTCGAGTACTTCATCTCCACCCACGGCGCCCGCAAGGGCCTGGCCGACACCGCCCTGCGGACCGCGGACTCCGGCTACCTGACCCGGCGTCTGGTGGATGTCGCCCAGGATGTGATCATCCGCGAGGAGGACTGCCGGACCAAGGAGCACATCCGGATCGCGGTGAGGTCGGGCGAGGCTCCCAACCAGAACCTGGTGGGGCGTATCGCCGGCGAGGCGATCAAGACCAAGCGGGGCCGCGTGATCGTCGAGAAGGGTTCGGAGATCGAGCTCGAGCATCTCGACGACCTGGCGTCGGCGGACCTGCCGGTCGAGCCCGGCGAGGACGGTCCGACCGCGGCCGTGCGCTCGGTGCTCAAGTGCCAGGCCCAGACCGGCGTCTGCCAGGCCTGCTACGGCCGCTCGCTGGCCACCGGCTCCCTGGCCCAGATCGGCGACGCGGTGGGGATCATCGCCGCCCAGTCGATCGGCGAGCCGGGCACCCAGCTCACGATGCGTACGTTCCACACCGGCGGTGTGGCGGGAGCCGACATCACGCACGGCCTGCCGCGGGTCGTCGAGCTGTTCGAGGCCCGCAAGCCCAAGGGGCTGGCGAAGATCGCCGAGGTGGACGGCAAGGTGTCGATCGAGGAGGGCGAGAAGGCGGTCACCGTCAACATCACCGACGGCGGCGGCGAGGAGCACAAGCACACCTTCCCCCGCCGCACCCGGCTGTTCGTCGACAAGGGCCAGAAGGTCAAGGCCGGCCACCAGCTCAACGAGGGGTCGCTGTACCCGCACGAGCTGCTGGCCATCCGCGGGCGGACCGCCACCGAGCTGTACATGGTGCGCGAGGTCCAGGAGGTCTACAAGTCCCAGGGCGTGGACATCAACGACAAGCACATCGAGCTGATCGTGCGCCAGATGCTCAAGAAGGTCCGGGTCGAGCAGAAGGGCGAGACCGACTACCTGCCCGGCCAGTTCGTCGATCGCCAGGAGCTGCTCGCCCGCAACGCCGAGATCAAGAAGAAGAAGGGGGAGCCGGCGCAGTACGAGGAGATCGTGCTGGGCATCACCAAGGCCTCGCTCAACACCGACTCCTTCCTCTCGGCCGCCTCCTTCCAGGAGACGACCAAGGTGCTGACCGATGCCGCGCTGGAGGGCAAGATCGACCGGCTGAACGGCCTCAAGGAGAATGTGATCATCGGCAAGCTCATCCCGGCCGCCACGGGGCTCAAGCGCTACCGGCGGATCGAGATCGAGCCCGCGGAGCCGCTGCCTCGGGCCATGGACGATGTCGGCCTGCTCGACCAGGACGAGCTCGCGGCCGAGCTCGGCCTGGCGGATGGCGAGGCGCTCCAGGGCTTCGGCTCGACCTTCGAGTCCGACCTGTCGGAGCTAGAGGACATCGGCGTCGGCGGCGACGGCGACGGATTCGCGGACGAGCTCGCCTCGCTCGACGTCCCCGACGAGTCCGAGGACGGGTCTTCGGACCAGTAGGGAGCCGTATCCGCCGCGGGCGGAGCGCTGGCCGGCGACGCCTGCTGCCCCGCCCGCTCTGCTCGGGTGCCCGCCAGACCCCGCCGCGACTTTCAGGTGACCGGTGGCCCGCTGGCTGAAGGTCGCGCTTGCAGCCGGCCTGGTCGTGGCGGCGGCCGGCGCATTCCTGATCCTGGGCCCACTTCACCTGCTGGGCCCCAACCCCCTCGCGCCCGCGAGTCGAACCAAGCTTCGGTTCCAGAGCTTCGCCGACGATCCGCGCTGGCAGGCCCGCAACAACCGCCGACACGGCCCCTGCACGACGACCCCCCAGGACTTCGGCTCGCAGGGGGATGCATCGATCGGTGGACTGATCACCCGGTCGGCGCGCCCGGCATGGTACGGCCGGCGGGTGGCGCTCGATTTCCAGCACCGGTTCAGCGTCGGCGGGGTACTGGTCGTCCGCCGCGGCCGCCAGCAGGACTTCCCGGGGGGATCAGCGATCGTCGGCTTCTTCAACCACGCCAATGTCGACTGGCGTGCGCCGAGCCAACTCGGGTTCCAGGTCAACGCCGACCCGGTGAACGGGGGCGACTACTCGGTCGTGCTCGCCTACGGCGCGCGCGACTACGAGACCGACCACCTGAACTACGGCGCAGGCAAGCCGTTCGGTTTCCGGTTCGGGCGCCGTTACCGCTGGCGCCTGACCTACGACCCCGCCGGCGCCGGCGGGCGCGGCAGGGCGACGCTCGCCATCCCCGAGGCGGGGCCCCCGGTGTCGCTGGCCCTGGCGCCGCGAGCCCGGGCGTCCGGGGCGGCACTCGACCGCCTGGGGATGACCAACCAGGTGGTCGCCCGCGGGCGGGAGCTGCGGGTCTCGATCACCCGTCTGGCCCTTGACGGGGTGCCGCAGGGCAGCGTCGGGAACCCGGAGGTCTGGCAGGGCCGCGGGAACCACGCCGCGTTTCACGACTGCCTGACCGGGCAGCCCAACCTGTTCGGCTGGACCGGCCCGCGCGACCGCCGGCTGGGCGGGCTGATCGCGCGCACCGACGAGGACCACCCCCACCTGGGGGCGTTCTACGCCGACCGGGTCGGCCGGTTGAGCCTCGACGACCGCCTGCACGCGGCGGGGACGGTCAGGCTGGTGCGGGCGAACTCGGACAGCGCCACGCTGCTGGGGTGGTTCGAGGCGGGCTCGGCCGGCGCCGGCAGCGGCGAGCAGGGGCCGCGGGGTTTCATCGGGATCTCGCTCACCGGTCCGAGCCGCGTGGGGCAGTACTTCGGGGCGCTGGTCTCCGACCGCCGAGGCGAGAACTCGACCGACGACACCCCGGGGTTGGTGCTCAACCCCGGCCCCGCCACGTATAGGTGGAGCTTCGATTACTTTCCGCAGAGTGGCGAATCAGGCGTGATCGTCCTGCGGCTCGGCGACCGGCGCACGGCCTGGTCACTGCCGAACAAGGTCAGGCGCGCCGGCGCTGTCCTGAACCACTTCGGGATGCGCAACCTCGAGCGCGGGGGGTCGTTTCAGGTCGTCTATTTCGACGACCTGGCCTACACGGTGGGCGCCGACGCCGGCGAGGGTCAGCAGCGCCAAGCGCGTGGCGAGGACGAGCGCCACCACGGCAAGCGCAGCCGCCACGGCGGCAAGCACCACGACTAGCGCCCGAGGCTACCCGGACGACTCGGCCGCCCAGGCGATCAGTCGCTCCACGTGCTCGTGGGTGATCCCCAGCGCCGGCGCCGTGGTGACCAGGAGCGTCGGTCCCGGCCGCTGCAGCGCCCACTCCTCGCAGCCGGAGTGGTCGTCGTCGATCCAGGCGAGCGGGCGGCTAGGTCCGGCGTGACGCTCGATGGCCTCCAGCTTCCAGTGGCGGGCGGCGACGCCCGGCGGGTCGGTGAAGGTCAGATGGGGCAGTCGCCGCCGGAGCCCGAGCGCCGGGACGAGGTGCTCGTTGGCCCGCTCCTCCCAACCCGTGCACCAGACCAGCTCGAAGTGCCGATGCAGGCGGCGCAGATGAGCGCCGGCGGTGGCCGACAGGTAGTGGCCGATGCCCTCGACGGTCTGGAAGCGCCCCGGCGGGAGCCGATCCGACTCGAACCCGTAGAGCGAGATAACCCCATCGACGTCGACCAGCAGGAGAGGCACCTGGCTGTCGGGACGCGATGTCACGTGCATGGGATCTCGGAGCGGGGGGACGCCCGAACCGCTCCGTGCAGGGGCTTGCTCGAGCCGCCTGAAGCTTGCCAGGTACCCACGCGGCCGGGTGCGCCGAGTGAGCCGGCTCCCGACGGACCCGGTCGCTTGCGGCGGTACCGTTGTCACACCGACGTCGTGACGAGGAGACGATGGCCGCCCCGCAGCCGACTGTGACCCACGCGAGCCTTCAGGAGCTCGCCAGGCGGCACCTGTGGCTGCACTTCACGCGCATGGGCGCCTACGGCCCGGACCACGAGGTGCCGATCATCACCCGCGGTGAGGGGTGCTACGTCTGGGACGAGCACGGCAACCGATATCTGGACGGGTTGTCAGCCCTGTTCTGCGTGAACATCGGCCACGGCCGCGCCGATGTGGCGCAGGCCGGCGCCGACCAGGCGCGCGAGCTGGGCTTCTACACCAACTGGTCATACGCGCACCCGCCGGCGATAGAGCTCGCCGCCCGGATCGCGGCCCTCGCGCCGGGGGACCTCAACCGCGTGTTCTTCACCAGTGGAGGGGGCGAGGCGGTTGAGTCGGCGTTGAAGCTGTGCCGCCAGTACCACAAGCTCACCGGGCATCCGACCAAGACGAAGGTGATCGCACGTGAGATCGCCTACCACGGGACGACGCTCGGCGCGCTCTCCGCCACTGGGATCCCCGGCCTCCGTGAGCCCTACGAGCCGCTGGCGCCGGGCGGCTGTCACGTTCCCAACACGAACCTCTACCGCCTTGCGCCCGGCATGAGTCCGGACGACCTGGCGGAGGCGATCCGGAACCGGATCCTGTTCGAGGGCCCGGAGACGGTGGCGGCGGTGATCCTGGAGCCCGTCCAGAACGCCGGGGGCTGCTTGACCCCGCCCGATGGCTATTTCCAGCGCGTGCGTGAGATCTGCGACGAGCTCGATGTCCTGCTCATCTCCGACGAGGTCATCTGCTCGTGGGGCCGGCTGGGAGAGTGGTTCGGCGCCGAGCGCTACGGCTACCAGCCCGACCTGATCACCACCGCCAAGGGGATCACCAGCGCCTACGCGCCGCTGGGGGCGGTCATCGCCTCCGACCGGGTCTGCGCTCCGTTCCTGGAAGGGGCCACCTCGTTCCAGCACGGCTTCACGTTCGGCGGGCACCCGATCTGCTGCGCCGTGGCGATGGCCAACCTCGACGTGCTCGAGCGGGAGGGGATCCTCGAGCACGTGCGCAGCGCCGAGCCGATGTTCCGCGCCATGCTGGAGTCGCTGCGCGACATCCCGATCGTCGGAGACGTGCGAGGCGCCGGCTACTTCCAGGCGATCGAGCTGGTCAAGGACCGCGAGACTAAGGAGACCTTCGACGCCGACGAGTCCGAACACCTGCTGCGGGGATTCCTCTCGGGGGAGCTCTTCCGGCGCGGGCTCATCTGCCGCGCCGACGACCGCGGCGACCCGGTCATCCAGCTGTCGCCGCCGCTCGTCGCGGGGCCCGAGCAGTTCGAGGAGATCGAGGCCGTCCTGCGGGCGGTCCTGGAGATGGCCTCGGGCCGCGTGCTGCGATGAGGGTCGGGGTCCCGACCGAGGCGAAGCCGGACGAGTACCGGGTGGCGCTCACGCCGACTGGCGTGCGCGAGCTGCGCGACGCGGGACACCAGGTCTACGTCCAGCAGGGGGCGGGCGAGGGGTCGGCGATCGCCGACGACGACTATCGCGCCCAGGGAGCGACCATCGTGCCCGGCGCGGACGCGGTGTTGGACGAGGCGCAGCTGATCGTGAAGGTCAAGGACCCCCAACCCGAGGAGGTCGCCCGCCTGCGCCCGGAGCACACGCTGTTCACCTACCTCCACCTGGCGCCCGCTCCCGAGATGACCCGCGCGCTGGCGGAGACCGGCGCCACCTGCATCGCCTACGAGACGGTCGAGGACGCCCGCGGCCGCCTCCCGCTGCTGGCGCCGATGTCGGAGGTGGCGGGCAAGATCGCGACCCAGGCCGGCGCCCTCATGCTGGAGAAGCCGCTGGGAGGGCGGGGGGTGCTGCTGGGCGGCGTGCCGGGGGTCGCGGCCGCCAACGTGCTGGTGATCGGCGGCGGCGTCGTGGGCATGAACGCGGCGTTCATCGCCATCGGCATGGAGGCCGACGTGTTCGTCTTCGACCGCGACATCGACCGCCTGCGTGAGCTGGACATCATCTTCGGCGGGCGCTGTTCGACCTGCTATTCCTCGACGCTGGAGGTCGAGACCCGCCTGCCCGGTGCCGACCTGGTCATCGGCGCCGTCCTGGTGCACGGTGCGCGGGCGCCGCAGGTCATCTCCCGTGACCAGCTGCGCCTCATGAAGGGCGGCGCGGTGCTGGTCGACGTCTCCATCGACCAGGGCGGGTGCTTCGAGACCTCGCGACCGACCACCCACTCGGACCCGACGTACGAGGTGGACGGGATACGTCACTACTGCGTCACCAACATGCCGGGCGCGGTGCCGATCACCTCCACCTATGCGTTGACGAACGCCACCCTGCCCTACGTCTTCGCCCTGGCCGAGCACGGCGTCCACGGCGCCGTGGCCGCCGATCCCGGCCTGAAGAAGGGGGTCAACCTGGCCGCCGGGCAGGTGACCTATCCCTCGGTGGCCGACGCGGTCGACCTCCCCTACGTTGACCCCGACGACGCGCTGGCGGCCGTGGCCGCGGGCTGAGCACCGCGGGCGGGGTCGACTATCATCCGCCGCCGCATGCCCACCACCAGCCAGCTGATCCGCAAGGGGCGCCGGGCGCCGTCCAAGAAGGTGACCACCCCGGGGCTGAAGTCCGGCAAGGGGCGCAAGCAGCGGGTCGCCGCTCCGCAGCGGCGCGGCGTCTGCACCCGTGTCTACACGTCCACCCCCAAGAAGCCCAACTCGGCGCTGCGCAAGGTGGCGCGGGTGCGCCTCACCAACGGGATGGAGGTCACCTGCTACATCCCGGGCGAGGGGCACAACCTGCAGGAGCATTCGGTCGTGCTGGTCCGCGGCGGCCGGGTGAAGGATCTGCCGGGCGTTCGCTACAAGGTGGTGCGCGGGACGCTGGACGCCGCCGGCGTCAGCGACCGCCGCAAGGGCCGCTCGGTGTACGGCGTCAAGAAGCGCTAGCCCCGCATGCCTCGCCGCGCCGCCGCCCAGGTCCGCCCGATAGAGCCCGATGCGCTCTACCGGTCGAGGCTCGTCCAGCAGCTGATCAACAAGGTCATGCTCGACGGCAAGAAGTCGACTGCCGAGCGGATCGTCTACGACGCGCTGGCCGTCCTCGGCGAGAAGACGGGCGGGAACCCCGTCGAGGCGCTCGACCAGTCGATCAAGGAGCTCACTCCCGTGCTCGAGGTCCGCTCGCGCCGGGTGGGCGGGGCGACCTACCAGGTCCCCGTCGAGGTGCCAAGCCGCCGCGCCCGGACATTGGCGGTTCGCTGGCTCGTCCAGTTCGCCCGTCAGCGGCGCGAGCGCACGATGGCCCAGCGGCTGGCCAACGAGCTCCTCGATGCCCACTCACAGCAGGGCGGCGCCTACAAGCGCAAGGACGACATCTACCGGATGGCGCAGGCGAACAAGGCGTTCGCCCACTATCGCTGGTAGCCGGCACCGGCCACGATCCTGGCGGCGCACGGGCGGCTGCAAATCGGCGCCCGGGTGCGTCCTCGCCTCGCCGATAGCGCTGCTATCGGCGAGCCTGCGTCCTGCCCGGGCTTGATTTTCGCTCCCCCGCACACCACCAATCTCGCGGCCGGCACCGTCTACCAGCGCCGCTGAAGCCGCGAAAGCCAGCACCGGCTACCAGCGTCGCCGCGGGCTAAGGCTCGTTCTGGGGCGCCGGGGGCTCGCCTGGAGGCTGGGGGCGGCGTTGGGCGCGGGCGGCGGCCGCCCCGGAGCGTGCCCCGGGATCGCGCTCCGGGCCGCGGCCTCTGCTGCCGGTGAGCAACAGCGCGCCACCACCGGCGATGATGAGGAGGACGGCTCCGAGCGTTTCGAGGTAGAAGCCGACTCGAGGGAAGGCCTGGGCGTTCGCATACGCGAACGATCGGTTGAGCGTGCTGGTGCCGGTGGCGTCGGGGAGGTCGAAGGCCAGAGCGATCCCTGCCGCCAGCAACCCGAGGACGGCGAGCGAGATCATCGCCGGCTGGCTGCCGGCCCGGATCGCCCCCCAGCCCATCGGCGCCGCCACCAGCCCGATGATCACCATCGCGTAGAGGTGATTCGTCCCGCCGGTGACGGAGCCGATCTTGGCCGTCACGGTGCGGGCCTCGAACAGGGTCGTGAAGTCGCTGACCACCAGCAGAAGCGACCCGGCGGCCGCCGCAACCGCCAGCCCGGCGGCGGCCAGGTAGGTGGGATCGATACCCATGCGGCCGAGCGTGGCCTGGGCTCGCGAGCCCACTCGCGCCAGCGCCGAAGCCGCCCGGGAGGGCCACGACCCTTTGCTATGATCGCTGGTCGTTCTGCGGGTGGGCGTACTCATCTGTGCGCGCCCCGCTCCATGTAGGAAACCGACCGTGGAGACCACCACCAGATAGGCGATTCCGCCCAGCCGACAGCTGCGTCTTGCATGGGCCCGGGGGGCCCATTTTTTTGCCCTCGGGGAGGCAGGACCGCTGATCGGAGGGGTTCGAGCAGAGCACAAGCCATGGCAGTGAACAGCACCCTAGAGAAGACCCGGAACATCGGGATCATGGCGCACATCGACGCCGGGAAGACGACGACGACCGAGCGCATCCTCTATTACACCGGCCGCACGCACAAGATGGGCGAGGTCCACGAGGGCGCTGCCACGATGGACTGGATGGAGCAGGAGCAGGAGCGCGGCATCACGATCACCTCCGCCGCGACGACCTGTCACTGGCGCGACCATCGCATCAACATCATCGACACGCCCGGACACGTCGACTTCACCGTCGAGGTCGAGCGCTCGCTGCGGGTCCTGGACGGCGCCATCGCCCTGTTCGACTCGGTGGCGGGCGTGGAGCCCCAGTCCGAGACCGTCTGGCGCCAGGCCGACAAGTATCGGGTTCCCCGGATCGCCTATATCAACAAGATGGACCGCATCGGCGCCGACTTCGGCCGGGGCGTGCAGACGATGGTCGACCGTCTCGGCGCCCATCCCGTCCCGATCCAGCTCCCGATCGGGATCGAGTCGGATTTCCGCGGCATCGTCGACCTCGTCGCCAACAAGGCGATCCTCTACCAGGACGAGCTGGGGGTCGAGCAGGAGGTAGTCGACGTCCCCGCCGACTTCGCCGAGGCGGCGGCCGCCGCTCGCGAGCATCTGCTCGAGGAGGTCTCCCACTACGACGACGAGCTTGTCGAGATGATCCTCGAGGAGAACGAGATCCCGGTCGAGCGGCTCAAGCAGGCGATCCGCAAGGCCACCCTGGAGATCAAGATGACCCCGGTTCTCTGCGGGTCGTCGTTCAAGAACAAGGGCGTCCAGCCGCTCCTCGACGCGGTCATCGACTACCTGCCCTCGCCGCTCGAGGTCCCCCCGGTCGAGGGGGTGGAGCCCGACAAGGCGGAGGGCAACGGCAAGGCGACGGTGCGCCGGCCGACCGACGAGGACCCGTTCGCCGCGCTGGCGTTCAAGATCATGGCCGACCCGTACGTCGGCAAGCTCACCTACTTCCGCGTCTACTCGGGCAAGGTCGCGTCCGGATCGCGGGTGCTCAACGTGTCCACCGGTCGCACCGAGCGGATCGGCCGCATCCTGATGATGCACGCCAATCACCGCGAGGAGGTCAAGGAGGTCCACGCCGGCGACATCGCCGCCGCCGTCGGGATCAAGCAGGTCGCCACCGGCGACACCCTGGCGGCGCCCGATGCGCCGATCAAGCTCGAGATGATCAAGTTTCCCGAGCCCGTCATCAAGGTCGCCATCGAGCCCAAGACGAAGGCCGACCAGGAGAAGATGTCCACCGCGCTGGGCCGGCTGGCCGAAGAGGACCCCACCTTCCAGGTCCAGACCAACGAGGAGACCGGCCAGACCGAGATCTCGGGCATGGGCGAGCTGCACCTCGAGGTCCTGGTCGACCGGATGCTGCGCGAGTTCAAGGTGGACGCCAACGTCGGCCGCCCCCAGGTCTCCTACCGCGAGACGGTGCGCGGGGAGGCCCACGACGTGGAGGGCAAGTTCGTCCGCCAGACCGGCGGCTCGGGCCAGTACGGCGTGGTCAACATCGATCTCGAGCCCGCGCCCGGAGAGGGGTTCGACTTCGTCAACCGGATCAAGGGCGGCGCCATTCCCACCGAGTTCATTCCCGCCGTCGAGAAGGGGATCGAAGAGGCCCTCGAGAACGGCCCGCGCGCCGGATATCCGATGGTGGATGTGCGCGTGGCCCTGGTGGGCGGCAAGTATCACGAGGTCGACTCGTCGGAGGTCGCCTTCAAGGTCGCGGGCTCGCTGGCGCTCCAGGAGGCGGCCCGGCGGGCGAAGCCGGTCCTGCTGGAACCGGTGTTCGCGATCGAGATCGTCACGCCGCAGGAGTTCGTCGGCGACGTGATCGGCGACCTGATGCGCCGCCGTGGGCACGTCGAGGCGCAGGAGCCACGCGGCAACGCAATGGTGATCAGCGGCGTGGTCCCGCTGGGCGAGATGTTCGGCTATGCCACCGACCTGCGCTCCACGACGCAGGGCCGCGCCACCTACACCATGCAGTTCGAGCGCTATCAGGAGGTGCCGGCGAACATCGCCGAGCAGATCGTCGAGCAGCGGCAGGGCGCCCCGGTCGCCGCGTAGCCGTGGCGGGCGACGGAGTTCAACCGGACTGAGCTAGATTTCTGAGGTTCGCCGCAGGCCGGCGGGCCCCCTAAGGCAAAGGAGACAACCCAAGTGGCGAAGGAGAAGTTCGAGCGGGACAAGCCGCACGTCAACGTCGGCACCATCGGTCACATCGACCACGGCAAGACGACGCTGACCGCCGCCATTACGCAGGTGCTCGCCGAGAAGGGCAGTGGCACCGAGGTGAAGAGCTTCGAGGAGATCGACAACGCTCCGGAGGAGAAGGAGCGCGGGATCACCATCGCCACCTCCCACGTCGAGTACGAGACCGACAAGCGGCATTACGCCCACGTGGACTGCCCGGGCCACGCCGACTACATCAAGAACATGATCACCGGGGCGGCCCAGATGGACGGCGCGATCCTGGTGGTGTCGGCAGCGGACGGGCCCATGCCCCAGACCCGCGAGCACGTCCTGCTCGCCCGCCAGGTGAACGTGCCCTACATCGTCGTGTTCCTCAACAAGGCGGACATGGTCGACGACCCCGAGCTGCTCGAGCTGGTCGAGGTCGAGGTTCGCGACCTGCTCTCCGAGTACGAGTTCCCGGGCGACGACATCCCGGTCATCAGCGGCTCGGCACTCAAGGCGCTGGAGGGCGACGACGAGGCCAAGGCCAAGATCCTCGAGCTCACCGAGGCGCTGGACACGTACATCCCGGAGCCGGAGCGTCCGCTGGACCGCCCGTTCCTGATGCCGGTCGAGGACGTCTTCTCGATCACCGGCCGAGGCACGGTGGCCACCGGGCGCATCGAGCAGGGCGTCATCAACACCGGCAACGAGGTCGAGATCGTCGGCATCCGCCCGACCACCAAGACGGTCGTCACCGGGGTGGAGATGTTCCGCAAGATCCTCGACCAGGGGCAGGCCGGCGACAACGTCGGCTGCCTGTTGCGCGGCACCAAGCGCGAGGACATCGAGCGAGGCCAGGTGCTGTGCAAGCCCGGCTCGATCACGCCGCACACCAAGTTCAAGGCCGAGGTGTACGTCCTCAAGAAGGAGGAGGGCGGCCGCCACACGCCGTTCTTCAGCGGCTACCGGCCGCAGTTCTACTTCCGCACCACCGACGTGACCGGGGTGGCGAAGCTGCCCGAGGGCACCGAGATGGTCATGCCGGGCGACAACGTGCAGATGGAGATCGAGCTGATCCAGCCGATCGCCATGGATCAGGGGCTGCGCTTCGCGATCCGCGAGGGCGGCCGCACGGTCGGCTCGGGAGTCGTGACCGAGATCATCGAGTAGCACCGGCGACCGCCGCGAGGCGGTCGCTCAACGAGAAACGCCAGATACGACCACCACGGGGCGGGCCCGGCAGTACCGCGGGCGCGCCCCATTCGCGCCAAGAGCACTAGACCGACAAACACCATGGCGACGCTCGCCGAGAACAAGATCCGGATACGCCTGAAGTCCTACGACCACCGCTCGATCGAGACGGCGGCCAAGGAGATCGTGGACACGGCGACCCGTACCGGCGCCAGGGTCTCGGGGCCGGTGCCGCTGCCGACCGAGAAGAACGTCTACTCGGTCATCCGCTCGCCATTCAAGGACAAGGACTCCCAGGAGCACTTCGAGATCCGGACCCACAAGCGACTGATCGACATCCACCAGCCGACGCCGAAGACGGTCGACTCGCTCCAGCGCCTCGACCATCTCCCGGCGGGCGTGGACATCGAGATCCGCCTTGCCAGCTGAGCCCGCCATGGCCGCGATCCTCGCCCGCAAGCTCGGCATGACGCAGGTCTTCCTCGAGGAGGACGGCCGCGTCGAGCGCGTGACCGTGCTGGAGGCCGGCCCCTGCGCGGTGACCGCGATCCGGACCGCCGAGCGCGATGGCTACCAGGCGGTGCAGCTGGGGTTCGGGACGGTGAAGGAGAAGCGTCTCACCAAGCCGCAGCTGGGCCATCTCAAGAAGGCGGACGCACCCCCCGTGCGCCACCTGGTCGAGTTCCGCGACGAGGCGGGCGAGCTCACGGTCGGGGACACGGTGACGGTCGAGTCGTTCGAGCCGGGCCAGAAGGTCAAGGTGTCGGGCGTCTCGAAGGGCAAGGGCTTCCAGGGCACGGTCAAGCGCCACAACTTCAGCCGCGGTCCGGAATCCCACGGCTCGCACAACGTCCGGGCGCCGGGCGCGATCGGCGCCTCGGCGACGCCGTCGCGCGTGTTCAAGGGCCTGCGCGGGCCCGGTCGCATGGGCGGAAGGCGGGTCACCCAGCGGGGTCTGCGCGTCGCGCGGGTGATGCCGGAGGACAACCTGCTGCTGGTCCGCGGCGCCGTGCCCGGACCGCCCGGAACCACCGTCGAGGTGCGCAGCGATGACTAGGGCCCCATTCATCACCAAGCAGGGAGGGGTGGATCTGGACGCCGAGGCGTTCGAGGCGCGGTTCAACGAGGCTCTCGTGCACGAGTGCGTGCGCGCCGAGCACAACGCCCGGCGCCGGGGCACGGCGTCCACCCGGACGCGCGGCGACGTCCGGGGGGGCGGCGCCAAGCCGTGGCGACAGAAGGGCACCGGGCGCTCGCGCGCCGGTTCCATCCGCTCGCCGCTGTGGGCGGGCGGCGGCGTCGTGTTCGGCCCCGCTCCTCGTCGCTACACCGTCAAGGTCAACCGCAAGGCCCGGCGCGCGGCGTTGCGCAGCGCGCTGTCGCTGCATGCCGGTCGCGGCTCGGTCGCGGTCCTGGATGCGGGCGCCTTCGAGTCGCCCTCCACCAGGCAGGCCGCCGCGGCGCTGGCGAAGTGGGGCGGACCCCGGCCGACCCTGGTGGCGCTCGCCGACGACGAGGTGGCCGCCGCCAAGTCGTTCCGAAACCTGGCGGGGGCAAGCGTCCTGCCCGCGGATGCCGTCGGAGTGGCCGACCTGGTCGGCGCCGCGTCGCTGCTCGTGTCGGAGGGGGCCCTGGCCGCCCTGACCGCCCGCGCCAAGGGCAGGCGTGCGGACACGGCACAGGAGGCGGCCTGATGGACTTCACCCAGGTGATCATCCGCCCACTGGTGTCGGAGAAGACGTACGTGCTCGCCTCGACCGGCAAGTACACGTTTCGCGTCCATCCCGACGCCCACAAGACCCAGATCCGTCAGGCCGTCGAGTCGCTGTTCGGGGTCACGGTGACCGACGTCCGCACGATGTCGGTGAAGTCGAAGCCCAAGCGCCGTGGCTACACCGCCGGACGCACGCGCCAGTGGAAGAAGGCGATCGTCCAGATCCGCCCCGGCGAGGAGATCCCGATCTTCCAGGGGCTGGAGGAGGGCTCCTGAGCCATGGCCCTGCGCAAGCCCAAGCCGACCAGCCCGGGGCGGCGGTTCGCCACCTATCCCGACTACACGGAGCTCACCCGAGACGAGCCCGAGAAGACCCTGACCGAAGGGCTCAAGAAGTCGGGTGGGCGCAACGTGCACGGCCGCAAGACCTCCCGGCATCGCGGTGGACGCGCCAAGCGCCTGTACCGCAAGATCGACTTCAAGCGCCGCAAGGACGGCGTACCGGCCAGGGTGGCGTCGATCGAGTACGACCCCAACCGCTCCGCCTACATCGCCCTGCTTCATTACGCGGACGGTGAGAAGCGCTACATCCTGGCCCCCCAGCGCCTGCGGGTGGGGGCCACGGTGTCCTCCGGGCCCCGGGCGGAGGTCTCGGTCGGCAACTGCCTGCCGCTCGGCAACATGCCGATCGGCACCGTGGTGCACAACGTGGAGCTCGAGCCGGGACGCGGTGGACAGCTCGGACGCGCGGCCGGGACCGGCATCCAGTTGATGGCCAAGGAAGGCGGCATGGCGACCCTGCGGCTGCCGTCGGGAGAGATGCGGATGGTGCAAGGCGGCTGCCGTGCGACGGTGGGCACGATCGGCAACGCCGATCACCAGAACGTCAAGATCGGCAAGGCGGGTCGCAGGCGCCATCTCGGCGTGCGCCCGCAGACGCGCGGGACCGCCATGAATCCGGTCGACCATCCCCATGGCGGCGGCGAGGGCTCGACTACCGCCGGCCGCCATCCGGTCACGCCGTGGGGCGTGCCGACCCTCGGCTATCGCACCCGTAAGAAGGGCAAGCGCTCCGACCGCTACATCGTCCGAGGCCGCCGGCGGGGCAAGAAGCGATGACCCGCTCGAGCAAGAAGGGGCCGTGGGTCGAGCAGCGCTTGCTGTCGCGGATCGAGGCCATGAACGCCTCCGGCAACAAGCAGATGGTCAAGACCTGGTCGCGCACCTCGACGATCTTCCCCGAGATGGTGGGCCACACGATCGCGGTCCACGACGGGCAGAAGCACGTCCCGGTGTTCGTGACCGAGTCAATGGTCGGCCACAAGCTGGGCGAGTTCGCTCCCACGCGGCGCTATCGCGGCCATGCGTCGTCGGGCAGGGTGAGGTCATGACCGAAGAGCAGGCTCGAGGCTCGGCGGCAGAGTCCAAGCCCCGCCGTCGCCGGCGCGCCGCCAAGGCCGGGACGGACGCGCCCCGGCGCGCCGGCAAAGCGGAGGCCGAGGCGTCCGCCGGCAAGCCGCAATCAGAGGCGCCCGCCCAGCGGCAGGCCGCGCGCCGCGCCCCGGACGAGGGTGGCACGAGGCCGCCGGTCGTGCGCGCCCAGGCCAAGTACGTGCGCTCCTCGTCGCGCAAGGCGCGTCTCGTGTGCGAGCACCTGCGCGGCAAGTCCGTCGACGAGGCCCGTGCGATCCTGGCCTTCACCCCGCGTGCCGTGGCGCGCGACTGGAGCAAGCTGCTGGACGCCGCCGTTGCCAATGCCGAGCACAACCACGAGCTGGTCGGCGAGGACCTCCGCATCCGCGAGGCGTACGCCGACGAGGGCCCGACCCTCAAGCGCTACCGTCCGCGTGCCATGGGGCGCGCCACCCGCATCCGCAAGCGCACGACGCATCTCACCATCACGCTGACGCCGAAGGAGAGCAGCTAGCCACCATGGGTCAGAAGGTCCATCCCGAGTCACTGCGCGTGGGCTACATCCACGACTGGAAGTCCAACTGGTTCAACGAGCGCAACTTCGCCGACTACCTCGACGAGGACACTCGCATCCGCCGTCACATCACCGGGAAGCTGGCTCACGCCGGGCTGTCGGACATCACGATCCGCAAGGACGCCAATGAGGTGGAGGTCAACATCCACACCGCTCGTCCCGGCATCGTGATCGGCAAGTCCGGCAGCGAGGTCGACGCGCTGCGGCGCGACCTTCACCGGATGACGCGCAAGCAGATCAAGGTGAACATCCTCGAGATCAAGCGGCCCGAGCTCGACGCGGCCCTGGTGGCCCAGTCGATCGGCGAGCAGCTCCAGAACCGGGTCGCCTTCCGCCGGGCGATGAAGCGCGCCCTGACCTCGGCGATGCGCTCGGGCGCCAAGGGAGTGAGGGTCCAGGTCTCGGGTCGTCTCGGCGGCGCCGAGATGGCCCGCACCGAGGGCTACTCGGACGGGCGGGTGCCGCTGCACACCCTGCGCGCCGACATCGATTACGGCTTCTACGAGGCGCGGACCACATTTGGGCGTATCGGCGTCAAGTGCTGGATCAACAAGGGCGAGATCATGCCCGAGGGCGTCGGGTCCGACCTGACCGACATCAACGCGCCGCCGCCGGGTGACCGCGGCGGCGGTCGCGGCCGTGGAGATGGCGGTCGCGGCCGCGCAGACGGCGGTCGCGGCGGACGTCGGGAGGGTGGTCGCGGTGGCGCACCGCCCCGTCGCCAGGCGCCACCGCCCACCCAGGGGGAGCGCCCGAGCTGATGCTCCAGCCCAAGAGGGTCAAGCACCGAAAGCAGCACCGCGGCCGGATGGGCGGCGTCGCCCGCGGTGGCGTGCGTGTTCAGTTCGGCGACTACGGGCTCAAGTCCCTGGAGCGGGGGTGGGTGAGCAACCGACAGATCGAGGCGGCCCGGATCGCGATGACCCGCAAGATCAAGCGAGGCGGGAAGGTGTGGATCAACATCTATCCCGACAAGCCGGTCACCCAGAAGCCGGCCGAGACCCGCATGGGCTCGGGCAAGGGCAACCCCGAAGGCTGGGTGGCGGTGGTCAAGCCGGGGCGCGTCATGTTCGAGCTGGCCGGCGTTCCCGAGCCGCTGGCCCGCGAGGCACTGCGACTGGCCGGGCACAAGCTGCCGGTCAAGACCAAGATCGTGCTCCGCGAGGCTGCCTGAGATGCCCAAGGCCCGGGAAGTCCACGAGATGAGCGACGACGTCCTGATCGAGCAGGTCCGGACCGCGCGCCAGGAGCTGTTCGGGCTGCGCTTCCGCCACGCCACCGGCGAGCTGGAGAACACCGCTGGCCTGGGCATCGCCCGGCGCGACCTGGCACGGGCGCTGACCATCGCCCGCCAGCGGGGAATCGACGTCGAGCGGGAGCTGAGGCGATAGCCGATGGACGAGGAACGCGAGGAGCAGCAGGTGGATCAGGAGGCGGAGACCCCGGCCCAGGAGCAGCCGGCGACGCCGCCCGCCGAGGCCCAGGCCGAGCCCGAGCCCGAGCCCGCCGCCGAGCCCAAGCCCGCCGCCGAGCCCGAGCCCGAGCCCGCCGCCGAGGAGCCGGACGCGCCGGGCGCCGAGGAGTCTGACGCGGCCAGGCCCGAGCAGCCTGAGGCGCCGTTGCATCCCAAGGAGGCCCGACGGCGCAGGCGCTCGACCCACCGCGGCGAGCCCCGGCCGTCCCGCGGACCTGACGAGCGCCAGGCCGAGCGCGACGCCGCGCGGGCGGCGCGCGCCCAGCGCCGCCGCGCCTACCGGGCGACGGCGCGGGCCAGGACCGCCGAACGCCGGGCCGCCCGGGGCCCGAGCGAATCGCCGACTCCCGCCCGGCGCTCGACGGGCCGCGCCAAGGTGCGTCAGGGAGTGGTCGTGTCCGACCGGGCGGACAAGTCGATAACCGTGCGGGTGGACCTCACCCGCCGCCACCGGCTGTACGAGAAGACCGTCCGCTCGTCTTCGAACCTGCACGCGCACGACGAGCGCAATGAGGCGCGGGCGGGCGACACCGTGCGGGTGATCGAGAGCCGTCCCCTGTCGCGGACCAAGCGCTGGCGCCTCGTCGAGGTAGTGGAGCGTGCCCGGTGATCCAGGATGAGACGCGCCTGCGCGTGGCCGACAACACGGGCGCGCGCGAGATCCTGTGCATCCGCGTCCGCGGCGGCTCGCGGCGGCGCTACGCCGGCGTGGGCGACGTGATCGTGGGCAC
Organism: Solirubrobacteraceae bacterium; assembly: GCA_045805565.1. GTDB lineage: Bacteria > Actinomycetota > Thermoleophilia > Solirubrobacterales > Solirubrobacteraceae > DATAEY01. The sequence continues at coordinate 68,367 of JBJMKZ010000017.1, read as the reverse complement.
CGTCAAGCAGGCCACTCCCCAGGGCTCGGTCAAGAAGGGGGAAGTGGTCAACGCGGTGGTGGTACGCACGCGCAAGGCGTTCGGTCGCGACGACGGCACCTACATCGCCTTCGACGAGAATGCAGCTGTGCTGATCGACGCCCAGAACAACCCGCGCGGAACTCGTATCTTCGGCCCGGTCGCCCGCGAGCTGCGCGAGCGCAACTTCATGAAGATCGTCTCGCTCGCCCCGGAGGTGCTGTAGACATGGCCTCTTCTCCCAGGATCCGTCGCGACGACACGGTGAGGGTCATCGGCGGCAAGGACCGCGGCAAGGCCGGCCGTGTCCTGCGCGTGGACCCCCGCAAGCAGCGCGTCTACGTCGAGGGGCTCAACTTGGTCAAGCGTCACGAGCGCCCCCGCCAGGTCCCCGGGGCCCAGCGCAGCGAGCAGGTGGGCGGGGTCATCGAGAAGGAGGGCCCGATCCACGTCTCCAACGTGATGCTGATCGATCCCAAGGACGACCGGCCCACCCGGGTCGGCGTGGAGCGCGTGGACGGGGTGCGCCGTCGCGTTGCCAGGCGCTCGGGCACCAAGCTGGACTAGCGATGGCACGTCTGAAGGAACGCTATGAGCAGGAGGTGCGCCCGGCGCTCATCCGGCGGTTCGGGTACTCGTCGCCCATGCAGGCGCCCCGGGTCACCAAGGTGACGCTCAACATGGGCGTCGGGGAGGCCAAGCAGGACGCCAGCATGCTGGAGGCCGCCTCCACCCAGCTGGCCACGATCGCCGGGCAGAAGGCGAGCGTCCGCCGCGCTCGCAAGTCGATCGCCGCGTTCAAGCTGCGCGAGGGGATGCCGGTGGGCGTGTCCGCGACGCTGCGGCGCGAGCGCTCCTACGAGTTCCTCGACCGCCTGATGTCGATCGCGATTCCCCGCATCCGGGACTTCCGGGGGCTCAATCCACGGTCGTTCGACGGCCGTGGCAACTACTCGCTGGGGATCCGGGAGCAGATCATCTTCCCCGAGATCGACTACGACTCGATCGATCAGATCCGGGGGCTCGATGTGACGATCACCACCAGCGCGGGATCCGACGAGGAGGGTTTCGCCCTCCTGGAGGAGCTGGGCATGCCGTTCGCCCGCGAGGGGCGCCCCGCGACGGGGATCGACACCGAGGCCGAGGCGACGGCAGACGAGGAGCGCCGCCGCGACGAGGCCCGGGCCAAGGCGGAGGCCGAGCAGGCGGCGTTCGAGCAGCTCAAGGAGGAGAACCCCGAGGCGTATGCCGCCAGACCCGAGCCGGAGCCCGAGGAGCCCGAGCCGGCCGACGGCACCCCCGCCGAGCAGGCAAGCGACGAGTAGAGGAGCCAATGGCCAAGACTTCCCAGATCGTGCGCCAGCGGCGCGACGCCAAGTTCAAGACCCGCGGCTACACGCGCTGCCGCCGCTGCGGGCGCGCCCGGGCGGTCTATCGCAAGTTCGGCGTGTGCCGGATCTGCTTGCGCGAGCTCGCCCACGAGGGTCTCATCCCCGGGGTCACCAAGAGCTCGTGGTGATGCCGGAGCCCACCGCAAACCACCCGTCGGCCAACGAGCCTGCGAGCCCCCCATGTCCATGACCGATACCACGGCGGACTTCCTCACCCGGGTCCGCAACGCCATCAACGCCTCGCACGAGACGGTCAGGGTTCCGTCGTCGCGCATGGCGCGGGAGCTGGCTCGGATCCTCAGCGAACAGGGCTACATCGACGGATTCGAGCTGGAGAGCCCCGAGCCCGCTCTGAAGTTCGAGCGGCTGCGGATCGAACTTCGCTACACGCCCGAGCGCCGCTCGGTCATCTCGGGTCTGCGGCGCGTGTCTCGCCCCGGGCGGCGCGTGTACGTCGATCGCCGTCACATCCCCAAGGTCCAGGGCGGGATGGGGACGACCATCATCTCCACCTCCCAGGGAGTGATGACCGGCCACGACGCTCGGCGAGCCGGCGTCGGAGGCGAGGTCGTCGCCGAGATCTGGTAGGCCGATGTCGCGGATAGGCAAGCAGCCCATTCCGGTCCCCGCGGGGGTCACCGTCGCCATCGATGCCGAGCAGGTCCGGGTCAACGGCCCCAAGGGGGAGCTGAGCGAGCGGATCCCCCGCGCGATCACGGTGGAGCAGGCGGACGACCAGCTGCTGGTCAAGCGCCCCACCGACCGGGGAGAGCACCGCGCGCTGCACGGCTTGACCCGATCGCTGGTGGCCAACATGGTGCAGGGCGTCACCCAGGGCTACCAGAAGGTGCTCGAGATCCAGGGCGTCGGCTACCGCGCGCAGCGGAAGGGCTCCGACCTCGAGCTCTCCCTCGGCTACTCCCACCCCGTGTCGGTGAAGGCTCCCGACGGGATCGAGTTCGAGGTCGTGTCGCCCACCCGCATCGTCGTGCGGGGGATCTCCAAGCAGCTAGTGGGCGAGGTCGCGGCCAACATCCGCAAGCAGCGCCCGCCGGAGCCCTACAAGGGGAAGGGAATCCGCTACGAGGGCGAGTACGTCCGCCGCAAGGTCGGCAAGCGCGCATGAGGTCCGAAGCGTGACCACCGCCACTCGTCCGCAACAGCGGCTGAGGCGACGGCGTCGCGTCCGGGCCAAGGTTCGCGGCTCAGGCGAGCGTCCGCGGGTGTCGGTCTTCCGCTCCAACCGCGGGATCAGCGCCCAGGTCATCGACGACGACCGCGGCCACACGCTGGCCGCCGTCAGCTGGACCGAGCCCGAGCTGCGGGAGCTGCCGCGCATGGATCAGGCGCGGCGGGCGGGGGAGCTGCTTGCCGCCCGGGCCCAGGAGGCGGGGGTCGAGGCGGCCGTCTTCGATCGTGGCGGCTACCGCTACCACGGTCGGGTACGCGCCCTGGCCGAGGGCGCCCGCGAGCGCGGGTTGCGCTTCTAGACCGGGGTCAGTCGCTACCCTCACCTGCTCATGCCCGAAGACCGATCGATCAGCCCCGCCGGCCTCGACCTCCAGGAGCGCGTCGTGGAGATCAACCGCGTCGCCAAGGTAGTGAAGGGCGGCCGCCGCTTCTCGTTCACCGCGCTGGTGGTGGTGGGCGATGAGCGCAACATCGTGGGGGTCGGCTACGGCAAGGCGAACGAGGTGCCGGTGGCGATCCAGAAGGGGGTCGAGCGGGCCAAGAAGGACCTGTTCCGCGTGCCCAAGCACGGATCGACCATCACCCACGCCACCACCGGCGTGTACGGGGCGGGCCGCGTCCTGCTCAAGCCCGCGTCGCCGGGCACCGGCGTGATCGCCGGCGGCGGTGTCCGCGCCGTCCTCGAGCTCGCCGGCATCAACGACATCCTCTCCAAGAGCCTCGGCTCGCAGAACCCGATCAACCTGGTCAAGGCGACGATCACCGGGCTGCAGTCGCTGCGCACGCCCGAGGAGGTGGCGCGCCTGCGTGGGTTGAGCATCGACCAGGTGCTCGGGCTGGGAGGCGACGGAAACGGGGCGCAGGGCAAGCCCGCAGGCGGCGACGAGGCGGCGGCCGAGCCGCCGGAGCGGGCGTGAGCGCCGTGCGGATCACCCAGCGCCGCTCGCGCAACGGCGCCAATCCGCGTCAGATCGCCACCCTGCGCTCGCTCGGTCTGCGCCGAATCGGCCATTCCGTCGAGCATCGGGACACCCCGCAGCTGCGCGGCATGGTCCACGCGGTCCGCCACCTGGTCGAGGTCGAGAGCTCGTGAGTCCGGCCAAACCCGAGGGCGAGCGGGTCGGGCTTCATTCGTTGAAGCCGTCGCCCGGCAGCCGGCGGCCGCGCAAGCGGGTCGGCCGGGGGGACGGGTCGGGCAAGGGCAAGACCGCCGGCCGGGGCCAGAAGGGCGCGGGCGCTCGTTCGGGCGCCAAGAAGCGGATCGGGCGTGAGGGCGGCCAGAACCCGATCCACATGAGGATGCGAAAGCTGCGCGGGCCGCACATGAAGAAGTCGATGCCGTTCGAGCCGTTCCGCACGCGGACCCAGCCGGTCAACCTCACCGACCTGGAGAAGCGCTTCGACGCGGGGGCCGAGGTGACCCCGGACGGTCTGCGGGGGCGAGGGCTGGCCAAGCGCAAGGGTGTCCCGATCAAGGTTCTCGGGCGCGGCGAGCTGACCAAGGCCCTCACCGTCCACGCGCATGGCTTCAGTGCCGGGGCGCGGGAGCGCATCGAAGCCGCCGGCGGCACCTGTCAGGTGCTCGATTCGTAGGCGGCGGCATGCTCGCGACCATCGCCAAGGCCTTCACCGCCCCGGAGATCAGGCGCAAGCTGGCGTTCACCTGCGCGATGCTCGCGCTCTACCGGCTCGGGTCCCACATCCCGGTTCCGGGCGTCGACACCAAGGCGGTCGAGAGCATCCAGAGCCACTTCGGCGGCTCCAACATCCTCGGCTTCCTCAACCTGTTCTCGGGTGGCGGGCTGCAGCGGGTGGCGCTGTTCGCGCTCGGGATCATGCCCTACATCACGGCCTCGATCATCCTGCAGCTGATGACGGTGGTCGTCCCCTCGCTGGAGAAGCTCCAGAAGGAGGGCGAGGTCGGCCAGGCGCGGATCACCCAGTACACGCGTTACCTGACGGTGGGGCTGGCGTTCGCCCAGTCCGTCGGCTACGTGTTCCTGTTCCGCTCCTTCGGCAGCCAGACACCGGGCAGCGGCGTGATTCCCCACTTCACCGGTCCGCGGGTGTTCATGATCGTGATCTCGCTCACCGCCGGCACGGTGCTGTTGATGTGGCTGGGGGAGCTCATCACCCAGCGGGGAATCGGCAACGGCATCTCGCTGATGATCTTCGCCTCGATCGCGTCGCGCATCCCGCACGGCATCCAGGCCTGGTGGACCAACCCGGACCCGGTGTTCAAGGTCATGATGCCCTTCGTCGCCCTGGCGGTCATCGCCGCGATCGTGTTCGTCCAGGAGGGCCAGCGCCGGATCCCCGTCCAGTACGCCAAGCGGGTGATCGGGCGGCGCATGTCCTCGGGCGGGCAGACCTATCTCCCGCTGCGGGTGAACATGGCCGGTGTCATCCCGGTCATCTTCGCCGCCAGCATCATGGCCTTCCCGCCGACGGTCGGGCAGCTGATCAACCAGCCGTGGGCACGGGACCTGTCCACCTTCTTCTCGCCCAACGACTGGGCCTACGTGGTCGGCGAGTCGCTGTTCATCATCGTGTTCACCTACTTCTACACGGCGGTCACGTTCAACCCGGTCGACCAGGCCGACAACCTCAAGAAGTACGGGGGCTTCATCCCCGGCGTGAGGCCCGGCCGACCCACGGCCGAATTCCTCGACCGCATCCTCGCCCGCCTGACCTTTCCCGGCGCGCTGTACCTGGCCGCCGTGGCGGCGCTGCCGACAGTGCTCATCAACCAGACCAGCGCGAACTTCTTCTTCGGCGGGACATCGCTGCTGATCGTGATCGGCGTCGCGCTGGACACGATGAAGCAGCTCGAGGCCCAGCTCATGATGCGCAACTACGAAGGCTTCCTCAAATAACGGCGGGCAGGATGCCCGCCGGTGGTGACTGCCGCCGCACCAGCAGCCGCTCGCCAGCTCGCGCTCAGTTACCGAAATGCGTTCTCCAAACCCCGGAGGCGGAGGGGCACACCCACGCCACGCGGCGTGCGAGCCGTCAACCCGCCCCGACAGACGTTTCTATAGGCTCGGATTCGCCGTGTCGGAACTCAATCTCATCGTGTTGGGACCGCCGGGAGCGGGGAAGGGAACCCAGGGCAAGCGTCTCAGCGAGGACCTCCGCCTTCCCTATATCGCGACGGGAGACATGCTGCGCGAGGCGGTGAACCAGGAGACCGAGCTCGGGGAAAAGGCTCGCAGCTACATGGAAGAGGGCGACCTGGTCCCCGACGAGGTGATCACCGCCGTGATCTCCGAGCGTATCCAGGCGGACGACGCCCAGGACGGATTCATCCTCGACGGCTTTCCACGCACGATCCCCCAGGCCGAGTCCATCGAGGAGCAGCTCGAGGGACTGGGGCGCGAGGTCACGGCGGCGCTGCTGATCGACGCGTCCGACGACGAGGTGATCAAGCGGATCTCCGGCCGGCGGCAGTGCGTGGAGGCCGGCCACGTCTACAACATCCACTACGACCCTCCCGAGCAGGACGAGGTGTGTGACCAGGACGGCTCGCAGCTGGAACAGCGTTCAGACGACCACCCGGACAAGGTCAAGCACCGGCTCGAGGTCTACCACGAGCAGACGAGTCCGCTCATCGACTACTACGAGGAGCGTGGGCTGCTGCGGCGCTTCGACGGCTCGCGCAGCCCCACGGAGGTCTACGACCACATCCGGGCGACGCTCGCCACTCTGCGGCTCGAGGACGAGCTGTGATCGTTCGCAAATCTCCGGAGGAGATCGACAAGATCGCCGCCGCCGGCGCCATCCTGGTGCGGACCCTCAACCTGCTCAAGGGCAAGCTGCGACCGGGGGTCACCACCGGCGAGCTCGACCAGGCGGCGGAGCGCTTCATCCGCTCGCAGGGCGCCGAGCCCGCCTTCAAGGGGTATCGGGGGTTCCCCGGGTCGATCTGCACCTCGCCCAACTCGATGGTGGTCCATGGCATCCCGGGGGCTTACGGGCTGGCGCGCGGGGACATCCTGTCGATCGACGTCGGGGTCGTGCTAGACGGATGGGTGGCCGACGCGGCCAGGACCTTCCCGGTGGGACCCATCTCGCCGATCGCCCGCCGGCTGCTGCGGACGACCGAGGAGGCACTCCAAGCCGCGACCGAGCACTGCCGGGCCGGCAATCGACTGGGGGATGTCTCCCACGCGGTGCAGGCGATCGTCGAGGGCGCGGGATTCTCGGTGGTCCGCTCGCTGGTCGGGCATGGGATCGGCCGCGACATGCACGAGGACCCCCAGATCCCCAACTTCGGCGAGCCCGGCCGCGGCCCGGAGCTGGAGCCCGGGATGGTGCTCGCGGTCGAGCCCATGGTGACCGCCGGACGCCATGCCGTGCGCATGGGAGAGGACCACTGGGCGATCTTCTCCCAGGACGGCTCGCTGGCCGCCCACTTCGAGTTCACCATCGCCGTCGAGGCCGCCGGACCGCGGATCCTGACCCCCTGGCACCTCGACTCCAGGCGCGCGGCCGCCTAGCCCCATTTTGCTAGCATCACTAGTTGCGCTCGAAGCCGGTGTGCTTCGGGCTGCCCGCAGTGTCCGCGACGCGGTAGCGGCGGCCGGAACGGCAGCCAGAGCCGCGGCGCTGGAAGCCATCGGAAGGGGAACATGAAGGTACGGCCGTCGGTCAAGCCCATGTGCGAGAAGTGCAAGATCATCCGCCGCCACGGCGCGGTCTTGGTCATCTGCTCGAATCCCCGCCACAAGCAGAGGCAGGGCTGAGCGGTGGCTCGCATCGCCGGGGTGAACATCCCGCTCAACAAGCGAGTCGAGGTTGGCCTCACGTACGTCTACGGGGTGGGCCGCTCGACCTCCAACCAACTGCTCGCGGATGTCGGCGTCTCGCCGGATACCTACGTGCGCGACCTCACCGACGACGAGGTGGTCAAGCTGCGCGATGCCATCGAGCGTTCGGTCATGGTGGAGGGCGACCTGCGGCGCGAGCGCTCGCAGAACGTCAAGCGGCTGATGGAGATCGGCTGTTATCGGGGCCTCCGCCACCGGCGGGGGATGCCGGTCAACGGTCAGCGGACGAAGACCAACGCCCGTACCCGCAAGGGACCCCGTCGTATGCAGGTCGCCGGCAGGAAGAAGGCGACCAAGAAGTGAGCGCAGCGAACGCTCACGCGAGGCCGGAGGCCGAGAGTCGTCGTCAGGACGCGGGTCGGGATGACCCGCGGAGACAAGTGAGCGCAGCGAACGCTCACGCGAGGCTGGAGGCCGAGAGTCGTCGTCAGGACGCGGGTCGGGATGACCCGCGGAGGTCCTAATGCCAGCCCCCAAGCGTCCCGCCCGCGGACGGCGTAAGCCCCGCAAGAACATCGCCATCGGGCAGGCCCACATCAAGACCTCGTTCAACAACACCATCGTGTCGCTGACCGATCGCGACGGGGGTGTGATTGCCTGGGAATCGGCCGGCGGAGCCGGCTTCAAGGGCTCGCGCAAGTCGACGCCGTTCGCCGCGCAGGTCACCGCCGACGCCGCCGCCCGCAAGGGCATGGAGCACGGTCTCCAGAAGGTGGACGTCTTCGTCAAGGGCCCGGGGTCCGGACGCGAGACCGCCATCAGGTCGCTGCAGGCCGCGGGCCTGGAGGTGGCCTCGGTTCGCGATGTGACGCCGCAGGCCCACAACGGATGTCGCCCCCGCAAGCGGCGAAGGGTCTGACTCATGGCGCGCGACACCGGCCCCCAGTGCAAGCAGTGCCGCCGCGAGGGGCAGAAGCTGTTCCTCAAGGGCGAGCGTTGCCTCACCGACAAGTGCGGTGTGGAGCGGCGCTCGTATCCCCCGGGCGAGCACGGGCGCGGGCGCCAGCGCCAGAGCGAGTACCGCGTCCAGCTGCGCGAGAAGCAGAAGGCGCGTCGCTACTACGGAGTCCAGGAGAAGCAGTTCCGCAACTACTACGCCAAGGCCAGCCGCCAGGCCGGGATCACCGGCCAGAACCTGCTCACGATGTTGGAGTGCCGGCTCGACAACGTCCTCGTCCGGCTCGGCTTTGCGGCGTCTCGCCGCCAGGCGCGCCAACTCGTGCGTCACGGCCACTGGTCGGTCAACGGAAGGCGCGTCGACATTCCCTCCTACCAGGTGCGGCCGGGCGACGTGATCGCGGTCAAGGCCGGGACCGGCGCCGACCAGACCATCCGCGATGCGACCGAGCTCACCGGTCAGGTTCCGGCATGGCTGCAGGCCGACCACGACGCGCTCACAGCCAAGGTGCTGCGCCGGCCGGAGCGCAAGGAGATCGCCGCTCCGGTGCAGGAACAGCTAATCGTCGAGCTCTACTCGAAGTAGGTCTGACCCCGCGCCGAGGTGGCGCACACGCCTCTCCCCGCCAGGAGCGGCGCCCCGAACACGACGATAGGACCCTGATGCTTGACTTCCAAGTCCCCCGGATCACCGCCGAGACCGTCGAGGATAACCGTGGCTCGTTCACCGTCGAGCCACTCGAGCGGGGCTTCGGCTACACATTCGGCAACTCGCTTCGGCGGGTGCTGCTGTCGTCGCTGGCGGGCGCGGCTGTGACCAGCGCGCGCATCGAGGGGGTGGCGCACGAGTTCTCGACGATCAAGGGAGTCACCGAGGACGTCACCGACATCGTGCTCAACCTGAAGGGCATCGTCTGCCGCATGCACTCCGACGCGACCGAGATCGAAGCCCCACTGGTGGCCACCGGCCCCGGCGACGTCACGGCCAAGGACATCGACTTCCCCGCCGGTGTCGAGATCCTCAATCCCGGCGCACACATCGCCACGCTGGAGCGCAAGACCAGGCTCGAGATGTACCTGACGATCGGCCGCGGGCGTGGCTACCGGCCGGCGGAGGACAACAAGTCTCCCGACCAGCCGATCGGAGTCATCCCCATCGACTCCATCTTCTCGCCGGTACGGCGCGTCGCCTACGCCGTCGAGCAGGCGCGCGTGGGCCAGCGCACCGACTTCGACAAGCTCACGATGGACATCGAGACCGACGGCTCGGTCGAGCCCCAGGCGGCGCTGCGCGAGGCGGCCGAGATCCTCATCGGCCACCTGGCCATCTTCACCGACGCCGACATCGACGAGCTGCCGCGCCCGGGTGGCGGGACCCCAGGCGTCCTGGAGCCGGCCGGCGCCGGCCCCGGCGTCCGGGCGACGAGCGGAATGGACGACATCCTGATCGAGGAGCTCGAGCTGGGCGTACGGTCGTACAACTGCCTCAAGCGCGCGGGGATCCAGACGGTCGGCGACCTGATCTCCAAGAGCGAGGGTGAACTGGGGGCGATTCCCAACTTCGGCAAGAAGTCGATCGACGAGGTGCAGGAGACGCTCCACGCCCGCGGGCTCAGCCTTCGGGAGAGCTGATCCGCGGTCGCCGTCGTCTGGGTCATGCGCCATCGCCGCAAGCGCCACCAGCTCAGCCGCTCGGCCTCGCACCGCAGGCTGCTCCTGCGCAACCTCTGCAAGGAGCTGATCGACCACGAAAGGATCAGGACCACCGAGGCGAAGGCCAAGGCGGTCAAGCCGGAGGTCGAGAAGCTGATCACGCTCGGGAAGCGCGGTGACCTTCACGCCCGCCGTCGGGCGCTGTCCGCCCTGGGCCAGGACAAGTTCGCGGTCTACAAGCTGTTCGAGGAGGTGGCGCCCCGCTACGCCGACCGGCAGGGCGGGTACACGCGGATCCTCAAGCTCGGCCCCCGGCGCTCGGACGCCAGCGAGATGGTGTACCTCGAGCTGGTGTAGGTGGGCGGTCCCGGCGGCGAGGCGCCGGGCACCGGCGTCGTGCGGCTGCTCATCGAGTACGACGGTGGGCCGTTTGCCGGGTGGGCGAAGCAGCCGGGCCTTCGGACGGTGCAGGAGGAGCTCGAGTCCGCGCTGGCGGTCGTCTTGCGGCGCGAGGTGTCGCTGGCGGTCGGCGGGCGTACCGATCGGGGCGTCCACGCCTGGGGCCAGGTGGCCTCCTATTCCGGGGCCAGGCCGGCTCTGGGGTCGATCAACGCCTTGCTCGGGGACGAGATCGCGGTACTCGAGTGCGCTTGCGCTCCCGGCGGGTTCGACGCCCGCCGGGACGCCCGCAGCCGCACCTACTGCTATCGCGTCCTGGCCCGCCGAGCCCCGAGCCCGTTCGAGCAGGGCCGGGCGCTGTGGTGGCCGCATCGCATCGACCGCGACGCGCTGGCGGCCTGCGCCGGCGTCTTGCCCGGCGTGCACGACTTCACCGCGTTCACCCCCGCGCAGACCGACCACGTCCGGTTCGAGCGGCGGGTCCTGCGGGCGGAATGGCGAGACGGCGGTGACCTGCTCGAGTTCTGGATCGAGGCCGACGCCTTCATGCGCCACATGAACCGCATCCTGGTGGCGACCATGCTGGAGGTGGCCGCCGGGCGCCGGTCGGTGGAGGATTTCGCCGCCCTGCTCGAGGGGCGGCCCCGCAGCCAGGCGGGGGCCACGGCGCCGCCCCACGGCCTGTACCTGGCGGGCGTCTCCTATGAGGGCCGGGCGTCGGGGGGAGGGTCGGACCCGCGACTACCATCAGAGGACCGATGAAGGTCCTGCTGACCAACGACGACGGGATCCACGCCGAGGGCCTGCAGGCGGTGCGCCGGACGTTGCTGGAGGTTCCGGGGGTCGAGCTGGCGGTGATCGCGCCCGACTCCAACCGCTCGGCCGCCGCACGCGCGATCACCACCCGCCGGCCGCTGTGGGTCGAGGAGGTCGACTTCGGCGACGGCACCAGCGGCTACGCCACCGACGGGACGCCCGTGGACTGCGTGCGCTTCGCGCGGCTCGGGCTGATCGACGGCTTCGAGGCCGAGGTGGTGGTCTCCGGCATCAACCACGGCTCCAACCTCGGGGACGACATCACCTACTCGGGCACGGTGGCGGCCGCTCTGGAGGCGATCGTCCTCGGGCTCCCCGGGCTGGCCGTCTCACAGCAGTCCCGCGCCCGCGAGCTGGACTTCCGCATGGGCGACGAGTTCGACTTCGAGCTCGGAGCCCGCTTCGTCGCGCGGATCGTCGAGCAGCTCGAGGAGGTACCGCTGCCCGAGCGGACGCTGCTCAACGTCAACGTGCCGGCGGGCGATCCGACCGGCGTCGAGGTGGCGCGCCTGGGCAAGCGCATCTATCGCGACGAACTGGCGCTCGAGGAGGAGCACAAGGGCCGCCGTCGCTATCGGATCTACGGCGACATCGGCTATCACCACGAGGCGGGGACCGACCTGGCCGCCGTCGAGGAAGGCCGCATCGCGGTAACCCCGCTCCACTTCGACCTGACCGACCACGCCGGCCTGGACGCGCTTCGCGACTACGACCTGGACCGCCTCCTGCGGCCGGCGGCGCACGAGATCGGGGAGTGAGCACGACGAGCCCGGCGGCGCGCGCGGACGAGCTGCGCCGCCAGATCCAGCACCACGACCATCGCTACTACGTCCTCGACGAGCCGGAGATCGGCGACGACGATTACGACGCGCTGCTCGACGAGCTGCGAGCCCTGGAGTCGCGCCACCCGGAGCTGGTCAGCCCTGACTCGCCGACCCAGCGGGTGGGAGGGCGCCCGCTGGAGAAGTTCGAGCACGTCGAGCACCTGCAGCCCATGCTCTCCCTCGGCAACGCCCGCAGCGAGGAGGAGCTGCGCGCCTGGGTGGAGCGGATGCGCAACCGGCTGGCGCGGGAGGGAATCGACGAGGCAGATTTCGAGTACGTGGCCGAGCCCAAGATCGACGGCCTGGCAGTGTCGCTGGTCTATCGCGACGGGCGGCTCGAGCGGGGCGCCACGCGGGGAGACGGGAGAATCGGCGAAGACGTCACCCAGAACCTGCGCACCATCCCGGCGGTGCCGGTGACCCTGGACGGCGGCCCCGAGCTGGTGGAGGTGCGAGGGGAGGTGTACATGCCGCTGGACGGCTTCACCGCGCTCAACGAACGCCGGGCGGCAGCGGGCGAGCGCACGTTCATGAACCCGCGCAACGCCGCCGCCGGGGCGATCCGCCAGCTCGATCCGCGGATTGCCGCCTCGCGACCGCTGTCGATGTGGTGCTATGGCGTCGGAGCCACCGAGGGCATCAGGTTCGAGACCCACTGGGAGGCCCTCACCTGGCTGCGCGAGCACGGCTTTCGCGTGAACCCCGACGTCACGCTGCTAGGCGACGTCGACGCGGTGATCGCGCAGTGCCGCTTCTGGCAGGAACGGCGTGACGCGCTCGACTACGAGATCGACGGCGTGGTGGTCAAGGTCAACGACCACGAGCTGCAGCGCCGGCTGGGGGTCGTGGGCCGCGAGCCGCGCGGCGCGGTGGCGTGGAAGTTTCCCTCCCAGACCGCGGTGACCAGGCTCATGCGCGTGGCCTGGAACGTCGGGCGCACCGGCCACATGGTCCCCTTCGCCGCGCTCGAGCCGGTGGTGGTGGGCGGGGTGACGGTGAAGCTGGCGACTCTGCACAACGAGGAGGACCTGGCCCGCAAGGACGTCCGCGACGGCGACGACGTCATCGTGCTGCGGGCCGGCGACGTGATCCCCCAGGTGATCTCGCCCGCCCCCGACGCGGTCAAGCGCCGTCGGCGCTCGCCCCGTCCCCATCCCCCGGACCGCTGCCCGGCCTGCGGTCACGAGACGGTCAAGCCCGACGCCAGCGTCTGGACGATCTGCCCCAACCGCGCCGGCTGCCCCGGGCAGCAGTGGCAGGCGCTCAAGCACTTCGTGGCCAAGGGGGCGATGGACATCGAGGGGCTGGGCGAGGAACGGGTATCCCAGCTGATGCGTGAGGGACTGATCCGCAACGCCGCGGACATCTACGAGCTCACCGTCGACCGGCTCACCGGGTTGGAAGGCTTCGCCGAGCTCTCCGCCCGCAACCTGGTGGAGGCGATCGAGGCGTCCAAGCGGCGTCCGTTCTCGCGCGTCCTCTACGCCCTGGGGATCGAGGGCGTGGGGGAGGTGAACGCCCGGAACCTCGCCGCCGCCTTCGGGTCGATCGATGACCTGCTCGCCGCCTCGCCGGAGGAGATCGCGCAGACGCCGGGGATCGGCCCCGTCCTGGCCGGCATCGTGGCCGGGGAGCTGGGAACCGACAGCATGCGGGAGCTGGTCACGCGACTGCGCGCGGCGGGTCTGCGCTTCGAGCAGGAGGGCACCCGGCCCGCCGAGGGGCCGCTGGCAGGAAAGGGCTTCGTCCTGACCGGGAGCCTGCCGAGCCTCACCCGCGAAGACGCGACCGAGCGAATCCTCGCGGCGGGCGGGCGGGTGATGTCGTCGGTGTCCCGCAAGACCGACTACGTGGTGGCGGGCGACAGTCCCGGCTCCAAGCTGGAGAAGGCCGAGCGGCTGGGCACCCCGGTGATCGACGAGGAGGGGCTGCTGACCCTGCTCAGCCGGCGCGACTGACCGAATAGCGCGCGATCGCCGCCGCCATCGCGTTCTGGAGCGCCCGGGCGCCGTAGACGCTCACACCGTTCATCAGGACCGAGAAGGCCAGCCGCCGGCCGCCGATGGTGTCGCAATAGCCGGATAGGGCGGAGACCCCGCTCAGCGTTCCGGTCTTCCCCCGGCAGCGGCCCGCGGCGGCGGTGCCCCGCATGCGGGGCGCCAGCGTGCCCGACCTCCCGGCGACCGCGAGCGAGTTGCGGAAGGCCGCCGCCACCGCGGGCGAGCGGTCCATCGCGACGAGCAGTCGCACCACCTGCCTGGGAGTGGTGAGGTTGGCCCGAGACAGCCCCGACCCGTCCACCGCGCGCGGGTGGATGCCGAGCTCGCCCATCCGGGCCCGCACGACCGCAGCGCCGCCGGCGGTGGTGCCCCGGTGCAGGAAGCTCGCCCCCAGGGCCTTGATGAGCGTCTCGGCGAAGAAGTTGTCGGAGGGGCGGTTGGTCAGCGCCACCAGCGTCGACATCGGCGGCGAAGGCTCTCTGGCCAGCTCTCGCGCGCCGGCCGGGGTGATCCGCTCACCCGGCGCGCCGGTGACCGCGATCCCGCGTCCACGCAGCGCGGCGGTCAGCTGGGCGGCCGCGAAGGTGGCCGGGCGGCGCTGATAGCCGCGGCCGCTCTCGGTGGACAGGCCGCGGTTGAACGACAGGGCGCTGAGCGGACCTCCGATGTCCAGCGAGATCCCGAAGCTGTAGCTGCCGCGCCGGCGGTCGAAGGCGGACTCGTCTCCCATCACCGATCCGTGCACGCGCCGGATCCCGGCGGCCGCCAGGCGCCGGGCCAGGTCGTCCGCCGTGGCGCCGGTCCCGTAGGCGCGCCGGGTGAAGCTCACCGACCCGAACGTGGGGTCGCCGCCGCCGCGCAGGTAGAGCGCCCCGGTGAACGTCCCGCCGGCGTCCAGCCTGCCGACCCCGAGCACGCGGGTGAGCAGCGTCCCGCGCGGCCCAAAGCGCAGGAGCGCGGTCGAGGTGGTGTAGAGCTTCTCGTTGGAGGCCGGCACCCGGGCGGTGTCGGCCCGCAGCGAGAACAGGATCCGCCCACTCGTCTCGTCGACGACGATCGCGCCCGACGACCCCCCGGCGGGCCGCATCGACCGGGCCAGCGATGCCGCCAGGGCGGAATCCGGTGTCAGCGCGGCGGCCGGGGCGGCCGGCCACAGCGCCGCGGTCACCGCCAAGCAGGCGAGCAGCGAGCGGGCACTTCGCACGGCGGTTGGAACACCTGCCGTCGGGCGGAGTCGCGCGAGCCGTCAGCCCACTGAACAGCGCCGTACAATGCAGTTCGGCATGGGCAAGGTCGTCAAGCTGGAGGCTCAGGGCAAGCCCAGAGGCCGGGCCGCCGTCAAGCCGGTGCGCCGCGGCCGCGCACGGTCCAAGACCGCCCTCGTGCTCGGAGGCGGCGGGTTCACCGGCGGGGTGTACGAGATCGGCGCCCTGCGCGCCCTCGATCTCCTCTCGGTGAACCGGACGGTCAACGAGTTCGACATCTATGTCGGTACCAGCGCCGGCTCCTTCGTCGCCGCGCTGGTGGCCAACGGAATCACGCCCGAGGAGATGATGCGGGTCGTCAACCGCCAGGTCCCCTCGTCGTTCCGCGACGTCGACCTCGACCAGCTGCTGCGCCCGAACATCGGGGAGCTCGTGACCAGCGTCTCACGCCTTCCCTTCCGGATGGTCGGCCTGGCCCGGACGCTGCTCAGCTCGCTGGGTTCCCAGATGTCCGCCATGGACGTGGTCATCGGGCTGGCGGAGGTGTTGCCATCGGGGCTGTACTCGGGCTCGGGCATCGAGCGCTACGTCCGCAGCGTCCTCTCGGATCCCGACCGCACCGACGACTTCCGCCTGCTGGACCCCGAGCTGTACCTGGCCGCCACCGACCTGGATACCTGCGAGCGGATCGTCTTCGGGGCGAGCGGCTGGGACGACGTCCCGGTCTCATCCGCCGTGGCGGCCTCGACGGCGCTCCCGATGGTCTACCAGCCGGTGGAGATCAAGGGGCGAGAGCTAGTGGACGGAGGAATCGTCTCCACCACCAACATCGACATCGCCGTCGAGGCCGGGGCCAAGTTCGTGGTGGTGGTCAACCCGCTCGTCCCCTTCGTCAACGACTTCTCCAAGCGCGTCCCCACGCTGACCGGCTCACGCGTCCGGCGCGTCTCCGACATGGGGTTTCCCCAGATCGGCTACCAGGCGTTCAAGCTGCTCGCCTACCAGCGCCTCCACGAGGTCGCCCGGCAGTGGGAGCAGCGCTATCCCGGGGTTGACATCGTGCTGATCGAGCCCGAGCCCGACGACGAGCTGATGTTCAGGACCAGCATCCTCAACTTCGCCTCGCGTCTGGACATCGCCCGGCACGGCTTCGAGTCGGTCACGCTGAGGCTGGCCAAGGACTACCACCACTTCCGCGAGATCTGCGAGCGCCACGGGATCGAGATCTCGGCGACCCGCGTCCGCAAGGTCGTCAAGCACTTCGCCGCCGAGCGCGAGCGCACTCGGGCTTGGCGGAAGATCCTCGAGCAGACCACCGGCGCGCTGCTCCGTCAGTCGGCCGAGGAGTAGCTCCGCCTGCGCAAACAGCGCAGGCTCCGCTGTTCAGGCAGCTAGCGCCTGGCGCAGCGCCTCCAGCAGCCGGTCGGTCGCCGGGGGGCTCTGGAGCGCCACCCGCACGTGGTCCGGGGAGCCGATCTCGCCGCCGATATAGACGATCACGCGCGACCGGCCCAGTCGGGCGCTGAGCTCGTGCCCGCTGAGTCCGCGCGCACTCAGCCACAGGAAGTTCGCCTGGCTTGGAAAGACGTCCAGGGGCAGCTCGGCGAGCGCCTCCATCGCCCGGCGACGCTCGGCCGCCACCACCTCCCGACGTCGCGCGACCAGCGGGCCGCACTTGCGAACCGCGTCCAGGGCGCCCGCCTGGACGACGTCCGATATGCCCAGCGCCGGGTGGAGCCGATCGATGAGCGTCTCGGAACCGGGACCTCCGAGCACGTACCCGCACCGCATGCCGGCCAGCCCGTAAGCCTTCGAGAAGCTGCGGAAGGTCAGCAGCCCGGGGAAATCGTCGAGCAGGCCGAGCGACGCGCCCGGCGGCTCGGCGTCCACGAAGTCGCCCAGCGCCTCGTCGAGGAGGACCGTGACCCCGTCCGGAAGCCGCTCCAGCAGATCGCGCAGGCGATCGACGGCCAGGTAGGCGCCGGTGGGGTCGTTCGGGTTGCACAGGGCCACGACCCGGGTGCGCTCGGTGACCGCCGACAGCAACGCCTCGGGATCGTGGCCGTCGTGCACCGGGACCGCTCGACCCCCGGCCCACCGCGCCATGAGTGGGTAGAGCGGATACGAAGGCCAGGGCGTGACCAGCTCGTCCCCGGCGCCCATCAGCTCCCGGGTCGCGGTCACGAGCAGCTCTGACGCTCCGTTTCCCACCGCGACGCGGTCGGCCTCCAGGCCATGCCGGTGACCGAGCTCGCGCCGCAGCTCGCTGGTCCCCGGATCCGGCGCGCGGTTGATTCCGCGCCGGGCGGCATAGGTGATCGCGGCGACCACATCGGGATGCGGGAACTCGTGCCAGGTCGTGGCCGAGAGGTCGAGCGGGTCGATCCGGGCCAGCGCGCGGCGGCGGCGTTCCTGGGCCCGGGCGCGCAGCTCGGCGCTGACCTCCGCGTCGGCCATGCCCTCGAACTGCCGGTAGTAGTCGAGCAGCCCCATTCCAGCTCAGCCGGCTCCGGGCACGGATCGGCTCACACGGTGGGGGCGAGCTGTGGGGTCAGGCCGCCCACCAGCAGCAGCCACCCGAAGAAGACCGCGGCGCCGATCGCGGCGGACACGGCGAAGACACGACCGATCATCCCCTCGCGCTGATCGTGGCCGCCGGCGCGACGCACGAGGATCCACATCAGGTCGAGCCGCCGCATGACCATCAGCCCGACCAGCAGGGTCATCAGCAGTCCGAAGAAGGCGACGACCATGCCCAGGAACGTGCTGCCCGACAAGTAGTCGACCTGCGAGCCCACCCACATCCAGGCGACCGGCAGGGGACCCCAGAACAGCAGGCATACGGCGACCATCATCAGGAGCAGCATGAGCGCGAGGCTCCGATCGATCGCCTGGCGCCAGGGGCTGCCGTACTCGGGAAGCGCGCGGTAGCGGATCGGCCGGGTCCCGGGTCGCCGACCGATGAACAGTCCTCCGTTGTCGGTGGGGTCGGTCCTCATCACGCGCCACCGCCCTCCGTGCGGCCGGTCCGACCGTACGAAGGGCGCCCAGCCAAAAGGTAGCGCCTAGCGGTAAAGCGAATCGAAGACTTCCCTGTACTTCTCGTTGACCACGTTGCGCTTGACCTTGAGCGTCGGGGTCAGCTCTCCGCCTTCCTGGGAGAGGTCATGGTCGAGTATGGCGAACCGCTTCACCTGCTCGACCTGGGCGTACTTGCGGTTCACCGCGTCGACCACGCCCTGGATCAGGTCGTGCACCTTCGGATCGCGGCTGAGCGCGGCGACGTCCTCGGCAAGCCCGTGCTCGCGGGCGAACTGCACGATCTCCTCCGGGTCGAGTGTGATCAGGATCACCGGGAAGGGCCGCCGATCGCCGTGCATCACCGCCTGCGAGATCCAGCGGGACTGCTTGAGGTCGTTCTCGATGTTCGCGGGCGTGAGGTTCTTGCCGCCGGCGGTGATGATGATGTCCTTCTTGCGCCCGGTGATCCGGAGATAGCCGTCCTCGTCGATCGAGCCCAGATCTCCGGTGTGCAGCCATCCGTCCTCGATGGCGCCGAACGACGCGTCGGCGTTCTTGTAGTAGCCCTGGAAGATGTTGGCGCCCTTGAGCAGCAGCTCGCCGTCATCGGCGATCTTCGCCTCCACGCCCGGTAGCAGCCGCCCCACGGTTCCGAACTTGTGCTCCTCGATCGTCGAGTACGTCGCCACCGTCGCCGTCTCGGTCATGCCGTAGCCCTCGAGCACCGGCACGCCGCAGGCGTAGAAGAACTCGAGGATCTCGGGAGCGATCGGGGCGGCGCCGGTTACCGCCTGGCGCACCCGGCCGCCGAACGCCGCGCGGACCTTGGAGAACAGCTGCTCGTCGGCTTGGTCGAAGGCGTCCTGAAGCTCGGGGCCGATCTCCTCACCGGCCTGCCTGAGCCGGCGGACCTTCATTCCCACCTTCACCGCCTGGCGGATCTTGTCCGGATCGCCGTTCGCGGTGACCAGCGTGTACAGCTTCTCGAAGATGCGCGGCACCGACGGGAAGTACGTTGGCCTGATCTCGGTGAGCTCGGCGATGATCTGCTTGGTGTCGCCGCCGAAGTAGGCGAGCTCGCCGCCCAGATCGAACGAGAGCAGCTGTACGAGCAGGGCGAACGAGTGGGCGAGCGGCAGGTAGAGGTAGGTCACCTCGCCGCTCTCCAGGATGCTGTTGGCCTCGCACATGTTCAGGACTTCGCGGTAGTTGCCGTGCGCGAGGACGCAGCCCTTCGGGGGCCCTGTGGTCCCCGATGTGTAGATGAACGTGAAGGGGTCCTCGGGACCGATCGCCTCGATCCGGCGGTCCAGCTCGGCTGGATCCACGGCGCGTCCACGCTCGCGCACCTCCTCCAGCGAGATGGCGTCGCCGGTGTCGCCGCCGGACTCGATCACGATGACCGTTCTCAGCTGGGGGAGGCGCTCGCGGATCTCGGCGACCTTGCCCAGTTGGGCCGGGTTCTCGCAGACGACCGCGCGAGCGTCGGAGTTGCCCGCCACCCACTCACACTCCTCCGGCGAGTTGGTGGGATAGATCGGCACCACCACCCCGCCGGCGCTCGGGATGGCGAAGTCGCAGTAGGTCCACTCAGGACGGGTCTGGGAGAGGATGCAGACGCGGTCGCCGGGCTCGATTCCCAGTGCGATCAGTCCGAGGCCGATCTCGCGCACGATGCGGCCCACCTCCTCGAACGAGACGGCGTGCCATTCACCCGCGCGCTTGTAGCGGACCGCGGTGCGGTCGGCGTGCTTGTCCGCGGCCCTGGGCAGCAGGTCGGCGATGGTTCGCGAGCCGGTCGACGACTCAGGGGTGCGCGCGGTCGTGGCCTCCATCTCTCCTCCGAGGTCGGAAGGGCGAGATTCTAGTCGCGCCGACGCGAGATCCGGACGCGCGGTCAGGCCCACGCGTGCCGGCCGGGACTCAGGCTCGGGCGGCCTGCTGCTGCGGCTGCGCCTCTTGGCGGAGGGTGCTGTCGAACAGGGTCTTGTCGATCCGACCTTCGAAGATCGGCACTCCCAGCTCCATGCACTTCCGGATCACCTCCCGGCGGTCCAGCCCGGATTCGCGGGCGAGCTCCGTGGGCGTCAGGTGAACTGGCATGCGGAGAATCCTCCCTCGAGGTTGCTCGACCCGGATATATATACCTTCGGCCAGACGCGCTCAACGCCGCCTGCGACGACCTCCCTCATACCGGGTTGGGGACGTCGATGAACCGATTCTCGACCCCGAAGCGCTCCGCCACGAGCTCCCCCAGGCGTCGGATCCCGAACGTCTCGGTGGCGTAGTGCCCGGCTGCCACGAAGTGGATGCCCGCCTCGCGGGCCTCCTCCATGGCCGGCTCGGCGGGCTCGCCAGTGAGGAAGGCGTCGAGACCCTCCTCCACCGCCTCGCTCAGGCTTCCCGCGCCGCCACCCGAGACGATGCCGATCGAGCGCACGCGATCCGGGCCGCTCTCGAACACCAGCGGGCTGCGACCCGTGAGCCTCTCGACCCGCCGGAACAGCTCGGCTGCGGGCACGCCGTCATCTGCGAAACGGGCGCTCACGCCGATGGGAACGCCGTGGTGGAGGCCGAACGGCTGGCGCGCCTCGCACCCCAGCCCTTCGGCGATCAGGCCGTTGTTGCCGACCTCGGGGTGGGCGTCGAGCGGGAGGTGGTACGCCGCCAGGTTGATGCCGTGCTCCAGCAGCACGCGGAGGCGGGCGGCCAGGGTCGGGGACAGCCGCCGCGGCGCCCGATCCCAGAACAGGCCGTGGTGGACCAGCACCAGCCCGGCTCCGGCTGCCGCGGCGCGCTCGAACAGCTCGCGATGGGCCGACACGCCGCAGGCGACCACGTCGACCTGGTCACGGCCTGGAACCTGCAGCCCGTTGGGTCCGTAGTCGTCGAAGCGCTCGCTGTGCAGCAGCGCGTCGAGGTGGTCGAGGATGTCGCGTACGGCAGCCAGGGCGCGATGCACCGGGAAGCGGCAAACGGATCGAGAACGCTACCGGCCGCATTGGGACCTGGGCCAGGCCGCGCGCGCTCGGCCCGCGATCGTCTGCCCCCCGAACGTGTGCGGCGAGCGTGGCGCCCCAAACCTTGTGGGATACTGATCGGTCCTCGGGGCGTGGCGCAGCCTGGTAGCGCGCACCGTTCGGGTCGGTGAGGTCCCCGGTTCAAATCCGGGCGCCCCGACTGCCGGCCACGGATCATCCGGGCGCGGCCGCGAGCCGGCGCCGGAGGACCCGACCCGCTATCAGGTCCTCGAAGCCCAGCCCGACGTGGTGGAGGCGATGCGCGAGCGAGGCCGGGCCAAGACCGTGAGACGCAGCATCCACCCGACGCCGTTCGGACAGGACTTCTGCGAAGTCGGCCTGCCGCTGCGCACCGCCGAGCTGGAGGCCTTCCGGGGTGCGGCGCCGCCGTCCGGCGAGCCACGGTCGGGGTCCGACTCGGATCCCGGCGCGGGCGACCAGGAGCCGGCCGGTGGCGATTGAGCGCCTGGCGGGTCGTGACGTCACCCGGGTGCGCGCCGACAACCCGAGTCCGCTCACCCTGGACGGCTCCAACAGCTGGGTGGCCGGCCGCGATCCCTGCTGGGTCATCGACCCCGGACCGGGGCTCCCCGCTCACCTCCAGGCGCTCTGCGCGGAGGTCGAGCGGCGGGGCGGCCTGGGCGGGATCGCCCTGACCCACCGCCATGCCGACCATGCCGAAGCCGTGCCCGGGCTGCGCCAGCTTGCCGGGCGGGTGCCCGTCGCCGCGGCCACGGGCGACGCGGACGTGCCGCTGGCCGACGGCGAGCGGTTCGGCCCGCTGACCGCCGTCTCGGTCCCGGGCCACTCCCCGGACCACCTGGCGTTCGTGACCGGACCGGTCTGCTTCACCGGCGACGCGGTGCTGGGCCGGGGCAGCGTGTTCATCTCGCCCGAACCGGGGGCGATGTCCGGCTATCTGAGTGCGCTGCGGCGTCTGCGCGCCATGGAGCTGGAGCTGCTGTGTCCCGGACACGGTCCGCCGGTACCCGACGCGAACGCCAAGCTCGATGAGTATCTCGAGCATCGGCTGGATCGGGAGCGGCACCTCGTGGCGGCGCTCGAGCGAGGGCTGCGCACGGAGGACGATCTCCTCGACGCGGCGTGGTCGGATGCCCCGCCGGCCCTGCGCCCGGCCGCCGCCCTGACCCTCCGGGCCCACCTGCACAAGCTTCGCGAGGAGGGGCGGCTGCCGGCCGGCGTCCAGGTCCGCGCTCACAGCGACGCCCACCCGGCGGCCTGACCCATCCTGTCGGCACAGGCACTTGCGCCGTCGTGCTAGTCTGCCGACCGCCTGTTAGGGGACCCTAAGCCTTACCGGCAAGGAGACCAGTGACTCTCATCGAAACCGCGGCTCTCGGCGCGCTGGCCGGGTTCACCATCTATCTGGGCCTGCCGCTCGCGCGCCTGCGCCTGCTGAGCAACCGCTCGCGGGTGGCGCTGGCGATGTTCGCGGTGGGCGTCCTCGCCTTCCTGTTCGTGGACGTGATGGCACACGGCGAGGAGATCCTCGAGCACGCGGTGGGCGAGCTGAGCGCCGGCAAGGCGGGGCTCGGCCAGGTGGTCCTGTTCGCCGCGCTGCTGGCCGCCGGCTTCGCGGCCGGCACTGCCGGGCTGGCGGTACTCGAGCGCCACGCCCGGCCGAAGGGTCCCAGCACACCGCCGATCGCGGGGGGCGCCACCGCCACGTTGGCGGTCTCCGACGTCCACGCCCTGGGGCTCCAGGCAGATGCGGCTCGGCGCCGCGCGCTGCAGATGGGGCTGGCCGTGGCGGCGGCGATCGGGATCCACAACTTCGCCGAGGGGCTGGCCATCGGCGTCTCCGCGCGAGCCGGCGAGCTGCAGCTCGCGACGGTGCTGATCGTCGGCTTCGCGCTCCACAACGCGACCGAGGGCTTCGGGATCATCGGTCCGCTGGGCGACGTCAGGCCGTCGTGGCGGTGGCTCGGCGTGGCGGGGCTGATCGGTGGCGGTCCGGTGTTCCTGGGGTCCATCCTCGGCTACAACGTCTCCAGCGAGCCGCTCGAGCTCGCGTTCTACGCGCTCGCAGGCGGCGCGATCCTGTACGTGATCGGAGAGGTCTGGCAGGGCATGCGCCGCTACGGACATCGTGAGCTCGGCCTGGTCATGCTCGGGGCCGGCTTCCTGGCCGCGGTCGCCACCGACATGCTCGTGGCGTACGGCGGCGGCTGAGCCGTCGCCCGTCCGGACGCGCGCCCACGGGCATCGCACTATCCTGCCGAGCGCCCGCGCACGCGGACGCCCCAGCGATCCAGCCAGGCCGGGAGGGCGAGATGGCGTACTTCAAAGACGAGCAGGAGGTCTACGACCACATCGGCAAGCTCTTCCAGGACCTCATGCGCGACGACGAGCTGGTGCCCAAGTTCCAGAAGGCCGACACGATCGTCCTGTACGCCTTCCGCAACCCCGAGTCCAACATCACGGTCAAGATGCTGGAGGGCCAGGAGCCTCAGGTCGACCTCGGCTCCAGCGACCTGGATCCCGAGGTGACGATGAGCATGGACGCCGACACCGCGCACCGCTTCTGGCTGGGGAAGGTGAACGTGACGGTGGCGCTCGCCCGCGGCCAGATGAAGGCCAAGGGACCGGTGGCCAAGATCCTCAAGCTCGTCCCGCTGGTCAGGCCGGTCTTCCCCCGCTACCGCGCGCAGCTGGAGGCGGCCGGTCGCTCCGACCTGGTCGAGGCGGCGTAGGTGGAGGCAGGCCCCGCGGCCGGGGAGCTGGCCGGCCCGCAGATGGCCGGCTTCAAGGACTTCTACCAGTTCATCGCCCCCACCCGAGTGGTCGCCGGTCGCGGGCTGCTCGACGGGATCGGGTTCGAGTTCGTCAAGGAGGGGGCCAAGCGGGTTCTGGTCGTGACCGACGAGGTCATTCGAGGGACCGGCCTCGTCGATCGCGTGCAATCGGGGCTGGAGGATGGCGGGGTCGAGGTCGCCGACATCTACGATCGCGTGCCCCAGGATTCCGACAGCGCGGTGGTGGTCGAGGCGGCGGCGTCCGCGCGCGATCAGGCCGCCAACGCGATTCTGGCGGTCGGCGGCGGGTCGGTGATGGACACCGCCAAGGCGGCGGCGGTCATCTTCACCCACGGTGGCCGGCCCCGCGAGTGGGAGGGCTACTTCGGGCTCCCCCGCGAGGACGACGGTCTCGGCCGTCCGCTCGACCTGGCGCCGCTGGCCTGCGTCCCCACCACGGCCGGGACCGGCTCGGAGGTGTCGTTCGCGGCGGTGATCAAGGACCGCGAGGAGCAGATCAAGTTCCAGATCGCGGACTTCCCCATGTATCCGCGGCTCGCCATGCTCGATCCGGACGCGACCAGGACGCTGCCGCCCCACATCGCCGCCGCCACCGGGATGGACGCGATGACGCACGCGATCGAGGGCCACGTGTCGGCGGAGTGGAACCCGCACGCCAGCGCGTACGCGCTGCAGGCGCTGCGCCTGATCCGGGACAACCTCGAGCGGGCGGTCTCGGATTCCTCGGACGACGCAGCCCGAGGCAACATGCTGATCGCCGCCAACCTGGCGATCATGCCGACCGCCTCGGCGGCGATCGGGATAACCCATTCGCTCTCCCATCCCTGCGGCGCCCAGTACGACGTGCCCCACGGGGTCGCCAACGCGATCAACCTGCCGTGGGTGATCGAGTTCAACGCGGCGGGGGGCGAGCAGATCGCCGACCGCTATCGCGAGATCAACGAGCTGCTCGGACTGGAGACAGGAGGCTCGGGCGACCAGGTGGGGCAGGCGCTCGCCGACCACGTCCGCGGCCTGGTCAGGCGACTGGGGCTGCCGAGCCGGCTGTCCGAGGTGGGGGTTCCGGAGGACGGGATCCCCAGGCTGGTGGAGGGTGCCGAGGGCGACGGCTGCACGCTCGTCAATCCGCGCGAGCCCGCGGCAGAGGACTTCGCGCAGCTCTACCGCAGCGCTCTCTAGGGCGCAACCCGCCGGCAGCCTCGGCGGACGGTCCTCAGCCCAGCAGCTGCTGTTCGCGCGCCGCCGCCACCGTCTCGCCCAGCGTCTGGCGTGCGTCGTGTTTGGGTCGCCAGCCCAGCTCCCGCTTGGCCTTGGAGGTGTCCATGACCACCGGCGTCCGAAGGGCCTGCAGCCACGCCGCCTCCGGAGGCAGGAACGGCACGCGCGCCGCCAGCCCGGCGCCGACGTCCACCGCGAGGTCCGGGATCGGGATCGCGTACCAGCCCAGTTCGCCGGCCACGTCGGACATGGTCAGCCGGCCTTCGCCGGCCAGGTTGTAGGCGCCCGGCTCCCCGCGACCCCGCACCGCTTCGCGCATCGCGGTGGCCACGTCGTCGGCGTGCACCAGCTGGAACTCGACTCCAGGGTCCGGGATCACCGGCTTGAGGGCCGGCACGACGTCGAACAGGGCGCGAACCGCACCGGGCAGCCGGTCGGCCAAGGACACGTAGGGGATGTTCTCGATCAGCAGCAGCGACTCTGGGCCGGCCACGATCGACGGTCGGAACACATAGGCGTCGGTGTCAGAGTCCGACAGCAGCTCGGAGAGCAGCCCCTCGAGCTCCGACTTCTGCGCCGAGTAGTAGAAGGCGTCGGTGCCGCGCGGCGGGACGTCCTCGGTCAGCGGCTGCGGGGCATCCTCGTGGAACCCGTAGGCGGCGACCGACGAGGCGTAGACCAGCCGCTTCACCCGCGGCGCCCCGATCGCCGCCTCGAACACGTTGCGCGATCCCTCGAGGTTGACCTGCCGCGTCTGGTCGAGCCCGCCCATGATCATGAACGCCAGGTGCACGACCACGTCCGCCTCGGCTACCAGCGCCTCCACCGAGTCGCGGTCGAGGACGTCGCCGCGCCGGTACTCGGTCTTACGCCAGCCATGCTGATCGGGATCGAACGGCCGGCGGGCCATCCCTATCACCCGGTTCACGATGCGGGAGCGCTCCAGCGCCCGGATGAGCGGCTTGCCGATGTCTCCGGTGGGCCCGGTGACGGCCACGGTCAGGCGCTGGCGACGCGCGCTTCGCCGGGGCTGGGTCATCGAGGCCCTGACCGCTTGGCGAGCTCGCGCTTGGCGGTCTTGCGAAAGCGCCACGCCTTGGCCGCGTTGAGACGGTAACGGGCCAGCGCGGAGGTCGGCGGCAGCTCGAAGCCGCCGATCAGCTTGTGCGGCACCAGCGCCCATCCGCGTTCATCGCGCACCAGGTCGCCGCGGACCTGGAAATTGCGCTGCCAGGAGAAGTCGGGGGCGTGGTCGTGCGCGGCGAGGCAGGCGCGACCCGGCTCCAGCGGCGCGCCCACCGCCGTGCGCTCGATCCGGATCAGGCCGCCCGCGCGGTCGGGTCGGATCGGCACTCGGACGGAGAACGGGAACCCGTCGGGCGAGACCACGGACAGGACGGCGGTCCGGTAGCGCTCGCCCATCTCCTCGATGCGCTCGTCCCAGGCGGTCGAGCCGCCTTCGGGATCCGCGTGGCCGTGCTCGAGCTCCTCGGGGTGGCCGGAGCGGACCTCCTCGAGGCGTGCCCCCAGCAGCTGGGGCTCCGCCTCCATGTCGCCCCGCGGCCATACGAATACCCGCTCGGGCCGCACATGGACGTAGATTCGCGTGAAGTACCAGCTGAACAGACGCCTGAGCGGTTGGGGCGGCATCATCGACTTGGTGGCCGGCAGCTTCTCCAGCGACTCGCGCTCGTACCGGCGGCGGTTGTCGTCGAGGTCGCGGTCGTCGACGTCGGCCGTGCCCTGCACCAGGACCGCCGGCGGGTCGTCCAGTCCGCTCCCCGTCGGGTCCGAGAACAGCAGGGCGACCTGGGGGTTGGCACGGGCATCCCGCGCCTTCTTGGGGTAGCCGAGCCCGGTGGTCACGTCGATGGTGGCCTCGCCCGGCCGGCAGAAGGGGATGACGGGCCAGGTGATCGGCTGGCCACGCGTATCGAGCGTGGTGAACTCGGTCGTGACAAAGCGGTGGAAGACGCCCTGGACCTCGTCGGGCAGCGTGGCGGTCATCGCGCGAAGCGTATAAGCGCTGGCGCTCGCCCCAGGCTCAGTCGTCGTAGCCCGGCTCACCCGGAAGCACGACGCGCGCCGTCTCACCGGACACCACCACCCGGGGCTCGACCGGCACCACCTCGCCGGCGCGGGTGTGCTCCAGCACGGCTTGGGTCGACGGGAAGCGCGCCAGCTGCTCGAGGTGCTTGATCGTCGGGAAGACAAGCAGGATCTCGCCCGCGGCATGGGCGTCCAGGGCTCCCCGGGGCGAGAACCAGCGCGCGTCCACCGTCTCCCGCCCATCCGGTCGCGCCCGGGCTCCGGCCGGCAGCGTGGCCAGGAAGAAGTGGGTGTCGAAGCGGATCCTCACCTGGGCCGGAGTTATCCAGCGCGAGTACTTGACAAGCGAGTCGGAGCCGTCGATCTCCACCCCGGCCTCCTCGGCGAGCTCCCGCACGGCCGCCGCGCGGTGCGAGGCGTCACCCTCGCCCTCACGGGCGTCGACCGCGCCGCCCGGGAACACCCACGCGCCGCCCATGAAGCGGGCCGCCGGGTTGCGCTTGACCAGCAGGACCTCGAGTCGCCGGTCGCCACCACGCAGGAGGATCACCGAGGCCGCCTGCCGGGGGACCGTGGGCTCGCCCGGGTTGTACTCCTCGCCCGAGTGCTGGAGAGCGTCGCGGTCCAACTCCACGAGTCGGACCCTACTGCCCGCCGAGGGCGCGAGCCGGATCGCTACCCTACGCCGGTGGAGGCGGGGACGGCGCAGCTTTGGATCTGCACCTCATGCGGATTCATCTACGATCCGGCCGAAGGTGACCCCGACGGCGGAATCGCGCCCGGCACGCCGTTCGAGGCGATCCCGGAGGACTGGTTCTGCCCGGTGTGCGGCGCGCGCAAGCGCGACTTCGAGCCCTACGAGGACTAGACGCCCGACCGGGCGACCGCCGACGGCCTGGGCCGGCGTCGGCGGGCCCGGGGCGCGGTCGCTTCGGCGATCGCCTCGGCGGTGATCTCGACCAGGCGGCGAAGCTGCGCCTCGGCGATCGCCAGCGGAGGCATCAGCACCACCACGTCGCCGAGCGGGCGGATGATCGCGCCCCGCCGTCGGGCGGCAAGGGTCACCTGATGGCCTATGCGGGCCTCGAGCGGGAGGCCGTCCAGCTCGATGCCCACCATGAACCCCCGTTGTCGCACCTCGGCGACCGTGTCCAGCGGCTCGGCGTAGCGAGCCAGCCAGCGGCGCAGGAGCGCGATCTTGACCTGCAGGCGGTCGATCGTCCGCTCCTGCTCGAAGACGTCGAGCGATGCCAGGGCGGCCGCGCAGGCCAGCGGATTGCCGGTGTAGGTGTGGCCGTGGAAGAACGTCTTGAGCTCGGCGTGCTCCCCCAGGAAGCCTTCGTAGACGCGCTCGGTGGTCAGCGTCGCGGCCAGCGGCAGATAGCCGCCGGTCAGCCCCTTCGACAGGCACAGGAAGTCGGGGACGACCTCCTCGTGCTGGCAGGCGAACATGCGACCCGTGCGTCCGAACCCGGTCGCCACCTCATCGCAGATCAGGAGCACGCCATGGCGATCACACAGGTCACGAACCCGGCGCAGATAGCCCGGCGGGTGAACGACCATTCCGGCGGCGCCCTGAACCAGCGGCTCGAGTATGACCGCGGCCACCCGCTCGCCGTGCTCGTCGAGCAGCGCCTCCATGTCCTGCGCGTCGCCGGGCTCGGCGGCCCAGGTGTCGAACAGAAGCGGCCGATAGAGCGAGTGGAACAGCTCGATGCGCCCGACCGACACCGACCCGATCGTGTCGCCGTGGTAGCCGTCACGCAGGCAGATGAAGCCGCTGCGCGCCGGCTCGCCGCGCTGCGCCCACCACTGGAAGGCCATCTTGAGGGCCACCTCGGCCGCCGTGGAGCCGTTGTCCGAGAAGAACACCCGGCTCAGGCGCCCGCCCCGCGAGGCGCCCGCCGGCGCGATCTCCACCAGACGGCGCGCGAGCTCGATCGCCGGCCCATGGGTGAGCCCTAGCATGGTCGAGTGGGCCATCCGCTCGAGCTGGAGGCGAATCGCGGCGTCGATCAGGTGGTGGCGATGGCCGTGGACGTTGCACCACAGCGACGACACGCCGTCGATGTAGGCGTTGCCGTCCGAGTCGTAGAGCGTGGTGCCGTCAGCCCGCTCGATGACGACGGGAGGCTCGGCCTCCCATCCGCGCTGCTGAGTGAACGGGTGCCACAGGTGCCTGCGATCGAGCGCCGCGAGCCCGGCGGTGTCCACGATGCGGCAAGCTAGCCGCCGCCCCGGTCGGAAGGCCTAGGCCGTCAGCGCTGGTCGATCGGCACGTAGTCGCGCGCGCGCGCGCCGACGTAGACCTGGCGCGGGCGCGCGATCTTCTGCTCGTCGTCCTCGACCATCTCCAACCACTGGGCGATCCATCCGCTGGTGCGCGGTATGGCGAACATGACCGGGAACATCGAGGTCGGCATCCCCAGCGCCTCGTAGATCAGGCCGGAGTAGAAGTCCACGTTGGGGTACAGCTTGCGCTCGACGAAGTAATCGTCGTCCAGCGCGATCTTCTCGAGCTCCAGCGCGATGTCCAGCAGCGGGTTGGTGCCCGTCACCTCGAAGACGTCGTCGACCGCCTGCTTGATGATCTTGGCGCGCGGGTCGTAGTTCTTGTACACCCGATGGCCGAAGCCCATCAGGCGCTCGTCGCCGTCCTTCACCCCCTTGATGAAGTCGGCCACGTTGTCCTTGGACTCGATGCGCTTGAGCATCCGCAGGACCGCCTCGTTGGCCCCGCCGTGCAGCGGCCCGTACAGCGCGGCCACGCCGGCGGCCACCGCCGAATACGGATCCACCTGCGAGGAACCGACCTGGCGTACCGCGCTCGTCGAGCAGTTCTGCTCGTGGTCGGCGTGGAGGATGAACAGGATGTCGAGCGCTCGCTCCAAGCGCTCGTCGGGCTCGTACTTCAACTCGGTCATCTTGTAGAGCATCGAGAGGAAGTTGCCGGGGTAGTTGAGGTCGTTGTCGGGATAGACGTAGGGCTGGCCGTTGGAGTGGCGGAACGCGAAGGCGGCCAGGGTCGGCATCTTCGCGATGAGCCGGATGATCTGCAGGTAGCGGTTGTCGGGGTCCTTGATCTCGTTGGCGTCGGGATAGAACGTCGACAGGGCGCCCATCGAGCCCAGCAGCATCCCCATCGGATGGGCGTCGTGGCGGAAGCCCTGCATGAACGCCTTGACGTTCTCGTGGACGAAGGTGTGGATGGTGACTTCGTGCGCCCACTCTTCGAGCTGCTGCTTGTTCGGCAGCTCGCCATGGACCAGCAGGTAGGCGACCTCGAGATAGCTCGACTGCTCGGCGAGCTGCTCGATCGGGTAGCCGCGATACTCGAGGATCCCCTCGTCGCCGTCGATGAACGTGATCGCGCTGCGGCACGAGGCGGTGTTCAGGTAGGAGGGGTCGTAGCTCATCAGCCCGAAGTCGTCCTCGGACACCTTGATCTCGCGCAGCTCGATGGCGCGGATGGTTCCGTCGGTGATCTCGAGCTCGTAGTCCTTGCCGGTTCGATTGTCGGTGACGCTGAGCGTCTGCTTTCCGCCTTCTACCTGGCCGTCGGCCCTGGCCTCCGTCTTGGTCTCTGTCTTGGGGCTCATCGCGCTCCTTGTTCGCTCGACGCTCGACCACTCCTTACTACCCATTTTCCACCTTCCGCCGTCTTCGGCGTGACAGCAGGGACCTTGCGAGCGCCGGCGCGGGCTCGCCTGATGCGCTCAGCGCCGGCTGCGAGCGGCCGGGACCGCGCGGTAGCGGCTCTCGGTCGCCTCGACCTGGCCCTGGTAATGGCTGCCGAGCTGCTCGTGCCCGTACGGGCGCAGCGCCGGCGCGTCGAGCGTCATGAACGACAGCTGGGCGATCGGCAGGCCGGGATAGAGCCGGATCGGGACGCGCGTGAGGTTGTTGAGCTCGAGCGTGAGGGTTCCCCGCCAGCCCGGATCGCAGAAGCCGGCGGTGGCGTGGACGATCAGCCCGAGACGGCCCAGCGAACTCTTCCCCTCGATCCGCGCCACGATGTCATCGGGAAGCTCGATCCACTCCACGGTGCGACCCAGGCAGAACTCGCCGGGATGGATCACGAACGGCTCCTCGGGGCCGATCCGGACCTCCTCGGTCAGGTTTGCGGGCGGATCCCGCAGGTCGATGACCGACGCCCGGTGGTTGTGGAACACCCGGAACGAGTCGCCCAGGCGCAGATCGACGCTGGCCGGCTGGACCAATGACTCGTCCCATGGCTCGACGCGAATTCGGCCGGCGCGAACCAGGCGCATGATGGTGGCGTCCGAGAGGACGGAGACCGGGTGACCGTCCATGCGCTGCAGTCTGGCAGGCGGCGCGGTCAGCGCTCGAGCGCCCGGGCGCGGGCGTTCGCCGAGCGCACCCGCGGCGGCGATGGCGGCGCGGGTGCCCCGTGCGGGCCGCGCCGGGGGGAGGGGTGGCGCGGAAACGGCCGGCGGGGATGGGGGGTGCGGTTGATGCCGCCGTCGTCGCCGGAGGGCTGCTCGTACGGGTCGGGCGCCTGGCGGATCGCCCACCAGACGATTCCCAGCAGCGCCAGGATCGGCAGCTTGAGGAACAGCATCAGGTAGACGAACGTCCACCCCATACCCAGACGATCCTACCCGTCCCGGCGGGGATTTGTCACCGCGAGTTTCATTCGCGCAGCACCGCGGGAGCGTCCGTGAACGTGGTCATCCGGCGAAGGGCGGCCACGCGGGCGGTGATCTCCTCGGCCGTCAGCCGCCTGACCCGCTCGGTCCCGAACTCCTCGACGTTGAATGAGGCGAGCGCGGTCCCGTAGGCCATGGCCTGGCGCAGCGTCTCCTCGGAGGCGGAGTCCGCTCCGTGGGCGGCCACGTAGCCGAGGAACCCACCGGCGAACGAGTCGCCCGCGCCGGTCGGGTCGAGCACGGTTTCCAGCGGGAAGGCCGGGAGGGCGAAGAACCCGTCCCCCGCGAACAGGGCGGCTCCGTACTCCCCCTGCTTGGCGACCACCAGCGAGGGGCCCCAGCGCATCACTTCCCGCGCGGCGCGCAGCAGGCTCGGCTCGCCGGTCAGCATCCGCAGCTCGGCGTCGTTGAGCAGCAGGCAGTCGACCTCGGCGATCGTCGCCCGGAGCGAGTCGCGGGCGGTCTCGATCCAGAGGTTCATCGAGTCCATGGCGACGAAGCGCGCGTCCGGCGTCTGCTGTCGGACGCGGCGCTGCAGGTCGGGCTGGATGTTGGCCAGGAACAGCACGTCGCACGCTCGCGACGCCGCGGACAGCTTCGGCTCGAAGTCGCCGAACACGTTGAGCTGCGTCTCCTCGGTGTGGGCGACGTTGAGGTCGTAGCCGTAGTGACCACGCCAGAAGAACGTGCGGCCCCCGGGAACCCGCTCGATGTCGTCGGTCGCCACCCCCCGCGCGCGCAGGACCTCGTACTCGGACTCGGCGAAGTCGTCGCCGACCGGCCCCACGATCCGTACGTCGGCGAAGAACGACGCGGCCAGGGCGAAGTGCACGGCGGAGCCGCCGAGCATCCGCTCTCGGCGGTCGAAGGGCGTCCGCACCGAGTCGAAGGCGATGGAACCCACCACCGTCACGCTCATGGCGCGGGCAAGCCTAGATGCTCGGCGCCCCCTGTAGCCTGGGCGGGGCATGCGGGCGATCCAGATCCAGGAGTTCGGAGGGCCCGAGGTGCTGCGTCTGGTGGAGGTGCCCCCGCCGCAGCCCGCAGGGGACGAGACGCTCATCCGGGTCTCGAAGGCCGGGCTCAACTTCGCCGACACCCACCAGCGGACCAACTCCTACCTGGCCGCCGCGCAGCTCCCGCTGGTCCCCGGAGCGGAGGTGGCCGGCGTGCGCGAGGACACCGGCGAACGGGTGGTGGCGCTGTGCGGAACCGGCGGCTACGCCGAGTACGCCACCGCTCCCGCGGCGCTCACGTTTCCGATTCCCGACGGCGTGGACGACGCCACCGCGCTGGCGGTCCTGCTCCAGGGGCTCACCGCGTGGCACCTGTTCAAGACTTCGGCCAGGCTGGCGCCGGGCGAGTCGGTGGTCGTCCATGCGGCCGCCGGCGGTGTCGGCTCGCTGGCGGTGCAGCTCGCCAGGCCGCTGGGAGCGGGGCGCGTGATCGCCACCGCCTCGTCGGAGGCCAAGCGGGCGCTGGCGCTGGAGCTGGGCGCCGACGCGGCGATCGACGCCTCGCCGGAGGGCATGAAGGAGCGCATACAGGAGGCCAACGGCGGGGGCAAGGTCGACGTGGTGCTCGAGATGGCGGGAGGCGACGTGTTCGAGCAGTCGCTTGCGGCGTTGGCTCCGTTCGGGCGCCTGGTAGCGTACGGGATCGCCTCCCAGCGGGCCAACGAGGTCTCCACCGGGGCGCTGATGCGTCGGTCCCGGGCGGTGGTGGGCTTCTGGCTGATGCACTGCCTCGGCCGCCCCGGGATGGTCGAGGAGGCGGTGGCCGACCTGTTCGCCCGCGTGGAGCGGGGCGAGCTGCGGGCGGTGGTGGGCGGGACCTACCCGCTGGAGGAGGCCGCCCGGGCCCAGATCGACATGCAGGAGCGGCGGACCACCGGCAAGCTGCTGCTGGACCCCGCCGCCTAAGCTAGCGGCGTGACCTCGTTCGCCGATCTCGGGCTCTCGGAGCCCATCCTGGCCGCCCTGCGCGACGTGGGATACGAGTCGCCCAGCCCTATCCAGGTCCAGGCGATCCCCCCACTGCTGGAGGGCCGCGACGTGATCGGACAGGCGCAGACGGGCACGGGCAAGACCGCCGCCTTCGGGCTGCCGATGATCGAGTACGTCGATCCGACCGAGAACGCCGTCCAGGCACTGGTCCTGACGCCGACCCGCGAGCTGTGCATCCAGGTCACCCAGGCGCTGCGGGCGTATGGCGCCGGCAAGGGGGTCGACGCGGTGGCGGTGTTCGGTGGCGCTCCCATCCGCTCGCAGCAGGCGCAGCTGCGGGCCGGGGGACAGATAGTGGTGGGAACCGTAGGGCGGCTCCTCGACCTGATCTGGCGCCATTCGCTGATGCTCCACGACTGCCGCTTCCTGGTGCTCGACGAGGCCGACGAGATGCTCGATCTGGGCTTCTTCGAGGAAGTCGAGCGAATCATCGGGCTGACTCCCGGTTCGCGGCAGACCGCGTTGTTCTCCGCCACCGTCCCGACGGAGGTGCGCGACCTGGCCGACCGCTACCTGCTCGATCCGGTCACGGTCAGGGTGAAGGCGCCCACGCTCACCGTCGACACCGTGGAGCAGTTCGCCGTCCCGACCTCGGCGAAGGACAAGACCGGGGCTCTGCTGGAGGTCCTGGACGCGGAGCGTCCCGCCCAGGCCATCGTCTTCGTGCGCACCAAGATCCGCTGCGAGCAGCTCTACCGCTCGTTGCGCGACCGGGGCAAGGACGTCAAGGCGCTGCACGGCGACATGTCCCAGGGATCGCGCGACGGCGTGATGATCGCCTTCAAGGAGGGACGGCTTCCCCTCCTGGTGGCGACCGACGTCGCCGCACGGGGGCTGGACATCTCCAGCGTCACCCACGTCATCAACTTCGACATCCCCACCTCGCCCGACGTCTACGTGCATCGAATCGGGCGCACCGCCCGCCTGGGCCGCTCCGGACGGGCGATCACCTTCTTCGAGTCGCGTCAGAAGGGCGAGCTGGCGGCGATCGAGCGCCACGCCAACGCCGCCATCGAGCCGTGGGCGCCCGGCGCGCACGCGGTGCCGGCGCCCGTACGCGAGCGCCCTCGCCGCCACGAGAAGCCGCATGTGGCCCGCAACGGCTCGGAGCCCCGCGTCAAGCTGGTGATCAGCGCCGGCCGCGCCGCCGGCATCGAGGTGGCGGACCTGGTGGGGGCGATCACCCGCGCGACCGGACTGGACGGCGAGGCGGTCCGCAACGTGCGGCTGCTCGACCGCTTCGCCTTCGTCGAGGTCCCGGTCGACGACGCCGACCGCGTGATCGCGAGCGTCAGCGGGCGGGAGGTCTGTGGCCAGCGGCTGCGCCTGCAGCACGCCGGTGCCGCGGCGGAGTAGCGGCGACCGACGCGACGTCAGTCATCAGCCAACCGACAAGGAGCCTCATGTCCCAGGCCACCATGCACACCAGCGCCGGTCCGATCCAGCTCGAGCTGTTCGACGAGGACGCGCCCAAGACGGTCGCCAACTTCCGGCGCCTGGCGGCGGACGGCTTCTACGACGGGATCGTGTTCCACCGCGTCATCCGCGATTTCATGATCCAGGGCGGCTGCCCGGAGGGAACCGGGCGTGGCGGGCCCGGTTACACGTTCGAGGACGAGATCAACCGGCACAGGGTGCAGCGCGGCGCGCTGGCGATGGCGAACGCGGGCCCGAACACCAACGGCTCGCAGTTCTTCGTGGTCACCGCCGACGCCGCGCCCTGGCTGGACGGCAAGCACACCGTGTTCGGTCGGGTCAGCGGCGGGATGGACACGGTCGACGCGCTGGAGGCGATCGAGACGGACGCCGGCGACCGGCCGGTCCAACCGCAGACGATCGAGCGCATCGAGCTGGCCGACTGACCGGCGGGCGCTCGTCCGGCGGCCCGCCCCGGCCGGGCGGGGGGACTGAGCCGGCTCAGCGCAGCCTCACGCCGAGCGCGCGCTCGAGCTCGGGGACGGTGCGCCCGGCGCAGACGTGGTGGACGGTCGCCATCCCCAGTTCGCGTGCCGGCTTGAGGTTGCCCGGCAGGTCGTCGACGAACACGCACTGCTCGGGAGCCAGCCCGATCGCCTCGGCCCCCATCGCGTAGATCCGCGGCTCGGGCTTGCGCACGCCGACCTCGCCGGAGATCACGGTCCCGTCGAAGAGCTGCGGGAACTGCGAGCGGTCGTAGCGCCCGCGGCCCCACGAGTTCGAGATCAGGCCGGTGCGCACGCCCGAGCGGCGGGCAGCGCGGACCGCGTCGACCATGACGGCGTCGGGGCGCATGCCGGCGAACAGGCGGTCGATGAGGCCGCCGTGGTCGGAGATCTCGAGCAGCGCGGCGAACCGCGGCTCGAATTCCTCCTCGGTCATACGGCCGCACTCGAGGTCGGCGAGCAGGCCGCGGGCGGCCGGATCCTGGCGGAACCGGTCGCGGACCGTATCGGGCGACAGGCCCTCCGCCTGGCAGAAGGCCCGGAAGGAGGCGAAGACGTCGGTGGTCAGGACGCCGCCGAAGTCGACCAGCAGCCCCCGCCGGGCCGCTCCGCCGGGCTCTGGGGCATCGACATTCCCGGTCATGGCGGCGAACCGTACCTGGCGCGGGTGGGCGCCAGCCGGTTGCTAACGTGCCGCGCCGTGCGTGTCCGGATGCGGTTCGCCTGGGTGCGGTAGGGCGCTGCATGGCCCGAGAGCTCTGGCTGCTGCGCCACGGCGACGCTGAGCCCGCGGACGGCCGGCCCGACGAGGGCCGGCGGCTCACCGACAAGGGCGAGCGCCAGGCGGTGGCCGCCGGCGCCGCACTCGCCGCGATCGGGGCTGATTTCTCGCTGGTGCTCAGCTCGCCGCGCGTGCGGGCGCTCCGGACGGCCGAGCTCGCGTGCGAGTCGCTGAAGCTCCAGCCCGTGGAGCATCCGCCCTTGTCCGGCGGCTTCGGACGCCAGGACGCGCTCGCCGTGCTCGAGGGGCACTCCTCCGACTCCAGGATCCTGCTCGTCGGGCACGAGCCCGACTTCTCGCAGACGGTTCTCGACCTGACCGGCGGGCGCATCGACCTCAAGAAGGGCGGACTGGCGGCGGTCTCCGTGGAGGCGGGGGGCGCGGAGCTGGCGGTCCTGATGCGCCCGAGGGAGCTTGCCGCGCTCGCCGGGGCGGTCGCCGGCGGGGGCTAGCCTTCGGCTCGTGCCCGAGTTACCCGAGGTGGAGATCACCGCACGACGGATCGGCGCCGCCGCGGCGGGCGCCGGGGTCGAGTCGACGCTGGCACCCGGCATCAACGCGCTGAAGACGTACGACCCGCCGCTGTCCGCTCTGGACGGCGCGGGGGTGAGCGCGGTTCGCCGGCGGGGAAAGCACCTGATCGTCGACTTCGACGCAGGCCTCTCGCTCCTCCTGCACCTCATGTCCGCCGGCCGTCTGCAGCTCTTCGACCGCCGCGCCGGCCCCCGGGATCGCACCTCGCGCGTGCTCGTGCGCCTCGAGGACGGCCGTGAGCTGCGCCTGCGGGAGTTCGGCACCCGGCAGCGGGCGTGGGTCAAGCTCCTGCCCTCCAACGAGCTCGAGGACGACGAGGCGCTCACGGCGCTCGGCCCCGAGGCCTGGCCGGACCCACCGCCGTTCGAGGAGCTGCTCACCGATCCGCGGCCACTGCACTCGCTGCTGCGCGACCAGCACGTGGTCACCGGCATCGGGCGCTCCTGGGTGGACGAGATCCTCCATTCCGCCCAGCTGTCGCCGTTCAAGCGCGCCGACGACCTGGCGCCACTCGAGGCGCGGCGCCTGAGAGACGCGACGGTCGCACGGCTGGGCGCCGCGATCGAGCACTACGAGCGCGTGGTCGAGCTGCCCATCCCCGACAAGCTGCCGATGCCGCTGACCGTTCACCGCCAGGCGGGCGAGCCCTGCCCGCGCTGCGGCGCCGGCATCGAGGCGGTCCACTACGAGGACTACGTCATGTGCTACTGCCCACTCTGCCAGACGGAGGGGCGAGTCCTCAAGGATCGCCGCCTGTCCCGCCTGCTCAAGTAGACGCGGTGGAGCTGCCGCTCACCATCGCCGACTTCGAGCGCCGGGCGGCCGAGCTCCTCGAGCCGGGTCCGCACGGCTACTACGCGGGGGGCGCGGGCGACGAGGTCACGCTGCGCGACAACCAGCACGCGTGGCGACGCATCGCGGTTCGACCGAAGGTGATGGTCGACGTCTCGGCGCCGGATCCCCGCACGACCCTGCTGGGGCGCGCGCGACCCCACCCCGTGATCGTGGCCCCGATGGCGTTCCAGACCCTCGCCCACCCCGAAGGCGAAGGCGCCACGGCGCGCGCCGCCGCCGAGCTCGGGGCGATCTTCTGCCTCTCTTCGCTCGCCACCACCAGCGCCGCGGAGGCGGCGGCCGCGGCCCCCGACGCGACACGGTGGCTGCAGCTCTACGTGTTCCGTGACCGCGCGGTGTCCAACGAGCTGGTCGCGCGCGCCGCCGACCAGGGGTACGAGGCGCTGGTGCTGACCGTGGATCTGCCGGTGCTGGGGATACGCGAGCGAGACACCCGTTCCGGCTACGTCATCGAGCAGACCACCGCGATTCCCAGCGTCCGCGGGCGCTCCCGCGGCCTGGCCATGACCGAAGTGGGCGAGCTGATCGACCCGACGCTGACCTGGCCCGACGTCGCCGCGTTCGCGGAGCGCAGCGGACTCCCGGTGCTGCTCAAGGGCGTGCTCACGCCCGAGGATGCCTGTCTGGCCGCCGACCACGGAGCGGCCGGCGTGGTGGTCTCCAACCACGGCGGGCGCCAGCTCGACACGGTGCTCTCGGGGGCCGACGCGCTGCCGGCGATTGCCGATGCGGTGGGCGACCGCCTGGACGTGATTGTCGACGGCGGCGTGCGGCGCGGCACCGACGTGCTCAAGGCCCTGGCCCTGGGCGCGCGCGCGGTGATGGTCGGCCGGCCGATCCTGTGGGGACTGGCGGTGGGCGGGCAGGGGGGCGCCCGCCGGGTGCTGGAGATGCTGCTGGCCGAGTTCGACGTCGCGCTGGCGCTGGCCGGGGTGCCGGTGGCGTCGGCGCTCGACCGCGGCTGCGTGCAGCCCGCGCCCTGGTCGCGGGGGCTCGATCCCGCATAGGGTCGGCGGCCGGCCCCTGAACGGGTGTCCTCTACCGTAGGGCGCGTGAGCTTCGCGCCGCCGTCGGCGGACCTCGGCGACTTCCTCGACGCGGTCGGGAAGTTCTTCTCCAGCCTTGCCGCGGTTCACTGGGGCGCGCTGCTGCTCGGTCTGGTGTGCTTCGGCGGGTTCCTGACCTGGCGCTCGCGCGCGGCATTCAACGTGCTGCGGGCCGCCTATCCGGCGGAGCGCATCCTCTGGCGGCAGATCTGGGGCGCCTACGTCGCGGCCTACGGGATCAACATGACGATTCCGGTGCGCGGTGGCACGGTGGCGCGGTTGTTCCTGACCAAGACGTCGATCCCCCGCTCCAGCTACCCGGCGGTCGCGTCCAGCTTCCTGGTCGACAACGTGTTCGACCTGGTGGTGGCGGTGCCGATCCTGGGGTTCGCCTTCACCCAGGGAGTGTTCCCCAAGCCGCCGGACTTCTCGAAGCTGAAGGCGTTCGACCTCTCCTACCTGGCCGGCCACCCGCGCTTCGCACTCTTCCTGGTGACCTCCCTGGCGTTCGTCTCGCTGGTCGCCTTCGCGATCCTGTCGGCGCGCGTCAAGGCGTTCTGGGCGCGCGTGCGCCAGGGCGTGACCATCCTCACCGATCACCGGCGCTACCTGCGGGAGGTGTTCGCGATACAGGGCGTCGCTTGGCTGTTCCGCTTCGCCGCGTTCTGGTTCCTGCTCGACGCCTTCGGGGTGGGCGGCTCCGTGCGCAACGTGATGCTCGTCTACGGCGTGGTGGCCGTCTCCTCCCTGGTCCCGCTGACGCCGGGCGGGGCCGGCGTACAGCAGGCGCTGCTGGTCAACGTGTTCACCGGCACCGCGGCGGGGGCGACGGTGGCCGCCTACTCGGTCGGCCAGCAGATCGCGATCGCCGCCTTCAGCGCCGGGCTGGCGTTCGTCGCGCTGGGGCTGATCTTCCGCCTGCGCTCGTTCAAGGAGGTCATCCGCCGGGGCCGCGAGGATCAGGCGGCGGCGGGGGCGGCCCGGGCGACGCGGTAGCCGGCGCGCCCTATTGCAGGCCCTGACGCGCCTCGCGCACCAGGG
Source organism: Solirubrobacteraceae bacterium (assembly GCA_045805565.1). Taxonomy (GTDB): domain Bacteria; phylum Actinomycetota; class Thermoleophilia; order Solirubrobacterales; family Solirubrobacteraceae; genus DATAEY01. The sequence continues at coordinate 28,204 of JBJMKZ010000017.1, read as the reverse complement.
TCACGGCCTCGGGGAAGACGATGGCCATCACCGAGCGGATCTGCTCGGCCTGGCGCTCGACGTTGCCCTCCAACGAGACCCGGTTGATGGCCGCCACCGTCAGGTCCACGGCCAGCTTGATCGCGTTGTCGGCCCAGGCGATCCGCTGCGCGCCCTGCATCTGCTCGGCGAACTCCGCCATCCGCCGTTGCAGCTCCTCGGGGTCCCCGAAGAGGTCTCCGAAGCCTCCTTCCATGGGCGCATGGTATCGGCACCCCATCGCTAGGCTGAGGCCCATGTCGCCCACAGTCGAGGCGGCAGGAGTCGAGCTCGCCTACCGCGAGCGGGGCAAGGGTCGGGCGGTCCTGCTGGTTCACGGCATGGCCGACGACGCCACCGCCTGGGACGAGGTGGTCGACACCCTGCACCGACGGGCGCGCCTCATCGCCTACGACCGCCGCGGTTACGGGGCGAGCGGGGCGCCGGACCCCTATGAGCGCACCACCGTGGCGGAGCAGGCCGAGGACGCGGCCGCGCTGCTGCGGGCGCTGGACGCCGCCCCCGCGCTGGTCTGTGGCCGGGACCTGGGCGCGCTGGTGTGCCTGGATCTGGTCACGCGACACCGGGGGCTCGTCCGCGCCGCCGTGGTGATCGACCCGCCCCTGTATCCACTGGTGGCCGGGGCGACCGAGGCGCTCGCTGAGGAGCGCCTGCGCCTGGAGGAGGCGCTGCGCAGCGGCGGGCCCGCGACGGCGGTGGCCGAATTCGTCGGCGGTGCCCGGGCCGGGGAGGAGCGCCTCGCCCGAGCGACCGCGGCGCCGGCGGCCTTCTTCGCCGACTACGGTGGCCTCGCCTCGTGGCCGGTGTCGCGGCGGGGGCTGCGCCTGCTCGACATCCCGCTCACCGTCCTCACCTCAGCCGGCGCGCCGCCGCATGCCGCGCAGGCCGCCGACGCCCTGGCGGCCCTGGTGCCGGGTGCTCGGCGCGTGCACGGCCAACCGCCGTCGGACGCGCTGGCGGATCGTCTCGCCTGACGCCGGGCCGTCAGACCGCCGCCGGTTCGGGGACGCCGTCCACCTGGTACGAGACCCCGTGCTCGCCGAGGGCGTCGAGGAAGCCGGTCGCGTCGAAGGCCGAAGCCGGGCTGCCCACGCCGGCGGCGGCGCCCTCGCCGGCCAGCCGCGCCGCGCCCTCGACCGCGGTAACGGCGGTGAGTCCGTACATGTCGCTCCCTCGCACGATGCCGCGCCCGGTCGAGCCGTCGTCGCCGCGGGCGAGCGCCGCGATCGTGAAGCGGGCCGTCGCGCGGTCCTTGGCGGACGGACCCTCGGGTAAGCGGTCGATGGCCAGGTCGACCATCGACTTCAACGGGGTGCGCAGCGCGAGCGCGGCGCCGGGCAGGGCGAGGCCGACCAAGTCGGCGAGCGCGGGGTGGGGGGAGAGGGCGCTGGCGGTTATGAGCGACGTCACCGCACGGGTGCGAATGTGGCGCGGCGCGGTCACGACCTCGCCGGAGGGGTAGCGGACCATGGTCCGGCGCCCGATCGGCTCGGGAAAGGTGAACGAGGCCCGCGCCGGGCCGAGGCCCGCCGAGCGCCACTCACCATCCCGGTAGTCCAGCCCTCCGTGGCGCATGGCCTCGAGCGCGGAGTGCATCGTCCCGCGGGTGGGACCGAAGCCATGGACGGCGTAGGCGACGACCAGCTCGCGCAGCGGCTCGTGATCGCGACCGGCCAGATCGCAGATCAGGTCCCCCGGGACGTAGTCGAAGCCCATCGCCGGGATCACCGCCACCTCGGCGGCGCGCGCCGGATCGTCGAAGCGCTCGAAGACGCGCTGCATGTAGAGCTGCTCGCCGGTGGTGTCCACGTAGTGGGTCCCGCTCTCGATCGCCGCCTTCACCACGGGCTCTCCGAACCGGCTGAACGGGCCCGCGCAGTTGATCACCACCGCGCAGTCCGCGAACGCATGTCGCAGTGCGTCGAGGTCGTCGACCGAGGCGACCCGCAGCGGGGCTTGCAGCCCGAGCTCGCCCGCCAGCCCCTTTAGCTTCTCGCGGTTGCGCCCGCAAAGAGCCGCCTCGATGCCGCGGCGCTGCAACTCGCGGGCGACGAGCCGGCCCGTGTATCCGGTCGCGCCGTAGACGGCTACCGGTCCCGGCCGGCCCATTCCTAGCCGCCGCGCTGGTGGAAGTAGAAGTCGGGCAGCGCCGCGCGGGTGATCTCGCTGGTCAGCCGCTGAGCGAGCGCCAGGTCGCCAGTGCGCACCGCGAGGTCGTCGAGGGTGACGATTCCGGTCAGCCGTTGCCCGTCCAAGACGGGCAGTCGGCGGATTCCGTGGCTGACCATCAGCTCGGCCGCCTGCTCCACGTCCAGCGCGGGTGACCCCGTGATCACCGGGGCGCTGGCATGGTCGCGGGCGCGATCCGAGACGTCGCGGCCGTCGGCGAGCACGCTCACGGTCAGGTCGCGATCGGTCACGAAGGCGGCGGGAGCGCCGCGTTCGTCGACCAGGACCACCGAGCCGACGTTGCGCTCGCGCATCAGCGCCGCGACCTCGCGCACCGCTGCCGACGTGGGCGCCGTGACCACCGACTCGGTCATGACGTCCCGGATCTGCATCGCGCTACGAGTCTAACCGGGGTCGGCGCGCGGCCGGACCGTGACCAGGTGGTCGATTCCGCGTGCGCGGGGGGCTTGGGATCGCTCTTCTAGACTGGCCGGGATGACGTCGCTCAGCCCGCGCGAGCAGGCGGTTCGGGAGCGCATCGAGGCGCTTATCCGGCTCGTGGAACCCGGGCTCGACCTCCTGCTGGCGGTCGGGGAACGGCTATCCCGGCTGGTCGAGCGCGACGACGACTGGGAGCCGCCTCGCCCGGCCTCGCCGCCGCTCACCGGTCGGGGTCGTGCCCCCGGGCGCCCCTAGCGCGTCTCTCACTAGCATTCTGGCGCGGTGACGCCCGACGAGCAGCTTGAGCGCGAGGCGGCCGGCCGTCCGCTCGCGGTGGCCGCCACGGTCGGCTCGGTGGTACTGCAGCTCATCGCTCTCGTCGTCGGCGGAACGCTGCGCCGGGCGCCAGGAGATGCGCCCGGCGCGGTGCTGGAAGTTCCGCGGTACCTGAGCGCGCATGCGACCGGCTACATCGCCTCCGCGGCACTGCTCGCAGCGGGCTACGCGCTCCTCGCGCCGACGCTCGACTACCTGTACCTGGCGGCCAAGGCGCGTCGCCCCGAGGTTCCGGGGATCGCGCGGGTTACCGCCTACGGGGGCCCGATTCTGTTCGGGATAGGGCTCGTCGCACTCCGGGTCATCCAGGTCGTCCAGGCGGACGACTACCTGGCGCATCACCGAGGCGACTACTTCGCCGCTGCCAAGATCGCCAGCCCCGGCGTGGCCGCGGGCGTCCTGCCGGCGGGGGCCTTCGCGCTGGGCTTCGCGTTCGTGATCATCTCGCTCAACGCGATGCGCGTGGGCCTTCTGACCCGGTTCATGGGCGTGCTCGGAATCATCGTCGGGGTGCTCGTGGCCATCCAGTTGGGTGGCTCGAGCCCGATCCTCTGGTTCTGGCTCGGGGCCCTCGCCTATCTGTTGGCCGGCCGCTGGCCCGGCGGGGTGCCGCCCGCCTGGCGGACCGGGCGCGCCGAGCCCTGGCCTACCGCCCAAGAGCTCCGCGCACGGCGGGAGCGCGAAGGGACCGGCGCGGCCCAGCCCGTTCCGGAGCCCCCGGCACCGAGGCCGCGCTCGCGGAAGCGACGCGGCGAGGGCCGATAGAGGCCGCCACGTGCGGGGCCACGAGGCGGTAGGTTCGGCGGCGACGCGATCACATGCCGCAACAGCGGGTAGAACCAGGTGGAACCAGGGCTGCGGCGCCGACGCCCGGGATTCGAGAGCTCGAGAGGTGATTCATGGCGACTGAGCAGGCAGCCGGACAGGAGCAGCTGGGGCAGGAGCTCGCGGCCCTCCTCGAGGTCGAGAAGTTCGATCCGCCCGAGGAGTTCAGAAAACAGGCTTACTGGAACGACAGCTCGGTCTACGAGGAGGCCGCTCGCGATCCCCAGGCCTGGTGGGCGAGGCAGGCGACCGAACTGGTGGACTGGTTCGAGGAGCCCCGCCAGGTGCTCGACGACTCCGATCCGCCCTTTTTCAAGTGGTTCACGGACGGCAAGCTCAACGCCTCGCACAACTGCGTGGATCGCCACGTGGAGGCGGGAGGGGGTGACCGCGTCGCCTTCCATTGGCGCGGCGAGGAGGGCGAGGAGCGCGACGTCACCTACGCCGACCTGCATCGCGACGTCCAGCGCTTCGCCAATGCGCTGAAGGACCACGGCATCCAGAAGGGCGACGTGGTCGGGATCTTCCTGCCGATGATCCCGGAGGTCGTGGTGGCCATGCTCGCCTGCGCTCGCATCGGCGCTCCCCACAACCTCGTCTTCGGCGGATTCTCGGTCGACTCGGTCAAGGAGCGCATGGAATTCTCCGACGCCAAGGCTTTGATCACCGTCGACGGCGCCCGACGCAAGGGCAAGACCGCGCCCATCAAGCAGGAGGTGGACGAGGTCATGGGCGAGGTCAAGTCGATCGAGACCATGTTCGTCGTCAAGCACACCGACGCCGATTGCGAGATGCGCGATGGCCGCGACGTCTGGTACCACGAGGCGCTGGAGGCGGCCGGCGACGAGTGCGAGGCCGAGCCGCTCGACGCAGAGCACCCGCTGTACATCCTCTACACCTCGGGGTCGACGGCCAAGCCCAAGGGCATCCTGCACACGACGGGCGGCTACCTGACCGGCGTCGCCTACACCCAGAAGTACGTCTTCGACCTCAAGCCGGACTCCGACGTCTGGTGGTGCTCGGCCGACGTGGGATGGGTCACCGGCCATTCCTACATCGTCTACGGGCCGCTGATGCTCGGGGCGACCGGCGTGATGTACGAGGGGGCGCCCGACTACCCCGACAAGGACGTCTGGTGGGACCTGTGCGAGCGCTATGGCGTCACGCTGTTCTACACGGCTCCCACCGCGATCCGGGCCTGCATCAAGTGGGGCGCCGAGTACCCCGAGCGCCACGACCTGAGCAAGCTGCGCCTGCTGGGCACGGTGGGGGAGCCGATCAACCCCAAGGCGTGGCTGTGGTACCACAAGGTCATCGGCGGCGAGCGCTGCCCGATCGTCGACACCTGGTGGCAGACCGAGACCGGCCACATCCTGATCTCGCCTCTGCCCGGGATCACCTCGACCAAGCCCGGGTCGGCCACGATCCCGCTGCCCGGCGTGGATGCGGCAGTCCTGGACGAGGAGGGCAACGAGTGCGACGCCGACGAGCAGGGCCTGCTCGTCCTTCGCCGGCCCTGGCCCGGGATGCTGCGCACCCTCTACCGGGAGGACGAGCGCTTCGTCGAGACCTACTTCGACAAGTTCGGCCGCGAGACCTACCTGGTGGGAGACGCCGCCCGCAAGGACGGGGACGGCTACTTCTGGGTCGTGGGCCGCGTCGACGACGTGATCAACGTCTCCGGGCACCGCCTCTCGACCGCCGAGGTGGAGTCGGCGATCGTCTCGCATGCGAAGGTCGCCGAGTCGGCCGTGATCGGCCAGACCGACGAGGACACCGGCCAGGCGATCACCGCCTTCGTCACGCTGGAAGGCGACCTAGACGGCTCGGAGGAGATCCAGGGGGAGATCCGCGAGCACGTGGCCAAGCGGATCGGCAAGCTGGCCCGGCCCAAGCGCATCATCTGGTCGGGCGACCTGCCCAAGACCCGCTCGGGCAAGATCATGCGCCGGCTGCTGCGCGACATCGCCGAGGGTCGCGAGCTCGGCGACGTGACGACGCTGCGCGACCCCGACGTGATGAAGGAGCTCGAGGGCAAGGTGGCCGAGCGCCAGAAGGAGGGCGGCGAGGAGTAGGGTCGGTCGATGGCGACGACCACCCTGCCCGTCTCCTACGAGGAGGCCTGCGCCCACCACCGCTGGGAGGTCCCCGAGCGCTACAACATCGCGGTCGACGTGTGCGACCGCCACCCGCGTGACAAGCCGGCGATGGTGTGGGAGGACTGGCGGGGCGATCAGCGCGATGTGAGCTGGGGCGAGCTGCAGTCGCTGTCGGCGCGGGCGGCAAACGTCCTGCGCGCCCGCGGCGTCCAGCGTGGCGACCGGGTCGCGGTCGTGGCGCCGGCGTCGCCCGAGACCGCCGCCATCTTCCTCGGCACGTGGAAGCTGGGGGCGATCCTGCTGTCGATGTCGGTGCTCTACGGGGACGAGGGGATCCGCCACCGGGTCGCGGACTCCCAGCCCCGCGTGCTGGTCACCGACGCGGCCAACGCCCAGCGGATGCCTGGCGACCTGGTGGACGAGCTGCTGATCCTCGACTCGCAGCTGTTGGCCGGCGCCGACGACCACTTCGAGCCCGTCGATACCGCGGCCGACGACCCCGTCCAGCTCTACTACTCGTCGGGCACCACCGGGCTTGCCAAGGGCATCCTCCACGCCCATCGCTATGTCCTCGCCCACGAGGAGTTCGTCTACTGCCACGACGTGCGCGACGGCGAGCTCTTCCACGGCATGGGGGAGTGGGCGTGGGCGGCCGGCATCGCTCCGCTGCTGGGGCCCTGGCGGCTGGGCGCCACCCAGTTCGTGTTTCAGCGCCAGGGCGGGTTCGACCCCGAGCAGCAGCTTGCGGTGCTGGCCAAGCACGGCGTGACCAACGTGTTCACCACCCCCACCGCGATGCGGGCGATGATGGCGGTACAGGACGCCGGCCGGCGCTTCCCGCAGAGGTTTCGGAGGGTCTGCTCGGCCGGGGAGCCGCTGAACCCCGAGGCGATCCGCTGGTTTCGCGACCAGTACGGGGTGACGGTGCTCGACTACTACGGGCTCACGGAGTCCTACCCGCTGTGCGCGAACTATCCGTTCATGGAGGTGCGCGAGGGCTCTATGGGCAAGCCGATGCCGGGCTGGGACGTCGCGATCCTCGATGAGGACGAGCGGCCGGTGGCCCCGGGAGAGCGGGGCGAGATCTGCCTGCGCGCGCGGTCAAACCCGCACTACCCGCTGGGCTACTGGAAAAACGAGGAGGCAGGGCGCGAGACCTTCGGCGGGGCCTGGTTCCACACCAAGGACGCGGCCCAGCAGGACGAGGACGGCTACTTCTGGTACGCGGGACGCGCCGACGACGTGATCATCTCGGCCGGATACCGGATCGGCCCGTTCGAGGTCGAATCGGCCTGCCTCGAGCACCCGGCGGTGCGCGAGGCGGCCGCCGTCGCCTCACCTGACCAGACGCGGGGCAACGTCGTCAAGGCGTTCCTGGTGGTGGCGCAGGGTCACCGTCCCTCGGAGGACCTGGCACAGGACATCAAGGCGGTCGTCCGCGCCAACCTGGGCGCCCATGCCTATCCGCGCCGGATCGAGTTCGTGGAGGAGCTCCCCAAGACGCTGACCGGCAAGATCCGGCGTATCGACCTGCGCGAGCGCGAGCGCGGTCAGCCCGGCTGACCCGCGTCGGTCGTCTCGCGTCGGCGAGCTTCCATCACCGCGGTGCCCGCCGGCTCGTCGAGGTCGATCTGCGCGGTCTCCATCAGCCGGGCGATCATCATGTAGTAGCCGACCGTCAGGATGAGCTCGACGATCTCACGGGGCGAGAAGCGGACGTTCACGCGCTCGAAGGTGGCCTGCGAGGCGCCCACGTCCTCGAGCACCTCGGTGGTGAACGCCAGGACGAGGCGCTCGTCGTCGTCGAAGCAGTCCGCCGCGATGTCGCCGCGCTCCAGCGCCGCCACCTGCTCCTCGCTGACGCCGACCGCGGTGGCGATGGCGGCGTGCTGCACCCACTCGTATCGGGCCCCCGACCGCGCGGCCACGCGCAGGATGGCCAGCTCCCGAAGCCGGGCGTCGAGCGCGGCCTGCGTGAGCAGCGCGCCGCCGAGGCGCAGGAAGGGGCGCAGCGCGCTCTCGGCGTGGGCGGCGAGCCGGAAGATGTTGAGCGGGGGCAGCGCCTCGAGCGCCTCGCGGACGGCAGGCGGGGCGGTGGCGGGATCCACGTAGGGGAGTCGGGACATGCCGCGACCCTATCGGCCGGCCCCCGGTCATGCGACGCCGCGCCGCCGAGGTGACCCCGGCGCGGCCGGAGCTCAGCCGGCCGGCGCGGGCGTCCGCGACTGGGTGCGGATCTCGGCCAGGATTCGCTCGAGGCGCGGCTCGGCCTCGCGGTCCACGTGGGTCATGGCCGCCGCGACGGCGGGATGCACCGCGGCGATCTGCGCGTGCAGCTCGTGCGCCACTGCGCGGTAGGTGGGGTGACCCTCGCGCCCGGAGCGCAGCTCGATCAGCTGCATCGCCTCGCGCGCGTTGAGGTCGAGCACGTATCGGATGCGGTAGGCGAGGCACAGCGCGTACGGGGCCGCATCGGCCAGTCCGGCGCCGGCCAGGCGGTGGTACTCGGCGGCGGAGCGCTCCAGCGCGCGACGGAAGCCGTCGCCGGCTCCGGCGGCGTCCACCTCCTCCGGTACTCCGGCGCCGAGGTCGGGGGTGAGGGACTGCCACTGGCAGGTGAGCATGCGGTGGCGCTGCAGGTCACGAAACGCTCCGTAATCGGAGACGATCTCGAACCGGTAGCGCAGCGCCTCGAACCCGCGCCCCGGCCGGTGCCGGCGGTTGCGCCGCTCACCCACCAGGTCGGCCAGCAGCTGCGCACGCTCGGCCTCGCCGAGGCGGACGACGGCTTCCCTGGTGCGCTCCTCGGGAACGCTCGCGGCCTCGAACAGCAGCGCCGCCAGCAGGCCCTCGACGTCGCCGTCGGCGTGCAGCAGCCGCACCGACGGGCCGATGTCCTCGGCGGGCCGGTCGAGGGCCAGACGGGTCGACCACCGCCGCGCCGCCCCGGCGCGCTCGCGCAGGTACGCCACCCAGTCGCCGCCTCGATCCGGACGCGGCACCCGGGCGACGAAGCTCGGCATAACCGCCTCGATCTCGCGCAGGATCATCTCGCCGTAGTGGCGGGCCTCGGGGAGCGGATGGGCGAGCAGGTGAAGGATCAACTGCTCATAGGTCTGCCCGGTGGCAAAGATGCCCATGTGCGACAGCGAGGCGGCGGGCAGCAGCCCGCGCAACAGGTCCAGCGCCTTGGCCCGGATGGCCCGCGCGTGCGCCGCTTCGGGCTCCCCGTCGCGGGGAAACTGGCGTTGCGCCCAGGCGATGACCAGCGGCAGCGCCCGAGAGTAGGTGTCGAAGAGCTCGTCCATTGCCGCGGCGTATTCGGGACCCAGCTCGGCGTCGCGGTAGTAGCGGTACCTGGGCGTGCCGGCTCGCCCATCGGCGCACGGCGCAGCGGGCATGGGGGCGTCGTAGGCGATGTAGCGCGTCGACTGCTCCAGGTACGCACCGAGGCGCGGCCGCTGGAGCACCTTGGTCAGCAGGTTGGAGACCCACTCGCAGGCGACGTGCGCGCCGCCGAGCTGGGCCACCGAATCGTCGCCATAGCCGAGGAACACCCGCTCGTAGAGCCGCGCGGCGCGCTCGCCCTCGGGGCCGTCGCAGCCCGTGGCCGTCTCGGGCACGTCGTCGGCGAACTCGTCCAGGAACAGCCGGCGCAGGGTCCCCTGATAGCGGGAGTAGCGCGCGAACAGGGCCCCCTTCACCGTCTCGGGCAGGTTGACCAACGCGAACACCGGCCGGTCGAGGTTGGTGAAGTGCGGTGCCAGGCGGGCGCGCTCAGCCTCGCTGAAGGTCTCGACCGGGTAGTCCACGGGGGCCGCGATGCTAACGCCCGAGGCGGCTATGCCTTCGCAAGCGGTCGAGCCGGGACCCGCCCGGCTCGACCGCGAGGGGCAGCTCCCCGCTGAGGCTAGGCGCCGTGGGCCCGCATGTCGTGCCGCCCCATGTGCCCGAGCTCGTCGAAGAGCTTCGGCAGGAAGGCGAGGGCGGCGAGCCCGAACACCACGTAGACGACGTCGGCCACGGTTCCGCCGCCGAAGATCGCGGTGACGACGTTGGTGTCGAACAGGGCGATGATCAGCCAGTTGAGGCCGGCGAGAATCACCAGCACCAGGAACAGCGGCTCGAGACGGTTCAGATAGTCCATACGACTCTCCCGTCAAGTTGTGTGAAACGGCACAAACATCTACGCCGCGCCGGTCGAATGGTTACGGCCCCCGACGGCCGCCTCGGCGCCACGGCCGCGTCGACGTATCGCTAGAGCAGGCCGAGTGCCCGTCCAGCGCTGCCCGCGAGCTCGACCAGAGGCGAAGGAATGATCCCCAAGACGATCGTGGCGGCGCCGAACAGGACCGCCAGGACGACGGTCGCGGTGCTCTGCGCCGCGGCATCGGCCTCGACCGAGCCGCCCGCCATCGCCGGGCGGGCCGTCCCCGCGGCCGCGGGCTGCGGGGCCTCGGTCAGCCACATCGCGGCCACGATCCGCAGGTAGTAGGCGAGCGAGATCATCGAGCCGATCACGATCACGACGGCGAGCCAGGTGTAGCCGCCGTCCACCACCGCGTCGATCAGGTAGATCTTCCCGATGAACCCCGCGGTCGCCGGGATACCCGCGAGTGAGAGCATCGCGACGGTCATCGGCCACGCCAGCCACGGCCGGGTGGCGCCGATGCCGGTCAGCGCCGAGATGTCGTCGCCGCGGTCGGTCTCGCGCTCTCGCGCGATCACCACCGCGAAGGCGGCGAGGTTCATGACCAGGTAGACGACCAGGTAGAAGACGGTTGCCTCCGCACCCAGCCGCGAGGCCACCAGCACCCCGGCCAGCAGGTAGCCCGCCTGCGCGACGCCCGACCACGCCAGCAGCCGCTTGAGCGAGGACTGGCCGAGGGCGCCCACGTTTCCGACCACGATCGTCACCGTGGCCAGCGCCGCCAGCGCCGGCCCCCAGGCGACCGCTCCTTCGATCAAGGCCACGTCGAAGAAGCGCAGCAGGACTCCGAATGCGGCGGCCTTGGTCGCCACCGCCATGAACGCGGTGACCGGCGTGGGCGCTCCCTGATAGACGTCCGGCGTCCACTGGTGGAAGGGGGCGACCGACGCCTTGAATGCCAGGCCGGCGACGACCAGGGCGATCCCCGTGAGGGCGAGCGCGTTGGTGGACAGTCCGCCCGTCCCCAGGCTTCGGGCGATGGCGGAGAAGTCGGTCGCGCCCGTGGCTCCGTAGACCAGCGCGAGCCCGTAGAGCAGGGTGCCGGACCCCACCGACCCGACGATCAGGTACTTGAGCCCCGACTCCAGCGACGTGGTGCGGGAAGGCTCGGTCGCGCACAGGACGTAGAGCGGGATCGACAACAGCTCCAGCCCGAGGAACAGGGCGATCGTGTTCTGGGCGCTGACCAGCAGCGCCATCCCGCCGGCGGCCGACAGCACCAGCGCGTGATGCTCGCCCGGCCCGGCTTGCTCGGGAGCGTCGCCGCCCCGGCTCATCAGGATCGTCGCAGCCGCCGCCACGATGAATAGCACCGTGAGCAGAAGGGCGAGATCGTCGACCGCCAGCGCGGCGGAGACAATCGACTTGTGCTCGCCGAACTGCCAGACGGTCAGGCCCAGGGCGGCGGCTAGAGATAGCAGGGCGAGCCCGGGGACCCAGCGCCGGCGGACGCCCTCGCCGGGCAGCAGACCCGCCACCAGCACCACCACCGCCCCTCCGAGCAGGGCGATGAGCGGGGACAGCCCGGCCAAGTCGATCGACGGCGCCTTCGCCGCCGCGAACGCGCTCATCGCCCAGCTCCGCGCGCCCCGTGCTCGGCGCCCCCTGGCGGTGGGGTGGTCTCCGGCGCCGGCGACCGGGCCGGCCCCGCCTGGCGGGCCGGGTTGGCGATCAGCTGCGCGGTGCGCACGGCACCGGTGACCGCCTGCTGGGAGCGGGCCAGCGGCAGCTGCGGATAGAAGGCCAGCGCGACGATCGCCGCCACCAGCGGGACCACCACCACGGCGTCGGCGGGCGCGATCTCACGCGACTCCACGTGCTCGCCCAGCCGGTTGTGCATCGTCCGGATGAACGCCCGCAGCATGTAGACGCTGGCCAGGACCACCCCTGTGAACGCGACCACCGCGATGACCAGCTTGGCCTTGAACGCCCCCAGCAGGATCAGGAACTCGCCTGCGAAGTTGGCCGAGCCGGGCATCGCCAGGGTGGCCAGGGCGGTGATCAGGAACAGCGAGGCGAGGACGGGGGCGCGGAAGGCGATGCCGCCCATGTCGCGCACGTCCTCGGATCCGCCCGCGCGCGCGGCCAGCAGGCCGATGATGAAGAACAGCGGCGCCACCACCAGGCCGTGGTTGAACATCTGCAGCAGCGCGCCCTGAGCCCCCTCCGGGCGCAGCGAGAAGATCCCGAGCGTGATGAACCCGAGCTGCGCGATCGACGAGTAGCCGAGGATGAGCCGCGCATCGGTCTGAGTGAACGCCATCACCGAGCCGTAGAGGATCGAGGCCAGTGCGATGAGCAGGATCAAGGTCTGGAAGTGCGCGGCAGCGTCGGGCAGGACCGGCAGGACGATCCGCAGGAAGCCATAGGCGGCGACCTTCGACAGCACGGCCGAGAAGACCGCCAGCACCGGCAACGGCATGGCGCGGTAGCCGTCGGGCATCCACGCATGCAGCGGGAACAGCGGCATCTTCACCAGGAAGGCGGCGGCGAAGCAGAGGAAGATCCATTCCTGGGAGCTCTTGGGCAGCTGCAGCTGGACCAGGTCTGAGAGCACGAAGTCCGGCCTGTCGCCCTGCCCCGCGATCACCCCGGTGGCGATCGCCCCGGCGAGCATGAACAGCGAGCCCACCAGCGTGTAGATGACCAGCTTGGTGGTGGCCCGCACGCGATCGCGCCCGCCCCAGGCCCCGACCAGGAAGTAGAACGGGATCAGCATGAGGTCGAAGAAGCCGACGAACAGCGCGAGGTCCTGCGCCGCGAACGCCCCCAGCACGCCGCTCTCGGCCAGCGCGAGCTGGAAGTAGAAGAGGCGCGGTCGATCCCATTCGCGCAGGTTCGCCGCCAGCACCGCCGCGGCGAACAGCAGCGCGGCGAGCAGGATCAGGAACAGGTTCAGCCCGTCGAGACCGAGCTTGTAGTGGATCCCGAGGCCGGAGATCCACACGCGGTCGGTGACGAACTGGAGGTCGTCCCGGCCGCCGTCGAACGACAGCACGTAGCCGACCGCGATCGCCAGCGCGCCCAGGGCCCCCGCCAGCGTCACCCGCCGGCCAACCGGCGGCGGCGCCAGCGCCGCGACCAGCGCGGTCGCCGCCGGCAGCCAGATGAGGACCGAGAGAGGCATCTGGCTCAGCTCACGATCAGGAAGTACAGGGCGACCGCCGCGACGCCGAAGACGAGCAGCGCGGCGTAGTAGCGCAGGAGCCCGGTCTGGGCGGCTCTCACCGCCGCGGAGCCGGCCCGCACGATGCCCGTGGTCCCGCCGACCAGCGTGCGGTCGACGAACACCCGCTCGAAGGTCTGCTGGGCGAAGCGGCCGAGCGCCGCCCCGGGCCGCACGAACCCGCGGTCGTAGAGCTCGTCGAAGTACCACTTGTTGACCAGCAGCTCGTACACCGCCGACAGCCGCTGGCGGATCCGGGCGGCGGTGTCCGGGCGGCGGACCCACACGATCCAGGCGACCGCGATGCCGGCCAACCCGAGCACGGCGCCGAGCACCAGGCCCAGGGCCACCAGCCCGCCCGGAGGCCGCGCCTCGAACAGCGGCGAGCCCTCGAACGAGGGGGTCAGGAAGCTGTCGATCACGTGCGTGACGCCGGGGATCTGGACGACCCCGGCCCCCACCGCGCCGACCGCCAGCACGCCCATCGCGATCCTCATCGGCAGCGAGCGTTCGGCTAAGTGGTGCTCGGCGCCGGGGAAGCCGACGTCCGCGTCCTCCTCCTCGCCGGTCATCGGGTTGACCGGCGTCTCGGCGTGATGCAGCCGGCCCGCCTCGAGCTCGCGCGCCTCCTCGACCGGCGCGCCGAGGAAGGCGCGGAAGATCATCCGGAACGTGTAGACCGCGGTTATGAACGAGCCGAGATAGCCGGCCACGTACAGCGCCCAGTGCCAGCCGCCGCGGCTGGCCACCGCCGCCAGGATCTCGTCCTTGGAGAAGTAGCCCGAGAAGGGCGGCACCGCCGACAGGGCGAGCCCGCCGGCCAGGAAGCACCCGAAGGTGAAGGGCATCGCGCGTCGGAAGCCGCCCATGCGGTCGAGCGACTGGATGCCGGCCATGGCCCCGATCAGCGATCCCGCGGCCATGAACAGCAGCGCCTTGAAGAAGGCGTGCGTGTACAGGTGGAACAGGCCCGCGGCGTAGGCGCCCGAGGAGACGCCCATGATCATGTAGCCGATCTGGGACATCGTCGAGTAGGCGATGACCCGCTTGATGTCGACCACGGCGAGGCCGATGCTGGCGGCCACCAGCAGCGTCGCGCAGCCGACGACAGCGCCCACGTCGGCCGCCGCGGGAGCCCGCTCGAATAGCGGGTGCATCCGTGCGATCAGGTACACGCCCGCGGTGACCATCGTCGCCGCGTGGATGAGGGCGGACACCGGGGTGGGCCCCTCCATGGCGTCCGGCAGCCAGGTGTGCAGCGGGATCTGCGCCGACTTCGCGACCGCCCCCACCAGCAGCAGGATGCAGCCGGCGACGAGGTCGCCCTGGTTGCTGGAGAACGTCCTCGGAACCGCCTCGAACGTCTTGAGGAAGTCCAGCGTGCCGACGTGCTTGAAGATGAAGTAGGTGCCCAGCACCAGGCCGGCGTCGCCGATCACGTTCATGACGAACGCCTTGATGCCGGCGTCGGTCGCCGTCTTTCGCCGGTACCAGAACGAGATCAGCAGGTAGGAGGCGGCACCCACGAACGCCCACCCGATGATCAGCGGCAGGAAGTTGCCGGCCAGGACCAGCAGGAGCATCGAGAAGACGAAGTAGTTGAGATAGGAGAAGAAGCGAACGTAGCCGCGGTCGGACGCCATGTAGGCGACCGAGTAGAGGTGGATCAGCATCGAGATCCCGCTGACCACCAGGATCATGAACACGGACAGGGGGTCGACCAGGATCGAGAGCCGGGCGTCGACCCCCACCGTGTTCGCGTAGTCGTAGAGGGTGGAGACCACCTGGCGCTCGCCGGCCGGACGGCCCAGGAGCGACAGGAGCGCCGCGATCGAGCAGACGAACGAGAGGGCGATCGTCGCCGTGCCGATCCACCCGGCCCACGGGCCGGTGAGCCTGCGCCAGCCCAGCGCGATCGCCACCGTCCCGGCCAGAGGGAAGGCGAGCACCAGCCAGGCGAACGTCGTCGGGCTCATCGCGTCACCCGCGCAGCTCGGAGAGCTCGTCGACGTCGACGGGCAGTCGGCGCCGATGGATCGCCACGATTAGCCCCAGCCCGACCACCACCTCGCAGGCGGCTACCACCATCACGATGAGCGCGAAGATCTGGCCGTCGGACGACCCGTGCCCGCGCGAGAACGCCACCAGGGCGAGGTTGCCGGCGTTCAGCATCAGCTCCAGGCACAGCAGAACCACCAGCGGGTTGCGGCGGATCAGCACGCCGCCCGCGCCGAGGCAGAACACCAGTGCGGACACGGCGAGGTACCAGCCGATCGCCACTACCAGCCCCCGCGCGGCGTCGGGGCGCGCTCCGAGGTGGGCAGCGCGTGGACGGTCTCGGCCATCGTCCCGACCAGCGCCAGCCGGGGCGAGGCGACGTGCCGCTGAGGCTCCTGGCCGGGCTCCTCCGGGAGCCCGCGCCGCCGGCGGGCCAGGATGACAGCGCCCACCGCGGCGACCAGCAGCAGGTAGGAGGCGACCTCGAACGCGAGCAGGAACCGGGTCAGGAAGAGCTCGCCGATCTGGCCCGGGGTGCCGAACCCCGCAGCGTACGGCGCGCCCCGGGAGTCGACGAACTGCAGTCCCGATCCCAACAGCGCGATCAGCAGCTCCACCGCCAGGGCGGCGGCGAACACCGACGCCAGCGGCACCAGGCCGGCCCCGTAGGGGGTGAGCGGCCGCGGCTCCCCGCCGACGTAGGCGACGACGAACACGTAGAGCACCATCACCGCCCCGGCGTACACCACCACCTGCGCGGCGGCGACGAACTGCGCCCGAAGCAGCAGGAACAGGGCCGCCAGCGAGAGCAGGTGGAAGACCAGCGACAGCACGCTGTAGAACGCGTTGCGAAACGCGATCACGCCGATCGCCCCGGCGACCGCGCCGATCCCGGCGATGAAGAACACGATCTCAGCCATGCAGACGGGCCCTCGCGGCCTCGCGGCTCGCGGTCATTCGCCCTCGGCTCGCAGCGGCGTTCGCTCGAGCGGCTCGGCCAGCAGCATCTCCTTGGTGAAGATCAGGTCGCCGCGGTTGTAGTCCGAGAGCTCGTAGTCGTGGCCCATGGTGATCGCGTCGAACGGGCAGGCGACCTCGCAGTAGCCGCAGAAGATGCAGCGGCTCATGTTGATCTCGTAGACCGCGGCGTAGCGCTCGCCCGCCGAGACCCGGTTGTCGGGGGTGTTCTCGGCTGCCACCACCCGGATGCAGTCGGCCGGGCACGCGGCGGCGCACAGCGAGCACCCGACGCACTTCTCCAGACCGGTGTCCTCGAAGCGATGAAGCTTGTGGCGCCCGCGGAAGCGGGGATAGACGGGGACCTTGTCCTCCGGATACTGCCTCGTGCGCGGTCCCTCGACCACGCGCGCGAACGTCGTCTTGAGCCCCCGCAGCGTCTCGCCGAACGCCCGGTAGGCGCCGCCGGCGCCGCCCGGCTCGGGCGCGCGCTCCACCTCGAGTACGTCATCGCCCGGAGGCCAGCGGGTCGAGGGCATCTACGTCACCACCACCACGATCGCGGTGACCAGCGCGTTGACGGTGGCGAGCGGGAGCAGCACCTTCCAGCCGAGGGCCATGAGCTGGTCGTAGCGCAGGCGGGGGACCGTTGCCCGCACCCAGATGAACAGGCAGACGAAGATCAGGATCTTGCCCAGCACCACCAGGGGGTCGACCCAGCTGGGCGGATGGATCCCGAAGGGCAGCAGCCAGCCGCCCAGGAAGATGGTCACGGCGATGCCCGAGAGGACGGTGATGTTGAGGTACTCGGCGAGCATGAACGACGCGAACCGCGCGCCGCCGTACTCGGTCTGGTAGCCCTGCACCAGCTCCGACTCGGCCTCGGGAAGGTCGAACGGCGTGCGGTTGGTCTCGGCGAACGCCGAGCAGAGGAAGACCACGAAGCCGACGACCTGGGGGACGACGAACCACATGTCCCTCTGCGCCTCGACGATGCCCACCAGGGACAGCGTGCCGGCGGTGAACACGACGCCGAGCAGGGAGAGGCCCATCGCCACCTCGTAGGAGATCAGCTGGGCGGCGGCCCGCATCGCGCCCAGGAACGAGTACTTGGAGCCCGACGCCCAGCCGCCGAGCATGAACCCGTAGAACGCGACCGCCCCGAAGGCGAAGAGGTAGAGCGGGCCGATTCCCACATCGATTCCGTACAGCCCGACCGGCGTCCCGAAGATGTCGTGGACGCCGCCGAAGGGGACGATGGCCAGCGCCGAGACGGCGGTGATGATCGAGATCGCGGGTGCCAGCGCGAACAGGGCGCCGATCGAGGTGGTGGGGCGCGACTGCTCCTTGCTCGCCAGCTTGAGGATGTCGGCCAGCGGCTGCATCAACCCGAACGGCCCGACGCGGTTGGGGCCGTAGCGCTGCTGGAAGCGCCCGATGAGCTTGCGCTCCAACACCGTGAGCAGCGGCACGATGCTGAACACCACCCCGAAGATCACCAGCGACTTGACGACCTGGATCCACCAGGGCTCGTAGTAGTCGACGGAGGCCAGGACGGTCATCGACGCTCCACCCGGACCAGTCGGGGCCCGTCGCCGGTCAGCGCGTTGGCGGGGTCGCGGTCGGTGGACTCGGCCAGGAAGACGCTGCCCGGCGGGACGGCCGCCCGCAGGACGGCGGCGGCGCGCACCGTGGACCCGTCGAACGACACGTCGACCGCCTGGCCGTCGGCCACCCCGAGGCGCTCGGCGTCCGACGGCGACAGCTCGGCTCTCTGGGGCGGCGACAGGAAGCGCAGGCTGGGGGAGGCGGACACCTCCGGGGAGGACCACAGGGACCGGAAGGTGCCCAGCCGCAGCCGGCCGTCCTCGAGCGCGGGCGCCTCGGGCGGCGACTCGAGCTCGAACGGACCCGCGTCGCCGGCGGGAAAGTCGGCAGCGGCCTCGCGGCGCGGCCAGCGCACTCCCTCCCCGCCTATCTCGTCGAGCGTGATCCCCCCGTAGAAGGGGACCGCCTCGACCAGGGCCGTGGTGGCCATCGGCCCGGTCGGCGGCCCCGGCGGGCACCCGAGTCGCTCGGCGAGGTCGGCCAGCACCTGCCAATCCGCCCGCACGCCGCGCGGGCGTCCGATCCCCGGGCGCAGGCGCTGAAGCCGTCCGTCGGGATGGGTGACGGTGCCCTCCTTCTCGGGATAGGCCTCGGACGGTATGACCACGTCGGCGTGCTCGGCGACCCCCTTGGTCAGCACTCCCGCGTGCGCCACCACCAACGAGGCCTGGTCGAGCGCCGACTCCCACGCGCCCCGGTCGGGATGGGTGCAGAGCGGGTCCACGCCCAGCAGGTACAGGGCGGTGAGCTCACCGTCGGCCAGCGCTTGGGCGATCTCTCCCGCCGCCCTGCCCTCGGCCGCCGGCTCCGAGAGGCCGGGCCCGGCGTTGGGCAGCACCCCCGCCTCGCGCAGCCCGCGTCCGTTGGCCCAGGTGGGCACCTCGATCAGGCCAGCGCCGTCGCGCCCGTCCATCCCCAGGCGACCCGCCAGGTTGAGCAGCGCGCGGGCGGTGTTCGCGCCGCGCGGGCCCGAGCACAGCCGCTCCCCCCAGAGCACCACGACCTCGTCGCCCGAGTCGCCCAGCAGTGTCGTCAGCGCGTCCAGCTGGTCCCGGTCCGCACCCGCCGCCTGCGCCAGGTGGTCGACGTCGCTGTCGTTGCGCAGCGCCCCGTCCAGCGCTGCCAGCAGCCCCTCGCCGGCCCCGGGCGCGTACCGGACCACCACCTGGGCGTTGGGGTCCAGCGACGAAGGGCGGCTGGTCGCGACCGCCAGGCGCACGCCATGGCGGCGCACGCCCTTGCGGATTCGCAGGTCGAGGATGGGGGCGTCGTCGATCGGCTCGCAGTCGATTACCAGGACGGCGTCCGCGTACTCGAGGTCGGCGACCGCGCTGCCCAGCCCCGGTGCCCCCAGCGCCCGGCGAAGCCCGAGCGGGAGCGCACCGCCCAGCCCGGAGTCGATGTCGGGCGACTCCAGCGCCTCGCGCATCAGGCGCGCGAGCAGGAACCCGTCCTCGTTGCTGGCGCCGCCGCCCGCCAGCGCTCCCACCTTGCCCTTGGCCCGGGCCAGGCCGCTAGCCGCCGCCTCCAGCGCGCGCTCCCACGAGACGGGCCGTAGTTCGCCGCCCTCGCGCAGCATCGGCTCGGCGATCCGCTCGTCGGAATGGACCGACTGGTACGCAAACCGGCCCTTGTCGCACAGCCAGCCGTCGTCGACCTCGGGGTGGTCGCGGGCCAGCACCCGCAGCACGCGCTCGTCACGGACCGTGAACTCCACGTTGCACTGGGCGGGGCAGAGGGTGCAGATGGACCCCGCGCCTTCGATCTCCCACGGCCGGGCGCGAAACCGGTATGGCCGCGAGGTGAGCGCGCCCACCGGGCACAGCTCGACGATGTTCCCGCTGAACGGGCCGACGTAGGGACGGCCGTCGAAGGTGGCCACCATCGATTCGGCACCGCGTTCCAGCAGCACGAGCTGATAGTCCTCGGACACCTCCTGGGAGAAGCGCACGCACCGGTAGCAGAGGATGCAGCGCTCGCGATCGATCGCGACCAGCGGCGAGAGCTCCAGCGGCTTGCGGAAGTGGCGCTTGGGCTCGATGAAGCGCGAGGTCCCGCCGCCCCAACCGTAGGCGATGTCCTGAAGCGGACACTCGCCTCCCTTGTCGCACACGGGGCAGTCGAGCGGGTGGTTGACCAGCAGGAACTCCACCACCGCCTGCTGACCCTCGCGGACCCGCTCGGTCTGGGTGTGCACCACCATGCCGTCCTTGACCGCGGTCGAGCAGGCGGTCTGCAGCTTGGGGATGCCCTCCACCTCTACCAGGCACATCCGGCACGCGCCCACCGGCTGGCCCAGCTTGGGCTCGTAGCAGAACACCGGGATCTCCACGTCTCCGAACTTGGCGCCGTCGACCAGCATCGAGTTCTCCGGGGCGCTGACCTCGCGCCCGTCGATGGTGAACGTGACCATCCGCGGCTCGGGACGGGGCATGGTCAGCGCGCTCCGACCGTCGGCATCGGCCCGTGGGTGTCCCTCATCAGCGCCGCGGGCTCGGGCGAGGGCTCGACCGTCCCCAACTCGCCGCGCGCCCGCGCGGCCTCGATGTGGGCCTCGAACTCGTCGCGGAAGTGCTTGACCATCGAGCCGATCGGCATCGCCATCGAGTCGCCCAGCACGCAGAGGCAGTTGCCGATGATCTGCTCCTGGACGCCGGCCAGGATCTCCAGGTCCATCGGGGTCGCCAGCCCGGCGTCCATGCGCTCGAGCATCTTCACCGTCCAGTTGGTGCCCTCCCGGCAGGGCGTGCACTTCCCACACGACTCGTGGGCGTAGAACTTGGCCACCTTGCGGGCGACGTCGATCACCGGGATCGAGTCGTCCACCACGATGATCGAGCCCGAGCCGAGCATCGACCCCGCCTTGGACATGCTGTCGAAGTCGTAGGGCAGGTCGAGGTGCTCGGCGGTGAGCACCGGCGCCGACGAGCCGCCCGGGAACCACAGCTTGAGCTCGCGGCCCTCGGGCGGCCCGCCGGCCAGCCCGTAGATGATCTCCCGCGCGGATATCCCGAGATCGATCTCGTAGTTGCCGGGCCGCCGCACGCAGCCGGACACCGACACCACCTTGGTGCCGGTCGAGCCCTCGACCCCGATCCGCGCGAACTCCTCGCCGCCGAGCTCGATGATGCGCGGCACGGCGGCCAGGGTCTCGACGTTGTTGACCAGCGTCGGGCCCTGGTAGAGGCCCTGATTGGCGGGGAACGGCGGCTTGAGCCGCGGGTTCCCGCGCTTGCCCTCCAGCGAGTCCAGCAGCGCGGTCTCCTCGCCGCAGATGTAGGCGCCGGCGCCCCGATGCAGGACCAGCGACAGCGTGTGGTCGGAGTCGAGGATGCGCTCGCCTATGTATCCGGCCTCGCGGGCCTCGACGATCGCCCGCTCCAGGATGTCGCCCTGCAGTTGGTACTCGCCCCGGATGAAGATGAACGATCGATTCACCCCCGCGGCGTAGGCGGCGATGATCATCCCCTCGATCAACCCGTGCGGGTTCTTCTGCATGAGCTCGCGGTCCTTGAAGGCGCCGGGCTCGGACTCGTCGGCGTTGCAGACCAGATACTTGTCGGTGTCGCCCTTGGGCAGGAACGAGGCCTTCTTGCCCATCTGGAACCCGGCCCCGCCGCGGCCGCGTATCTGGGACGCGTCGATCTGCGCCAGGACCTCGTCGCGGGTCATCTCGAGCGCCCGGCGCAGCGACCGGTACCCGCCCCGCCGGGCGTAGACGTCGAGCGTCGCCAGACCGGGTTCGTCGATGTTCTCGAACAGCAGCTTCACGACCGGCTCAGCGCTTGCCCTGGCGCGGGTCGGGGGGCTCGAACCCCCGCTGGTCGCCGTGGTCCGCGGCGGGCGGCTCGCCTCCCTCGACTGCGCCGGGGAGCGGACCGGCGACCGCGCGCTCGGGTTCGCCGGGATGGATCGCCGCCTGGGGCTCTCCGGTCGCCGGCTGGGGATCGGGGAGCGGGAACTGCTCGTGGTTGGCGTCGGGATCGGCCACGTGCCGGCGCACGAGCTGGCGGCTGGGCAGCACCGGCCGACCGTCGCGGACGTCGTTGAGCAGAGCCGGCACGTCGGTCGGCTCCAGCGGCCCGACGTAGACCCCGTCCACCGAGGCCATGGGCGCGATGTCGCAGGCGCCCAGGCACTCGAACGAGCGCACGTTGAACTGCGGGTCGTCACCGGTGGCCTCGCGCATCGCCTCGTAGAGCCGGTCCGCGCCCCGCAGGGAGCAGGAGATGTTGGTGCAGACGTAGATGTCGTGCGGCGGCTTGGCCTCGGTCTCCAGCATGTCGTAGAACGTCGCCAGGGCGGACAGGTAGGCGGGGGTCACCCGCATCACGCAGGCCACCTGCTCGATCGCCTCTGGCGAGCACCAGCCGTGGTGGCGCTGGGCCAGCGCCAGCGCCGGGATCGCGGCTGAGCGGCGGTCGGGGTAGAGGGCCATCCGCGCCTCGATCTCGGCTCGCAGCTCGGAGGGGACGGGGGTGGTGGCCGGATCCGGGACGGCGGCCGGATCCTTGTCGAGGTCGACCGCCTGGTCCCAGCCGGGCACCCGCGAGCCGTGCGAGAAGCGCTTGACCTGCGCGTCGCCGGCCGCGGCGCCGTTGCCGTCGGGCGGCGTCACCGGTCGACGCCGCCCATGAGCGGATCGAGCATCGCTGCGGTCGCGATCAGGTCGGCGACGTACCCGTCGGACACCATGTCGCGGAACGCTTGGAGGTTGACGAACGACGGGTCCCGCACGTGCACGCGGGCCGGCTTGGCCGAGCCGTCGGCTCGCACGAAGCACCCGAGCTCTCCGCGGGGGCCCTCGATCGCGTAGTACAGCTCGCCCGGCGGGACCCGGAAGCCCTCGGTCACGAGCTTGAAGTGATGGATGAGCGCCTCCATCGAGGTGCTCAACTCATGGCGGGGCGGCAGGGCGACCTTGCGATCGTCGGTGATGAAGCGGCCCTCGGGAAGCCCGTCCAGTGCCTGCTCGATGATCCTGACCGACTCGCGCATCTCGGCCAGGCGTACGCGGAAGCGGTCGTAGTTGTCTCCCACGGTGCCGACCGGGATCTTGAAGTCGAAGTCCTCGTAGGAGGAGTACGGCGTGGCCTTTCGCAGGTCCCAGGGGTTGCCGGTGGCGCGCAGCAGCGGCCCCGTGACCCCGTGCCGGAGGAGTGTCTCCTCGTCGGCGACGCCGACCCCCCGCAGCCGCTGGAGCACGATCTCGTTGCGGCTGAGGATCGCCTCGATCTGGTCCACCCGCCCCGGCATCTCGGCGCAGAAAGCCCGCGTCTTGGCCTCGAAGCCCGGCGGGATGTCCTCGAAGACGCCTCCCACCTGGAAGTAGCGCGTGTGCATGCGCTGGCCGGAGGACATCTCGAACAGGTCGAGGATCGTCTCCTTGTCGCGGAACGCGTACCAGAAGATCGAGATCGCTCCCAGCTCGAGCCCGCCCGTGCCCAGCCAGACCAGGTGGGACATGATCCGGTTGAGCTCGAGGTGGATCACGCGCAGGTACTGGGCGCGCTTGGGAACCTCGACTTCGAGCAGCGCCTCGACCGCCCCGCAGAACGCCATCGCGTTGAAGTAGTAGGCGAGGTAGTCCATCCGCTCGATGACCGGGATCACCTTCCAGTAGGACTTGTCCTCGCACGTCTTCTCGATGCCGGTGTGCAGGTAGCCGACGATCGGTGTGAGATCGCGCACCACCTCTCCCTCGAGGGTGACCAGCAGTCGCAACACACCGTGGGTCGAGGGGTGCACCGGCCCGAAGTTGAGCGTGAGCAGCTGCTCCTCCGGCGCCCCGGCGAGCTGCTCCTGGACCGGGGCGACGTCGATGCTCTGCTCGCCCCGGCGATAGTCGCTGATCTGTGGCGAGCTCATTCGGTGTAGCGCGGGATCTTCGCCTCGTTGTAGGTGAAGATCACCGGCTCGCCACCCACCGGGAAGTCGCGCCGCTGGGGAAAGCCCTCGTAGTCCTCCGGCATGAGGATGCGCCGCAGGTCCGGGTGGCCGCGGAACACCACGCCGAACATGTCGTAGATCTCGCGCTCCTGGAAGTCGGCGGTGGGGAAGACCTCCACCACGGAGTCCACCTCAGGCGCCTGGGTGTCGACCCGGAGCTTGACCGTGAGGCGGTCCAGCCGATCCATGTCCAGCAGCTCGTAGAGGACTCCCAGGCGCGGCTCGTCGGGGTAGTAGTCGACGCCGTGGACCGAGGAGAGGAAGCGGTAGCCACGGTCGTGCAGCTGCTCGAGGACCGCCTTCACGCGCGACGGATCGACCAGGATCGTCGCCCGCTCACGGAAGTAGGCGGTGTCCAGGACGGCGTCCGGTTCCGCCTTGCCGATGTCCTGGGCCAGGAGCTCCAGGCCGGTGGCGTCAGGCACCCGCGGTGTCCCCCGGTCCGAACACGTTCTCGGCGTCGGCGCCCGGCCCGCCGGCGCGCTCGGCCACCGGCCCGACCACCTCCTCGGTCCCGTGCGCGTCGTACCGCTCGCGCCAGCCGAGCTTCGGGTCGCCCAGGATCATCGACCGCAGCCGCAGGATGCCGTGGACGAGCGCCTCCGGCCTGGGGGGGCAGCCGGGCACGTGCACGTCGACCGGCATGAACTTGTCGGCGGGAACGATTGCGTAGTTGTTGAAGACGCCCATCGACGACGAGCAGGCGCCCATCGCGATCGCCCACTTCGGCTCCAGCATCTGGTCGTAGATGCGTCGGACGATGGGCGCCATCTTGATCGAGATCCGCCCGGACAGGATGAGCAGGTCGGCCTGCCGCGGGGTCGCCCGAAACGCCTCGTAACCGAAGCGCGCGATGTCGGCGCGCGACGCGACCATGCTCATCATCTCGATGGCGCAGCAGGCCAGGCCGAAGGTGGCGGGCATGATCGAGTTGCCACGCGCCCAGGCGATCGCCCGGTCGAGCGTCGTGGTCATCACCTGCTCGTGGACGTAGCGCTCCAGCTCGGCGCCCTCCAGGTCGCCGCGGAGCATGTCGCGGGCGCGCAGCTGGCGGCTGCGGAACTCCGACGCCGGCTGGGTGGTCACTTCCATTCCAGCGCTCCGCGCCGCCACACGTACACGAACGCGACCGCGAGCAGCACGATGAAGACGATCGTCTCCGCCAGCGCGAACGACCCGAACGCCTTGAGCTGCACGGCGACCGGGTACAGGAAGATGACCTCGATGTCGAACAGGATGAACAGCATCGCGACCAGATAGAACGAGATCCCGAACCGGAAGCCCTCCTGCACCTCCGAGGGCAGGCCGCACTCGTAGGGATCCTGCTTGGACTTGATTGCCCGCCTTGGGCCCAGGAAGGTGTTCAGCATCGCGAACGCCAGTCCCACCAGCGTTCCGAGGCCGACGAAGACGATCGCGGGAA
This sequence comes from Solirubrobacteraceae bacterium, assembly GCA_045805565.1. Lineage (GTDB taxonomy): Bacteria > Actinomycetota > Thermoleophilia > Solirubrobacterales > Solirubrobacteraceae > DATAEY01. The sequence continues at coordinate 2,984 of JBJMKZ010000017.1, read as the reverse complement.
GGTAGCTGCGCAGCACGGTGGGAAACGTGTTCTACCACCGGCTTGTGGCACAGTGCTACTTAGTGGCTCCCGCCGCAAATCGCCGCTCGGACGGGTGCCGCCGGCGCCCCGCGGTGGGGGCTCGCCGGACGGGCCGCCGGGAGCCGCGATGAGCACCGCGCACCTGGTCGTCGGCCTGATGGCGATCGTGCTGTTCGCCGCGGCCGCGCTGGTGGGCGGCTGGCGCTGGATGCGCCGGCGGCCGGGGCCGGGGTTCTGGCCGGTGCTTCGGGCCGGCCAGGCGGCGCTGGTGGTGCAGGCGGCGCTGGGAGGGTTGCTGCTCCTGGCCGGCCGGCGCACCACCGACCTGCACCTCGTCTACGGGCTGCTGCCGCTCGGCGTCTCGTTCGCCGCCGAGCAGCTCCGCGTCTCGGCGGCGCAGACCGTCCTCGACACCCGCGGGCACGACTCGGCCCGGGCGGTCGGCGGGCTGCCCGAGCACGAGCAGCGCGCCCTCGTGCACGCCATCGTGCGCCGGGAGCTGGGCGTCATGACGGTGGCGGCGGCGATCATCACCGCCCTGCTGCTGCGCGCCGGCTTCGGCTCCGGCGGCCTGTGAGCACCGACGCCTCCCGGATCCTCAGCGCTGCGCCACGGACGTGTAGCCACCCCGGTACCACACCAGCGGCTCGCCGTCGCGGTGTCCCATGGCCAGCACCGCACCGATGCCGATCGTGTGGTCCCCGCCCGGGATCAGCTCGCGAAGCTGGCAGGCCAGCCAGGCCAGCGCTCCGTCCAGGATCGGCACCCCGTGCTCGATGCGATGCTCGACCAGCTCGAACTTCTCCTCCGGCGGCAGCTTCGAGGCGAAGTGGCCGGACAGCCGCTCCTGACCCGTGCGCAGCACGTTGACCCCGAAGCGGCCGGTCTTGCGGACGACCGGAAGCGTGCGTGCCGTGTTGTCGAAGCAGACCAGCAGGAGCAACGGATCGAGCGAGAGCGAGCAGACCGCATTGGTCGTCATTCCCACCGCACCCGCCGGACCGGTCCCGGTGACCACCGTGACACCGGTGGCGAAGTGGCCCATCACGACCCGGAATTGCCGCCGATCGGGCTCCATCTGGGGGCGGGAGTATTGCGTAGACTCTGCGCCCCTCATGAGCCGTCGCCGCTGCGCCATCGGGATGACCGCGCTCATGGTGGGAGCGGCCGGCGTCGCCGCCTGCGGGACCGAGGAGGTGCGGTTGAACAGCGGCGACCGCCACAACGCGAGCATCAAGCGCGGCGCCGACCTGTTCGCCGCCCGCTGCGCGGGCTGCCACACGCTCGATCCGGCCGGCGCCCAGGGCTCGGCGGTCACGATCAAGAACCGCGAGCGGGTCGACGGGCCCAACTTCAATGTGCGCAAGGAGCAGGTGGGGCAGGTGCTCTACGCGATCCGCAACGGCGGGTTCTCCGGCGCGATCATGCCCCAGAACGTCGCGGTGGGCAGGGATGCCCAGGACGTCGCCATGTTCGTGGCCAAGTATGCGGGCCGGGAGGCGAAGGCGCCCAAGACCCCGGGCAAGAAGACCCAGCCCGTCGGCGGCAGGCGCCCGGAGACCGCGACCGCTCCCCAGGGAGCCGCGGTCCGCAGGCCCTGAGTCGCGGAGGAGTCCCCAGTCCTCGACCTCAAGCGCATCCGCGCCGAGCCCGAGGCGGTTAGGGCCGCCCTTCGCCGCCGCGGGGCCGAGGCCGGGCTCGACCGACTGCTCGAGCTGGACCGCGGGCGCCGCGAGCTGCTGCCGGAGCTCGAGGGGTTGCGAGCCGAGCAGAACGCCGCGTCCAAGGAGATCGGGGCCGCGAAGCGCCGCGGCGAGGACCCGTCGGCGGCGATCGCGGCGATGGAGGAGGTCGCTGCCCGGGGCCGCGCGCTTTCGGACCGGGTGAACGAGATCGAGTCTGAGCTGCAGCGCTCGCTCGCCCTGCTGCCGAACCTCCCCGACTCGCAGGCCCCGGCCCAGGACACGGTGGTGCGCGAGGTGGGCGAGGGTCGTCGCACCGGCCATGACCACCTGGAGCTGGCCGGGGGCCGGATCGACATGGAGGCCGCCGCGCGGGTCTCCGGGTCGAGGTTCGCCTACCTCAAGGGAGAGCTGGTGCTGGTGGAGATGGCGTTGGTCCGCTACGCGCTGGAACGCGCGATCGGACACGGCTTCGAGCCGGTCATACCGCCGGTGCTCGTCCGCGAGCGGGCGATGTTCGGGACCGGCTTTTTGCCTGACACCGAGCAGCAGGTCTACCGCCTGGCCGACGACGAGCTGTACCTGACCGGGACCTCGGAGGTGGCGCTTGCCTCGCTGCACGCCGGCGAGGTGCTGGAGGCCGAGCGCCTCCCGCTCCGCTACGGCGGCTTCTCGACCTGCTTTCGCCGCGAGGCGGGCGCGGCGGGCAAGGACACCCGGGGGATATTCCGGGTTCACCAGTTCGACAAGGTCGAGCTGTTCTCGTTCGTCGCCCCGGAGCACTCGGCGGACGAGCACGAACGGCTGCTGGCGATCCAGGAGGGCATCCTCCAGGAGCTCGAGATCCCGTATCGGGTGGTGAACATCGGGGTGTCCGACCTCGGGGCGTCCGCCACCAAGAAGTACGACTGCGAAGCGTGGCTGCCCGGTCAGGGCCGCTACCGCGAGGTCACGTCATGCTCCAACACCACCGGCTTCCAGGCCCGACGGCTGGACATCCGCTATCGCCCTGACGACGGGCGACCGCAGGCGGTCCACACCCTCAATGGCACCGCCGTGGCGGTGGGGCGGACGATCATCGCGCTGCTCGAGAACGGACAGCGCGACGACGCCGGGGTCGAGCTGCCGGCGGTGCTGGCGCGTTATGGGGCGCCGACGGCCCTGGCGCCGTCCACCTGACCGTCGCGGGTCCACTCGTGGCTCTACAGTGAAGGACGCCATGACGGTCTTCGCCACGCTCCTCGAGGCTGCTCGCTGGCGTTGGATTCCTCTCGCGGTCAT
>JBJMKZ010000016.1:0-60593 GCA_045805565.1 Solirubrobacteraceae bacterium | reverse complement strand
GGAGGCGTCGTCGGAGAGCAGGAAGAGCGCGGCGCCGGCCACCTCCCATGCCGTGCCCTGGCGGGCGAGGGGAATCGGGACCTCGGCACGCTGGGGATAGAGCTGGGTGGCCAGGCGGCCGAGCGCGGTGTCGATCAGACCCGGGACCACCAGGTTCACCCGCACCTCCGGGGCCGCCTCGATCGCGGCGTGACGGGTGAGCGCCTCGAGCGCCGCCTTCGACGCCGAGTAGGCCGGCAACGGCATCACCCGCAGGCCGGCCACCGAGCCGATCAGCACCGCGGATCCCCCGGGCCCCAGACGCGGCAGCCCGTGCTTGAGCCCGAGGAAGTGGGAGCGCAGGTTCACCGCCATGACGCGGTCCCAGTCCTCGGCACTCGTGTTCTGCAGGCCCAGGCCAGCCCCGATCCCCACGTTCAGGACCAGCCCGTCCAGCCCGCGCAGCGTCGTCTCGGTCTGGTCGATCATCGCGACCACGTCGCGTTCGTCGCTGGCGTCGGCGACCAGCGCCATGGCCTCGCCTCCCTTCCCGCGCACGGCGTCCACCGTCTCCTGCGCGGCATCCGGGTCCACGTCGGCCACCGCGACCGAGGCGCCCTCGCGTGCGAAGACGATCGCCATCGCGCGCCCGTTGCCCACCGGCGGATCCTCGAGTCCGCCGCTCTGCTGCCCGCCGCCGACCACCAGGATCCGCCGGCCCGCGAGCCGTCCTGGCGTCGAATTTTTGGGCGTGGACATCGGCCTCCTGAATCGAGCGCGGTCTGGCTGGTCATGGGCGGCGAACGCCCGCCGAAAACCTAACCGCCGGCCACGGGCTGCGGCCGAGCACTGAGAAGCGAACCCGCGCTTTCTACTGAGCCTAAACCGAGGCTAAATCGGATGTGGAGGGCCCACCTGCCCTCATAAGGTGCTCGTCGTGTTCGAGGAGAGCGGCGGGCGCATCGGGCTTTCGCCCGTGGCGACGAAGCTCAGATAGGGGCGTCTAGCAATGGTGCGAAGGATCGTCGGCTCGAGTGTCAAGTTCCGTCTGTTGGTGATCCTGGGCGCCGCGGCCCTGATGGTCATCGGGGTCTCACAGCTTCACAAGGCGCCCGTCGACGTCCTTCCGGAGTTCACGCCGCCGGTGGTCGAGGTCCAGACCGAGAGCCTGGGCCTCTCCGGAACCGAGGTGGAGCAGCTGATCACCGTTCCGATGGAGCAGGACCTCCTCAACGGGGTGCAGGGAGCGAACGTCATCCGCTCCCACTCGGTTCCAGGGGTCTCGTCCATCGATCTGGTCTTCGACCGCGGCACGGACATCCTCCACGCCCGTCAGCTGGTGCAGGAGCGGCTGACCCAGGCCCACGCCCTCCCGAACGTCTCGAGGCCGCCCCAGATGCTGCAGCCGATCTCCTCGACCAACCGGGTGATGATGATCGGGCTCGACTCGCGCAAGCTCTCGCCCATCGAGCTGTCGGTGCTCGCGCGCTGGACCGTGCGGCCCCGGTTGCTCGGACTCCCCGGCGTCGCCAACGTCGCCATCTGGGGCCAGCGTGACCGCCAGCTGCAGGTCCTGATCGACCCCGCTCGGCTGCGCACCCGCGAGGTCGACATGTCCGACCTCATCGACACGGTGGGCAACGCGCAGCTGGTCTCGCCGCTCAGCTACCTCGACGCGTCGACCCCCGGTACCGGCGGGTTCATCGAGGGCCCGAACCAGAGGCTGTCGATTCGCCACATCCTGCCATTCGGAAAGCCGGCCGCGCTCGGCCAGGTCCCGATCGAGAACGAGCACGGACTGCGCCTGGGCGACGTCGCCAAGGTCGTGGAGGGCCATCAGCCCCTCATCGGTGACGCCGTCGTGCACGGCGGCGATGGCCTCCTGCTGGTCGTCGAGAAGCTGCCCGGGGCCAACACGCTCCAGGTCACCCACGAGGTGCAGAGCGCGCTCGATGACCTACGCCCGGGTCTGACCGGCGTTCACACCGACTCCTCGGTCTTCCGCCCCGCCAGCTTCATCCAGGCCGCGCTGCACAACCTGACGCTGATTCTGATCATCGCGGGCGCCCTCGTGGTCCTGGCCCTGGCGGCGTTCCTGCGCCGCTGGCGGGCGGTCCTCGTCAGCGTGATCTCGATCCCCGTGTCGCTGATCGTCGCACTGTTCGTGCTGGACCTGCTGGGGGGCACGATCAATGCGCTGGTCGTCGCCGGGCTCCTGATCGCGGTCGGGGTCGTGGTCGACGATGCGATCTCGAGCAGCGAGCGTCTCCTCCAGCGCCTGCGCGAGGCACGCGAGACGGGGAGCGACAAGTCGGCCACCCAGGTCCTGCTCGAGGCCAGCGGCGACACCCGCGGTCCGATGGCCTACGCGACGCTCATCGTCCTGCTGGCGGTGGTGCCGGTTCTGGTCTCTTCGGGCACCAGCGCCATCTTCGTCCAGCCGATGGTCCGTGCCTACGCGCTGGCCGTGCTGAGCTCCCTGGTCGTGGCGCTGACGGTCACGCCGGCGCTGACTGCCCTGCTGGTGTCCAAGCTGCGGGCCAAGCCGGATGAGTCCCGGCTCGCGAGCCGGCTGGGCGTCCTCTACGAGGAGCTTCTCACCCGGGTCATCCGCACGCCCCGGGCTGCCCTGCTGGCGGTCTGCGCCGTCGGGCTCATCCCGCTGGCGGTGGTCCCGTGGATCGGCCAGCCCGATCGTCCCTCCTTCAAGGACAGGGACCTGCGGGTCCGCCTCACGGCCAACCCGGGCACCTCGCTTCCCGCCATGAACCGGATCGCGACCGGCACCAGTCACGCGCTGCTGGCGGTTCCGGGGGTCCGGGACGCGGGCGCGGAACTCGGCAGAGCGGTCACCTCCGACCAGATCGTCGACAGCAACTCCGGCGAGATCTGGCTGAAGATGGATCCGTCGGCCGACTATGACAAGACGCTCGCCCGGGTTCGCCGGGTGGTCGGTCACACGCCGGGGGTGCGGAGCGATGTCACGACCTACGAGAGCGAGAAGACCGCCTCGGTCTTCAGCAGCTCCAGCCGTCAGCTCGACGTGCGGCTCTTCGGCCACGACTACGGCGTCCTGCGGAGGCAGGCGGGCAATGTGAAGCGGGTCGTCGCGGGGGTGTCCGGGGTCCACAACCCGCGCGTGCACCTTCCGACCCAGGAGCCCACCCTTGAGGTCCAGGTCGACCTCGCAGCCGCCTCACGTCATCAGGTCAAGCCGGGCGACGTGCGCCGGGCCGCGGCGATCCTGCTGTCGGGGATCACGGTCGGTGACTTCTTCGAGGAGCAGAAGGTCTTCGAAGTGGTCGTCCGCGGCGTGCCGTCGATCCGGAAGAACGTCAACAGCGTGCGCAACCTGCTGATCGAGACCCCTGCCGGCACCCACGTGCGACTCGGGGACGTGGCTAGGGTCCGAGTGCGGCCGAACCCGCTCGACATCCGCCACGACGCGGTCTCCAGGTACGTGGACGTGACCGCCGACGTGCGGGGACGGGACATGGGCGCGGTCGAGCAGGACGTTGGCCGCCAGATCCGGCGGATGACCTTCCCGCTCGAGTACCACGCCGAGGTGGTCAACAACACCATCGACGCTGGGACCTCCCACGGGCGCTTCCTGACCTATGCCCTCGCCGCCGCGATCGGGATGTTCCTGCTCCTGCAGGCGGCGTTCCGGAGCTGGCGCCTGGCTTCCCTGGTCTTCTCGATGCTGCCGCTCGCCCTGCTCGGAGGACTGCTCGTGGCGCTGGCCACAGGCAACCTTCGCTCGCTCGGCGCCTACGGCGGCCTCCTGGCGGTCTTCGCGCTGGCCGCGCGCCAGGCGATCATGCTGGTCGCCAGGCTCCGAGACCACGAGCGGGAGAACGGCGAGTTCATGTCGCTGCTCGTCCTGCGCGGCGCCCGCGAGCGGCTGTGGCCCACCGTCACGTCGGCGCTGACCACCGGCCTGGCCGTCTTGCCGTTCGTCGCCATCGGTGCCGTCGCCGGCAACGAGATCACCCGCCCGATGGGCGAGGTCATCCTCGGCGGGCTCGTCACCTCGACGGCGCTGACCCTGTTCGTCTTGCCGGCGGCCTACCTCCAGTTCCGGGGCCCCGAGCCGCAACCAATCCACGACGAAGCGGACGACGTCCTCGCCGCCTCGCCCGTCGACGTCCACGCCTAGGAGGCGTCATGCACACCAATCCCAAGCTCATTGCAACCCTGATGGTCGCCGGGCTCGGCCTCACCGGGTGCGGCGCAGCCGGCCCGGCCGCTGAAGAGGCCATGAAGGAGACGTCGGTGAAGGTCAAGCCGATCAGCGGCACCGACCTGAGCCGCATCGAGCTCACCGCGAGGGCCGCTCGCGTGCTCGGCATCCAGACCGCCCCCGTGCGGAGCGCCCGCGGGTCGTCGACCCAGACGTCGCCACGGCGGAACAGCGTTCCCTATTCAGCGGTTCTGTACTCCCCGGACGGCCACGCGTTCACGTACGCGAGCCCGGCCCGGGGGGTGTACGTCCAGAGTCGGATCGCCATCGACCGGATCGAAGGCGGCGTCGCCTACCTCAAGCACGGCCCGAGCGTCGGCAGCTCGGTCGTGACCCAGGGCGCTGAGGAGCTCCTGGGGGCCGAGGGCGGCGTCGTCGAGTAAGGCGTAGTTGACCGCTTGAACGCAGGGTGATCGGTGGGGAGACCACCGAGAGGGGACTGTGAGATGCGCTGGATCATAGGTACGAGCCTGAGGTTGCGGTTCTTGGTCGCCGCCGGCGCCGCAGCCCTCATGTTCTTCGGGGCGCAGCAGCTCCACCACCAGAAGGTCGACGTGTTCCCGGAGTTCGCGCCGACCCGGGTGGAGATCCAGACCGCCTGTCTCGGCCTCTCGGCCGCGGAGGTGGAGGAGCTGGTCAGCGTGCCGCTCGAAGACGCCCTCAACGGCGTGCCTGGGGTCGAGACCATCCGCTCGGAGTCCGTCCCTCAGCTGTCGAACATCACCCTGCTGTTCAAGCGCGGGACCGACCTGATGGAGGCCAGGCAGCGCGTCCAGGAGCGCCTCCAGTCCGTGGAGGCCACGCTGCCGACCTGGGCGGCACCGCCCTTCATGATGCCCCCGCTGTCGGCGACGAGCCGGATCATGAGCGTCGGGCTGACGTCCAAGAAGCTCTCCCAGATGGACGTCTCCATGATCGCCTACTGGAAGATCCGTGCCCGCCTGCTGCGAGTGCCCGGCGTGGCCAACGTGGCGCTCTGGGGGGAGCAGCTCAAGCAGCTCCAGGTTCAGGCGGATCCCCGCCGGATGGCCGCCAACGGTGTCTCCCTCGACCACCTCATGGAGGTGACGTCGAATAGCCTCGATTCGGGGCTGCTGAAGTTCTCCCAGGGCTCCTGGATCGGCACCGGCGGCTGGCTGGAGACGGGCGATCGCAAGCTGGCGGTTCGCCACATCCAGCCGATCGTCAAGCCGAGTGACCTGGCCAAGGTCCCGCTCGCCCGGCGCGGGGGCAGGACGCTGAGTGTGGGCAACGTGGCGAACGTGCTCTACGGGCCCCAGCCGCCGATCGGCGACGCGGTCGTCGACGGAGGCCCCGGCCTGCTGTTGGTGATCGAGAAGTTCCCGCGGGCGAACACGGTCGAGGTGACCCAGGGCATCGAGACGGCACTCAAGGACCTCCAGCCCGGCCTCCACGGCATCACCGTCCACCCGAACATCTTCAAGCCGGCGTCCTTCATCCAGGAGGCCGTCCACAACCTCACGGTGGCCGTGATCATCGGCTGCCTGCTGGTGGTCCTGATCCTGGTCGCCTTCCTGTTCGAGTGGCGTGCCGCGTTCATCAGCCTCATCTCGATCCCGCTCTCCCTGGTGGCGGCGGGAATCGTGCTCGACGTTAGAGGGGCGACCGTCAACACGCTGATCCTGGCGGGGTTCGCGGTGTCGGTCGGCGTCGTGGTGGACGACGCGATCATCGACATGGAGAACATCGTGCGGCGCCTGCGGATCAGGCGCGCTCAGGGCCAGCGCGTGTCGATCGCACGCACGGTCCTCGACGCGTCCCTCGAGGTGCGAAACCCGATCCTCTTCGCGACGCTGATCAACGTGATCGCCGTGGCGCCGGTGCTGTTCGTGGGCGGGCTCTCGGGAGCCTTCTTCGAGCCGCTCGCCGTGTCCTACGGGCTGGCCGTGATGGCCTCGATGGCGGTCGCGCTGACTGTCACGCCCGCGCTGGCGCTGATCATGATGAAGAACGCCCCGCCCCAGCCCCGCGAGCCGATCCTGATGCGGGGCCTCAAGCGAGGCTATGGAGCGCTCCTCTCCCCGGTCCTGCGCCGGCCGTTCGCCGCGCTGGCTGCCGTTGGCATGATCGCGCTGGCCGCCGTGCTGGTCTACCCGCGACTCGGTCAGGAACTGTTCCCGACGTTCAAGGAGCGGGACTTCCTGATGCACTGGGTGTCCACGCCCGGAACCTCGATCAACGAGGAGAGGCGGATGGTCAGAAACGCCAGCCATCAGCTGGCGCGGATTCCCGGGATCACGGACTTCGGATCGCACATCGGCCAGGCGTTTCTGGGCGAGGAGATCGCCGGTCCCAACTTCGGCGAGAACTGGGTGAGGATCAGCCCCAACGCCAGCTACGACGACACGATCGAGGCCATCCACAAGATGGAGGCCGAGAATCCCGGCCTGTTCCGTGACGTCCAGACGTACCTGCGGGAGAGGATCGACGAGGTTCTGGCGGGGTCGACCGACGCCATGACCGTCCGGATCTTCGGCGAGGACCTGCACGTCCTGCGCCGGGAGGCGGGCGCGGTCCAGAAGGCGCTCAAGGGAGTTCCCGGGCTGGTGGAGCTTCACACCGAGCTGCAGGCGGACGTGCCCCAGATCGACGTCCAGGTCCGTCTTCCGGTGGCCCGTCGCTACGGGATCAAGCCCGGGGACGTCAGGCGGGCCGCCGCCACCCTGCTGGCCAGCGAAGAGGTCGGGGACATGTTCCGTGGCGGCAAGGCCTATGACGTCCACGTCTGGAGCACGCCCCAGACGCGTCGCAACCTGAGCGACATCCGTGCGCTCCGGATCGACACCTCCCGTGGTCGCGTGCCCCTGGGCGTCCTGGCGACGGTCGCGGTCAGGCCCACGCCCAACGACATCAAGCGGGAGAACGCATCGAGGCGCATCGACGTGGGGGCGAACGTCTCCAAGCGCGACCTGGGATCGGTGACCGCGGATGTGCAGAAGCGCCTGGCCAGCGTCCACCTCCCGCTCGGCTACCACATGCAGCTGTTGGGCGAGGCGGCCGAGCGGCAGGCGGCTCAGAAGCGGCTCCTGATCTTCGCCGCTGGGGCCGCCCTGGCCATCCTCCTGCTGCTGCAGGTCGCCTTCGGGAGCTGGCGGCTGGCCTGGCTGCTGTTCCTGACGCTCCCGATGGCGCTGGTGGGCGGTCTGCTCGCCGCGTTCGGAGCGATCGGCGTCATCTCGCTCGGCGCCCTGATCGGCTTCTACACGGTGCTCGGAATCGCCGCGCGCAACGGGATCCTCTTGATCTCCCACTTCCAGCATCTCGAGCGCAACGAGGGCGAGCCGTTCGGACCCGGTCTCGTCCTGCGCGGGGCACGGGAACGGCTGTCGCCGATCCTCATGACCGCGTTCGCCACCGGCCTCGCACTCCTGCCGCTGGCGCTCTCGGGCGACAAGCCCGGCCAGGAGATCGAGCATCCGTTGGCGATCGTGATCCTGGGCGGACTGGCCACCTCTCTCCTGCTCAACCTGTTCCTGGTGCCAACCCTCTACCTGCGCTTCGGCAGAAAGGGGCACCGCGAAGAGAGGCGTCCGGACGTCGGTCCGCCCGACGACGCTCGCCGCGTCCAAGAGGGGCAAGCGGCCGCGGAGCGCCCGGAAGCGCCCGCGGAGGCCCCGGTCCCCGCCGTCTATGCCAAGTCGTCGCCGGCCCGCATCGGCGGCCAACTCGGGCAGTGGCTGCTCAGGGCGATCACTACCGGCCGCGCACGGGCTCGCCGGTCGTCGACCCCGAGCGGTTCAGCAGGCCCCAGCCTCTCCCGGCCCGCCCCCCGCGGGCCGACACCGGGGCCGGCGGCAGGAACCTCCCCGGCTCAGCCCGGCTGAGGTCCCCGGGCTGCCCGGACGAGACGGGCGAGGGGGGCGTTTGGAAGTCGCCCCCCTCGCCCCCTGCCGCTGCCGCCTCAGGCTTCGACCAGCCCGTGCTCCCTCGCGTAGGAGACCAGCTCGGCGCGCGTCGACCGGCGGGTCTTCTGCTGGATGTGGGCGCGGTGGGACTCCACCGTCCTGACGCTGAGGTAGAGCTGCTCGCCGATCTCCGAGTTGGTGTGGCCGAGCGCGATGAGCCGCAGCACCTCGACCTCTCGCTCGGTCAGGTCGTCCGGCGGCCCGGGCGGAGTCGGAGGCTGTGCCGCCACCCTGGCGCCCAGTTCGGGGTTGAGGTAGGTGCGCCCCGTGGCGGCCATCCGGATCGCCTGGACAAGCTCGTTGTCGGCGGCCTCCTTGAGGACGTAGCCGAGGGCGCCCGCCCTCAGCGCCTCCCGCGCGAACGCCGGATCGTTCTGCATGGTCAGCACCACGACGGCGGTGCCCGGGAACGACTCGCGCAGTTGCGGGATGGCGGGAAGGCTCGGCTCCCCGGGCATGTGGAGATCGAAGACCAGCACCTCCGGTTGGTGCTCACCCAGGCACTGGCGCGTGGTGGCGACGTCGCTGGCCTCGGCAACGACCTCGAGGTCGGGCTCGGAGTCGAGGAGCAGGCGCAGCCCGCTCCGTACGACCGCATGGTCGTCGGCGATGACTATCCGGGTGCTTCGGGCCGCGGCCTCGGGCTCGGCCATCGAATCGCGCGCAACCGCCTTCGCCATGCAGGAACCCCCGGCCTGGAGTTGGCTCAAGGAACCGTAGGGCGCGCTCGAAGTTGTGGCACGCGCCTGGTTACGGACCTGTCCTGCGGGAAACTACCGACTCTTGGCGCCGGTGGCCACGCTTGCCTGACCCACGGGAGGTGGGCTCGGATCGGCGCGGCCCACGGGCACCGACGCCCGCACCCGAGTTCCCGTGCCCACCGTCGTGTCGAGCTCCAGCCGGCCATCCACCAGCTCGATCCGCTCGCGCATTCCCACCAGCCCGAATCCGGTGGTGGGCTGGGCGGGGTCGAAGCCACACCCATCGTCGGTCACGGTCACGGTCAGCGCTCCGTCGCCTTCGGTGACGACGATGTCGACCACGGTGGCGTTGGCGTGGTGGAGCGCATTGTTCAGCGCCTCCTGGACCACGCGGTAGACGGTGCTCTCGATGTCCGGGGCAAGCCGGGCCGAGGCATCGCCGTGCTCGCGGGCGACGTCATAGCGCAGGCGCACCTCGATGCCGTCGCTGAAAGCAGCACGATCGATCAGGGCCTCGAGCGCGGGCCTGAGCCCGAGCTCGTCGAGCGCGGCGGGGCGAAGCTCGGTCACCAGCATGCGGAGGCTCTCTATCTCCAGGTTGAGTTGTTTGATCGCGCCCGCGACTGCTCCACGCAGCTCCTCATCCGAGCTGCGGGCGGCGGAGGAGAGCATGAGACCGACCGCTCCCAGTCCCTGCAGGGTGTCGTCGTGCAGCTCGCGCGCCCAGCGCCGGCGCTCCTCCTCCGAGGCCTTGATCCTCTGGGCCAGCCGTACCTGCTCGACCGACTGTGCGGTCGCCACTGCGGTGGCGGCGCTGGCCGCGAACGACTGCAGCAGACGCTCGTCGCCGGAGCTGAAGTCGGGCCCGGACGACATCCGGTCGAATGCCTCCAGCACGCCGAGGGCGCGCCCGCGGAACGCCAGCGGGACCACCAGGGCGGTCTGGGCCTGGACGTGGAGCGCCTGGCTCGCGGCCGGCATGCGGTCGGCTACGTCCGCGATCCGCTCGGCCCGGCGGACTCCCATGACCCGCTGGGCCACGGTCCCGGGCAGCGGCAACGAGTCTCCGCGTACCTCACTGGGAAGCTCGCCCGCGGTTGCCGCGATCCTGAGCTGTCCGCGATCCTCGAGCAGGATGGCCAGTGCCCGGGCGCCCACCAGCGACCGCGCCCGTTTGGCGATCAGTTCCAGCACACGGGACAGGTCGGTCTCCCCGCCGACCGCCCGCGAGATCGCGACGGTGGCCTCGAGCCCATGCACGGCATGCTCGAGCTCGTGGCGACGGGCCTCGGCTTCCTCGTAGAGGCGCGCGTGCTCGATCGCGATGCCCGCCCACTCGGCCAGGATGCCCACGGCGTCCTCGTCCGACTGGTCGAAGGTGCCGTCCTCCTTCTCCGTCAGGTACAGGTTCCCGAACGCCTGCTTGCGGATCATGATCGGTACGCCGAGGAACGACCGCATCGGCGGATGGGCGAGGGGAAAGCCGTATGAGCGCGGATGCCGGCTGATGTCGGGCATTCGAACCGCCCGCGGCTCCTCGATCAGAAGCCCCAGCACTCCGCGCCCGCGGGGCAGGTCCCCGATCTCCCGGCGGGTGTGCTCGGGGATGCCGAGCGTGAGGAACCGCTCTAGCCCGTGCTTACGCTTGTTCAGGATGCCCAGGGCGGCGTACTTCGCGCCGGTGATCTCGCGTCCCACCTCGAGCACCCGGTGAAGGACCGCTTCGACGTCCAGCTCTGCCGTCACATAGGCGCCAAACTCGACGAGCCGGCGCAATCTCGCCTCATCGAGGCCGGGAGACATCGCGACCGGAACCCTACCCACCGGACTCCGGACTTTGTACTTAATGTGACCATTCGTCCAGGCGACGGTGTTGGTCCGCATGCGTAAACAGCAGGATCTCCTGGCCGAACGCGAAGGCGCCTTGCCGCAGCTGCCGGCACGGTCGCCCGCCGACGACCAGACGCCATCGGCGGCGTAGGCGGAAGACCGTTTTAGGACCGGCTCGCGGCTGACCGAGCCGGGCCACGCTCGACAGCGACTGCCCGTTCTAACGCGACACGTCGGGATCGTCGGCGAGTGCGACAACCGCTGGCCGCCGCCAAGGGTGTGCCCATGCCCGTGACCCCCGCGTCGCCTGTTCGCGGACCGTAGCCGGTCAGCGCACTGGCGAACGCACGGCGGCGGTGGCGGCTCCCAGGTAGGGTCGGATGCGCTGCAACGCCCTCGAGGAGGCCCCCATGAAGATCGGCATCGTTGGCTCCGGGAACATCGGCGGCATGGCTGCCCGCCTGTTCGTGAACGCCGGTCACGAGGTCGCGATCGCCAACTCACGCGGTCCCGAGTCGCTCGACGACCTGGTCGCCGAACTCGGCGATGGCGCTCGCGCCGCCACCCCGGAGCAGGCGGTGGAGTTCGGGGATGCCGTCATCCTGGCCATTCCCTGGCGCCTGCGCGAGCAACTGCCGGATGCCCGGCTCTTCGAGGGCAAGATCACGATCGACGCGATGAATCCGTACAGCGAGGACTTCCAGGTGATCGACCTCGAGCCCTCGAGCTCGAGCGAGGAGGTGGAGAAGCAGCTCAAGGGCGCGCGCCTCGTCAAGGCCCTCAACCACCTGCGGGCGAGCGACCTGGGGGACGCCGGCAGGCCCGGCGGAGGCGACGAGCGGGCCGTCCTGTTCATGGCCGGCGACGACGAGGACGCCAAGCAGGTCGTCGGCCGGCTGATCGCCGACATCGGCTTCGCGGCCGTCGACACTGGCGACCTCGCCACGGGCGGGCGCCTGCAACAGCCGGGCTCGAAGCTCTACATCCAGGTCATCACCGAAGCGCAGGCGCCCGAGGCGCTCCGCGACCTGCCCTAGGGAACCCGGCTGGGTCAGGATCGTGCCCTACCCCCGAAAGGAGGCTGGCGCTGGAGGCTGAGGATCCGGTCGGGACCTGGCGGGGTGGGAGCGCGTCGGCCGCGACTGACCATCGACTATGCCTGGGGGACCTGTGAGACGACCCGCTCTGATCATCCTGTTGTGCGTCCCGATGACCGCTTGTGGCGGTGGGAAGACCAAGCCTGCCACTGCCCCCTCGTCGACCAAGGCGAAGACTCAGGCGACGACCACCTCGGCGAACCCTCTCGCCGCGGCTCGGCGGCGACTGGAGGCCAAGGGCTTCGCGCTGCAGGCCGAGAGCACCAGCCGCTCGCCCAGGACGGACTCCGGCGGAGCCAACGCGCAGGCGGTCCTCGAGATGACCAAGGGCAAGCTGACGCTCACGGTCGTCCGCTTCTCGAGTGCGGCCTCGGCGACCAGGGCCGCGCGGGTCTACGGCCCGCTCAGGCACGCGAACCCCGAGCAGGTCGCGCTCGTGACCAAGGGCCCCACGCTGTACGTCGGGGTGGTGCGCGAACCGGCGAAGGTCCCGAGGAAGGTCTTCGAGGCCGCGGTCGCGACGGCCGAAGCGAGATGAGCCGACCCAGGCGTTGAGCCCGGGGTTCCACCGGGGCCGAGCTCGCGTCGGGCTCCCTACCTCGAGGTCGGTTCGCGCCGCGCACTCAGTGCCGCGAGGACAAGCACGAGCGAGAGGCCCAGCAGAGCGGCCAGCACGTAGTACCAGTGGATGCCGGCGGGGTGAGATTGGGCGGAGACAGCGAGCGCTGCCAGCGGCACGCCGACCGAAATCGTGATCATCGCCCCGCGCAGTAGCTGGGTTCGCCGGGCCACCGGGGCGTCCGGCGGCGGTTGATCCGGGGCCTGGTCCGTGTCATCACCGTAATAGGCGAGCGCCCGTTCGGCCAGGGTCTTCGTGCTGGTGACACAGGAGAACGCCATCAGCAACATGAAGGTGACCGGCACGATCCAGGTGATCGCCCAGATTGCCCCCGCGACCGCCAGCGCGAGGACTTGTCGCCAGCGCGGCGGCTCGGCAGCGCCAGGCTCCCGGGGCGTGAGGAAGCCGGCAAGCACGAGAAAGCGACGTCCCAATCCGTACCAGCCGTGTAGGCCGAGGTGTGCTCGTTGGCCATGGCTCGACGCAAGGAGCGCGGCGTCCACCGCGGCCTGCGCGTCATCGAGGCTGGCGTGCACCCCGCGCAGCCAGAGAAGCTCCGCCGCGATCGCCGGGTCCCGAGGGTCCCGGCGATTGAGGGCGGCGATGCGTAGCGCCATGCGCGCCTGCTCCCACAGCACGGCTACATAAGCGGGCACCAGGGCGATCAGGAACGGACAGCCCGCGATCGCCCCGTCGATGCGAGCGACGCGCACGGCTTGGGCGCGGGCCCCCGCGGTCAACTGGGTACGTGTAGCCGCCGGATGGGCCTGGCGCGCGCGATCGGCCAAGCGCCAGGAGGGCTCGCCGAGGCGGGCGACCGCGGCGAGCATCAGGCGCTCGAGCGCGTGGTCCGGGTGAGCCCACAGCGTGCGCAGCAGCCCGTGAGGGGGCTGGTCATCGCCCTCTCCTGGGCCAATCAAGGCCTGTTGATCGGGGACGCTGTGGGGTTCGGGTTCAGCCGTTGCGACGCTCTTTGGGTCGGGTGAACCCTGCCGAAGACGAGTGCTGGCTCAGCGTCCTGTCCGATGGCGCGTAGTGAGCCATCCCAGTGTCCAGCCGATGACAAGGGACAGAAGGATGACCACGATCAGCGGCGTGTACCAGGTTGCGATGATCCAGTGGACGCGAACCTCGGCGAGGTTGAGGACCGCGAACAGGACCGCGAGCCCGCCGAGGACGGCGCCAGCGATCAGGCGGCCTTGACCCCCACGGTCCGGAGCTCGCCGCGATCCCGTCCGGCGCGCCGCAGCATCGTTGGCCATTTCAAGTTTCCCTCCCGTGGTCGGCGAAGCCCGTCTCTCCCGAGCTTCGCACGCCCGGGTCGGACTGTGTGAAAAACGTGCCATAGCCCTGCCTGCGGCCGACCCGACATGTCCTCGAGCAACTTCGGCCCTCATGCCTCGGGTTCGCCGCCCCCGAGCGTTAGGGTGGCATGACCGTGACTCTGGCGAGTGTCCTGCCGTTGGCCTTCGTGATGGTCGCCGGCCCGCAGATCATCAGCGCCGTGTTCTTCGCCACGAGCGAGAACTGGAGGGCGAACTCGGCCGCGTACGTCGTGGGCGCGGCCCTCTCGATCACTGCCTTCGTCACGGCGGCCTACTTCGTCGCCCGAGGGGTAACGAGCGGCGGGCCCAGCAAGGGCTCGCGCTCGGACGCGGTCAACATCGTGGTGCTCGCGCTGCTCGTCGTCGGCCTGGTCTACGTTTTTCTCACGCGCAACCAGGCGGAGCCTCCCAAGTGGATGGGCAGGCTGCAGACGGCGACCGCTCGGTTCTCGTTCGTTCTCGGGTTGCTGCTGCTGGGCGTATTCCCGACCGACATCATCACCTCGGTCACCGTCGGGGCTCACGTCGCCAACGAGGGCAGCCCGTGGGTGGACGCCCTTCCCTTCGTCTTGCTCACGCTGCTGTTTCTGGCGCTGCCGTTCCTCCTCGTGCTCGTGCTCGGCCAACGGGCGCAGGTGTTCCTCCCGAAGGTACGTGACTGGATGAACACGAATTCGTGGATCGTCAGCGAGATCGTGATCGTGTTCTTCATCGTCATCACGATCAACGGCCTCGCGAGCTAGACGGTCAGCTCGGCCCTGCGATACTCGGTTCGGTGGCTCAGCGGCCAGGCGATGGCGATTCCACGGCTCGGTCGGCGCCGGACCGGAGCCTTTCCTCGAGGGATAGCCTCAGCGACGGCTCGAGGAATGGCCACGTCCTGTTGATCGGCGGAGGCCAGCTCGCAGATGCCACTGCACGAGCGCTCGAAGCCGGGGCAGCCGCGGTTCGCCGTCTCGACGAGCCAGACGATCGCCAGATACGCGAGGCCTTGGACGATCGGGTCGATCGCGTCATCGTGATCTCGCGCTCTGACCACGTGTCGCTGCGCCGCGCCCTGGTCGTGGCGCATGTGCGGCCGGGCATCCCGGCGCTCGTGACGATCTTTGACCGAGACGTCGCGGCCCACCTCCAAGGCACGGTCGAGAACGTGCGCGTGCTCTCGATGGCCGACATCGTCACCCCGGCGTTCGCGGGCCCGTGCCTCGACCCCAAGCTGATGTCGCTGATCGCGGGCCCATCCGGCGCGGCAGGGATCGCGGCCACCGACGGCCAGCCCCAGCCCGTGCCCCGAAGGTGGTCCACGCCGGGCCCGGCGCGGCGGGTGCTCGCCGATCTCGAGGCCCTGGCCCGACCCTTCGATTCGAGCGCGCGCATCCTCGTGTACGGGCTGCTCGGGTTCGTCGGCGTGCTGGTCGCCGAGACGCTGCTCACGATGTTCGCCGAGGGCTTCTCCTTCGTGGACGCCTTCTACTCAGTGGCCAAGGTGACGGTGACCGTGGGGCCGAGCCCGGCGGCCGACCGCGGCGAGGACTGGTTCAAGCTCTTCTCGTCTGCGGCGATGCTGCTAACGCTGGGCTTCGCGGCGGTGCTCACGGCAGGGCTCGTCAACCGACTGCTGGACCCGCGCCTGACCGGGATCGTCGGCCGGTCGGCGGTTCCCCGTCGGGACCACGTGATCGTGGTGGGGCTCGGTCAGGTCGGATCCCGTCTGTGCGAGCTGCTGCGCGACCTCGGCGTGCCGGTGGTTGCCATGGAGCAGAATCCGGACGCCAAGAACGTCCCTCGGGCCAAGGATCAGCGGATTCCGGTCGTGATCGGAAGCGGGGCCAGCGAACGTCTGTTGCGCCGACTGTCGATCCGAAGAGCGCGAGCCCTGGCCGCGGTCACTTCGGACGAGGTCGAGAACATCGCGATCGCCATCGCCGCTCGTGGGGTTCGCGACGACCTCAATGTGGCCTTGCGCGCGGGTGACGGTGACGCCACCAGCGAGACCCAGTCGTTGTTCGGGATCGGAGTGGTGCGCGACGTCTACCGCATCGCGGGAACTGCCCTCGCCGCCGCGGTGCTCGGCTACCAGATCCATGAGGCGTTCCCCCATGAGGGCACGATGTACCTCGTCGACGACGCCGGCAATATCGAGCCATTCGTGGCCCGCGACGGCGAGGATCCGCAGCCGCCGACTCGGCGACGCGAGCAGGCCGCCAGGACCTAGCTGGGAGGCGCCGAGGGCGACGAGTCTCGGCAAGAAGCGGGGCGCGCCCAAGAATCTGCGGCTTTTCGCCGGTGCGTGATCCGGAAGGGAGTAGTATCGGCTGCTGGAGTGCATTGGCCGACGCCTAGAGCTTGTCGACCGGAACCCTCCGAGAGACAAGGTTCTAATGAGATCGAATGCATCGGCGACTCGCCTCCGAAGGCGCATCGCCATCTCGCTTTTTGCCACGGTGTTTGCCCTGGCCGGGGCACCAGTCGGCGGCGTGCAGTTAGACAAGGCCGCCGCGGGCAAGCCAGCCGGTCCAGGCCAGAAGCCAACCGCCGCCGGCAAGAAGCCGGGTCCCGCCGGCAAGAAGCCGGGTCCCGCCGGCAAGAAGCCAACCGCCGGTGGCGGCACGCTCTCGACCTACGGCCGCAAGGTCCGTAGCTGGTAGGCCCCGCGAGTTTCTAGCGCCGGTGGCGGCACCCTCTCGACCTACGGCCAACCATGTCGTTGGGTCGGCGTTGCAGACGTCTCTGCCCTAGCCCGAGAGCAGGTCATGATGCTTGGCCCTGTGCCCACTCCACAACGGATGGACGCAGTCGCTCACGTCTAACCCCGGGTCTCCGCAAGCGGCATGTCCTCGAGGTAGTCGGATTAGGCCTGTCGCGATGCGATTTTCGCCATCGGCCACGGCGGGCGGCCATGTACGACGGCTAGGGCGCAAGCAATGAAGGTATCCAAGGCGTACAAGTTGGTGAGCCTGACGGCATTGGTCGTCTTGGCCATCTGCCCGTCCGCGTCTGCCGGGATCGCCTTCAGCCGGGGAGGAGGTTTTGGCTACCAGGAGGTCCCCCCTAAGTTCGGCGGTGAAGCCCAGGTCAACCACCTGTCGGTCTCAGTGGCGACGACGACCGTTACGTTCTCCGACCCGGCCGGCATCGTGGTGGGCGACACCAGCTGCCACTACGTGAGCGAGCCGACCGTGGTCGCCTGCAGCGGCGATCCCAGGCGCGGCCTGGAGATCGGCCTGGGCGCCGGCAACGACAGCGTAGCCTTCCACGGGGCCGGCATCCGCGCGGACGTCGACGGCGGCAGCGGCAACGACGTCATCCACGGCAGCTCAATCGGCGACGTCCTGGCGGGAAACACCGGCAACGACCGGATCTTCGGCCTCGGCGGGAGCGACCTGATCATCGGCGGGCCGGGCAACGACGTGCTCAATGGTGGGAGCGGCAACGATCGGATCGTCGGCAACCAGGGGATCGACCTGATGATCGGAGGCCCGGGCTTCGATCACATCGACGGGCTGGTTCGGGACTTCGCGCGCCGCTAGCCTGGCACGGTCGCGTTCGGTGCCCCGGATACAAGAAAACCTGGCCTAAGCGGGGCTGTCTGTCATGCCGGAGGAGGGACTCGAACCCCCGACACGCGGATTATGATTCCGCTGCTCTAACCGACTGAGCTACTCCGGCGGGCCCGGCAAGTCTAGATAACGCCCGGGTGGCTCCCTGGGGCGGACCGGGCGGCGTCGCTTGCAGCCGGCGGGTCAGACTGTCGCCATCACGCTGCTCGCCGTACCCAACCTGTCCGAAGGCCGCCACGCCGCGACGGTCGAGGCGCTGGGCGAGGCGTTCGCGCAGGGCGGCGCGCAGGTCCTGGATGTACACGTCGACCCCGACCACGACCGCTCGGTGTTCACCCTGGCCGCCGAGCCGGGGGCGCTGGCCGAGGCGCTGGTCTCGGGGGCCCGCGTGGCGGTCGAGCGCATCGACATGCGCGGCTACGGCGGCGCCCACCCCAGCGTGGGAGCGCTCGACGTGGCGCCGGTCGTCCACGTCGACCCCGCCGGACGGGGCGCCGCGTGGGCCGAGGCCCTGGTCGCCGCCGACGAACTCGCCCGCCAGCTCGCCGTTCCGGTCCTGCTCTACGGCGCGCTGGCCGGCGGCCGCACCCGCGCCGAGCTGCGCCGAGGGGGCCTGAGCGAGCTGGCGCGCCGCCTGGAACGCGCTGAGCTGACCACCGACTTCGGCCCCTCGCGGCCGCATCCCAGTGCCGGTGTGACCCTCGTGGCGGCGCGCCCGCCGCTGGTGGCGTTCAACCTCGAGCTGGCGCCGCCGGCGGGGCTGGAGGAGGCGCGCGCGATCGCCGCGGCGATCCGGGACGGTGGCCCGGAGGGGATCGGCGGAGTACGGGCGATCGGCGTGTGGCTGGCCGGCCGCGGACTGGCGCAGGTGTCGTGCAACGTCGAGGATGCGGCCGCCACGCCGCTCCGCCTCTTGGTCGAGGCGGTGCGCCGCCACGCCACCGTGTCGGGAGCCGAGCTGGTCGGCCTCGCCCCGCGGGCGGCGCTGACCGAGTTTCCCGGCGACGTTCCGATTCGCGGCTTCGACCCCGCCAATCAGGTCATCGAGAACGCTCTAGGCTTGTGAGGAGATGGCTCAGACCAAGCGCAGGCGCCGTTCCAAGCACCGGGGGACCGCCGCGGGCACGATCGAGTCGCGCGGGCGCACCGGCCGCAAGCCGGCCGCCGCGCAGAAGGGTCGCGGCTCAACCCCGGCGCGCGGGCGCCGGGCGTCCCGGTTCGACCAGCCCCCCAGCTGGCGCGGCGCGCTCAGCCGCGCCCTGATCGCCTCGGGCATCTTCTTCGCCTTCGTGCTGGTGGCCTTCCACCGGCCATTGCCGGCGGCGCTCGGGCTCGCCGCGTTCACGCTGCTGATCTACGTGCCGCTCGGCTACTACACCGACCTCTTCATGTACCGGCGCCGCCAGCGGGCCAAGACGGCTCCCGGACGGGACCGGCCCACGGACAAGCGGCCACGCTGATGGACGTGCGGATGTTCACGGTCGGCCCTGTGGCCGAGAACTGCTTCATCTTCCGTGCCGACGGCGCACGGCGGGCGCTGATCGTCGATCCCGGCGAGGAGCCCGAACGGCTGTTGCGCGCGGTCGAGGAGCTCGGGGTCGACATCGAGGCGATCCTCCTCACCCACACCCACTTCGATCACATCGGGGCGGTGGCGCCGGTGGCCCGGGCCACCGGCGCGCCGGTCTACTGCCCGGAGCTCGAGACCCGGGTGCTCGCCGACATCATGTCCTTCGTTCCGTGGCCGGGGTTCGGCCCCTACGAGAGCTACGAGGCCGACGAGACGGTCAGAGGCGGCGAGAAGCTGGAGCTGGCGGGGCTCGAGATCGACGTCCTCTTCGTCCCCGGGCACAGTCCCGGACACGTCGCGTACTCGATCCCGGCGCAGGAGGCGCTGTTCTCGGGTGACGTGCTCTTCCAGGGGTCGGTGGGACGGACCGACCTGCCCGGAGGCGACTGGGAGGCACTGGCGCGATCGATCGCCACTCTCGTCGACACCCTGGCGCCAGAAACCCGCGTCTATCCCGGCCACATGGGCCTCACCACGCTCGGCCGCGAGCGCGCCACCAACCCCTTCCTGCGCGAGCTGCCGGCCCGCCGGTGAGCGGCGAGCGCATCCAGGCGCCGCGCGGCACTTTCGACGTGCTGCCCGAGGAGGGCGCCGCGCGCGACGCGGTCGCGGGGACCGCCCGCCGCGTCGCGGAGGCGGCCGGGTACCGGCGCATCGAGACGCCCGCGTTCGAGGCGACCGAGCTGTTCGCGCGCGGCGTGGGGGAGGCCACCGACATCGTGCGCAAGGAGATGTACACGTTCGACGACGGGGGCGGTCGCTCGGTGACGCTGCGCCCCGAGGGAACCGCGCCGGTCTGCCGTGCCTACGTCGAGCACGGGATGCACAAGCTGCCCCAGCCGGTGCGGCTGTGGTACCTGTCGCCGTTCTTCCGCCGCGAGCGGGCCCAGGCCGGGCGCTTTCGCCAGTTCTGGCAGGTGGGGGCCGAGGCGCTGGGGTCCGACGACCCTGCGGTGGACGCCGAGATGATCCTCCTGCTGGCCGAGCTGCTCGAGGCGCTCGCGGTGCGCGGTTTGCGGCTTCGGGTGTCGTCGCTCGGATCGCCGCAGACCCGTGCCGCCTACCGCGAGGAGCTGCGCACCTATCTGCGGGAGCATGAGGAGCGGATGTCGCGCGACGTGCGCGAGCGCATCGACCTCAATCCCCTGCGGGCGTTCGACGCCGCCGACCCGGCCACCCGGGACGTGTTGGCGGGTGCGCCGCGCCTGCTCGACCGGCTGTCGACCGAGGACGCGGAGCACTTCACCGAGGTGCGCGAGCTCCTGGACCGGGCCGGCCTGGTCTACGTCGTCGATTCCACCCTGGTCCGCGGCCTCGACTACTACACCCGGACCGTGTTCGAGTTCGAGTCCGATCGGCTGGGCGCCCAGAGCGGCGTGGCGGGCGGGGGCCGCTACGACGGCCTGGTTGAGCAGCTCGGCGGCCCGCCGGCGCCGGGATGCGGCTGGGCGGCGGGCGTCGAGCGCATCCTCCTGGCCGCCGAAGGGCGACCGGCGGCCGTGCCCGCGGTCGACCTCTACGTGGCCTACGAGGGACAGGCGGCCCGCGCGAGGGCGTTCGAGGTGGCGGTCGCCGCCCGCCGCGCGGGGCTGCACGCCGAGCTCGAGCTGGCGGGGCGCTCGCTCAAGGGACAGCTCAGGCAGGCCGACCGCGGGGGAGCGAGGTTCGTGGCGATCGTCGGCACCGGCGAGGCCGCGCTGAAGGACATGGAGTCCGGCGAGCAGCGGACGGTCGCCGCGGACGCCATCCCCGCCGAGGTCCTGCGCGCACGCGCCCTGCGATGAGGCCGCCCCGGCCCAACGCCTACCGCGACACCTGGTGCGGCACCCCGGACGCGCAGAGCGCCGGCACCGCGGTGCGGGTCGCCGGCTGGGTCCACCGGCGGCGCGACCACGGTGGCCTGGTGTTCGTCGATCTGCGCGACCGCACCGGGCTGCTGCAGCTCGTCTTTCACCCCGACCGCGCGCCGGACGCTCACGCCCGGGCCCACGACCTGCGGGCCGAGGACGTGATCAGCGCCGCCGGGACCATCGCTCGCCGCGATCCCGAGAACGTCAATCCCGGCATGCCCACCGGCGAGGTGGAGCTCGAGGTCGAGGATCTCGAGCAGCTCGCCGACGCCGACACCCCGCCCTTCCCGATCGACGAGGAACGCGACGTGGACGAGCTGGTCCGGATGCGCCACCGGCCGCTCGATCTGCGCCGCCCGCGCCAGCGCGACACCCTCCTGTTGCGCCATCGCGTGGCCCAGACCATGCGCCGGGCGCTCGACGAGCTGGACTTCGTCGAGATCGAGACGCCGATCCTGACTCGCTCGACCCCGGAGGGCGCGCGCGACTTCCTCGTGCCGGCGCGGGCCCAGCGCGGCTCCTTCTACGCGCTGCCCCAGTCCCCACAGCTGTTCAAGCAGCTGCTCATGGTGGCGGGGTTCGAGCGCTACTTCCAGATCGTCCGCTGCTTTCGCGACGAGGATCCCCGGGCCGACCGCCAGCCGGAGTTCACCCAGCTCGACCTCGAGATGTCGTTCGTGGACGAGGACGACGTCATCGGGGTGGTCGAGCCGATGATGGCGCGCGTCTTCGAGGTCGCCGGCTTCGACGCGCCGGCGCCGCCCTGGCCGCGCGAGCGGTTCGACGATCTGGTCGCGCGCTACGGCACCGACCGGCCCGACCGGCGCTTCGGAATGGAGATCCACGATGTCGGCGACGCCGTCGCGGGCTCCGAGTTCCAGGTGTTCGCCGCCACGCTGGCGGACGGCGGGTCGGTGCGAGCGATCAACACCGGCGCCCGCGAGCTGCCCCGCTCGGAGCTGGACTCCCTGACCGAGACGGCGCGGCGTCTGGGCGCCAAGGGGCTCGTGTGGGCGTTCGTGGAGGACGACGGCGGCTGGCGCTCGCCGATCGCGAAGTTCGTGTCGCCGCAGGAGTCGGCGGCGGTGGGCGAGCGCCTGGGCGCGCGACCCGGCGATCTCCTCCTCGCGGTGGCGGACACGCCGGCGCTGGCCAGCGGCGTGCTGGGGACGCTGCGCCTCGAGCTCGCCGATCGCTTCGACCTCGTACCCGATTCCCCCCACGAGGCGCTCTGGGTGGTCGACTTCCCCATGTTCGCCTGGAATGGCGACGAGCAGCGCTGGGACGCGCTGCATCACCCGTTCACCCAGCCGCTGGGCTCACTCGACGATCCGGCGTCGCTGCGCTCGCGGGCCTACGACCTGGTGCTCGACGGGTTCGAGATCGGCGGCGGCTCGATCCGCAGCCATCGGATCGACGTGCAGCGCCGGGTGTTCGAGCTGATCGGGATCGGCGCGGAGCAGGCGCAGCAGCGTTTCGGCTTCCTGCTGGAAGCGCTGCGCTACGGCGCGCCACCCCACGGCGGGATCGCCCTCGGGTTCGACCGCATCGTCGCCCTGCTGGCCGGGTGGCGGACCGCGCGCGAGGTCAACATCCGCGAGAGCATCACGTTCCCGAAGACGGCCACCGGACAGGACCCGCTCACCGGAGCGCCGGCGCCCGTGGACCCGGCCCAGCTGCGCGAGCTCGGCCTGCGCGCCGAGAGGCCGCCGGACTCGACGGCCTGAGCCGGCCCGGTACCGGCGGGGGCTCGGCCCCCCGTACAAAGCCGACGGCGAAATCTTGTACGCCGGGCGAACGACAGCGCGCCCGCCCCGGACCATCCTGTTCGGCGCGTGGCAACGGCTCGCGGGAGCCGCCCCTGGCCCGCTGGCCGCGACCTCGCCGACCGGTCCCAGCCGAACAGGAAAGGACAGACTTGAAACCGACCCTGACCGACTCGCTCGTCGCGGTGGACACGGTGTGGGTGATCGTGGCCGCCGTGCTGGTCATGTTCATGCAGGCCGGATTCCTGCTCCTGGAGATCGGCTTCTCGCGCCAGAAGAACGTCGGCACGGTGGTCGCCAAGGTGCTGGCCAACTTCTCGATCGCGGCGCTGTGCTACTGGGGGGTCGGATTCGCGCTGGCGTTCGGTGGGGCCGGCGCCCTGTGGGGCACCCACGGGACGTTCCTGGGCACGAGCAACGGAGACCTGTTCCCGGCGATGTCCGCCTCGGACGCCGTGGTTCCCGCCAAGTTCTTCTTCCAGTTCGTGTTCTGCGCCGTCTCGCTGGCGATCGTCTGGGGGACGACGCTCGAGCGGATCAAGTTCGGCGCCTACCTCATCTACGCGGTGATCTTCTCGACCCTGATCTATCCGATCGTGTCGCACTGGATCTTCGGCGGCGGCTGGCTGGCGCACAACATCGGGATGCAGGACTTCGCCGGCTCCACCGTGGTCCACCTCATCGGCGCCACCGGCGCCTTCGCGGCGCTGCTGCTGCTGGGCCCCCGCCAGGGCAAGTACGGACCCGACGGCAAGCCCAACGTGATCCCTGGGCACAGCATGCCGCTGGTCGGCCTCGCCGTCTTCATCCTCTGGTTCGGGTGGTTCGGGTTCAACCCCGGCTCGACGCTGGGCGCGGTCGGCGGACGCTTCGCCGAGGTGGTCGTGGTCACCAACCTGGCCGCGGCGGCGGGCGTGGTCGGCGCGATGGCGACGATCTACCTGATCACCCGCAGCTTCGACATCGGCATGACGGGGAACGGCGCCATCGCCGCGCTGGTGGCGATCACCGCTCCGTCCGGCTACGTCGAGTTCTGGGCGGCGCCGATCATCGGCGTCATCGCGGGGGTCATCGTCGTGCTGTGCGTGATCGCCATCGATCGCGTGCTCGACGACCCCGTCGGCGCCCTGTCGGCCCACGGCGTGGCCGGAGTCTGGGGGACGCTGTCGTGCGGGCTGTTCACCTCGCCGCGGCTGGCCGAGCTCAACGGGATCGGCAAGCCCGGGCTGTTCTACACCTGGTCGTTCCACCAGCTGGGCGCCCAGGCGCTGGGCGTGGTCGCCGCCTTCGTGGCGGTGTTCGGCGTCTCCTTCCTGGTGTTCTTCGTGATCAAGGCGACCTATGGGCTGCGGGTGAAGCCCGACGAGGAGCGCTACGGCCTCGACATCGTCGAGCACGGGATGTGGGGATACCCCGAGCAGTTCATGCCGGTGCCCGGTTCCGAGTACCACCCGCCGGCGCCACCGGCGCGGCGCCCAACGCCGCGCCCGGTGCCGCTCGGCATCACCGCCGGGGCGGATGGCCGCTAGGCCCGACACGAGGTAAGGAGTCAAGCCATGAAGAAGATCGAGGCCATCATCCGTCCCGAGCGACTGCAGTCGGTCCAGGACGCACTCGACGAGCTGGGCGTCAGCGGGCTCACCGTCTCGGACGTGATGGGGTGCGGGCGCCAGAAGGGCTACACCGAGCAGTACCGCGGCTCGCGAGCGAACATCTCGCTGCTGCCCAAGATCAAGATCGAGTCGGTGGTCCCCAACGAGGTGGTGGACCAGACCGTCGACGCCATCACCGCGGCCGCGTACACCGGCGAGACCGGCGACGGGCGGCTGTTCGTGGTCGACGTCGAGCAGGCCGTGCGGATCCGGACCGGAGAGCGCGGCGAGGAGACCGTCCGTCACGAGACCCCGGTCGGCTGGGGGTACTGAGCCGCGGTCATGGGTGTCTGGCGCTGGATCCTTGACGTGATCGCCGAGCAGGGCGAGGCGGAGCAGGTGCCGATCCACCTCGAGCGCGGCGAGGACGGCGGCTATGCGTTCCGCCTCGGCGTCCGAGCGGGCTTCGGGGGGCAGGAGACGGCGCGGATCCCGGTCGCCTGCCGTCCCAACCAGGCCGACCACCCGATTCTCAAGGAGATCCACTCCTGCGAGGTCGCCGGCCAGGTGCTGGAGGCGGCCAACCTGTTCTCGCTGCGCCGGAAGGTCGGCTCGCTGCTGGAGGCGATCGCCCCCGGCCATTCCCTGCCGCTGTGCTACTTCCGCGTCCCCGACATGGACTACGAGCTGCCGGTCTACGAGGACGGCGATCGGGTCGTGGCTCCGGTGCTGGCCGGCCCCAAGCTCAAGGCCGACGACCTGGCCGGGATTCGGCAGGTGGTGTGCCGCTACCTGGTGTCGGCCGGTTACGTGACCGATCCCGACCAGGTCGCGGTGGGCGTGCTGCGCCCTCGCGACCTCAGCCGGGTGGCACCGGCCGCAGTGTTTCGCTCGTACGCGGATCCCGATCTCTGGATCCCCTCGGTCGAGGGGACGTCAGCGGACGGCCCGGTGGTCGGCCTGCTGGGACAGGCGGCCCGGCTGCGACCTCCGGAGCGCCGGCGCGCGGGCGCCGGCCCCGTCCCGGGCGCGACGACGCCTGCGGCGCCCGATGTGGTCGAGATGCTGCGCTTCCTGCGCGTCGAGCTGGGCCGGCGCGCCGGGATCGAGGACCCCTCGACGCTCTACGCCAGCGAGGTCCGCCCCGAGATCTGGGCCAGCGCCGAGCGCCACACGGCCGACACCGGCCGGCGCCTGGTCGCGTACCTGTCGGACGAGCAGGGGACCGCGCTCGAGCTCCCGGTCCGCCAAACCGGCTTCGGCGAGGTGGTCACCGCCCTGGAGGAGCGGGGGATCAACGTGCTGCTCGCGCCCGATGCCGACGCCCTCGCCGTCTGCATCGGCCGCTACCTCGCCGCCCACGACTTCCTGCGCTTCGCTTCCGAGATCGAGGTCCACGACGTCGCCGCTCCGCGTGCCGAGCGTCTGGACGCGGATTCCATTTGGACGTCAGGCGACGGCTTCGCCGCCGCCACTGCCGAACCCGAGGAGGTTCACAGCTAAATGATCACCGCCCTGATCATCGTCGGCTCCGTGCTGGTCGCCCTGCTGGTGATCGCGTTCGCGGTCTGGGCCCACCAGTACACCAAGGTCGGCCCCAACGAGGTCCTGATCATCTCCGGCCGCCGCGGCCGCAAGAAGGACGGACACCGGGGCTACCGGATCGTTCGCGGCGGCGGCACCTACGTGCGGCCGTTCCGAGAGCGCGTGCAGCGGCTCTCGCTCGAGCTGCTGCAGTTCGACGTGCGCACCCAGGAGACGTACACGACCCACGGTGTCCCGGTCCAGATCGACGGGGTCTGCATGGTGAAGATCGACTCCTCGGACGCGGGCATCGAGCGCGCCGCCGAGCAGTTCCTGTCCCGGGGACGCGAGGACATCGTCCGCACCGCGTTGCAGGCGGTCGAGGGGCACATGCGCGCCGCGGTCGGCGGGCTCTCCATCGAGGACATCTACCGCGAGCGGCAGAAGCTGGTGGCGGCGGTGCGCGAGCTCGCCCAGCCCGACCTCGAGCGCATGGGCCTGCAGATCGTCTCGCTGACGGTCCGCAACATCGCCGACAAGCAGGGCTACCTGGAGGCGCTCGGCCGGCCGCGGACCGCGCAGGTCAAGCGGGACGCGATCCGGGGCGAGGCGTCGGCCGAGCGCGAGGCCCGAGCGGCTCGCTACGAGGCCGACCTGGCCATCGAGTCCTCGCGGCGCGACTACGAGACGCAGCGCGCGGCGTTCAAGGCGGCGGGCCAGCGGGCGGCGGCCGAGGCCGACCTCTCCTACGAGCTGCAGCAGGCGATCACCCGCCAGCAGGTGCGCGGCGAGGAGCTCGGGGTGCAGATCGTGGAGCGCCAGAAGCAGATCGAGCTGATGCAGGCCGAAGTCGAGCGCCGCAAGCGCGAGCTTGAGGCCGAGATCGTCGAGCCCGCGGTGGCCAAGGCCCGGGAGATCGAAGCCCACGCCGAGGCGCACCGCGAGGAGACCGCAGCACTGGGGGCCGGGGAGGCCGACGCCCTGCGCCTCAAGGGGCTCGCCGAGGCGGAGGCGATGGCGGCCAAGGCCCGCAGCTGGGGCGACTACAACCAGGCGGCCATCACCGACCGGGTGTTGGAGATCCTGCCCGAGCTGGCGTCGGCGGTGTCCGCGCCGCTGGCCCAGACCGACCGGATCGTGATGATCGGGGGCAACGGCTCCACGCCGGGCGCCTCGAAGATCACCCGCGACGTCACCCAGGTGGTGGCCGAGCTCCCGTCCCTGCTGGAGGCGCTCACCGGCGTCAAGCTCGAGGAGATGGCCAAGCGCGTTCCCGGCGTGAAGGGTTCCGACGCCGACGCGACGGCCGAGGAGGTTCGATGACACCGCTGACCGTAGAGCGCTTCATCGGCGAGCGCGAGGCGACCGCCAAGGACGTCCTGGCGCTGGCCCAGGAGCACGGGGTGCGGATGGTGGACTTCAAGTTCACCGACCTGCCCGGGACCTGGCAGCACATAGGGCTCTCGATCCATGCCCTCGACGAGGAGGCGTTCGCCGAGGGGCTGGGATTCGACGGGTCGTCGATCCGCGGCTTCCAGGAGATCGCGGAGTCCGACATGGTCCTGGTCCCGGATCCCGCCACGGCGATGATCGACCCGTTCCACGAGCAGAAGACGATGTCGATCGTCTGCAACGTGATCGATCCGATCACACGTGATCTCTACTCGCGCGATCCCCGCCACGTGGCCCAGAAAGCCGAGGGCTACCTCGTGCAGACCGGGATCGCCGACACCTGCTACATGGGCCCGGAGGCGGAGTTCTACATCTTCGACCACGTGGCCTTCGACCAGCGGGCCAACACCGCGTTCTACGAGGTCGACTCGAACGAGGCGTACTGGAACATGGGCCAGGGGTTCGGGGCCAGCCGCAACGGGCAGGCCAACCTCGGCTACAAGCTGCGCTCGCAGCAGGGCTACTTCCCGGCCGCCCCAGGCGACACGCACGGCGACGTCCGGGCGCGGATGGTCGTGATGATGGAGCAGATGGGCATGCGCTGCGAGTTCCACCACCACGAGGTCGGCGGGCCCGGGCAGGCCGAGATCGACGTCCGCTTCAACCGGCTGCTGCGGATGGGCGACCAGCTCCAGCTCCAGAAGTACGTGGTCCGCAACGTCGCCCGCCAATCGGGCAAGACCGCCACGTTCATGCCCAAGCCGATCTACGAGGAGAACGGCTCCGGCATGCACGTGCATCAGTCGCTGTGGAAGGGCGGCGACAACGTGATGTACGACTTCAACGGCTACGGGCTCCTGTCCCGCGAGGCGCTGAACTACATCGGCGGACTGCTCCAGCACGGCCGGGCGCTGATGGCGTTCTGCGCCCCGACGACCAACTCCTATCGGCGCCTGGTGCCCGGCTACGAGGCCCCGGTGAACCTCGTCTACTCGCAGCGAAACCGCTCGGCGGCGGTGCGGATTCCGGTGTACTCGGCGTCGGCCAAGGCCAAGCGACTCGAGTTCCGCCCGCCGGATCCGGCGGCCAACCCGTATCTCGCCTTCTCGGCCATGCTCATGGCGGGGCTGGACGGGATCCAGAATCGGATCGATCCCGGGAGGCCGCTGGACGAGGACCTGTTCGAGCTGCCCGAGGAGCGCCTGGCGCAGATCGAGCATGTCCCCGGCTCGCTGGACGAGGCCCTCGACGCCCTCGAGGCCGACCACGAGTTCCTGCTCAAGGGCGGGGTGTTCACCAGCGATCTGATCGAGACCTGGATCGAGTACAAGCGCAAGGAGGAGGCCGATCAGGTGCGCCTGCGGCCCCACCCCTGGGAGTTCGC
This sequence comes from Solirubrobacteraceae bacterium, assembly GCA_045805565.1. Taxonomy (GTDB): domain Bacteria; phylum Actinomycetota; class Thermoleophilia; order Solirubrobacterales; family Solirubrobacteraceae; genus DATAEY01. The sequence goes on along the minus strand of JBJMKZ010000016.1, from coordinate 32,235 downwards.
GCTGTACTACGACGCCTGAGCGGCCGGCTCTACACTCGGGCGCGGTGGAAGCCGCGCAGCTGCAGGAACATCTGACCCGCCCTCGGGGGATCGGCCACGTTCCCCGTGGTGCCTCGACCGGCGCCGCCGGCGGCGCGCGCTGCGGGGACCTGGTTCGCCTGTCGGTGAGCATCGAGCGCGACCGCGTCACCGACGCCGGCTTCGCGGCCAGAGGATGCGCCACGCTCACCGCTGCCGCGAGCGCCGCCGTGGCGCTGGTCAGGGGACGTAGCGTCCTGGACGCGGCGCGGGTGGGGCCGGACCGGGTGGCCGCCGAGCTGGGGGGTCTGATCGCACCCAAGCGCCACGCCGCCGACCTGGCGGCCGACGCCCTGCATCGTGCCCTGGGGTCGGCGGTGCGGCGGCAGGCCACGACCGCGGCCGAGCCGCGACGCGTGCTCGTCGCGATGAGCGGCGGCGTCGATTCCGCCGTCGCCGCGTTGCTGTGCGACCGCGGCGGAGACGAGGTCGCCGCCGTGACGCTCGAGCTGTGGGCCGATCGCGACAACGACGCCGAGCGCTCCTGCTGCTCGGCGCAGGCGGTGCGCGTCGCCCGCGCGCTCGCCCACGGCATGGGGTTGCCCCACTTCACCCTGGATCTGCGCGCGGAGTTCGGCGCCGGCGTGGTCGAGCCGTTCGTCGAGGACCACCGCGCCGGGCTGACCCCGAATCCGTGTGTCCGCTGCAACGGCCACGTGCGCCTGGACGCGATGCTCGACTTCGCCGGCCGGCTCGGAGCGCCGGCACTGGCGACCGGCCACTACGCGCGTGTGACGTCGGACGGCGAAGGCCCGGTGCTGCGCAGCGCGGCCGACCCGGCGAAGGACCAGAGCTACATGCTCGCCGCCGTCGCGCCTGCGACCCTGGCCCGGCTGCGCTTCCCGCTCGGCGAGCTGCGCAAGCCTCAGGTCCGCGAGCTTGCCGGCGCCGCCGGGCTGCCGGTGGCCACCAAGGCCGAATCCCAGGATCTGTGCTTCCTGGCCGGGACCGACCGCCAGACCTTCCTGGCGCGCCACGGCGGGATGCGCGAGCTGCCGGGGGAGATCGTCGACCGCCGCGGGCGGGTGCTCGGCCGCCACCGGGGACAGCATGCCTTCACGGTGGGCCAGCGCCGCGGGATCGGCGTGGCGGCTGCGCAGCCCCTGTACGTCCTGGCCAAGGACCCGGCCGCCAACCGGGTGACGGTCGGCCCGCGTCCGCAGCTGGGCCGGTCCCGGGTGGTCGTCGCCGGCGCCACCCTGCATCGCGACGCCGCGCGCGTAGACCGCGTCAAGCTGCGCTACCGCTCCCGGCCCGTGCTCTGCCGGGTGGCGGGCCACCCGCCCGCCGGCCGCCATCGCCGGCTGGAGCTCGAGCTGGGCGAGCCGGTGGAAGGGGCGGCTCCGGGCCAGCTCGCGTGCCTGATGTCGGGCGACCTGGTCGTCGGGCACGCCACCATCGCGCCTTACGCCTGATGCCCGAGCGGGTGGCGCTGGTCACCGGCGGCGCCCGCGGGATCGGGCGGGCGATCGCCGCAGCGCTGGCCGCCGACGGCCGTCAGGTCGCGGTCGGTGACGTGCGCCTGGATGAGGCGCTCAGCGCCGCGCGGGACATCGAGGCCGCGGGCGGACGCGCGGTGGCACTCGAGCTCGACGTGACCGACTCCGCATCGGTGGCCGCGGCGGTGCGTGGCGCGAGCGAGTCACTCGGCGCGATCGGAGTGCTGGTCAACAACGCCGGCTGGGACGAGCTGCGGCCGTTCCTGGACACCGACGAGGCGTTCTGGGACCGGGTGATCGACGTCAACTACAAGGGCTGCCTGCGGGTGACGCAGGCCGTCGTCCCCGGGATGGTCGAGCGGGGATGGGGCCGGGTGGTCAACATCGGCTCCGATGCCGGGCGGGTGGGCTCGTCGCTCGAGAGCGTGTACTCGGGAGCCAAGGGCGCGATCATCTCGTTCACCAAGACGCTGGCTCGGGAGGTGGCCCGCTCCGGTGTCACCGCCAACACGGTCTGCCCAGGCCCCACCGACACGCCCATGCTGGCCGAGATCACCGGGGGCGCGTCCGAGGGCCGCCGGGTGATCGAGGCGATGACGCGCGCCGTCCCGATGCGCAGGCTGGCGCGACCCGACGAGGTGGCGGCGGCCGTGGCGTTCCTGACCTCGGAGCAGGCGAGCTTCATCACCGGGCAGACGCTGTCGGTGAGCGGCGGGCTGACCATGGCTTGAGCCCGCGCCCTGCCGTTTGCGGCCGGACATACGCTTGCCCGGCGTGCATCCGAAACCCGAAGGAGAAGCCGTGAACGAGCTAACCGACGTTCGTTACCAGGTCGAGGACGGGCTGGCCTGGATCACCATCGACCGGCCCGAGCGACTGAACGCATTCCGCGCCCGCACGGTCGACGAGCTCATCGAGTGCTTCAAGCGGGCGTGGGCCAGCCGGGACGTCGGCGTCGTGTGTCTCACCGGAGAGGGCGATCGCGCCTTCTGCACCGGCGGCGACCAGAAGCAGCGCGCGCAGAGCGGAGACTACGGGCCCTCGCGGTCCGGACTGTTCGAGGTCGAGCACCTGCACCGGGTGATCCGCGAGATCCCCAAGCCGGTAATCGCGGCGGTCAACGGCTACGCGATCGGCGGCGGGCACGTTCTGCACGTCCTCTGCGACCTGACCATCGCCGCCGAACATGCCCAGTTCGGCCAGGTCGGCCCTCGCGTGGGCTCGTTCGACGCGGGGTTCGGGACGGGCTATCTGGCGCGTGCCATCGGCGAGAAGCGCGCGCGAGAGCTGTGGTTCCTGTGCCGCCGGTACGACGCCCGGACCGCCGAGCGCTGGGGGCTGGTCAACCACGTGGTCGCGGGGGACGAGTTGAAGGCCGAGGCGCGGCGGTGGGCGGACGAGATCCTGCGTCTTTCCCCGACTGCACTGCGCTTCCTCAAGCAGTCCTTCAACGCCGACACCGAGCACCTGGCGGGGGTGGGGCAGCTGGCCTTCTCGGGCCTGGGGCTGTTCTTGGACACCGACGAGGCGCGCGAGGGCGTGCAGGCGTTCGGCGCCCGGCGCGAGCCGGACTTCTCGGGCTTCCGCACCCGGGCGTCCTCCGCCTGAGGCGCCAGCGGCCGGGCCTAGACTCCAGGATGGTGAGCCTGACGTCCGACGACATCCGCGAGCGCTTCCTGGATTTCTTCGTCCAGCGCGACCACCTGCGTGTGCCGTCGGCACCGCTGGTGCCGGCCACCTACGACCCCTCGGTCCTGCTCACCACCGCGGGAATGCACCCCCTCAAGCCGTACTTCCTGGGGGCGCAGACCCCGCCCCACAACCGCCTGGCCTCGTGCCAGAAGTGCTTTCGCACCACCGATATCGAGAACGTGGGGAACACCACCCGGCACCTCACGTTCTTCGAGATGCTGGGCAACTTCTCGCTCGGCGACTACTTCAAGCAGGGCGCCGTCGAGTTCGCCTGGGAGCTGTCGCTGGAGGGGTTCGGGATCCCGGGTGAGGACATCTGGATCACCGTGTTCGAGGGGGACGAGGAGCTGGGCCTCGGTCCCGACGAGGAGGCGATCGCAGCCTGGGAGTCCGTCGGCGTGCCGCGCGAGCGGATCGTGCTCTGCCCGCGCTCGGAGAACTTCTGGCAGGCCGGCCCGACCGGACCCTGCGGGCCGTGCTCCGAGCTCTACGTCGACCGCGGCACGCGGTTCGGGTCGCCGGACGACCTTCCGGGAGGCGACAACGAGCGCTTCGTCGAGTACTGGAACCTGGTCTTCATGCAGTTCAACCAGGAGCCGCCCGGCACCCTGACCCCACTGCCGGCTCGCAACATCGACACCGGGCTGGGCCTCAACCGGCTGGCGGCGATCCTCCAGGACGTCCCCTCGATCTTCGAGACCGACCAGTTCCGCCCGCTGGTGGAGCTGGGCGAGGAGCTCTCCGGGCGCCGGTACGGCGAGGACGTCCAGACCACCCGTGCGCTGCGCATCCTCGCCGACCACTCGCGCGCGATCACGTTCCTCGTCGCCGACGGGGTGGTTCCCTCCAACGAGGACCGCGGCTACATCCTGCGCCGCGTGATGCGGCGGGCCATCCAGCAGGGGCGCAGGCTCGGCCTGCAGCCGGGGTTCCTGCCGCGGTTCGCGGAGCGGGTGATCGAGCTCATGGGTGGGGAGTACCGCGAGCTGGTCGCCGAGCGCGATGCGATACGGCGCTGGCTGGAGGGGGAGGAGGAGAGCTTCGGGCGGACGCTCGAGCACGGGACGCGGCTGCTCGACGAGGTGGTCGCGCGCACCCGCGAGAGCGGGGGCGACCGGATCGACGCGCTCGACGCCTTTCTGCTCCACGACACGTACGGCTTCCCGTTCGACCTCACCCGGGAGCTCGTGGCCGAGCAGGGACTGGAAGTCGACGAACCGGGCTTCGACACGCTGATGGACGAGCAGCGCCGCAGAGCGCGCGCCGGCGCGGCCCGACCCGGCGGCGACGACGTTCGCGAGCAGGTGCAGTCGTTCGCCGGGGGCGCGGGGTTCGAGACCGACTTCACCGGCTACGAGACCGTCGAGCAGCACACGACGGTCGGCGCGGTGGACCATCGCGACGGCCGGGCGCTGGTCAAGTTGGTGGAGTCCCCGTTCTACGCCGCCGGCGGGGGACAGGTCTCCGACGCGGGGGCGGTCGAGTGCGAGACCGGCGGATGCCACGCCCGGGTGACCGAGGTCTACCGGCTGGGCGACGACCAGGCGGTCGAGCTCGACGTCGAGAAGGGCGAATTGGCGGCGGGCGAGCGGGTCGTAGCCCGCGTGGATCCCCGTGCGCGGCGGGCCACCGAGGCGAACCACACCGCCACCCATCTCCTGCACGCGGCGCTGCGAGCCCGGCTCGGCACGCATGTGCGTCAGGCCGGGTCGTACGTGGGACCGGACAAGCTTCGCTTCGACTTCACGCACGGGCAGGCGCTCACCGCACAGGAGCGTCAGGACGTCGAGGACCAGGTCAATGCCTGGATCGAGGCGGACACCCCGGTTCGGGCCCTCACCACCACGCTCGACGAGGCGCGTCGGCTGGGCGCGATGGCGCTGTTCGGAGAGAAGTACGGCGATGTCGTGCGGATGGTCGAGGTCGGCGACGGCTCGTTCTCCCGCGAGCTGTGCGGCGGGACGCACGTCCGCCTCACCGGCGAGGTCGGGCTGTTCAAGATCCTCAGCGAGAGCTCGAGCGCGGCCAACGTCCGCCGCATCGAGGCGATCACCGGTCCGGCGGCGGTCGAGTACATGCGCCGCCGAGACGCCGAGCTGGCGCAGGTCGAGGCGGCGCTTCGGGCTCCGCCGGGCCGCGCGTTGCACCGCGTCGAGCAGCTCAAGCGCGAGGGCGGCGGACGGGCGGACGCTCGTGACGGGGTTGGGACGCCGGCCGTCGACGTCGACCAGCTGGCGGGGCGCGCCAGCCAGGCGGATGGAGCCGTCGTCCTCACCGAGGCGGTTGCGGCGGAGGGCGAGAAGGACCTTCTCGCGGTGATGGACCGGCTCAAGTCCAAGCTCGGCGATGCCGCGATCGTGCTCGCCGCGGTAGGTGATGGAAGGGTGCTGTTCGTCGCCAGCGTTGCGCCCGCCCTGGTGGAGCGCGGAGTGAAGGCCGGCGAGGTGGTGAAGGCAGCCGCCCGCGTCGCGGGCGGAGGCGGCGGTGGTCGAGACACCATGGCGCGGGCCGGGGGTCGGGACCCCGGCAAGCTCGACGAGGCGCTGCGAGCCGCTCGCCAGGCGATCGAAGCCTCGCTGCGCTGATGCGCGTCCTGGCGCTGGACTACGGCAGCGCCCGCTGCGGTTGCGCGCTCAGCGATCCCACCGGCACGCTGGCCACCCCGATGGATCCGCTGGCCGAGCCGGGGACGGAGCCCGGCCTCGAGCGGATCGGCGCGCTGGTGCGCGAGCGCGGGGTCGAGCGGGTGGTGGTCGGCCTGCCGCTGTCGCTGAGCGGTGAGGACTCGCAGCAGACCGGCGAGGCGCGCGCTTTCGCGCAGCGGCTGGGCGAGCGACTGGCGCCGGTGCCGGTCGAGGTCTACGACGAGCGCCTGACGACTCGCATGGCGCAGCGCACGCCGGGCTCCGCCAGCGAGGACTCGCGCGCGGCGGCCCACCTGCTCGAGGGCTGGATGGCGTGGCGAGGACGCGCCTCGGGCTGACCGAGCCGAGGTCGGGCGGGCCGCTCCTGCGGGCCGCGACGGGTAGGCTTTGGCCGCCGGTGCTCCGCGCTGCGCGACGGCGGGGCGGGCAGCAGCCGGTATCCCAGGCGGCGACTGTCCGCAGATCGGATGGCGGCCGTCTGATCGCCCATGGGCCTGTTCGACCGCAAGACACCTCCGCCGACGCAGCGCACCATCGAAGAGCGCGAGCGAGCCCGTGCCGAGCGCGAGGCGCTACGCGCGCAGCGCGAGGGCCCCCCGTTGGAGGGGACGATGCCGCCCCCGGTCCGGACACCGCCGCCGCGGCCGGTGGACGAACCGGTCGTCGCCCGGGGCGACCACGCCCCGTCGGTCGACGAACCGGTCGTCGCCCGGGGCGACCACGCCCCGTCGGTCGACGAACCGCCGGCCGAGACCGCCCAGCCGTCCCGCGGCACCACCGCGCCGGCGCCGCCCGCCCGCCCGGTCCGGCCGACGGAGGCGCCCTCGGTGGTCCTGGACCGCGAGACGGTGGAGGACTGGAGCGCGCTCGACGAGCCGCCGCCCGACTCGCACCCAAAGCGGTGGTCCTCCGGGGATCGCGGCGGCACGGCCACGCGGGTGCTCGCCGGCCTGGCGCTGGTCGTCGGGCTCGCGGCGCTGTGGTTCGCCTTCGCGCTGTTCCAGCCGTTCCACGGCGCGGGGGGCGCCCGCGTGGCGGTAGCCATCCCGCGGGGCGCCACGGTCGCGGACGCCGGCCGCCGACTGGCCGAACACCACGTCATCTCGTCGCCCCTCCTGTTCCGCCTGAGGGTCCAGCTCGCCGGCGCCGATATCAAGCCGGGCGCCTATCAACTGCGTAGCGGCATGACCTACGGGGCGGCGCTGGACGCCCTGAGCAAGGGTCCGCCGCCGGCCCGGACCACCAACATCACGATCACCGAGGGGCGCACCCGTCACGAGGTCAGCAGGCTGCTTGCCCATACCTCGCTGCGGGGAAGCTACGGCGCCGCGACGCGACGGTCGGGGTTCCTCGACCCGCAGGCGTACGGAGCTCCCGCCACGACCCCGAGCCTGGAGGGGTTCCTGTTCCCCGCCACCTACCAGGTCCGGGTCGGCGCGCCGGTCTCCGAGCTCGTCCGCAAGCAGCTGTCGACCTTCAAGCAGCGCTTCGCCCGGGTGGACCTCGGCTACGCGCGCAGCAAGCACCTGACGCCCTACGACGTGCTGATCGTCGCGTCGATGGTCGAGCGCGAGGCCGCCGTTCCCGGGGACCGCCGGCTGGTCGCCGCCGTCATCTACAACCGGCTCAAGATCGGCTATCCGCTCGGTATCGACGCGACCTTGCGCTACGCGCTCAACAACCAGACCCGGGCGTTGCGGGAATCCGAGCTGCGCCTCGACTCCCCGTACAACACGCGCATCCACCGCGGGCTGCCGCCCACCCCGATCGGCAATCCCGGCATGGCGGCGATCGAAGCCGCCGCGCACCCTGCGCAGTCCAGGGTCCTCTACTTCGTGGTCAAGCCGGGGACCTGCGGCGAGCACGCCTTCTCCACCAGCTTCGAGCAGTTCCAGCGCGATGCCGCGCGCTACAGCCAGGCACGCGCGGCGAAGGGCGGTCGCTCGCCCGTCAAGTGCGGCTGAGGCGGGCCGGCGTCCTCGGCTGGCCGGTCGCCCACAGCCGCTCGCCCGCCATCCACCAGGCGGCCTTCCGGGCGCTGGGTCTCGAGGACTGGCGCTACCAGCTCCTCCCGGTCCCCACCGAGCTGCTCGCCGAGGTGGTGCCGGCGCTGCCGGCGGCCGGGTTCGCGGGAGCGAACGTGACCATTCCCCACAAGCAGGCGGCCCTCGAGCTGGCCGACGAGGCGACCGAAGCCGCCCGGGCCATCGGCGCGACCAACACGCTGACGTTCGACGGCGGGCGCATAGAGGCGGCGAACACCGACGCTCCCGGCCTGCTCGCCGCGCTGCCGCAGCCGCCGGCCGGCGCCCGCGCCATGGTGCTGGGCGCGGGCGGCAGCGCCCGCGCCGCGGTATGGGCGCTGACGGCGGCCGGGGCCAGCGAGGTGATGGTGTGGAACCGCAGCCCCGAGCGCGCGCACGAGCTCTGCGCGCGTCTGGGCGGCCGGGTGGTGGAGCGCGCGGAGCCGGCCGACCTCCTCGTCAACTGCACCACGGTCGGCCTCGGTGAGGAGCTGAGCCCGTGGCGCGACCTGCCCCTGTCGCCGGGGTTCCTCGACGCGTATCGCTGCGTGGTCGACCTGCCCTACGGGGGCCGGGACACGGAGCTCGTGTCCGCCGCCCGCCGGGCCGGCGTCGCGGTGGTCGACGGCCTGGAGGTGCTGGTCCGCCAAGGCGCGCTCTCGCTCGAGCGCTGGACCGGCCATGCCGCGCCGCTGGACGAGATGCGAGCGGCAGCCGCCGGGACCTGAGCTCCCCAGCGGCGCGGCGCGAGCTAGGCGGTAGTCTCGCTCGCAGGTGCCCTCCCCAGCCAGGGATCGCAGCGGCTCGGCGGAGCCTCCGCGCCAGGATCCGTGCATGCCGTGCCGCGGGACCGGCAGGGTGATCTCGAATCTCGGCGGGGAGTCCAGGACGGTCGCCTGTCCCTGGTGTGACGGCACCGGATTCCGGACGCCCGGTCATGACGCCCAGGCCCGCTGGCGGGACCGCCCGGATCACTAGGCGCCACGGGAGACCACCAGTCGCGCGACCGTCGCGCCGTCGTCGAGCCGGCGCATGCCATAGGTGCCCGTCTGGTCGGCGATGAAGTCGAAGCGCGCCGGGGTGTCCTCGTCTCCGCTCTCGATGCGCTCATCGCCCAGCGCGACGGTGGACGGTCGGCCGAGGACGACGCTCAGCTCGATCAGGTCGCCGACCCGCGCCCTCACCACCGGCGGATGGCGCGGGTTCACGTGAACGCTGGCGCGCACGATCCGACCCCCGGTGGGGCCAGGCGAAGCCCGGTGAGACGGGGGCGCAGCCGGTCCGGTGGTCGTCGCGCTGCCCAACCGCCTGCGCACCCCCGGAGGGGCCAGCACCGCCGTCACGAAGCCGCTGAGCACCAGGATCGCCACCAGCAGCAGGACGCGGCGCCCGAGCACCCCCTCAGGCTAATGCGCGCGGACGGCCCATCTGGGTTACGGAAGTGGCGCCGTGCAACGTTTCACCGGCCGGGCTCGGGAGCAGCGGGCATAACGTCCGCCCGGATGGCTCGAGGGCAGCCGCATCTCTGGTTGGGCGTGACGCTGGCGGCGGTGCTGGGGGCGGTCACCCTGACCGACCTCGAGCGACGCACGATCCCCGATCGGATCCTGCTCCCGGCGGCCGTGCTGGCGGTCGCGATACTCGGGCTGGCCGCGCCCGAGGAGCTTCCCGAGCACTTCCTGGCGGGGCTCGGCGCGGGCGGCTTCCTGCTCGCCGCCGCCCTCGTCCGCCCTGGGGGAATGGGGATGGGGGACGTCAAGCTGGCCGCCGTGATGGGCCTCTACCTCGGGCGCATGGTGGCTCCCGCGATGCTGTTCGCGCTGTTGGCCGGCACCGCGGTGGGCGCCCTCATCGTCGCGCGCCGGGGCCTTCGCGAAGGGCGCAAGGCGGCGTTGCCGTTCGGGGCGTTCCTGGCCCTGGGGGGCGTGTTGGGGATGGTCGTCGGGCCCGCGGTCCTGGGCTGGTACGCCACCCGCCCGCTCTAGGCGCGCCGGCCGAGCCGGCGGCACCCGACCGCGGGGCCGGCGTGCCCGGCGGCGGACGTAACCTGTGGACGCCATGGAGCTGCGCTTCACCACCGCGGGCGAGTCGCACGGCCCCGGCCTGACCTGCATCGTCGAGGGGCTGCCTGCCGGCCTGCGCCTGGAGCCCGACGACCTCAACCGCGAGCTCACCCGCCGCCAGCTCGGCCACGGGCGCGGCGGGCGGATGAAGATCGAGAAGGACGCCGCGATCGTCAGCGCGGGAATCCGCCACGGTCGCACGATCGGCAGCCCCGTCGCCCTGCAGGTGGTCAACCGCGACTACGCCAACTGGGAGGAGCGCATGAACCCCTGGCCGGTGGAGGCGCGGATCGAGGAGGTGCACCTGCCACGGCCGGGGCACGCCGACCTCGCCGGGACCCAGAAGTTCGGGTTCACCGACGTCCGCGACGTGCTGGAGCGGGCGAGCGCCCGCGAGACCGCCGCCCGGGTGGCCGGCGGCGCGTTGGCCAAGGTCTTCCTGCGCACGCTGGGGGTGCGGATCTTCTCCCACGTGACCCAGATCAACACGGTCCGGGCCCCCCTGCGCCACGACCTGGGACCGGAGGACTTCGAGCACGTCGACGAATCCCCGGTTCGTTGCCTGGACCCCGCCACCGGCCAGGCGATGGTCGATGAGATCGACCGCCTGCGCAAGGCGAACGAGTCACTGGGGGGCATCTTCGAGGTTCGCGCCTTTGGACTGGTGCCCGGCCTGGGGTCGCACGTGTCCTGGCACGAGCGGCTCGACGGGCGCCTCGGCGGGGCGGTGCTCTCCATCCAGGCCATGAAGGGCGTCGGCATCGGGGAGGGCTTCGAGCTGGCCGGCAAGCCCGGCTCCGAGGCTCACGACGAGATCTTCTGGGAGGCGGAGCGAGGCTACTTCCGCGAGACGAACCGGGCCGGGGGGCTGGAGGGCGGGATGACCACCGGCGAGCCGCTGGTGGTGACCGCAGCGATGAAGCCGCTGCCCACCCTTACCAAGCCGCTGCGCTCGGTCGATACGGCCACCAAGGAGCCCGCGCCGGCCCTGCGCGAGCGCACCGACGCCACCACCGTGCCGGCCGCGGGCGTGGTCGGCGAGGCGATGGTCGCCTTCGTCCTCGCCGACGCCTACCGTCGGAAGTTCGGTGGCGATCACATCGAGGACGTCCTGACCGCCGTCCGCGTCTACAAGGAGCGCATCGATTGGCGCCGCTAGAGCCGGCGCTGGTGTTCATAGGGTTCATGGGCGCGGGCAAGACGACCGCCGCCCGTGAGGCCGCGGCCGCGCTGGGTACGGAGCCGATCGACACCGACGCCCTGCTCGAGCGCGAGCTCGGGATGGCGATCAGCGACTTCTTCGAGCAGCGGGGCGAAGCCGAGTTCCGGGCCCGAGAGGAGGCGCTGGCCGCCGCGCTGCTGGACCGCGCCGACGGAGGCGCGATTGCGCTCGGCGGCGGGAGCCTGGCATCGGAGCAGGTGAGGGCCGCCCTGGCCCGCCACACCGCTGTGCTGCTCGAGATCGACGCGCGCACGGCGTGGACGCGGGTGGGCGACGGAGATCGCCCCCTGGCGCGCGACCGGGACGGCTTCGAGGCGCTCTATGCCGAGCGGCTTCCCCTCTACGAGCGGTCGGCCGACGCGATCCTCCCATCCGGGCTCGGGGTCGTCACGCGGGCGCTTGCCGCCCTGCAGGCGCTGGGGCGGGCGCCCGAGGGCATCCGCATGCTTTGGGCGCGCAGCGCGTCGGGCGACTACCCCGTCTATGCCGGCCCGGGACTGCTGCGCTCCGGCTTCTGGCCGCTCGAGGGACGGCGGTTCTGCGTCACCGACGCCAACGTCAACCGCCTGCACGGACCGGCCCTCGAGCCGCTGGCGGGGACGGTGGTCGTCGAGCCCGGCGAGCGTTCCAAGACTCTCGCCTCGGCCGAGCTGGTCTGGCGTTCGCTGGCCCACCAGGGCATGGCCCGTGACGACCACCTGGTGGCGCTGGGGGGAGGAGTGGTGGGGGACCTCGCCGGCTTCTGTGCGGCGACCTACCAGCGAGGCGTCGCGCTGGTGCAGGTGCCCACCACCCTCGTCGCCCAGGTGGACTCCGCCTATGGCGGGAAGACCGGGATCGACATTCCCGAGGCGAAGAACTACGTCGGCGCCTATCACCAGCCCGCGGCGGTGATGGTCGACCCCGCGACCCTGCTCAGCCTCCCGGCCGAGGAGCTCGCCTCCGGCTACGCCGAGGTGGTCAAGACGGCGCTGCTCGCCGGCGGCTCGCTGTGGCAGCGGGTGCGCGGGGGCGCCGGTGGCGGCGCCCAGCCGGATGTGATCCTGGCGTGCGCGCGGACCAAGCTGGCGGTCGTGGCCCAGGACGAGCGCGATGCCGGCCAGCGGCAGGTGCTCAACCTGGGGCACACGGTCGGCCACGCGATCGAGACCGCCACCGGCTATGGGCGCTACCGCCACGGCGAGGCGGTCGGGCTGGGGCTGCTGGCCGCGCTGCGCCTGTCCGGACAGGGCGAGCTGCGCCGGGAGGTGTCGGCCCTGCTCGAGCAGCACGGGCTGCCCACGCGGCTGGCCGGTGTCGAGCCCGAGACGGTGGTGGATGCCGCTTCCCGCGACAAGAAGCGGCGCGGGGGCGGCCCGGTGGGATTCGTGCTCCTCGAAGCTCCGGGTCGTCCGCGGACCGGGTGCACGGTGCCCGAGGACGACCTGCTGGCCGCCGTCGCAGAGCTGGTCGAGGGCTGACGATGCGCAACCGGGTCGAGATCATGCACGGGGTCAACCTGGACGAGCTCGGCCGGCGCGATCCCGAGCACTACGGCGGGCTGTCGTTCGCGCAGCTCGAGCACCGGATCGCCGAGTTCGGCCGCGAGCTGGCGCTCGAGCTGCGCTTCTTTCACACCAACCACGAGGGGGAGTTCGTCGAGCGCCTGCACCGGCTCGACGGGCTGGCGGACGGCGTGCTGCTCAACCCGGGCGCCTGGACGCACTACTCGTGGGCGATCCACGACGCCCTGGAGCTGGCCGCGCTGCCCGCCGTCGAGGTCCACCTGTCCGACCTGGAGGCCCGCGAGCGCTGGCGGCGCACCTCGGTGGTCGGCGATCTGTGTGTGGCGCGGTTCGCCGGTCGCGGCGTACAGGGCTACCGCGACGGGCTCGAGCGGCTGGCGCAGGAGCTGGGGCGATGACCCGGGCCGACCGCCTCGCGGCCCGCTGCGCCGATCGAGACGTCGATGCCCTGCTGGTGACCGAGCCGTTCAACCTGCGCTACCTGACCGGCTTCGGCGGGACCAACGGCCTGGCGGTGGTGGAGGCGGGGGACGACGGGGTTCGCCGCTTCGTCACCGACTTCCGCTACGTCGAGCGGGCGGCGCAGGAGGTGGAGTCCTTCGACCGCCTGGAGGGCGAACGCGACCTGTTGGAGAGCGTCGGCGCTGCCCTCCCGCAGCGCCGGCCGCTGCGCCTGGGCTTCGACGACGCCCATGTCTCGGTGCGAGCGCATCGTCGCCTGGCCGAGCGGCTGGCGGACGTCGAGCTGGTGGCCGCCGGCGGCGTGGTCGAGGATCTGCGGGCGATCAAGGAGCCGGACGAGCGCGAGCGGATCGAGGCGGCGGCCGCGCTGGCCGACGAGGCGCTGGCGGCGGTCATGCGGCACGGGTTCGCCGGTCGCAGCGAGACAGAGGTGGCGCTCGAGCTGGAGGACGAGATCCGCCACCGAGGCGCGCAGGCGCCGAGCTTCCCGTCGATCGTGGCGGCAGGGCCTCACGGCGCGATCCCGCACGCCGAGCCGCGCGACGCCGTCATCCCCGGCGATGTGCTCGTTATCGTGGACTGGGGCGCGCGCCTCGATGGCTACTGCTCGGACTGCACCCGCACGCTGGCCACCGGACGGCTGGACGGCGAGGCGACGGAGGTCTACGAGCTGGTACGCCGCGCGCAGGATGCCGGCCTGGAGGCGGTTCGCCCGGGCCGGTCCGGGCGGGAGGTCGACCAGGCGGCGCGCGAGCTGATCGAGGCGGCCGGCCACGGCAAGCGGTTCGGTCACGGCCTCGGGCACGGCGTCGGCCTCGAGGTCCATGAGGCGCCGCGGCTCTCGAAGGCCGCGGACGATCCGCTGCAGGCGGGCAACGTGGTGACGGTCGAGCCGGGGGTCTACCTGCCGGGCCGGTTCGGCGTGCGCATCGAGGACCTGGTGGCGGTGACCGCCGACGGCGCCCAGGTGCTCTCCTCGCATCCCAAGGAGCTCGTGACCGTCGGCTGACCGGAGAACACGCTCAGCCCGCACTTGGCGCCGCCGCGACCTCGAGGCATCGCCGCGAGCGCGGGGGTTCACTCCAGCTACCCTCAGGCGTCGATGCTCAGCACCAACCAGTTCCGCAACGGCAATCACATCGAGGTCGACGGGACGGTCTTCAAGATCCTCGAGTTCCAGCACGTCAAGCCCGGCAAGGGGGGAGCGTTCGTGCGCACCAGGCTGCGGCGCGCGACCGACGGCGCGGTGATCGACAGGACCTTCCGGGCCGGCGAGAAGTTCCGCGACGTCAGGACGGAGTCGCGCAGGATGCAGTTCCTCTACTCCGACGGCACCGACGCCCACTTCATGGATTCGCGCAGCTACGACCAGCTGGCGATCCCCGAGCCCGCCGTGGGCGGCGCCCTGCGCTGGATGAAGCCCAACGACGAGGTGGAGGTCCTGTTCATCGACGAGCGTCCGTCGGATGTGCAGCTCCCCAGTGCGGTGAACCTCCAGGTCACCGAGGCCGATCCAGGGCTGCGCGGCGACACGGTCTCCAGGGGCGGCACCAAGCCCGCGACCCTGGAGACCGGCGCCAGGGTGCACGTTCCACTGTTCGTCGAAGTGGGGGAGACCGTCCGCGTCGACACCCGCTCGGGCGAGTACATCTCCCGTGCGTAGGCGCGATCAGCGACGGGCGGCGGTGTTCGCGCTCTATCAGCGCGACCTGACCGGCCGCCCGCTGGACGAGTTGCTCCCGGCCGACGTCCGCCCCTTCACCACCGCTCTGGCTCGTGCGGTGGAGGATCATCGCGAGGAGCTCGACAGGCTGATCCGGGAGCACGCGCAGGATTGGACGCTGGATCGGATCGCGCCCCTGGAGCGCAACGTCATGCGCGTGGCGCTCCTCGAGCTCGCGCACCCCGACCTGGTCGCCGATCGCGAGCCGATCCCCGCCGAGGCGGCCATCGACGAGGCGGTGGAGACGGCCAAGGTCTACTGCGGCGTCGACGCGCCCGGGTTCGTCAACGGCATCCTGGGCGCCGCCCTGCAGAGCGTGCGGCACAATCGGGCCGCGCCATGACGGACGCGCGCTCGGAGCTCGACGAGCTGACCGCCCGGCTCGAGGATGCCGCCGGGCGCCTGCGCGGGGGTGAGCTGGAGACCCAGGCCGCCGCGGAGCTGATCGACGAGTGCGCGCGGCTGGCGGCCAGGGCGGTCTCGGAGCTCGAGCGCGAGGCCGGCGAGCTCGAGGCTCCCCCGGGTCAGGATTCGCTGCTGTGACCCGCGGCGCGGCGACGGTCGCGAGCTATCCGGACCAGCTTCGGATCGAGGTCGAGCGCTACCTCGACCGGCTGCGCTTCGCGGCCGAGCCATCCACCGCCGGGCTCGAGGAGGCGATGCGCTACTCGCTGCTGGCGGGCGGCAAGCGGATTCGCCCGGTCCTGGCGCTCGCCACCGCCCGCGCGATCGGGCTCGAGCCCGCCTCGGTGCTGCCCCTGGCGGCGGCCATCGAGCTCGTCCACACCTACTCGCTCATCCACGACGACCTTCCCGCGATGGACGACGACGACCTGCGCCGGGGGCGCCCGACCTGCCACCGCGCCTACGGCGAGGACGTCGCCATCCTGGCCGGCGACGGCCTGTACGCCGAGGCGTTCCGGCTGGTGCTCTCGGAGCAGCGAGGCGATCCGCACCGCGTGCTGGCCGCGGCGCGCGAGCTGGCCGCGGCCACCGGCGTCTCCGGGATGGTGGGGGGGCAGTTCCTCGACATCGCCGACGCCGCCCCGGCCGGCCCGGACGGCCTTCGCCACCTGCACGAGCTCAAGACCGGTCGCCTGATCGGCGCCTCGGTGGAGTGCGTCCTGCGGCTCGGAGGAGTGGGCGAACCTGCGACAATCGCCTATCGCTCCTTCGCCTCCGAGTTGGGCGTCCTCTTTCAGATCGTGGATGACATCCTCGACGTCACCGGGACCGCGGCGGACCTGGGCAAGCCGCAGGGCTCCGACCAGCGCCAGGGCAAGCGCACGTACGTGACCGAGTACGGGCTCGAACGAGCCCGAGCACTGGCCGGCGACTCGCACGCGGGCGCCAGGGCGGCGCTCGCCCAGGCGGCCCCATCCGGAGCCGCCGAGCTCGAGCAGGTCACCGACTTCATCTACACGCGCAGCTCGTGAGCCTGCTCGACCGGATCGACCGCCCGCAGGACCTCCACGGGCTGAGTGAGCCCGAGCTACAGCGCCTGGCCCAGGAGTTGCGCGAGGCGGTCATCGAGACGATCGGCGAGATCGGCGGTCACTTCGGCGCCAACCTGGGGACCTGCGAGCTGGCGGTGGCGCTTCACTCGCTGCTGGACTCCCCCCGCGACAAGATCCTGTGGGATGTCGGCCATCAGGCCTACCCGCACAAGCTCCTGACCGGGCGCCGGGACCGGCTGGGCACGATCCGGACCTACGGCGGCCTGGCCCCGTTCTGCTCGATCGCCGAGTCCGAGCACGACATCATGGGGGCGGGTCACGCCTCGACGTCGATCGGCTACGCGGTCGGGCTCAAGGAGGCGATGCGCCAGGGCCACGGCGCCGACGGGCGCGTCGTGGCGGTGATCGGCGACGGCGCGATGACCGGCGGCGTGGCGTTCGAGGCGATCCACCTCGCCGGCGGGCTGGGGACGCCGATCGTCGTGGTGCTCAACGACAACGGGATGTCGATCGCCCCCAACGTCGGCGCGCTCTCGCGCTACTTCAACCGGGTGCGGCTCAATCCGCGCCTATGGCGGGCGCGCGAGGGAGTCGAGGGCGGGCTGAGCCGGCTGCCCGCCGGGATCGGCGCCCGCTTCGAGCGGCTGGGACCCCAGCTGAAGGAGTCCATCAAGGCGTTCTGGGCTCCCGGCCTGTGGTGGGAGGAGCTCGACTTCGCCTACATGGGAGTGGTCGACGGACACGACGTGCCCGCCGTGCGCCGTGCCGTCTCGGAGGCGCTCGCCGCGCAGCGACCGGTGGTCGTCCACATCGCCACCGTCAAGGGCAAGGGGTTCGGGCCCGCCGAGGACGGCGACCTCGAGGGCATGGAGAAGTGGCACGCCGCCAAGCCGAAGTCGATCGCCAACGGGGCGCCGGCGTCCGGCGGCAAGCCCGGCGAGGTCAAGCCTCCCCAGTACACCGCGGTGTTCGGCGACGCGCTGGTGGCCGAGTGCAAGCGGGACTCGCGGATCGTCGGGATCACCGCCGCGATGAATTCGGGAACCGGGCTCAACGCCCTCCAGAAGGCGCTGCCGGAGCGTTACTTCGACGTCGGGATCGCCGAGCAGAACGCGGTCCTGTTCGCCGCCGGGCTGTCACTCCAGGGGGCCAAGCCGGTGGCCGCCATCTACTCGACCTTCCTTCAGCGCGCCTACGATCAGATCGTCCACGACGTCTGCCTGCAGCGGCTCAACGTCGTGTTCGCTCTCGACCGCGCCGGGCTGGTGGGCGACGACGGGCCAACCCATCACGGCGCGTTCGACATCGCCTACCTGCGGTGCCTGCCGAACCTGGTCCTCATGGCTCCGCGGGACGAGGCGATGCTGTTGCACATGCTGCGCACGGCCGTCGCCTACGACGGCGGACCGATCGCGCTGCGCTATCCGCGGGGCGAGGCGGTGGGGGTGCCGCTTCCCGCCGAGCCCCGTCCGATCGACGTCGGTACCGGCGAGATCCTGCGCGAGGGCGCTCGGGTGGCGATCATCGGCTACGGCACGGGCGTCCAGAAGGGACTCGACGCCGCCGCCCTCCTCGCCGAGCATGGCATGGAGGTGACGGTGGCTGACGCCAGGTTCGCCAAGCCGATCGACACCGCGCTGGTGTCCCAGCTTGCGAGTGAGCACGAGCTGCTTGTGACCGTCGAGGAGGGGGTCCTCATGGGCGGCTTCGGGTCCGCGGTATGGGAGACCCTCTCGGACGGGGGCCTGACTCCCCGGATCCTGCGGGTGGGGCTCCCGGATCGCTATGTCACCCACGGCAAGCCCGCGCTCCTGCACGAGGAGGTCGGGTTCACCGCCGAGCGCATCGCCGAGCGCATCGAGGCTGCGGTGGCCGATCGGCGCTCGATGCCGGCCGAGGCCTGAGGCCGCGGGCGGGCAAAGAAACGGCCCGCCGTCTGGCGGGCCGTTTCCGGGAGGAGAGATGTCGCTCTGGTTAGAGCGGATCTATGAGGGAAGTCCTATGCCCTGCCCACATAGCGGGTGGTCAGGGTCAGCGTCAGCTGCGTCACGGCCCCGGCGAGCAGAGCGACGGCCGCCGAGCGATCGCCGTGAATCGCCAGGATCGCCGCCCCCGTCGCCAGCGCCACCACGACGAGCCGATCCACGGCGACGTGGTGGGCGATCGTGAGCCCGCGGCCGTCGCGCGAGGCGGCGGATAGGGCCAGGCCCGCGACCAGCGCCCCGAGGGTAACCGCGATCACCAGCCCGACCGGGCTGAAGCCGAACGCGAAGGGGGTGGCCATCAGGGCCAGGCCGGCCACGAGCTCGAACGCGGCGTGAGCGGGAAGCGAGATAAGCCTGAACGCAGTCATGCCCGTCCATCTTGGCTGACTGACCAGTCAACCTGTGTGATCACGCTCACACGGCGGGCCGTCGGCCCGTCGTCGCAGGGCTCAGCGTCGCGGCCCGACTGCCTTCCAGACCAGCCGCTGCAGCTCGGACTGCTCGCGGGCGGTGACGTTGCCTCGCCGCCCGCGTGACTTGCGCAGGATGCGCAGAACCTCCTGCTGCTCGCGCTTGGTCAACCGGTTCCAGCGCTCGCGGCCGACGTTCACGACCTCGGCGGCGATGGTGATCATCACCTGCCAGGGGATGCGCCCCGGCTCGGAACGCCGGGCAAGCATGGGGAGGCGGGCCATGCCCGGATCCTACCCGCGGTGGCGCGGGCGGCAGCCGCCCGGCCGGTAGCGTTCGCTCGATGTCCAAGGTCCGGCTCGATGCGCTGCTCACGCAGCGCGGCCTATTCCCGTCGCGATCGCGGGCCGCCGCGTCGGTCATGGCCGGCCAGGTGCGGCTCGGATCCGACCGGCGGCGGGCCCAGAAGCCGGGTCAGCTCGTGCCCGCAGACGTGCCGGTGCAGCTCCAGGAGGCGCCGCGATACGTGTCGCGCGGCGGGCTGAAGCTGGCCAATGCCCTGGCCGCCAGCGGGATCGGGGTGGCGGGGCGGCGCTGCCTGGACGTGGGCGCCTCGACCGGCGGCTTCACCGACTGCCTGCTCCAGCACGGAGCTGCCCACGTGGTCGCCGTCGACGTCGCGTACGGAGAGCTCCACTGGAGGCTGCGCCAGGATGCCCGGGTGACCGTGCGGGAACGCCTCAACGCCCGGCGGCTGGAGCCGGCGGCGCTGCCGTACCGGCCGGACCTGATGGTCATCGACCTGTCGTTCATCTCGCTGGCGAAGGTCCTTCCGGCGGTGCTGGGCTGCGCCGCGCCGCGCCACGACTGCCTGGCGCTTTGCAAGCCCCAGTTCGAGGTCGGGCGCGGGAAGGTCGGCGGCGGCGGCGTGGTGCGCGACCCGGCCGATCGTCGCGAGGCGCTGCTGTCCGTCGCGGCCTGCGCACGCCGGCTCGACGCGTCGGTGCTCGGGTTCGTCGCGTCGGGCCTTCCCGGTCCTAAGGGCAACGTCGAGACGTTCCTGTGGCTGGGCGAGCCAGGCCGGGCCGGGCCACAGGATCTCGAGGCGGCCGCCCGGGAGGCCGACCCGTGAGCTCGCGGTCGGCCACCGTGGTCACCCACTCGCGTGCCGAGGAGCTGGCGGAACCGCTCGAGCGGGTGCTCGCCGCGGCGTCCGCCGCGGGCGTCGTGCTGCGCTTCGATCCCGACGAGACGCGCAAGCACGCGATCGCCTCGGGCGAAGGGGTGGTCGCCGACGCGCCGATCGATCCCCAGGTGGACCTGTGCCTGGTGCTCGGCGGCGACGGGACGATCCTGCGGGCCCTGCGGCTCTATGCCCGTACCGGCGTACCGGTGTTCGCCGTCAACTACGGCGACGTCGGCTTCTTGGCGGCGGTCGACTCCGAGGGGATCGGCGAAGGGCTGCGACGCGCGTTCGGCGGCGACTTCGAGCCTATGCACCTGCCGGCGGTGGTGCTCGGCGACGGCGACACCTGGATGGGCTTCAACGACGTCTCGTTCCACCGCAAGCCCGGCTTCAGGGTGGCCGACCTGGCCTACGCGATCGGCGCCGACGAAGTCGGGCGGGTTCGCTGCGACGGGCTGGTGGTTTCGACGCCGGCCGGGTCGACGGGCTACAACCTGGCCAACGGCGGCCCGGTGATGGCCTGGGGCGTCGAGGGCTTCGTCGTCTCGTTCATCGCGCCCCACTCGCTCACCGCCAGGACGCTGGTGGTCGCGCCCCGCGACACCGTCAGCGTCCACAACCGCTCGCGCGATCCGATCGACGTGACGGTGGATGGACGGCCCATCTGCGAGCTGCCGCCCCAGGAAGCGCTCCAGGTGCGCTTCGTCGACGCCCAGACCGTGCTCGCCCAGATGCCCGGCGCGAGCTTCTACCACCGCCTGCGCGAGACCTTCGGGCGGCTGGCGTCCTACCACCGCCCGGACTGACTACCCGGGCAGGCGGGCAGCGCCGGCGATCATCGGGCGCACGAGCGGGGCCGCGCGGGGAATCTGCCCCCGCTGGAGCTCCTCGATCTGCAGCGACGATGCCTCGATGCTGGCTGCGGTGTCGCGATTGCAATGACAGCCGGCGCCGAACAGCCTCCAGGGGCGCTCCAACCGGTCCTGCCAGCGGGCCAGTCGCGGCTCGCGCGCGCGCACGTGCTCGAGGAACAGGAAGCGCCCGCCCGGGCGCAGCACGCGCGCGATCTCGGCCAGCGCGGCGGCCGGCTCGGGCACCGTGCACAGGACGAGCGTCGCCACCGCCGTGTCGAAGCGGTCGTCGTCGAACGGGAGCCGCTCGGCCGACGCCTGCACCACCCGGGCGCGACGGTCCGGCCCCAGTTTCGAGCGAAGCCTCGTCGCCATGTGGGGGCTGGGCTCGGTGAGCGCCAGCTCGCTCACCGCCGCCGGATAGAGCCCCAGGTTCAGCCCGGTGCCGGCCCCGATCTCCAACGTGGCGCCGGTGGCGGTGGCCAGCAGGCGTCGTCGCTGCGCCCGGAGGCCGGCGCGTTCCGAAGCCGCCAGGAAGAGGTCGTAGCCGGCCGCGAAGACGCGTCCCCAGGTTGCTTCATAGAGCCGTCGCAGCATCGGGACGCCCCAGCCTAACTACGACTTCGTGACGGAATGCCACCCGGTCGCTTGAAGCCGGCGCCGGAGCCAGGCGGTCCGTCGGGCTGCGCTGCTAGACCGTCGAGCGTGCTCGCCGAGCTGCGCGTCGAGAACCTGCTGCTGATCGAGCGCGCCGAGCTGCGGCTGGCGGCGGGACTCAACGTCCTCACCGGCGAGACCGGCGCCGGCAAGACCGTGCTCGCCCACGCGCTCGATCTCTTGCTCGGCGGGCGCACGCGAGGCAGCCCGGTGCGCCCCGACGCCGGCGAGGCATATGTCGAGGGCGTGTTCGAGCTGACCGCCCGCCTACGTCGGCGACTGGCCGAGCGGCTTCCCGCTGACGCCGAGGAGCTCGTCCTGGCTCGTCGGGTGACGAGCGACGGTCGCTCGCGCGCGTATTTGAACGGGCGCTCGATCGGGGTGGGCGACCTGCGCGAGCTGGCGGGCGGCCTGCTGACCTTCTACGGTCAGCACGAGCACCGCAAGCTGACGCTCGCCTCCGCGCAGCTCGAGGTGCTCGACGGCTTCTGTGGCGGCAAGCAGGGCGAGCGGCGCGCCGCCTACGCGACCGCCTACTCGCGTCGCCGGGAAACGATGGCGCGGCTGCAGGCGCTCCGCGAGGTCGCCGGCTCGCGCGACCGCGAGCTGGACCTCCTCCAGTACGAGCTCGCCGAGATCGAGGCTGCGGCCCCGGATGAGCGCGAGGACGCCGAGCTGCGCGGCGAGCGAGATCGCCTTCGCGCCGCGGAGGATCTGCGCACCGCCGCAATGTCGGGCGCCGAGGCGCTGGTGCCCGACCCGGGCGGGCCGGGGGCGGCCACGCTGGTGGCCGAGGCCGCCGCCCGGCTCGAGACGCTGTCGGGCGTCGACCCGCGGCTCGACGGGCTGGCCCAGCGCCTGCGCGGCCTGGTGTACGAGGCGGAGGACCTGGGCCGGGAGCTGCGGAGCTACCAGGATGAGGTCGAGTCCTCGCCGCACCGCCTCGAGGAGGTCGAGGAGCGCCTCGCCGTGCTCGACCGCCTCAAGCGCAAGCACGGTGGGACGGTCGAGGCGGTCCTCGCCCATGCCGCCCGCTGCCGGGCCCGCCGAGACGAGCTGGCGGGCGCCGAGCTGGCGCTCGAGCAGGTGGCCGCCGAGCTCGAGTCCGCCGAGTCGGAGCTTGCCGAGCATGCCCGGGTGCTGAGCGCCGCGCGCCGAACGGCAGCGCCGAAGTTGGCGGCGGCGGTGTGCGAGCGACTCGGCGAGCTCGCCATGCACGACGCGGGGTTCGAGGTCCGCCTGACGTCCCGGGACGAGCGCGGTCCCGCCGGCGACGAGGACGTCGACTTCATGATCGCGCCCAACCCCGGTGTCCCGGCCGGGCCGGTGCGGGAGATCGCCTCCGGAGGCGAGCTGTCGCGGGTGATGCTGGCGCTGATGGGGCTCGCCGCCGAGGCGGGCACCGGCGACTCACCGGACACCCCCCGGCTGCTGGTCTTCGACGAGGTCGACGCCGGCATCGGCGGCCATACGGCCCGCGCGGTGGGGGCGCGCCTGCGCTCGCTGGCCCGAGATCACCAGGTGCTGTGCATCACCCATCTGCCACAGGTGGCGTCGCGGGCCGAGCGTCACTTCCGCATCGTCAAGGACACCGGGGGAACGACCGCGCGCGCCGTGGTCGACCAGCTCGAGGGCGGTGAGGTCGAGCGCGAGCTGGTGCGGATGCTGGGCGCCGCCGAGGGGGACGCCGCGGCCCGCCGCCACGCTCGTCAGCTGCTGCGCGCGGCCTGAGCCGGGGCTCCGTTTCGTAGCGTGCAACCACCTAGACTGCCCGTGGTGGCAGTCTCCGGGACCCGACCACAGGTCGCGCCGAGCTCCGCGGCTCCCCGAGAGGTGGCGGGGATCGCACGGCTCGGCAAGCGCACGAAGCTGCTGGTCAGGCGCCTGCGGCGTGGCGACATAGCGATCATCGACCACCTGGATCTCGACCGCGTCTCGGCCGAGGACCTGATCGCCTGCGGCGTGGAAGCGGTGGTGAACTGCGCCCCGTCCACCAGCGGGCGCTACCCGAACACTGGTCCGCTGCTGCTCGTCCAGGCGGGGATCCACCTGGTGGACGCGCCCGAAGAGCGGCTGTTCAGCGAGCTCGGCGACGGCGACCCGCTGGTGATCCGCGGCGGAGACATCATGCGTCGCGGGGAGCTGATCGCCCGAGGGACCGTCCAGGACCCCAATCTCGTCCAGGCGCTGACCGACGAGCGCCGTCGGGAGATCGGCGAGGCGCTCGAGGCGTTTGCCCACAACACCGTCGAGCACATGGTCCAGGAGCGCGAGCTGCTGGCCGGCAAGCTGGAGCTGCCGCAGTTCTCGACCGACTTTCGCGACCGCAGCGCGCTGGTCGTCGTGCGAGGTGTCGACCACAAGCGGGACCTGCGGGCGTTGCGCCCGTACATCCGGGACGTCCGCCCGGTCCTGGTCGGCGTCGACGGCGGCGCCGACGCGATCCTGGAGGAGGGCTTCGAGGCCGACATGGTCGTCGGCGACATGGACTCCGCCACCGAGCCGGCCCTGCGCAGCGGCGCCGAGCTGGTGGTGCACGCCTATCCGGACGGCCGGGCGCCGGGCCGCGAGCGCGTCGAGCGCCTCGGGCTGCCCTACAAGGTGGTCCCGGCGCCCGCCACCAGCCAGGACGTGGCCATGCTGATCGCGGCGGAGAAGGGGGCGCGCCTGATCGTGTCGGTCGGGTCGCACTTCAACCTGGTCGAGTTCCTGGACAAGAACCGGCAGGGAATGTCGTCGACGTTCCTCACGCGGCTGCGGATCGGCGAGATCCTGGTCGACGCCAAGGGCGTGAGCCGGCTCTACCGGCCACGCCCCGGCTCCTCCCCGCTGATGCTGGTCCTGGCGGCCGGCGCGCTGACGCTGATGGCCATCGTGCTGACCACGCCCGGGCTGCGCGACGTCGCCGACCTCATGTGGCTCAAGCTGCGCGTGCTGCTGGGCCTCGACCTGTAGGGCCGAGCGCCCGGCAGCTAGGCTTCCCGAGCCCTCCGCGGTGCGTACCGCCGATGTTCGACTTCCGCTACCACGCGCTCTCGCTGGTCGCCGTCTTCCTGGCCCTGATGATCGGGCTGCTGCTCGGCGTCGCCATCGGCGACCGCGGACTCGTGTCCAGCGCCGAGCGCAACGTGCGCGACTCCCTGCGCGCCGACGTTCGCGCGGCCCGGACCCAGTCCGCCGACCTGCGCAGCCAGCTGGCCGACCAGAAGCGCATCCAGTCGGCGATCTACCCCCTGCTGGTCGAGGGCCGGCTGTCGGGGCAGCGCGTCGGGCTCATAGGGCTCGGCAGTCTTCCCGACAGCACCATCCGCTGGACCCGCTCGGCGCTGACCGACACCGGGGGACGGCTCACCGCCGTCACCGTCATCCGCGAGCCGGTGCCACCCGCCGCGTTCCCCGGCCAGGCGTCGGGCGGTGCGACGCCGGACGTTGCCATGCTGAAGCGCTTCGGCTCCCAGGTCGGGGCCGCGTTCGTCGGCGGCGGCGGCCTGATCCGCCAGGTCCAGCGCTCGCTGCTCGAGTCGTCCAGCGGGCAGCTCAGCGGCATCACCTCGGTCGTCCTGTTCCGGGCGTCCCGCGACGACAATTCGCCCGCGGCGGCCGGCACGCGCGCGTTCGAGCAGGGCCTGGTCAACGGGCTGACCTCCGGCGGCACCCAGGTCGTCGGGGTCGAGTCGAGCACCACCGCCCCCTCGCAGATCCGCTGGTTCAACGACCGGCGGCTGGCCAGCGTGGACAACCTGGACCAGCCGGTCGGCCAGGCGGCGCTGGTCTTCACGCTGGCCGGGGCGAACGGGGCCTACGGCATCAAGGACACCGCACAGGCCCTGGTACCCAACGCCGCCGGCGGCCCTCGGCGATAGCGGTCGGGTGCCGGCTGCCCAGGCGCTTCCGCTCGTCGTCGCCCTCGCCGTCGCCTTCCTGATCGCGGGCCCCACGCTGCGAGCGCTCTCGGCGTCGGGACTGGAGCGCGATAATTACCGTCGGCGGCGGCTGCCGCTGCCCGGAGGGGTGATCATCGCGGCCGCCGCGGCGCTGGCGTTGATCCCGCTGGCCGCGCTGGACGAGCTGGCGGGTGCCGGCCTGCTGCCGAAGGACCTGGGTCCGGTCGCGCTGTACGTATTCGGCGTGGCCTTCCTGGGGCTGTTCGACGACCTGCTGGCCGGCGAGCCCCGTGGCTGGCGCGGGCATGGAGCGGCGGTCCTGCGCGGCGGTCTAAGCAGCGGCGCGCTCAAGGCGGCGGGCTCGCTGGGCCTGGCGCTGTTCGCGCTCGCGGGCCAGGGCCTGAGCCCCCCGCACTACCTGCTGGCGGTGGCCGTTCTCGTCCTGGCCACGAACCTGTTCAACCTGCTCGACCTGCGCCCCGGTCGGTCGTTCAAGCTGTTCGTGGTGCTCGGAGCCGCCCTGACCGTGGCCGCCTGGGACGTGCGCCCGCTGGCCGATCTGGGCCTGTTCGTCGGCCCCGCCCTGGTGGTCGGGCTCTACGACATCCGGGAGCGGGCAATGCTGGGAGACACCGGCTCGAACATGCTCGGGGCGCTGGCCGGGTGGTGGATCGTGCTCTCGCTGCCGCCCGCCGGTCAGCTGGTCGCGGTCGCCGTGATGCTGGTGGTCACGGTGTATGGCGAGTTCCGCTCGATCTCGCAGCTCGTGGACCGAAATCCGCTGCTTCGCCGTTTAGACTCGCTCGGCAGACCCGGCTGACACATGCCCGACGCCCCTCCGAAGACCCGCTTCATCTTCATCACCGGCGGCGTCGTCTCCTCACTGGGCAAGGGCATCGCGGCGGCCTCCATCGGCCGGCTCCTGGTCTCCCGGGGCCTGACCGTCCAGCTCCAGAAGCTCGACCCGTACATCAACGTGGACCCGGGCACCATGTCGCCCTATCAGCACGGTGAGGTGTTCGTCACCGAGGACGGCGCGGAGACCGACCTCGACCTCGGTCACTACGAGCGCTTCACCGACGCCAACACCAGCCGCAGCTCCAACGTGACCGCGGGCGCGGTCTACCACAGCGTGATCCGGCGGGAGCGCCGGGGCGGCTACCTCGGAGCCACCGTCCAGGTGGTGCCCCACATCACGGACGAGATCAAGCAGCGCATCCGGGTGGTCGCGGAGTCGGCCGACGTCGACGTCGTCATCACGGAGATCGGGGGCACGGTGGGGGACATCGAGTCGCTGCCGTTCCTGGAGGCCATCCGCCAGTTCCCGGTCGAGGCGGGGCGGACGCGGTGCATGTTCATCCACCTGACGCTCGTGCCCTATGTCGGTCACGCCGGGGAGCTGAAGACCAAGCCCACCCAGCACTCGGTGAACGAGCTTCGCCGCATCGGCATCGCCCCCGACATGCTCGTGTGCCGCTCCGAGAGCGCACTGTCGAGCGAGATCAGGCGCAAGATCGCCCTGTTCGCCTCGTTGCCGGAGGAGGCGATCATCTCGGCGCGCGACGTCGACAACATCTACAAGGTCCCGCTGGTCTTCCGGGACGAGGGCGTGGACGACTTCATCCTCGAGCACTTCGGTGTGGAGGCCCACCTGCCCGAGCTCGAAGCCTGGCGGGATCTGACCCGCCGCGCCGACGACTCCCGCCAGGCGGTGCGGATCGCGCTGGTCGGCAAGTATGTCCGACTCGAGGACGCCTACCTCTCGGTGGTCGAGGCGCTGCGCCACGCCGGCTTCGAGCATGGCTGCCAGGTGGAGGTCGACTGGGTGGACTCCGAGAGCCTGGACCCGGCCCAGGCCCGTGAGGCGTTGGCGGCGGCCGACGGGATCCTCATCCCCGGCGGCTTCGGAGGGCGCGGCGTCGAGGGCAAGATCGCCGCCGCCCGGGTCGCCCGCGAGCTGCGCATCCCGTACCTGGGGATCTGCCTGGGAATGCAGCTGGCGGTGGCCGAGTTCGCCCGCCACGTCGCCGGTATGGGCGGTGCCAACTCCACCGAGTTCGATCCCGAGACGCCGTACCCGGTCATCGACCTGCTGCCCGAGCAGAAGGAGGTCGCCGACATGGGCGGCACGATGCGGCTCGGGGCGGACCCCATCAAGCTCCACGACGAAACCCGCGCGCGGGGGCTCTACGGCGAGGCCGTCGTCTACGAGCGTCACCGCCACCGCTACGAGATCAACAACCTCCTGCGCAAGCGGCTGTCGGACGCCGGGCTCGTCTTCTCGGGCACCTCCCCGGACGAGCGGCTCGTCGAGGTGATCGAGCTGGCGGCCTCCGAGCACCCGTTCTTCGTCGCCTCCCAGTACCACCCCGAGTTCAAGTCGCGGCCGGAGCGGCCGGCGCCGCTGTTCCGCGAGTTCGTCGCGGCGGCGCTGGAGCGCGCGGTCACGGGCGCGACCGCGGACGCCGCCGCGGGGGACACCGAGGCCGGGACTGCCGAGCGGGCCGCGCGGCGGTGATCCGCGCCGGCGAGGCGGAGCGCCGCCGCCTCAACCAGCTGTTCGACGAGCTGTGCCGGATTCCCAGCCCGTTCGGGCGCGAGCGCGCCTGCGCCGAGCGCGTGGGCGCCGAGTTGAGGAGCCTCGGGCTCGAGGTCGAGGAGGATGACGCCGGCCAGACCACCGGCGCGGAGTGCGGGAATCTGCTCGCCCGGATGCCGGGAACCGCGGAGCGGACCGTGCTGCTGTGCGCCCATGTCGACACCGTCGTCCCGCAGGCGCCGATCGAGCCGCACGTGCTCGACGGGGGGTGGGTCAACGCCCACGAGGGCATCCTCGGAGCCGACAACAAGGCGGCGGTCGCCGTCATCCTGGAGCTCGCTCGCCGCTACACGACGGATGGGCCCCCGGTCGGGTTGGAGCTGCTGTTCACCGTGTCCGAGGAGAACGCCCTGGTCGGCGCCAAGGCGTTCGACGTCGGCCGGCTGCGGTCGGACTTCGGCTACGTGTTCGACCACGCCACCCCGATCGGGGAGATCGTCGTGGCCTCGCCGACGTACTACCGCATCGACGCCGACTTCCGGGGAACCGCCGCCCATGCCGGGATCCGACCTGAGGAGGGGCGCAGCGCGATCGCCGCCGCGGCGCATGCGGTGGCCGCGATGCGGCTCGGGCGGGTGGACGAGGAGACCACCGCCAACGTGGGGCGAATCGAGGGTGGCAGCGCCTCCACCAACGTGGTTCCCGAACGCTGCCGCGTGGAGGCGGAGACGAGGTCAGTGGACGACGGGAAGGTCGAGGCGATGGTGAGCGAGATGGTGGACCACCTCCAGGACGCCGCCAACGCCGGCCAGTGCGACCTGGACGTCAAGGTGGAGAAGAAGTTCCAGGGCTACCGGACCCGTCCCGGCGCACCGGCCGTGCAGGCAGCCGAGGTCGCGCTGCGCAAGTGCGGCTACGAGCCGCGACGGATCGTCACCGGCGGCGGCTCGGACGCCAACGCCTTCCAGGCGGCCGGCCTGTCCTGCGTCAACCTGGCCAACGGCACCGAGCGCAACCACGAGCCGGGTGAGCGCGTGAGCGTGGCCGCGCTGGAGGGGATGCTCGACGTCGCGCTGGCCCTGGTGGACGCCGCCGCCGCATGCTGAAGCTGCGCCGCGGGGTGGTGGTCGAGTCGGGGGACCCGCGCTCGCCGATGCAGCGGCTGGAGGTCGAGGTCGAGGGCGCGCTCCGGTCGGCCCTCGCCGATGTCGGTCTGGTCGGCGCCGCCGAGGCCGGTGATCACGTGGTGGTCAACGTGGAGGCACGCGACCTCGGCCTCGGCTCGGGCGGCTTCGACGTCGTGCACGCCAACCTCACCCGGGGGCTGCGGGGCTCGGGCACCCCGGGCGCCCACGTGATGAAGCTCAACTACACCAGCCTCCAGCACGCCGTGGTGCCGGTGGAGGGGGAGGACCTGACGCTCCCCCTCGGGTCGCCGGTGGCGGTATGCGGCCTCCACGGCCAGCTCCCGCCGCTGGCGTGGGCGTTCGCCCAGGCGGCGCCGCAGGCCCGGCTGGGGTACGTGCAGACCGCCGGCGGCGCGCTGCCGGGCGCCCTGTCGGAGGTCGTGCCTCGGCTGCGGGATCGTGGTCTGCTGGCGGGGCACCTCACGGGCGGCCCCGCGTACGGTGGGGAGGGGGAGGCCATCACGGTCGCCGGCGCGATCAATCACGGACTTGCGGAGCTGGGCTGGGACGCCGCGGTCTGCGCACCGGGCCCGGGCATCCTCGGTTCCGCCTCCGCCCTGGGCCACGGGGGAATGGCGGCGCTGGACTCCGCGCACGCGGCGCTGGCCCTCGGCTGCTCCACTCTGGTGGTGGCGCGGATGTCCGCCGGGGATTCGCGCCCGCGCCACCGAGGGATCTCGCACCACACGCGGACCGTGCTGGAGCTGTTGTTGCGCCCGGTCGCCGTGGCGATGCCGGAGGGGTTCGAGGGGGCCCTCGGGAACCGACACGAGGTCCGCCTGGCTCCGGCCGACCTCGCCGGCTACGAGCAGAGCGGCCTCCCTGCCCGCACGATGGGCCGGGACCTGGGGGAGGACCCGGCGTTCTTCGCCGCCGCCCTGTCGGCCGGCCGGGTCCTCGCCGAGATGCTCTAGCGTCCCGACGATGGCGTCGGTCAGGGCAGAGGGGGTGCGCAGGGGCATCGAGCGGCTGCGCGAAACCGGTGAGCTGGAGCTGGGGGAGGTCACCGACGACTTCGTCTGGGACCTCTCGACGTATGAGGGCTGGCCCGAGCAGCCCGAATATCGCGGTGCCGAGGGCGCCGACGAGTTCATCCGCGACTGGCTGGACGCCTGGAGCGAATGGAGCATCGAGGTGGAGCGAATCCTCGAATGCGGGGTACGGGTGGTCGCGCTGTGCCGCCAGCGCGGCACCGCCAAGGCAAGCGGCGCGCCGGTCGAGACGGCGGTCGCCCAGGTGTGGACGTTTCAAGGAGAGCGCGCGGCGCGGATGCGCATGTACGCGACCCACCAGGAGGCGCTGGCCGCGGTGGGCGCGACGGAGGCGGCGCGGTGAGCGAAGACTTCGAGCGGCTGGGCGCGGAGACGAAGTGGGAGGGGCGCATCGTCGCGGTGCGGGTCGAGCGCTGGCGCCACACCGACGGCGACGAGGTCGAGCGCGAGGTGGTCAGCCACCAGGGGGCGGTGGCGGTTGTCGCCCACGACGACCAGCACGTGTGGCTGGTGCGCCAGCCTCGCGAACCGGTGAGCGATCCGGCGCTGCTGGAGGTCCCAGCCGGCAAGCTCGACGTGGAAGACGAGGCTCCGCTGCAGACCGCCCAGCGGGAGCTGGCAGAGGAGGTCGGCAAGTCGGCCGCCAACTGGCGGGAGCTGGACGCCTTCTACACGAGCCCGGGATTCAGCGACGAGCGGGTGATCGTCTATCTGGCGACCGAGCTCTCCGACGACGATGCGCAGGCCAGTGAGAACGAGCGCATCGAGGTGGTGGCCTGGCCGCTCGAGCGTCTCGACGAGGCGATCGACGCCTGCGAGGACGCCAAGTCGCTGGTCGGGCTCCTGTGGCTGCGGGCCCTTCGCGCATGAGCGCGCCCTGAACGTTGGCTTGCAGCGTCAAGGAGGGTCGGCCGGGGGGCCGAATCCCCGGGGGTGGCCACCGCGCCGAGCCATCCCTCCGCGGGGACGTTCCAGGAGCTCATGCTGGACTTCCTCGCCTACCTGGAGCTCGAGCGGGGGCTCTCGCGCAACACCCTGGAGGCCTATCGCTCGGACCTGCTGCAGTTCGGGCAGTTCCTCGGCGCATCGGGCACCGGCCCGCTCGAGGCGACCGACCGCCAGCTGAGCAGCTTCATCACCCGGCTGGCCAGCGGCGCCGGCGAGCGGGCGGCGGTCGCGCCGGCAACCGTCCAGCGCAAGGTGGCGTGCCTGCGCTCCTTCTATCGCCACCTGCGCCGCGAGGGCCTGCTGGAGCATGACCCGTCGGCCGCGCTGCACGGCCCCAAGCGCCGTCCCCGGCTCCCGCACGTCCTGGCGCGGGCCGAGGTGCAGCGGCTGCTGAGCCAGCCGGAGGGCACGGACCCCGCCGCGCTGCGCGACCGGGCGCTGCTCGAGCTCATGTACGCGTGCGGACTGCGGGCCTCGGAGGCGATCGGGCTCGAGGTGGCCGACGTCGACCTCGAGGCCGGGATCCTGCGGGCGCGCGGCAAGGGCTCCAAGGAGCGCCTGGTGCCGGTGGGACGGCAGGCGATCAAGGCGGTCGGGACCTACCTCGCCAGGGGACGCCCGAAGCTCGTCGGACCGCGCGAGGAGCTTCGCCTGTTCGTCAACCGGCAGGGACGGGGGCTCAGTCGCCAGGGCCTCTACAAGATCGTCCAGCGCCACGCCCGCGGGGCCGGTCTCGACGACCGCATGAGCCCGCACACCCTCCGCCACACCTTCGCGACCCACCTCCTGGCCGGGGGCTGTGACCTGCGCTCGCTGCAGGAGATGCTCGGGCACGCCGACATCGCGACCACCCAGATCTACACCCATCTCTCGGCGGAGCGGCTGCGGGACGTCTACCACGAGGCGCATCCGCGCGCCCAAGCCGCCGGCCGGGCGTGATCGCCCTCGGGCGCCGATCGTCGGTTGACTTCGAGCACCCGCAGACGTAGAACGCGCCTACCGGACGAAAGGAGAACGGGAATGGCCAGGAAGGTGGCGGACTGCCGGCGCACGCCGAGCGAGATCAACTGCAGCCTGACGATCATCGGCGAGGAGGACGAGGTCGTCGAGGCGGCGGCTCAGCACGCGGTCTCGATGCACAAGCATGAGGACAACGCCGAGCTGCGGGACATGATTCGGGGGATCATCGAGGACGAGGAGTCCTGGCGGGCCAACGAGCCCAGCGGCGCGCCCGCCGCGTAGCTGCTCCGGGGATCCGGCGGCCGCTCCGCCTGCGGCCACCGGG
>JBJMKZ010000015.1:0-28368 GCA_045805565.1 Solirubrobacteraceae bacterium | reverse complement strand
GGTGCCCGGCAGCGACATGCCCACCGACTGGGCGATTCGCCCCCAGTTGGGGTCGCCCCCGTGCAGCGCCGCCTTGACCAGCGGGGAGTTGGCCACCGCCCGCGCGGCGGCCTCCACGTGAAGCTCGTGCCCGCCGCTGACCACCACCCGGCCGACGCGCCGCGCGCCCTCGCCGTCGCGCACCATCAGCAGCGCCAGCTGGCGCAGCAGCGCGTCGAGCGCCTCGCCCAGGGCCAGCTCGTCCTCGGACCCGGGCGCCACCCGCACCCCGGAGGCCCCGCTGGCCATCAGGATCACCGTGTCGTTGGTGGACAGCTGGCCGTCGACGGTGATCCGCTCGAACGAGCGCGCGGCGGTGGCGCCCAGCAGCAGCTCGGCGGTCTGGGGCTCGAGCGCGGCGTCGGTCTGCACGAAGCACAGCAGGGTGGCGAAGGCGGGCGACAGCATCCCGGCTCCCTTGGCCTGGGCGCTGAGCCGCACGCCGCCGCCGGCGAGCCGGACGTCGAGCGAGGCGCGCTTGGGGAACGCGTCCGTGGTCCGGATCGCCTCGGCGAAGTCGGCGTCGCCATCCACGCGCAGCTCGGCGGCCACGTCGCGCAGCCCGCGCACCACCGTGTCGGCCGGCAGCGGGACCCCGATCACGCCGGTGGAGGCGACCGCGACCTGCGGCTCCTCCACCCCGGCCAGCGCCGCGGTCGCGCCCTGGACCTTGGCGGCGGCGGAGAGTCCCTGGCCGCCCGTGGCGGCGTTGGCGTTGCCGGAGTTGGCGGCCACCGCGCGCAGGGCCCGCAGGTCGCAGCGCTCCTGGGACAGCAGCACCGGCGCGGCCAGGACACCCGAGCGGCTGAAGCGCGCGGCGCTCGCGGTCTGGGGAGAGTCGGCGACCACCACCCCCAGGTCGCGGCTGCCGTCGGGCTTGAGCCCGCAGGCGACACCGGCGGCGCGGAAACCACCCGGCAGCCCGGCCGCCTCCGCCGCGCGCGCCGGGGGGTCGACCCAGCGCGAGGCGAAGAAGCTCATGAGATCCCCTCCCCCTCGGGGCGGCCGAGCATCAGGTTGAGGTTCTGGACCGCCTGGGACGCGGCGCCCTTCCAAAGGTTGTCGATCGCCGCGAACACCAGCAGCCTCCCGCTGCGCTCGTCGGCGTGGACCGACATCCGGCAGATGTTGGTGTCGCGCACGTCGCGGACTCCCGGCGGACGCTCGGCCAGCTCGACGAACGGCTCGTCGGCGTAGGCGTCGGCGTAGAGCGCGTGCAGCTCGGTGCCGTCCATCTCGCGGCGCGGCGTCACGTAGCACGAGACCAGCTCGCCCTGGTCGAGCGGCAGCAGGTGGGGGATGAAGGTGGCGGCGACCGGCGCGCCCAGCGCCTCCAGCTCCTGGTCGATCTCGGGCGCGTGACGGTGCCCGTCGACCCCGTAGGGGTTGACATTCTCGTCGGCCGAGACGAAGTGCGTCGTCTGGTTGGCCTCCCGCCCAGCGCCCGAGATCCCCGACTTCGCGTCGACCACCACGTCGGCGATCGCCCCCGCCCGCGCCAGCGGGGCCAGGCCCAGCAGCGTCGCGGTCGGATAGCAGCCGGGATTGGCCACCAGCCCCGCCCGCGCCACCTCCGCGCGGCGCAGCTCGGTCAGGCCGTACACCGCCCCCTCGAGGAGCGCGGGGGCAGCGTGGGGTCCGTACCAGCGCTCGTAGCGCTCCAGATCGTGCAGCCGGAAGTCGGCGGACAGGTCCACAACCCGCACGCCGCGCTCGCGCAGGGCCGCCACCACCGGGGCCGAGGCGCCGTGCGGATAGGCGACCACCGCGGCGTCGACGTCCCCATGGCGCTCGACATCGGCCTCCTGCAGGGTCAGGGGAACGCGATGGCGCGGATACAGCTCGTCCAGTCGCCGACCCGCGTCGGCCCGGCTGCTCACCGCCACCAGGTCGAAGAACGGGTGGCGCCACAGCAGGTGCGCGGCCAGCGCCCCCGCGTACCCCGACGCGCCGAACACCGCGATCCTGGCGGAGCCGTCAGGCACGCAGCGTCCCCCCCAGCTCGTCGGCCAGTGCGGCGGCGATCCGTTCACGGTGGGTGGCCACCTCCTGGTCGGTCAGCGTGCGGTCCGGCGCCCGGAACTCGAGCGCCAGCGCCAGCGACACGCGCCCCTCCCCCACCTGCGGGCCGCGGTAGACGTCGAACACCTCGACCCGCGACAGCTCGCCGCCGCCGGCCCGCTGCACGACGTCGACCACGCGGGCGGCGGGCACCGTGTCGGTCACCACCACCGCCAGGTCCTGCCGCACCGCCGGGAACGGCGTGAGGTCGCGGTAGACCGGTACGGTCGCCGCCGCCAGTCGTGTGAGCGCATCGAGGTCGAGCTCGAACGTCGCCGCACGCTCGAGCTCCCACGCCCGGCACACCAGTGGATGGACCTCGCCCAGCCAGCCGATCTCATGGTCACCGGCCATCACGACCGCCGCCCGCCCGGGGTGCAGGAACGGCTCGCCCGCCGCCTGCACCGACCACTCGACCCGTAGCGTTTCGAGCAGCGCGGCGAGCAGCGCCTTGGCGGCGAACAGGTCGGCATTGGGGGGGTCGGGCGTGCGCCAGGAGCGCGAACGCGCGGCTCCGGTGAGCAGCACGCCGACGTGGCGGCGCTCGTCGGGCAGCGGCCCGGCCGAGTCTTCGACGTACACGGCGCCAGTCTCGAACAGGCGCAGGTCACCGGCGTGGTGCGCGGCGTTGTAGGCGGCGGCGTCGAGCAGCGACCCCAGCAGCAGCGAGCGCATCCTGGACTGCTCGGAGGAGAGCGGGTTCTGCAGCGTCACCGCGCGGCGGCGGCGATCGTCGGCGGGCAGCCGCAGTCGATCGGCGACCTCGGGGGACTCGAAGCTCCAGCCCACCACCTCGAGCGCCCCGTGGTCGGCGAGGACATCCTCCACCCGGCGGCGGGCGCGCTGGGCGGCGGTAAGCCGCCCGCCGGCATCCGGCCGCGCCGGGAGGGTGGCCGGCAGCTTCTCCATGCCGTCGATCCGCGCCACCTCCTCTATGAGGTCGGCCTCGCGCGTGACGTCGTCGCGGCGGTGGTGGGGCACGGTGGCGTCCAGTCCCTCGTCGGCGGGGGCGACCGCGAAGCCCAGCGACTCCAGGATCTCCCCCGCCCGGGCGGCGGGAATCTCCTCCCCCAGCAGCGCGGTCATCCGCGCGGTGCGCAGGCGGATCGTGCGCGCCGGCGGCCCCGGCCCACCCTCGTCCACCGTGCCCGGAGCCAGTCGCGCCCCGCACACCTGCGCCATCAGCGCCGCCGCGACCACCTGGGCCTCCAGCGTCTGCTCCGGCTGCAACTGCTTCTCGAACCGCGCCGACGCCTCGCTGCGCAGCCCCAGGCGGGTCGAGGTGCGCTGGATGTTGGGCCCGTTCCAGGTCGCCACCTCCATCAGGACCCGCGTGGTCGACTCGGACACCTCGGAGCGCGCGCCGCCCATGACGCCGGCGATCGATGTCGGCCCGTCGTCGTCGCAGATCACCACGACGTCGGGATCCAGCACGCGGACCTCGCCGTCGAGTGTCTCGACCTCCTCGTGCTCGCGGGCCCGGCGCACGACCAGCCGGCCCCCGGCCACCCGGTCGAGGTCGAACGCGTGCAGCGGCTGGCCGGTCAGCAGCATCACGTAGTTGGTGATGTCCACGACGTTGGAGATCGGGCGCTGGCCGGCCGCCATCAGCCGCGCCTTGAGCCACGGCGGGGACGCCCCCACCCGCACGTCGTCGAAGCGGCGGGCGGTGAAGCGCGGGCACAGCTCGGGGACCTCGACCTCTACCTCGGCGCCCTTCACCGGACCCGTGCCGCCGGGGTCGTCTGCCCAGGGGGGCGGCGCCAGCGGGGCGGCGGTGGCGGCGTGGACCTCGCGCGCCACCCCGTAGACGCCCAGGCAGTCCGGCCGGTTGGGCGTGATCTCCAGCTCGAGCACGTCGTCGGCGATGGGAAGCACCTCCAGCAGCGGCGTCCCGGGGGCCAGCCGGTCCTCGTCCAGCACCAGGATCCCGGCGTGCTCCGTCCCGATTCCCAGCTCGTCCTCGGCCAGGAGCATCCCCTCCGAGACGACGCCGCGCAGCTCGGCGGCGCCCAGCCGGCTGCCGTCGGGGAGGACGGCACCCGGTCGGGCCACCGCCACCGTCTGGCCCGCGGCCACGTTGGGGGCCCCGCACACGATCTGGGCGATGTCCGCCTCCCCGACCGCCACGCGGCACACCGAAAGGCGGTCGGCGTCGGGGTGGCGATCGGCCTCCAGGACCCGCCCGACCACGAACGAGTCCAGCGCGGTGACGCCGTGACGCAGCACGCGCTCGACCTTGGTGCCGGTCATGTCCAGGCGCTCGGCGAGCCGAGCCGGCTCCAGCGGCGGGTGGCAGTAGTCGTGCAGCCAGCTGACCGGGACCCTCATCCGAACTGCTCCAGGAAGCGCACATCGTTGTCGTAGAAGAGCCGCAGGTCCGGGACGTTGTGCTTGAGCATCGCGATGCGCTCGATGCCCATGCCGAACGCGAAGCCCTGCACGCGGTCGGGGTCGTAGCCGTTGTCGCGCACGTGCTCGAAGACGTTGGGATCCACCATCCCGGCGCCCAGGACCTCGATCCAGCCCTCCCCCTTGCACAACGGGCAGCGCGATCCGTCGCCCAGGATGCCCGCGGTACAGCGGAAGCAGGAGACGTCGACCTCCACGCTAGGTTCGGTGAACGGGAAGAAGTGCGGGCGCATGCGGATCTCTCGGTCGGGGCCGAATATCGCGCGGGCGAACGCCAGCAGGGTCCCGTGCAGGTCGGCCAGCGTCACGTCCTCGTCGACCGCGAGTCCCTCGACCTGGTGGAACTGCGGCGTGTGGGTGGCGTCGGAGTCGGGCCGGTAGACGCGGCCGGGCATGACGATGTACAGCGGCGGCGGCCGCTGCTGCATGGCCCGGATCTGCACCGGCGAGGTGTGGGTGCGCAGGACGACGTCGTCGCTGACGTAGAAGGTGTCCGTGTGCGCGCGCGCCGGATGGGTGGGCAGATGGTTGAGTGCGTCGAAGTTGTAGTAGACGGACTCGACCTCGGGGCCCTCGGCGACGTCGAAGCCGAGCCCGAGGAAGATGTCCTCGATATCGCGCCGGGTGGCGGTGATCAGGTGGCGGCGTCCAACCGGCTCGACCGGGTCCCCCGGAAGCGTCACGTCGACGCGATCGTGGGCCAGTCGCGCGTCGAGCTCGGCGGCGTCGAGCTGGGCGGCGCGCTGGGCGATCGTCTCCTCCAGGGCGTGGCGGGCCTGGTTGGCCGCCTGCCCCACCGGTCCGCGTTCCTCGGGCGCCAGCTCGCGCACCCCCCGCAGGAGCTGGGGAAGCTCGGCCCGACGGCCGAGGAAGCGCACCCGAAGCTCCTCGAGCTCCGCCGTGGAGCCGGCCGCCGCCACCGCGGCCTCGGCCTCGTGCCGCAGCTGCGCGATCCGCTCCATCATGGCGCGGCCATCCTAGTCAGCTCGTAGAGCGCCACCGCGGCGGCCACGGCGGCGTTGAGCGACTCGCCGGCGATGGGGATGTGGGCGACGCGCTCGCACCCCGCGACCACGTCGTCCGGCAGTCCCTCCCGCTCGGCGCCCACCAGCAGCGACGCCTCGTCGGGCACCGGGCCCCGCAGCGGCTCGCCGGCCCGCGCGACCAGCGCGATCCTCTCGCCGGGCAGGTCGGCGGGGGTCGCGCGGGAGAGCGGCACCGCGAACACTGCCCCCATGCT
This sequence comes from Solirubrobacteraceae bacterium, assembly GCA_045805565.1. Lineage (GTDB taxonomy): Bacteria > Actinomycetota > Thermoleophilia > Solirubrobacterales > Solirubrobacteraceae > DATAEY01. The sequence continues at coordinate 22,616 of JBJMKZ010000015.1, read as the reverse complement.
GGCGCGGACGGCCTTGGGGCCGTAGGGGTCGGCGCAGCCCGGGCCCAGCGCCACCGAGGAGGCCCCGAACGCCAGGGCGCAGCGCAGGATCGTCCCCACGTTTCCCGGGTCGCGGATCCCGTGCAGGTAGACGCAGAGAGGCCCGGAGGGAGTGCTCCAGCGCTGCTGGAACACCCCGATCGCGCGGGTTCCCGAGCCCAGCGTCGACACCGCCGCCAGCGCCTCGGGCTCGACCTCGATCCCACCCAGCCCGCTGCCCGTCGCGCAGTAGCGTGCGAGCGCCGGCCAGCCGGCGGCGTCGGCGGCGCTCAGCAGGTCCTCGCCCTCGGCCGTGAAACAGCCGGTGCGCTCGCGCGCGCGGCGGCGGTGAAGCCTTCGCAGCTCCTTGAGCCGGGGGTTGTGGTGGGTGGTGATGGTCTTCATGTCGGCATCGGGGAAAAGAAAGGGCGCCGTCCGAAGGAGCGGCGCCCGTCGAGGCTTGCTGCGTCGGCCTGGGCTCAGCCGGCCGACGCCTCGCGGGCGCGCTGCGCAAAGCGTCGGAACGCCTCGGCGTCGCGGACGGCCAGGTCGGCCAGCAGCTTGCGATCGAGCTCGACCCCGGCGGTCTTGAGGCCGTGCATGAGCTGCGAGTAGCTCATCCCCTCCCGCCGCGCGGCGGCGTTGATGCGGGTGATCCACAGCCGGCGGAAGTCACGCTTGCGGTTGCGCCGGTCGCGGTAGGCGTAGGAGTCCGCGTGCAGCAGCGCCTCCTTCGCCCGCTTGTAGGAGGAGTGGGCGTCACCGCGGTAGCCCTTGGCCCGCGCCAGCGTCGTCCGACGCTTCTTGCGCGCGTGAACCGAGCGCTTGACCCGGGTCATCGTCCACCTCGGCGGCCACCGAGTAGGTCCCGCACCCGCTTGCGATCCGGGGGCGAGATCTCCACCGGTTGGGCGAAGCGACGCTTGCGCTTGGGGGGCTTCTTCTCGAGGATGTGGGTCGAGAAGGCATGGCGTCCGCGCAGCTTGCCGGTGCCGGTCTTGCGGAAGCGCTTCTTGGCGCCCGAGTGGGTCTTCATCTTGGGCATGCCGACGGCCAAGTAAAGCAGACGCCCGTCCGCCTCCCGGGCCGTCGAGCGCCGGCCTAGGACTTGGCCGGCGCCAGCAGCATGGTCATGTTGCGACCGTCCTGCTGGGGATGCTGCTCGACCACCGCGAGCTCGGCGAGCTCGTCGGCCAGCTGGGAGAGCAGCCGCTCGCCGCGCTCGGGATGCGTGACCTCGCGCCCGCGGAACATGATCGTGACCTTCACCTTGTCGTGGTTGCGCAGGAAGCGCTCGACGTGGCCCTTCTTGGTGTCGTAGTCGTGCCGCGCGATCTTGGGGCGGAACTTGATCTCGCGGATCGTGATCTGCTGCTGGTGCTTGCGGGCGGCCTTCTGCTTCTGCTCCTGCTCGTACTTGTACTTGGAGTAGTCGAGCACGCGGCAGACCGGCGGGCGGGCCTCGGCGGCGACCTCGACCAGGTCGAGGTCGCGCTCCTGCGCGTAGGCGAGCGCCTGCTCGACCGGAATCACACCCACCTGCTGGCCATCGTCGCCGATGAGGCGCACCTCCGGCACGCGGATGCGCTCGTTGATACGGGTGGGATCCCGCTCCGGGGGCCGCCGATCGAACCTGCGCGGGACCGGCACTACGACTGGTGAGGACGCGTCAAGCGGTGCGCGGCCGGTTGCGGAGCGGCAAGGTCAACGGCGGCGAGTATAGCCGCTGGCTCGGGGCCGGCCAGCCCTTTGGCCGGGTCCGGCGCAGGCCCCCGAAACGGGCGCCCGGCCACGCCGGTCGCGCCGGCCGGGTCAGCGCGAGCGCGCGGCGCTCTCCGACGCCACCCGGCTGACGAAGGCGTCCAGCGCAGAGCTGCCCGCGTCCCCCGCCCGGTGCTCGCGCACCGCCACCGTGCGCGATTCGGCCTCGCGGTCTCCCACCACCAGCATGTACGGCACCTTGCGCAGCTCCGCGTCGCGGATCTTGCGCCCGATCGACTCGTCGCGCTCGTCGAGCTCGGCCCGGACGCCGGCGGCGCGCAGCGGTTCGAGCACCCGCGCACCGTACTCGTGGTGGCGCTCGGCGATCGGCAGCACGATCGCCTGTACCGGCGCCAGCCACACCGGGAACTCGCCGGCGTAGTGCTCGATCAGGATCCCGATGAAGCGCTCGAACGAGCCGAACAGCGCTCGGTGGATCATCACCGGCCGGTGCTCCGCGTTGTCAGCGGCGGTGTAGGCGAGGTCGAAGCGCTCGGGCATCGCGTAGTCGAGCTGGACGGTCCCCAGCTGCCACGAGCGCCCGATCGAGTCGGTCATGTGCAGATCGATCTTGGGCCCGTAGAAGGTTCCTTCGCCCGGGGCCACCTCGTACTCCAGGCCACGCCGTCGCAGGGCGCCGGCCAGCGCCTCCTCGGCGCGGTCCCACATCGCGTCGCTGCCCAGACGCTCGTCGGGTCGGGTCGAGAGCTCCAGCCGCGGCTCGAAGCCGAACAGCTCGTACAGGAAGAACCCGAAATCCAAGCAGCCCAGCACCTCGTCCTCGATCTGGTCGGGGGTGCAGAAGATGTGGGCGTCGTCCTGGGTGATGTGCCTAACCCGCAGCAGCCCGTGAAGCGTGCCGCTCGGCTCGTGGCGGTGGACCAGGCCGGCCTCGGCGTAGCGGATGGGCAGGTCGCGGTACGAGCGCAGGTCCGCGCGGTAGAGCTGGACGTGGGCCGGGCAGTTCATCGGCTTGAGCCCCATCGAGCGCTCCTCGACCTCAGTGAAGTACATGTGGTCGCGGAACTTCTCCCAGTGGCCCGACTGCTTCCACAGCTCTAGGTCGTAGAGGATCGGCGTGCGCACCTCCCGATAGCCGCGCGCGAGGTTCTGCTCGCGCCACAGATCGGCCAGCGCGTTCCAGACCGCCATTCCGGCGGGCCGCCAGAAGGGCGACCCCGGCGACAGCTCGGAGAACCAGAACAGCTCGAGGTCGCGACCGAGTCGGCGGTGGTCGCGGGCCCGCGCCTGCTCCAGGCGCTCGAGGTGCTCGTCGAGCTCCCGCCGGGAGAAGAACGCCGTGCCGTAGATGCGGGTCAGCTGGACCCGGCTGGCGTCCCCTCGCCAGTAGGCGCCCGCGACCGACTGGAGCTTGAACGCCTCGATCCGTCCCGTGGACGGCGAATGGGGCCCCCGGCACAGGTCGGTGAACGGGCCGTTGGTGTACAGCGACACCGTCTCCACGCCCTCGTCGCGGATCAGGTCCTCGATCAGCTCGACCTTGTAGTCCTGGCCCTCGCGCACGAAGCGCTCGAGCGCGTCGCCGACGGTGACCTCGTGGCGGACGAAGGCCTCGTCGGCGGCCACGTGCTCGCGCATCCGTTCCTCGATGCGCTCGAAGTCGGCCTCCGAGACGGTGGTCCCCTCGGGGAACTCGAAGTCGTAGTAGAAGCCCTGCTCGATCGGCGGGCCGATCGAGATCTTCACGCCCGGATAGAGCTCCATCACGGCGGTGGCCATGACGTGCGCGGCGTCGTGGCGGATGAGCTCAAGGGCCCCTGGGCTCGCGGGCGTGAGGATCTCCACCGGCGCCCCGTCCTCCAGCCGGCGGCCGAGGTCGCGTAGCGCCCCGTCGACGCGAACCGCGAGCGCGTCTCGGGCCAGGCGCGGCCCGATGGCGGCCGCCGCGTCGGCGCCGGTCGCCGCGTCCGGTAGCTCGAGATCCGACCCGTCGGGCAGCACGACGCGCATGGCGCCGGATGCTACTCAGCGCCCGCGCCGCGCCTGGCCAGGCCGTGCACTGTGACCAGCATCACACGAAATATGCGAACTGTCGTTCGATCGGGGGTACGTTGGGAGTTCGACGGAACGGCTGCGGGACGCGACGCGTCCGACGGCCGCAGTCCCAGCGCCGGCGCCACGCCGGCGTTCTTCGGATCGCGGTCGCGCCGCCGTCGAAAGCGAGCGGTCCTTGGCCTGCGCACACGCGCACGCATCCGGGCCGGGCGAAAGGACGTGAGACGACGTGTCGAAGTCCAGGAGCTGGCTTCTCGCCGCCCTCGCGGTGGCGGTCACCGCACCGGCCGGGATCGCGCTGGCGGCCGCCCCCGCCCCGACCCCCCTGCACAGCTCGTTGGCGGGTCACCGCAGCGTGGGCGCGCAGATGCGGGCGTACGGCGCTCGCCGACACCGGGCGCGCAAGCGCCGGGCCGCATCGGTCCCGCCCATCCTGCGGCGGATAGCCGAGTGTGAGTCGCACGGCGATCCCAAGTCGATCGGCGGCGGCGGGATGTACCGGGGCAAGTACCAGTTCACCAGGTCCACGTGGGCGAGCGTGGGTGGGCACGGAGACCCGATCGACGCCCCGGAGGCCGAGCAGGACCGCCGTGCGGCCATCCTGCTCGAGCGCTCGGGCCCCTCGCAGTGGCCGGTCTGCAGCCGCTGACCCCGGATCGCTGCGCGCAGTCCCCGCCGGGCGCCTTCGGCTCGCGGCGGCGCTCCGATAGCGTTGCCGCCCGGTGGACGCCCGCAGGCTGCGCGCCGAGTTCCCCGTCCTCGAGCGGCTGGCCTTCCTGAACGCCGGGACCGATGGCCCGGTGGCAGCCGCCTCGGTGGCCGCGGCCACGACGGAGCTCGAGCGCCAGGTCGCCCGAGGCCGCACCCGTGAGCATGCCGACCGGCGGCGGGAGATGCAGGCCGCCCAGCGCGCGGCGTACGCCGACCTGCTCGGCTGCCGGCCGGCCGACGTGGCGCTCACCACCTCGACCACTGACGCGGTCCACCGCGCGGTCGGCGGCCTCGGCCTGCGTGCCGGCGATGACGTCCTCACCTCCGACGAGGAGCACCCGGGGCTGCTGGGGCCGCTCCAGGCGGCGCGCGATCTGCTCGGGGTGGCCGTGCGGCAGGTGCCGCTCGGGGACCTGCCCGATGCCGTGACGCCCGCCACCCGACTGATCGCCTGCTCCCACGTGAGCTGGATCACCGGCGCCGTCGCGCCGGCCGCGCTCGCCGACGCTGGCGTGCCCGTCCTGCTCGACGGCGCCCAGGCGGTGGGAGCGGTGCCGGTCGCGGTCGGCTCGCTGGGCTGCGAGCTCTACGCCGCCTCGGGCCAGAAGTGGCTGTGCGGCCCCGACGGGTCGGGGATGCTCTACGTCTCCCCCGCCATGCGCGACCGGCTGGGCGCCACCGCCCGCAGCTATGGCTCGTTCGGGGATCCGGGTGCCGGCCTGGAGGCGACCCTGTTCCCCGACGCCCGCCGCCACGACACCCCCACCCTGGCCGCCGAGACGTCGGCGTTCGCCCTCGCCGGCCTCGAGACCCTGGCGCGGGCCGGCTGGCCGGCCGTGCACGAGCGAGCCAGGCGGCTGGCGGACGATCTGGCTGGCCGCCTGCGCCGTGAGGGGCGCGCGGTCTGCCCGCGGGGATCGACCACGCTGGTGTCCTGGCGCTGCGACGACGCCGAGGCGGCGCGCGACCGCCTGGCCCGTGCCGGGGTGGTGGTCCGCGACATACCCGGCCGGCCGCTCCTGCGCGCGTCGGTCGGCGCGTGGAACGAGGAGTCCGACCTCGATCGCCTGCTGGACGCGCTGGCGTGACCCACCGGGCGGCGCGCCGCGGCGGCGGTCCACCTTCCCGTCCGGGTGCGGTCGCGAGCCGCTGAACGCCGGGGTCGCATAACACCGCGTGGCCTGCTACGGTGCCCGCTTCATCGCCGAACCCTTGGCTGGATGCTGGGGGACGGGGGACCCGATGTTGTTGGGGCGAATCTCGCGGTGATCCGCGGGAAGCGTCGGCTCTCCGACGCTAGCCCGTCAGCTAACCCCGTAGGCGCCGAACAAGGCAGCGGTGTCGATGGGTACATCTTCCCTGCGGGTAGTCGGCTACGACGTAGCGCGCAAGCGCGCGGTCGTCGCCACCGCCGGCTGCCTGGCGGCATGCCTGGCCCTGACCACCCCGGCGCTCGCCGACACCGGCGGGACGACCGGCGGCACGGCGCCGCCTGCCATTGCGCCGCGCAAGCCGCCGCCTCCCAAGCCCGCGCCGCGCAAGCCGTCGCCTCCCAAGCCGTCGTCGGCCGAGCAGTCGCCGCCCAAGCGAACGCCGGCCAGGCCGCACACCCCCATCGACAAGCCGCCCCTGCCGCCGATTTCGGTTTCCGGGGACGTGCGCAGCCGGGTCGTGGCGATCGCCCAGAGCCAGCTGGGGCAGAAAGAGAATCCGCCCGGCTCCAACTGCACCAGGTTCGGCCCCTGCGAGGCATGGTGCGCCGACTTCGCGACGTGGGTGTGGCGACAGGCGGGCGTCCCCTCCATCGGGCGTATCGCCTGGGTCCCCGGCCTGGTCTCCTGGGCCAAGCAGCGGGGCGCCTGGAAGCAGGGCTACGACAACGATCCCAGGCCCGGCGACCTCGTGATCTTCTCTGGCCTGCACGTCGGCATCGTCGAGACCGTCCGTTCCTCCGGTGCCATCACGATCATCGCCGGCAACACCAGCGGCAACAACGTCGCCCGTCGAGGTCCCGCCTCGCCCGACAACGGGACCGCGATGGGCCCGGCCGCCATCAGCGGCTACATCTCGCCGGTCAGGGGCACGCGGCAGGCCAGCGCCGCCACGACGAGCGCTCTGCCTCAGCCCACCGCCGCGCAGATGGCCGCGCAGGACCCGCAGGACCGGGACCCGCGCCTGGCCGCGCAGGAGCGCTGACTCCTCGCGGAGCAGGAAGTAGGAAGGGCCTGGCGCGCCGTCGGCGAACTGACGCGTCATGCCACGCCGAACCTACATCGCGACAGCCGTGGCCGCAGCAGCCGTCGGGGCCACCCTGATCGGAGGGTGCGGCGGCGAACACGGCCGGAGCATCCGCTTCGTCAGCGGGCGCCCACACCTGTACGTCCTGGACCTCGGCGCGCATGGCAAGAGCCGCGGTGACCTGTACGTGTTCGATTCCACCTTGTTCGACGCGCATGGGCGACGCGCGATCGGACGCCTGCGCGGCACGCAGACGTCGATCAGGCTCGAGCACGGCGCCGAGACCGTCCAGGGGATACTGACCTTCGAGTTCGGCTCGGGGAACGCCCTCGTCGTCGGCGGTCTGAGCCAGTTCCCGCGGCGCGGGACCGGCACCGTCGTCAACCGGCGATTCGTCCGCGCCGTGCTGGGTGGAACGGGCAAGTACGCCGGGGTCGGCGGCACCCTCACCACCAAGCGGCGCCCCGACGGTAGCTACCAGCAGGAGTTCCGGGTCGAGGACTGATCGGCCCGAGGCCGCGCGGTCACACGCACTTCGGCCGCCCGAGCGCGAAGACCCGGATGACCCGGCTGGTCAGGCCGGCATAGCGGACGATCACGTCTTCGCCACAGCGAACCGACTGGCCCCCGAGGCCCCGGGCGGAGACCCATACTTCGCAGCGCCACGAGTGGCGATCCATCCGGTGGCAGCCGCGGACGCCATGACCCGTACCCACGGCTGGAATGTCCGGGTCCGCGGTGACCGCCGCCTGGGTGTTAGCCGCAACCCTCAGCGCGGCTGCGCGCGCGGGCCCGTAGTAGAGAGTGTGGGCGCCGGCGGCGGTCGCCGGCGCCAGCACCCCCACGACGGCCAGCAGAGCAACGGCTATGGCCCTCGCCGCTATTGCACCTGTCCCTCGGGGGCCTGCGACGGACGATCGGAGGGCTTTCCGAGCGGCGTCACCGGGATCAGCGGGCTGGTGGGCGGCTCGCCCAGGGCTATCTCGAGGGCGCGATCGAAGGTGCCGGCCACCAGCTCCACCGCCGCCTCCTCCTGCTCGAGGATCCGCTCGACCACCGAGGTGGTCTCCGCGTCGCCCGCCCGTTCCGCCAGGCGGCGGAGGAACCGGTAGGACGCCACCTCCAGGTTCTCGTAGGCGAAGGCCGTGGCCGCCAGCCTCACCGGCGTGTCCGGCGCCGCCTGGGCCACCAGGCCGATCCCTACCGCCCCGGCCTGCATGGCGACGTCCATGGCCTTCGACGGGCTTGCCCCGTGCGCCCGCAGGCGCTCGTCGACGTAGCGCTCGTGCTCGTTGGTCTGCAGCAGGTGGGCTCGGTAGATCGCGGCGATCTCGGTGTCGCCCGCGATGTCCGCTCCCCGGTTGAGAAGCAGGGCTGACTGCTTCTCCATCGCATGGGCCTGGGTGAGGTACTTCACGAGCTCTTCCTGAGCGCTCTTCGCCATCTGCCGCCCCCTTGTGCTCGTCGCTGACTGTGGGTTGAGCCGCTAAGCGGACTCCGGGTCCTGCTGGCCACCGGCCGGTTCCGTGCGCTGCGCCTCGTCATCCTCCTGGCGCCGCGGAGGAGGGATGTCCTGCGGTTCCTCGTAGGCCCTGGGTGGCATCCCCTCGGTGGGCTGCGTCTCGCCGACGGGATGCCCCGGCTCGGGCGACTCCGGGCCCTGGCCGAAGTCCGGGCCCTCGTCCGCCGGCCCCGATTCCTCGTGGTCCTTGTCCCCTTGCCGCGCCTGGTTGTCGATCATCATCGGCCCCTCGATGGTCGGCTGCCTGGTTGATACCCGCCGCTGCGCGGAAATAGCCGCCCTCCCACCTCAGTGGTATGCCGTCCTAGTCCGCGCCCGATGTTCCACCCGCGGTTGGGCGTAAGCGGCCCTACGCCGCAGGAGAGCGAAGGCTGACCCAGGTCGGCGGCTCCCTCCCCCGGTGGCTCCGGCTCCAGGGTCCCCATGTAGATGAGCGACAAGCGCGGCCCGCCGGTGTCGTTGAGGACGAGGCAGCAAGGCGGATATCTCGATTGGTATCTCAGAGACGTCCATGAAAGCCGGTGACCCCAGTCCACCGGGTTCTCGCGCCTACCCCTCCGCCAAGGCCCCCTTGAGCCCTGCGCCTCAGCGCGAGCGGGGACCGAGTATGGCCCCCGCTCGAACTTCGGCGAACACCTAGCGGCTGATCGGCCGCTCGGTGAGCAAGCTCAGGCTTGTGTGATGCTCACCTGCTGACCGTCAGCGCTGCAAGTGAACCCGGGCGCATTCTGTCCAAACACCGCCTCGGAAAGGACCGCAACGTTGACATTCGTATCGCAGAGTACGGCCGCAACCTGGGCTGCCACGGCAACGTTGACGTCCTGCACCGTGATAAGGCCACTCCCGATGTTGATGTCGACCTTCCTCGGTCCGACTTGCTGCGCCGCGGCGGGCGAGGCCGCGGCCACAAACAGCATCGCGCTCGCGCACAGCGACGCGAAGAACCTCCGGGCACGTCTAGACATACCTATCCCCCTTTGTGGAAGCGATCAGTTGAGGGTCGTCTTACCCGGCCGCGTGCATCACTTAGCCTGGTGTCAATGGATGTTGACGTTTGCGGAGTGGACCTCGCTCGAGTCGGTGCCAGATCGGCGCACGAGGTCACTCAACACTCCGCGCCGGTGGTTGCGCGCGGTCGCACGTGAACGCAACCGTTCTCTCTTGGAGCGAGGGGGTATCCTGCGACTGCGCGGTCGCATTCCCTTTCCCCTTTGTGGAAGCGACCGCGCATCTTGGTGTTCGGGTCTCGGCCGAGTCAGGAGCGGTGTAGTTCCCGACCCACACGACCCTTCTGACCGGCGACGAAACCGCTGGCCACCCTCATCGGCGCGGGTGATCGAAGGTCAACGCCGGAGCGGCGGACGTCGCGAGGGGCGCTGCCCGTTTACTGGGGCTCGAGGACGACGAGCGGGATGTCGCGGTCCGTCTCCTCCTGGTAGCGGTCGTAGTCGGGCCACTCCTTCGTCATGATCGGCCAGAGCTCCGCCTTCTCGTCGGGTGTTGCCGTGCGCGCTTGGGCACGGATCTTGTCGCCCTTGACCTGGATCTCGACATCTGGATTCGCGTCGAGGTTGAGGTACCACGCGGGGTGCTGCGGCGCCCCGCCTTTGGAGGCCACGAGCAGGTAGTCGTTGCCGTGGCGGCCGTAGATCAGGGCGTGCTGCCTTGGCTGGCCTGAGCGCCGCCCCGTCGTCGTGAGGATCAGAGTCTGGGTTCCTTGCCAGTCGTGGCCCTCCCTGCCGTCGGTCGCGATGTAGCGGTCGATGTGCTCCTGTCCGTACAGCGTCATGTCAGCTCTCCTCGTCATTGGCCACCGGGCTCCGGGAGCCGATGGGGCGAAAACCCCGCCGTAGCAGGGTCGCCTGGGTGGGCGATGCTGGGCTAGAAACCGAGCGAGGCCTGCTCTGGGCACTCGTCGTGTCTGATACCGGAGGCTAGCTCCGCCGGGATCGTCTGGATTCGATCAGATCGGCACCCGGATTGGTACGCCGGCCTAGACTGGGTACGTGACTGACCCCACCTGGCTGGTCGAGGTCGAAGGGAACCTGACCGACGAGGCACAGGCGGCGCTGGGCGAAGCCGGAATCACCGTCGTCGGCGCTACCGGCCGCATCGCCACACCCGCCAACCGTCACTACGTGTGGGCGAGCGCCCCGTCAGCCGACGAAGCGGCACGCAAGGTCTCGGGTGCGCTTGAGTCGTGCGGCAGCTTCTTCGCCTTCAACGCGGGCCCGGCTGACAACGGTCCGGATCAGAACGCCACCACATAGGCGCCCCCCCAGGTGAGGGCTAAGCGTGATGCTCGACCGAGACCAGCTCTAGGAAGTCGTTGCCGCCCAGGAGGGCCCGGCGAACCAGTCCGACGCCGCGGACGTAGTCCTTGGTGAAGACGTCTCCGCCCTCGCGAGGGCTCCACTCCTTGGTCCTCATCGCCTGATCGGTCGACACGTGCGGGGTCTTCACCGACGCCTTGAGATCTAGGACCTGGCCGCAGTCCTCGGACAGGTTAAATACCCGCCCTGCCGCCGGCCGCGCCGGCATGAAGATCCCCGCCCTGGCGCCGGCGACGCCCGCCTGCCAGGAGCCGGCGGTACTGGCATGGCCTTTATCCCACTCCTTGGTGGCCTCGCCGAAGTACCAGACGGTCCCGCCCTTGTCCTGGGCGTACCAGTCCCGGGTGTCCTCCGCCAGCTTGCCGTTGGTGTAGGTGCGGTCGCGCACGACCGTGGTGCCGACCCCCATGATCCTCTTGGTCTGGTGGGTGACCGAGACGAGATCCAAGGCGGGGTCTCCCTCGTCCGTGCCCTTGTAGCGGTAGGTGGTCCCAGGCTGGAGGGGAAACAGCGCGTTGTCCACGTGGCTGACGAAGTCCGACGCATTGAAGTTCGGCGACTTCGGACAGGCGGGCGTCGCGGCGCTGGAGGCGTGCTTCGGAGGGGCGTTCGGCGCGCCGCCCGAGCCGCATGCGGCGAGCTGGAACGCCACCACGACGGCCGCGAGCACCACGGGAGCGTTCGGACGCGTCATTGCGCGGTCTCCGGATGGCCGTTTCGGACGCGGATAGCATCCAGATTGACGCCTGCGGATGAGAGTCCGATGAGTGGGCATCGGGCGCATCCTGTCTCGACGTCGCTTCCGCTCCCGAAACAGTGCGCGCGCAGGTGCGGGGCGAAGGAGCCGATGGCGGACCTGGAGGCGGCGTAGACGCTGAACGTCGGGGTGCCGTTGCTGGCCGCAGTGGAGCCGCGGAACCCGGCTCGTCAGCCGGGCCGCGATGACTCGCGGGACTCAGCAGCCTTCTGGGCTCGACGGAGACGGGCCTCGGCGCCTCGGTGGGCCCGCTCGAGCTCCCTGAGCCGAGTCAGGCTGGTGGGGCGCGGGCCGTACATCTTGGCCCGGTACAGGGCGTGGCGCTCGCGGCAGTAGCGAGCCTCGGCCTGCAGCTCCTCGATTGGCGGTGAACCGGCCATCACAGCCCGGGCCTCAGCTGGTCAGCGCGAAATCGCGGTGTCCCGGAGGGCGCTAGCGGAAAGGCCGGGCAGGGGTGCTCGGTCACCAGTGCCAAGGAGGAATCGGGGACCCTCCGGCCAGTGCGATACCGCCGACAAACGCGGCAAGCACGAGACAGAGGAAGACGAGGGTTGCAGGAACCAGGATCGCGAAGCTCATGATCGCGTGTCTCATGGCGCTTCCTTTCTGCGCCTCTATCGGCGCCCAGCTAGACACGCGCGAGATGAAGTCACGGCTCTAGCCGCTCGAGGACCGGGTCAATGGGTCAACGGCGGGGACCCATTTAGGCGGAGGCCGATCGTCGGCTAGTCTGCCAGCGAGAAGTCGGCTGGTCAGCGACCGTCTGTAAGCAGCCTACTCCTCTCGCTGCCGGACCGCTGCGGGCTTGCCGGCAGCGAGCTCCGCCTTAGTAGGGCGCAAGCCGGGGGTCATGGGTTACGTCCGCCGGGCGAGGGCTCATGGCTCGATCGGTTGGCGCGGCTGTCCAAGCTCGGCAACCAGCTCCGTACACAGCCGGCGCGCAGCTACCACCGTCTCGATGTGGACGTTCTCGGGAACGTCGCTGGGCCGGTGATAGTGCGGATAGCCGCGGTCGGCGGCGGTGGACGAGAGGAGGATCGTGGGCAACCCCGCCCACCGCGCGGCCAGGCCGTCACTGGGCGCGACGTGCGGGGGCGCGACCTCGACGTCGACGGTGGCGCCACGGGCGGCGTGCAGCAGCAGGTCGACATCCTCGGAGCGGGTCCTGTAGCGGCGCAGCACCCCTTCGCTTTCGCGCAAGACCAGCCGATCCCAGCCAAGCATGTCGAGGCAGACGACGATCGTGCGCGCAGGATCAAGCTCGCCGCGATGCCGGCGCAAGCAGGCCTCCATCCCCTCGAGCATGGTTTCCTCAGACCCCGTGGACAACAGCACGACTCGCAACGACGTGGGGCGGCTGTGGGCCAAGTCGCAGGCGACACCCAGCAGCGCCGCGACGCCCGACGCGTTGTCATTGGCCCCGGGGACGGGCGCGCGGCGGGCGATGTCGCTGAACAGGACGACGATGAACGTGCACAGAGCGATGCCGGCGCGCCGCAGAGCTCGCAACCGTCCCACCACGCCGAGCAGCACGGTCAGCGGCGCGTAGGCGAGCGTGGCGGCGATGGGCAGCGGCCGGCCGCCGAGCAGCCGCGGAGGTGGAGCCGAGGCGATGGCCCCGAACGCCGCGGACCACGGACGAGCGACGTCGTGATGCGACGCGAAGACGACCGTGCCCGAAGGACGGGCACTGCCGACCTCGGCCACGACGTTGTAGGTCTGCCGGCGCGCCAGGGTACGGCGCACCAGCCGACGGTGGCCTTCGAGCTCGTCGACGATCGCGGCTGTCGCGAGTGCCGCCGTGGCTGCGGCGATTACCCGGGAGCGGAGGAGGCCGGCCAGCAGCGCAAGCGCACTCGGCAAGACGAACGGCAGGTGTGTGCCATGGGCGGTTTCCGCCTCGATGCGGGCGGGTGTGGCACTGTCGGTGAGCTGCTCGACGATCCACTCAGCGCCGTGCCGTTCTCCTGACGTGGCGGAAGGCCGCTCAATCGCGGCCAACTGCTGGATCCAGCGAAGAGTCTGTTCGCGCGGGTCTTCGACCATTCCGCCGGTGAGAACACAAAGCGTGCCGTGCTGTGAACATGCTCGTCGATCGGGTCGCGAGCGTCCACCAGCTCCAGAGGGCGACCCGAGCGCCTGCCCGCCAGTCTCAGTGGGAGGCACAGTCGGCGAAGTAGCCCCGCGGTTGGGCATCTTCAGCAGTCGCGGTGCCAGCGCCAACCCCGTGGGCAACAGACTTTGGTGGCGACTGTCGATCTCGCGCCTTGTTCGTCTTAACACGACCGTACGGTCGGTGTGACCACACGGCTTTGGGAATGACCATGTCCGACTCTTCAACCCAGGGAATCAAGACGGTGCTGCATCGTGTCCGACCTGGCGACTGCCAAGGCGGTGTACGCCGCCCTGCTCGGCGTACCGCCGCAGACCGACGGGTCCTACTACGTCGGTTTCGAGCCCGCGGGCCAGGACATCGGGCTGGTGCCGGGCGGTGGACCGCAGGGCATGACCTCACCGGTCGCCTACTCGCACGTGCCGGACCTCGAGGCGAAGCTCGCCGAGGTGACCGCCGCGGGTGCCACCGTGAAGGACCGGCGCACGACGTCGGTGGCGGCCGCCTAGTGGCCACCGTCACCGACCCCGATGGCAATGTTCTCGGGCTGCTTCAGGACCGATGAGCGCCGACCCCCCGCCGGTCGCAGCGCGCCACGGCCCTTTCACCGCCTCGGACGGCCCTCCTGCGGATCGTGTCGGCCCCAGGAACGCGAAAGCCCAGCCGGTACCTGTGGCTTTTCTAGTGGGCGATGCTGGGCTCGAACCAGCGACCTCCGCCTTGTCGAGGCGGCGCTCTCCCAGCTGAGCTAATCGCCCGAGGCCGCCTAGCGTACCAACGGCCGGCGGGGCGGGAGCCGTGCTTGCCGGCGCTACGCTAGGCGTCCTCTCGGCGACGTGGCGGAGTGGTTACGCAGCGGCCTGCAAAGCCGTTTACACCGGTTCGATTCCGGTCGTCGCCTTATCGGTCAAGCCGACGATGCGTCGTCGTATGGCAGTACACCGGCGCCCCCGACCACCCCGGCTATGTGCGCGGGTGTACTATCGGTGCTGGAGCGCATTCGCCGGGGCTATGGCTAGGTCGTGACATCTGGGCCGAACTGCGGGACCGGACCCTTCTAAAGAGACAAGGCCGTCAATGACATCGCATGCATTGCAGGGGTCCGGCCTCCGGAGGCGCATCGCCGTCGCGGTTCTCGCCTCGGGGTTTGCGCTCGGCGGGGCACCGGTCGGCACGCTGCCCGTAGACAAGGCCGCCGCTGGCAAGAAGCCCCCCGGCGAGAGCGGCCCGGTCGGCAGGCTGCCCGTAGACAAGGCCGCCACAGGCAAGAAGTCAGCAACCGCCGGCGGCGGCACGATGGGCACCTACGGGCGCAAGATCCGTCGCTGACCGGCTGGCGGGCGCAGACCTCGGCCCGATCCGGCGGCCTCGTCGCGGTCGGGGAAGCTCGGTTGCGCTAGTCCTGTTTCGCAGCTCGCCGCTGCCCGAGTGGCCCCCGTGGCGTCTCGTCCGATGACGACCGTCGGGGTTCGCGCCGCTCGTCGCCGCGGCCGACCAAGCGCCGCGCGGCGCTCTGATCGTGCGAGAGGACGCTGGGCGTCCTGGCACCCGGAGCGTCCGAGTACACGCTCCCGTGCGCGCGCTGGTTGATGGCGCTGCCGCGCCTCGTGTAATAGCCGTACGCGATGGACAGCAACGAGGCGACGAAGATCCCGATGAAAACCCAGGCGCCGTCTGAGAGCGTGAACGAGGCGATGGTGGTCATGGCTTCCTTCGCGGGCTCGACGAGCGGTCACCACCGAGTCTGCTGCCGCCGGCCGCTGGGAGGGGAGTGCCCGCGCAGCCGGTAGGCGAAACGCGCCGCCCGTCGGAGACGGGGCCGAGTCGATGCTGCGCAGCCCCGATCAGGAGCCGTCCCTTGATCGCTCGTTTAGGCGGGTCCGGTATCCATATGGCAACGGCGAGGGCCGGTTCGGCAACATAGTCCCCCGGCCCGCCCTCGCCCGTAGCCGTACCAGACCGCCCGAGGCCGCGACGACCTCGGGCGGTCTGCATGTTCACCCCGGCCGGGGCGCAACCCCTGGGTCCGCCGCGGTTTCCTATCGCGGGGGGAGTGTCGGGGAGACGACACGCTCCTGGGACTATGCGCTCCCCCCTATCCCGGCTCCAGGACGCGGAACTCGATCCCGGCGCGCCGCAGCCGGTCGGTGAGCGCGTCGCCCATTGCCGCCGCCGGTGTGACCTGGCCGGCGGTGTCCGGCAGGGAATCGTGGGCGAGGCAGAGCGCCGCCTCCGCCAGCAGCTTCGAGGTCTCGCCGTAGCCGGGATCGCCACCGCTGACCTCGGTGACCACCCGCTGGCCGTCGCCCTCGCCGGCAAACCGCACGCGAAACCATCCCTTGGCTCGCTGCTCCGGCGTCGGTCCCTCACCCGACCCCTTGCGTCCCAGCAGCCAGTCGCGGGCGGGCGGCACCTGGGCGACCGCCATCAGCCCCGCCACGCCGCCAGCCAGACCCACGACGCTGGGCAGGTTCTTGAGCTGCAGGTAGTGGCCGTAGGCGAAGTCCGGCCCGTAGCGCTCCACCGCCCGGGCCGAGCGGGTGATGACCTGCGGGTCGATGCTCGGAAACGGGACGACCCAGCGCCCGAGCTCGCGGTCGTAGCGGACTCGACCGGTGAAGGCGCGAACCTCGCGACCCTCCGGCTTGGCCTCGCGGCGCCGGCGCTCGCGGCTCACCCGCGCGTACTGGGGCAGCCGTGACAAGGCGGTGATGGCCGACTGATAGGTGCCGCCGGAGAAGCTGCCGCTGGCCGCCACGAAGCCCTCGAGGCGGATCGGCACGTCCTCGGGGAGCTGCCGCACCGAGAAATAGGCACCGAGGTCCTGCGGGATCGAGTCGAAGCCGCAGGCGTGGACGATCCGGGCGCCGCTGGCCTGGGCCTGCTCGTGGTGGCGCAGCCACATCAGGTCCACGAACTCGGGCTCCCCCGTGAGGTCGACGTAGTCGGCGCCGGCGGCGGCGCATGCCGCGACCAGCGGCTCGCCGTACTTGATGTAGGGCCCCACGGTGGTGATCACCACCGTGGCCGACTCGGCGAGCTCGCGCAGCGAGGCGTCGTCCTCGACGTCCGCCTCGACCAGGTCGAGGTTGGCGCAGCTCGAGTTGACGTCGCACAGCTCTTCGCGTAGCCGCTCGAGCTTCTCGCGGCGGCGCCCCGCCAGGGCCCACCGGGTCTGCGCGGGCGCGTGGCGGGCGAGATACTCCGCGGTCAGGCGGCCGGTGAACCCCGTGGCGCCGAACAGCGCGATGTCATGGGCCCGCTCGGCCACCGGCCGACCGTCAGGGGGTGATGATGGTGAACACCGCGCTGCCGGCGGTGTCGCTGGTCTGGCGGAGGACGATCTGACCGCGAGCGCTGCGATAGAGCCCGGTGCCTCCGGTGATCGCCAGGCTCTGAGGGGCGCGGCTCACCGCGTCTACCTGATCGGTCGATATGACATGCCCCCCGCGCAGGGCGATGGTGATCGTGCACACGGCGTGCGGCCAGTCGACGACCGTGCAGACCGTCCGCTCCAGCGCGACCGACCGCCGACCCGCTCGGTACCTGGCGCGGATGATCGCCACGTCCCCCGAGGAGGGAGGCTGGGTCGGCGACGACTGCAGCGGCGGGTTGTCCAGGATCTGGAAGAGGAAGTTGACGTAGGTCGCCCTCAGGGTCCTCACCCGCGCCCCCGCGGTCGAGGGCAGGGCCAGGGCGGCCACCACGATCACCGCGGTCAGTCCCAGGATGCGCTTCACGGCGTCTCCCTCCGTCTCGGGCGTCTCAGGTTTCCGCGCGCCTGTCGCCGCGCATGCGCGCCATGGCTCCGGCTCGCGCGATGAGAGCGGCGATCAGCGTCCCGACGAGGAGATACACCACGGCCGCGATGCCCCAGTTCACCGCGATGCGAAGCTTCGGGTCACGGGGCGTGAACAGCCGATCGAACGGC
This sequence comes from Solirubrobacteraceae bacterium, assembly GCA_045805565.1. GTDB lineage: Bacteria > Actinomycetota > Thermoleophilia > Solirubrobacterales > Solirubrobacteraceae > DATAEY01. Next base: position 5,216 of record JBJMKZ010000015.1, on the reverse strand, counting down.
CCCACCAGGCTTTTGGCGAAGTCGTCCACCGTCGAGACGATGATGTTGCGCCGGTTGGCCTCCAGCACCGCGAACACGATCGCCAGGACGATGATGGCGACCAGGATCCAGGTCACGATCCTGACCAGCCTGGCCAGCAGGCCCACCCCAGTTCCCACCGCGGTCATCCCGACGGACCTTATCCGGGTTGGGGCGCCGCGTGCAGGAAATCAGCGTCTGCGCGACCCCCGGAGGGCCGGCGGGCCGAGGCTATAATCGCCCCCCTCGCGGATGTAGCTCAGTTGGCTAGAGCGTCTGCTTGCCATGCAGAAGGTCGTGGGTTCGAGTCCCATCATCCGCTCTGGACGAAGCCCCTGCTACGGCGGGGGTTCTGTCGTTCTTTAGTGATGGGCGGGCGGTGACCGCTTGACGAGGGGTCGGTCGCGGCCCCACGCGCCCGGCGGTCAAGCGGTCAGGCCGGTACGAGTGCCCGGTTCGCGCGCTCACGCACGGGGGGTTCGCCCGGGCCAAGGTAAGTCTCGCGTTCGATGCCCGGCTCGTCGGTGCGCCAGGCCTGCCCGTACATCGCGACCCCCTGCGCCATCGCGGGGTCCTCGATGGCGACGTCGTCCTTGGCTCGTCTGCTGATCCCGGGCGGGTAGCCGCCGTTGGGGTCGTCTCGGATCGCGCGCCTGGCACCCTCCACGCACGCGGCATAGGCGCTGAACGCGGGCACCTCGTCGTACTCGTATCTGCGGGCCATGTCGGGATGGTCGATCACCACCCGGTAGCGGCGCTGGTCGCGGGAGGCCAGCACCCCGTCCCGCTCGAGCGCATCGACGATCGGCCGAGCGCGCTCCAGCCACGGTCGCTGCTGCGACGGCTCGAGGCCGTGCCAGCCCGGCAGGCGACACTTCCGGCGCCTGCCGGGCTGGTTGCCGGGCCCCTGCTCCAGGCGACGCTGCACCTCGCCAATCCGAAACGCGTCGTAGGCGGCCGCCGCCGCACGCTCGACGAGCTGGTCTCGGGTCATCGCCGGCTCCCGCCGTCCGAGAAGCCGAGCTCGCCCTCGCCCTGGACACGGATCTTGCGCCCCGCCTTCGACGCCGCGCTCAACATGGCTGCAGCGCCCCGGCGACGGAGCTGCGCTCCGGGTCGGACGGCGAATAGACCCTGACCGGTGCCGAGATGTTCTTCAGGCGCTGGTGGCCGAGCTCGCGCAGGTGAGTGCGGCGCGTCTCCTCGGCCGCCTGCTTGGTGGCTTCGGTGACCAGCAGCTGGCCGGCCTCGGCCGCGGCCGCCACCCGCGCGGCGACGTTCACCGTGGCTCCCCACCAGTCGCCGGCGCGATTGAGCGCCGGGCCGCTGTGAATGCCGCTGTGAATGGGCGGGAAGGCCTCGATCTCGGCTCCCGTCCCCATCTCGCGGTGCAGGCGCAGCCCCAGCTCGATCGCCTCGGCGGCGTTGGAGCAGTGCACCATCACCGCGTCGCCGATGCTCTTGACCACCTCGGCGCCGTGCTCTTCGGCGATCCGTGTCACCTCCGAGGCGAAGCGGATCGCCAGCTCTGCGGCCGCCTCGTCGCCGTCCAGCTCGGTCAGCAGCGAGTAGCCGCAGAGGTCGGCGAACAAGAAGGTGTGAAGTTCGGTCTGCGCCATTCCGAACCGTAGGCGTGACCATCCAGGGAACACCGTTACCGGTCCGTTTCCCTCCCCCGCTCGTCGCGGCCCAGCGGCTGCCGGACCCGAGTCGGGTATAGAGAGGCCGTGACTGGGACCCCTTTCGCGATCGAGCTCGGCTTGCGCTTCGGAGATCCCTTCGCCCTGGCGCTGCTGGGGTTCGGCATCGCCCTGTTCGTGGCCATCGGCGCCCTCTCGCATCAGAGGGAGCGGGCATTCTCGGCCTCGCTGCTCTACCTCCTGCTCGGCGTGGCCGCCGCCGGGCTGCTCTCGATCCTCAAGATCGAGCCGATCGATCCCCTCCGAGCGCCGGCGGTCCTGCAGCGGGTGGCCGAGTTCGCGCTGGTCATCGCCGTGTTCGCCACCGGGCTGCGGCTGGAGGGCGATTTGCGCTGGCGCACCTGGCGCTCGGTGGCGGTCCTCATCTGTCTGGTGATGCCGCTGTCGATCGCCGCCGTCGCCCTGTTCGGCGTGACGGTGATGAACCTCTCGCTCGGTGCGGCGCTCATCCTCGGCGCCGTCCTCGCGCCGACCGATCCCGTGCTGGCCGGGGACGTCGGTGTCGGCTCGCCGGGCGAGGTCGATCTCCAGGGCGAGCCGCGGTTCTCGCTGAGCGCCGAGGCGGGCCTCAACGACGGGCTGGCTTCGCCGTTCGTCCTCCTGGGGATCGTGGTCGCCCAGGGAGACTTCGGCGATCGCCTGGGCGGATTCCTCGCCGTCGACGTCCTCTATGGCGTCGTCGGCGCTCTCGTTCTGGGTGGGCTGGGCGGCTATCTGATCGGCGCCGCCGCGCTGCGGCTCAGCGAGCGGCAGCTGCTGGACGAGAGGCTGGACCTCTACGTCGCGGTTCCCGCCGCCCTCTCGCTCTACGGCCTGGCCGAGGTGGCGGGCACCTACGGGCTGGTGGCCGTGTTCGCGGCGGGCGTCGCCTTTCGCCGCTACGAGTCCGGGCACGAGTTCAACCAGCACGTACACACCGGCGGCGAGGTCGTCGAGAAGTTCGGCGAGCTCGCCGTCATCCTCCTGTTCGGCAGCCTCGTCACCCTGTCGGGGCTGGGAGCACCGGGGCTGACCGGCTGGCTGCTCGCCCCGGCGCTGCTGTTCGTGATCCGGCCCGGCCTGGTCGGGGCGCTGCTCGTGGGCTCAGGGCTGTCGCTCCCGCAGCGAGCCTTCCTCGCCTGGTTCGGGGTGCGGGGTGTCGCCGCCCTCTACTACGTCAGCCTGGTGATCGCCGCCGGCGTCCTCGACCGGTCGGAGGCGGCGACGCTGTTCTGGACGACGACGGCGTGCGTCATGGCCTCGATCGTGCTCCACGGACTCACGGCGACCGCCATCTCGGATCGGCTCCTGAGCCGGGACCGAGGCAGTCGATGAGGACTCCCGGGTGATTGACTCCCCGGGAGTGACCCATCTGCGATTCGCGTCGTGAGATGAGCTCGGCGCGGCGACCCCGGCCACTCGAGCGCTCCGATGTGGCCACGAGGCTTCCGGCTCAGGATCTCGACCGGGCCCGGCGCTTCTATGCAGAGAACCTCGGGCTGGAGCCCGTCGAGGAGCGGCCGGGTGGGCTCCGCTACCGGTGCGCGAGCGGCGAGTTCGCGCTGTTCCAGTCCGGCGGCGCCCCCTCGAGTGATCACACGCAGATGGCGTGGGAGGTCGACGACATCGAGGCGACCGTGCGCGAGCTCCGCGGCCGCGGCGTGCGATTCGAGGAGTTCGAGCTTCCGGGACTGACGACCGTCGACGGGATCGCCCGGGTCGAGGGCAACTACCCGAGCAAGGGCGGGGTCGGAGAGAGGGCGGCGTGGTTCCGGGACAGCGAGGGGAACCTCCTCGGCATCGGTCAGCGAATCGACCCATGAGCCGCGGGGCGGAATCGCAGCTCGACCGTCTCTACGGGCTGGCGCTCGACGAGTTCACCCGGGCCAGGAACGAGGCCGCCAGGCAGACTCGGGCGCAGGACCCGGAGGCCGCCGAGATCATCGCCCGGGCCCGCAAGCCCACCCAGGCGGCCTGGGCGGTGAACCAGCTGGCCAGGAGGGAGCCGAAGCAGGTTCAGGCGCTGCTGCGGACCGCGGACAGGCTGCGCTCAGCCGACGGCGAGCAGGCGCTGCGCAAGGCCATGCGCGAGCAGCGCGAGGCAGTCGAAGGGCTGGTGCGGACGGCGCGAGAGCGCCTCGATCTCCCCCAGGCGGCCGTCGAGCGGGTGCGCGACACGCTTGCAGCCGCGACGATCGAGGCCGAGGCGAGGGGGCTGCTCGAGCGTGGCCGGTTCACCAAGGAGCGGCAGGCAGTCGGGTTCGGGCCGGCGCCGACCCAGGGAGCCGCATCCCGACAAGCGTCGTCGCGATCGCGCAACGCGGGCGGGGCGCGACAGCGCCGGTCCGCCGAGCGCCGGCTCGACTCGGCCCGCGAGCGCCTGACCCGGGCGAGGGCCGAGCTCGAGGACGCGGTCGCCGCCGCACAGGAGGCCAGGGCGGCTGTCGAGGCGGCGCAGTCAGCCTTCGCCCGCGCCGAGCGCGAGGAGGCGCAAGCGCGCTCGCAGGTCGACAAGCTGGATTGACCCTCTGAGCGGGTCCGCGGTCGCGCTGCCGCGGACCAATCGTCGCTCAGTGGATGATCGTCTCGCAGCTGCTAGCCCGCAGCAAAGTCGTGATCACGGGGCGGGCGCGAGCGAGTGTGACAGCTCCCAGTGGGGTAGACACGTTGGGAGGACTCCAGGCGAGGGATGGAGGAGCAATGAAGACGCTACGAACCGCTGCGCTCGCAGCCATCACCCTGAGCCTCGGCGCCGGCCCCGCCGAAGCCCGCATCCTGCTACCGACGCTCGGCCAGGCGCGTGGGATCACGGTGCGCGCGGCTGACAGGACGGTGCGCACCACCCGCACCCAGCCCAACGGGTTCGTCGCGTATCGCGTAGACCGCTGCAAGCGATCCGGTATCTACGACGTCATCTGCGCGTTCACGATGTGGCAACGTCCGCCGAACTCCGGCTACGTGCCGTGCTCTTGGACCAGCAGGGTGCACTACGGCGCCAAGGGGTTGACCGGTTTCGTGCCGGTCCGACTTCATTTCTGGCGGCTGGTCATCCCGGGTAGCTGCTTCCCCGTCCAGGCCACGACGCGGTTGCCCGCCGGCGCGCAGGTGCCTCCCGCCTGAGCCTCGCGCCCCGGGTCCGGCGATCCGACCGAGCGGTGGCGCGCCTGGCTAGACCACCAGGCAGGGCGTCAGCGCACGGCGGCCGCGGCGGCGCGCCCGGCGACTCGCCCCGAGAACAGGCAGCCTCCCAGGAAGGTGCCCTCCAGCGCCCGGTAGCCGTGCATGCCGCCACCGCCGAAGCCCGCCACCTCGCCGGCGGCGTAGAGACCGGGCAGCGGCTCGCCCGAGGGGCGAAGCACGCGGCCCGCGAGGTCCGTCTCCAGCCCTCCCAGCGTCTTGCGGGTGAGGATCGAGAGCCGCACCGCGATCAGCGGTCCGGCCGCGGGGTCGAGGATGCGGTGCGGGGCGGCCACCCGGCTCAACCGGTCGGGCAGGTACCTGCGGGCGGCGTGGATCGCC
>JBJMKZ010000014.1:0-9277 GCA_045805565.1 Solirubrobacteraceae bacterium | reverse complement strand
GGGGCGGCGAGCGCCTCGTAGCCTCCGCCCTTGCCCCGACCGCCCAGGATCAGGTGGACGGTTCCGGGCTCGAAGGAGGCCAGCGCCACCAGGACGGAGGCGACGTTGGTGGCCTTGGAGTCGTTCACGTACAGAACACCGTCGAGCTCGGCCACCTGCTCGAGACGGTGGGGCACTCCCGGGAACGTCCTCAGCGCGGTCGCCACCGCGTCGGGCGGCACCCCGCGGGCCAGGGTCGCGGCCGCGGCGGCCATCGCGTTGAGCCGGTTGTGGGGGCCGCGCAGGGAGAGCTCGTCGACGGGCAGCAGGGGCTGGTCCCCCCACCAGATTCGTCCCGCCCGCAGCGACACGTCGTCGTCGGGGCCGGTCCCGAAGCACACGCGGCGCGCACAGCCGCCGAGGTCGTCGATCTCCAGGTCGGACGGGGCGACCGCGACGTCGTGGTTGCCCTGCCGGGCGAACGCCTGCAGCTTGGCGCGGGTGTAGGCGGCGAGGTCGCCGTGGCGGTCGAGATGGTCCTCGGCGAGGTTGAGCAGCACCGCGGCCTCGGGCGCGAACGCCTGGGTGTCCTCGAGCTGGAATGAGGACGCTTCGCACGCGACGGTCGCGTCCGCAGGCAGGCCGCCGACCAGCGAGGCGAGCGGTGTCCCCACGTTCCCGGCCACCCTGACCGGAAGCCCGGCCTCGCGGTGAACGTGTCCGATCAGCTCGGTGGTGGTGGTCTTGCCGTTGGTTCCGGTCACCGCGATGAACTGGTTGGGGATCAGCCGCCAGGCCAGCTCGAGCTCGCCGATCACCGAGAGCTCCCGCTCGCGAGCCGCGCCCACTGCGGGGGCCTCGCGCGGAACCCCGGGGCTCTTGACCAGCGTCCGCGCGCGGGGGACCAGCTCGACGCCAGGCGTGCCGAGGTGCACTTCGACGCCGGCCTCCGCAAGCCTGCCGGCCTCGTCCGGCATCCCGGCGTCGACCCCGATCACCGGCGCCCCGCGGGCGCGCAGCGCGAGGGCGGCCGCCGAGCCCGAGCGAGCGAGCCCGATCACCAGGTACGGGCCGGGCGGCAGGTCCGGCCGGGACCTCACCGCCGCCGGCGCGCGGCGCAGCGCACCGGGGACGGGTGTGCGGGGCTCGGGTCCACGCGGGCTCCTTGGGCTAGCCGAGGCTGTTCTGGTAGATCGTGAACCCGATCGCCCCGCAGGCCGCGGCCACGATCCAGAAGCGCAGGATGATCTTGGTCTCCGACCAGGCCAGCATCTCGAAGTGGTGGTGGACCGGCGCCATCAGGAACACGCGTTTGCGCAACGCCTGGAAGGAGACGACCTGGATGGCGACGGACAGCGCCTCGAATACGAAGATGCCGCCCAGGACGATCAGGAGTATCTCGGTCTTGGTCATCACCGCCATGGCGGCGATGGCCCCGCCCAGCCCCAGGGATCCGGTGTCGCCCATGAAGATGTTGGCCGGGAACGAGTTGAACCACAGAAAGCCGATCGATCCCCCCACCAGGCACGCCGACAAGAGGGCGAGGTCGCGTTGGCCCGGGGTGATGAAGGTGATCCCGATGTACGCCAGCAGGACGATCGCGGCGCAGCCGGCGGCCAGTCCGTCCAGGCCGTCGGTGAGGTTGACCGCGCTGGTGGTGCCGGCCACCACCAGGTAGATCAGCACCGGGTAGAAGAGGCCCAGGTTGATCTGGTAGTCGACGACGCGCAGCCGCAGCATGTTCGACAGGTGGGCGACGTCGGTGGCCAGCCACCACAGTCCCAGAGAGATCGCGACGGTGACGACGAGCTTGGTGCGGGCCCGCAGGCCCAGCGACCGCCTGCGCACGATCTTCACGTAGTCGTCGGCGAAGCCCAGCAGCGCGCACAGCAGCGCCGCTCCGAACACGCCCAGCGCCTGGGGGGTGAAGCTCGACAGGATGAGGAACGGCGCCGCGATGGCGACGAAGATGATGACCCCGCCCATGGTCGGGGTCCCCGCCTTCTCGTGGTGCCCCTCGGGTCCCTCCTCGCGGATGCGCTGGCCGAACTCGCGCTCCCGCAGGAAGGAGATGAACTTCGGGCTCAGGAAGATGCAGATGAGCAACGACGCCGTGCCGGCGATCAGGACCCGACCCATCAGCGATGGGCTCCAGCGCCCGCCAGCGCGTCAGCGACGGCCTCCAGCCCCACTCCGCGCGAGGCCTTGACCAGCACCGTGTCGCCGGGCACCAGCAGCTCGGGAAGCAGCGCGGCGGCCTCGGCGGCGTCCGCCACGGCGTGCCCCACGCCCTCGAACTCGTCGAGCAGTCGCGCCGCCAGGTCGCCGACGGTGACCAGCACGTCGACGCCAGCCTCCCGGGCCTGGCGGCCGGCCTGGCGATGGAAATCCTCCGCCCCGGCGCCGAGTTCGAGCATGTCCCCGAGCACGGCGACGCGGCGGCCCTCGGCCTGCTCGGCGAGGTCCTCGAGGGCCGCGTGCACCGACATCGGGTTGGCGTTGTAGCAGTCGTTGATCAGGACCACATCGCCGGGCGCCGCCACCCGCTCCCCCCGCATGGCCGAAAAGGAGACCTCGATCCGCCCCTTCGGCACGACCCCGATCGCGAGCGCCGCGGCCACCGCGGCGAGGAGGTTGAGCCGGTGGTAGGCCTGCCTGAAGCCGGGCTCGAGCTCGATGTCCCGGTCGCGGGCCCGCACGATCAGCCGGCCGTCGCGGGACACGCCGGCAAGCCTCACCTCTCCCCCTTCGCCGAAGGTGACGGTGTCGAGGTCGTCGCGCCGGTATGGCTCCAGCAGTGGTTCGCGGGCGGGAACCACCGCGGTGGCGCCCGGGGGCAGCGCGGCGATCAGCTCGGCCTTGGCCGCGGCTACCGCCTCGACCGAGCCCAGCAGCTCCAGGTGGACCGGCCCGACGTTGACGATGACGCCGACGTCGGGCGCAGCGATGGCCGCCAGCTCGGCGATCTGCCCGGCGCCGCGCATCGCCAGCTCGAGCACCAGCGCCTCGGTGCCGGCCGGCGCCTCTAGCATCGCCAGGGGCAGGCCCACCTCGGTGTTGAGGTTGGCGGGGCTGGCCACCGTGCGGCGGGCGGGCGCCAGCAGCGCGGCGAGGATGTCCTTGGTCGAGGTCTTGCCGGTCGAGCCGGTGATCCCGATCACCCGGCAGCGCAGCTCGCGCCGCCAATCGCGGGCGAGCCGTTGCAGCGCCGCCAGTGGATCCTCGGCCGCCAGCAGGACGCCGGGCGCCGCGCAACGGGCGGCCTCGGCGTGCTCGGGTCTGGCCAGCACCCCCCACGCCCCCGCCGCGAGGGCGTGGGGCGCGAAGCGTCCGCCGTCCACGCGGCTGCCGGGAAGCCCCACGAAGAGGTCGCCGGGGCGCACATCGCGCGAATCTACGGTGGCCCGCTCAGGCCCCTCGGTGGCGCCCGCGGTCGCCAGGGCGCGGGCGTCGGCCGCGGCGGCCACGCGGTCGGGCGTCCACCCCCTCATCGGCTCAGCGCGGCTCCGCGCAGCGCCTCGCGCGCCACCGTCACGTCGTCGAACGGCAGCGTTTGGCCAGCCGCGAATTCCTGTCCCTGCTCGTGCCCCTTGCCGGCGATGACCACCACGTCGCCGGGCGCCGCCAGCTCGATGGCCGACGTGATGGCGGCCCGGCGATCGACGATCGCCTCGGCCCCCCGCCCCGCACCGGCCAGGACCTCGGCGATGATCGCCTCGGGGTCCTCGGAGCGGGGATTGTCGGACGTGACGATCGCCAGGTCGGCCAGCCGCGCAGCGATCTCCCCCATCAGCGGCCGCTTGCCGCGATCGCGGTCCCCGCCGCAGCCGAACACCACGACCAGCCGGCCCTCCGCCAGCTGACGCGCCGCCCGCAGCACGCTGTCCAGCGAGTCGGGTGTATGCGCGTAGTCGACCAGCACCGCGAAGCCCTGGCCCTCGTCCACGGGCTCGAAGCGCCCGGGAATGCGCCGGGCCCCCGCCACCGCGGCGGGGATCGCGTCGGCCTCGACCCCCAGGACCAGCGCCGCTATCGCCGCCCCCATCACGTTGTACACGTTGAAGCCGCCCGGCAGCGGCGAGCGCAGGTCCAGCTCGACGTCCGGCCCCTGCAGGCGGAACCGCGCCCCGGTCCAGTCGGTCTCCACCGCCGCCGCGCGGTAGTCGGCGGGCTGCTCGATGGCGAAGCGCAGCGCACCGGGAACCTCGTCGGCCAGCCGCCGGCCGTAGGGATCGTCGACGTTGATGATCGACGCTCGTGGAGCGGCCAGGAACAGCCGCCGCTTGGCCAGGAAGTAGTCCTCCATAGTGGCGTGGAAGTCGAGATGATCCTGGGTCAGGTTGGTGAAGACCGCCGCCGCCCAGTGGATGGCGTCGGCCCGGTGCAGCTCGAGCGCATGCGATGACACCTCCATGGCGCAGGCGCGATCCCCGGCCTCCAGCATCGCCCCGAACGCGCGCTGGAGGTCGATCGCCTCCGGCGTGGTGCGCACGACCATCCGCTTCACCCCGCCCACCACGGCGGTGACCGTCCCCAGCAGGCCGCACGGGCGGCCGGCCGCCTCCAGCAGAGACCGGATCAGGAAGGTGGTGGTGGTCTTGCCGTTGGTGCCGGTCACGCCCACCACCTCGAGCTCGGCGGTCGGGTCGCCGAAGAAGCGTGCCGCCACCGGTGCCATCGCCGCCCGCGCCGACGGGACCACGACCTCGGGGACGCCCAGCTCCAAGGGGCGCTCGACGACCAGGGCAGCGGCGCCGGCGACGACGGCGTCGGGCGCGAACAGGTGGCCGTCGCGGGACAACCCGGTGACGCAGAAGAACAGCGTCCCCGGGTGGACGCTGCGGCTGTCGTAGGCCAGGCCCGTGATCTCCACGTCGGGCGCGCCAACGCCCATCAGCTCGCGGAGGGTCATGGCCGGCCGAGTGTAGCCCTGGCTGCGGCCGGGGCCGCCTCAGCCGGTACGCGGCGCGCCGGCACCCGGGTCATCCGGAGCGATCCGTAGATACGGAAGCGCGAAGGCCATGATCTTCTCGAACGCCGGGGCGGCGACCGCCCCGCCGGAGACCTCGCCCTGGGGCTCGTCCACCATGACCGCCACCAGCAGGCGCGGCGAGCCGGCCGGCGCGAAGCCGACGAACGAGGCGACGTAGCGAGTTTGCGAGTACTGCCCGGTGGCGGGGTCCGGCTTGTTGGCGGTGCCGGTCTTCCCGGCGAGCTTGTACCCCGGGATCGAGACCTCGCTGGCGGTGCCGCCCGGCTCCAGCACACCCTCCAGCATCTGGCGCAGGCTCGCCGCGGTGGCCGCCGAGATGATTCGGTGCCCGGGCGGCGCCCGCGGAGCGTGACGCCCGATTCGGGCGACCACGTGTGGTTGGTGCAGGATGCCGCCGTTGGCGATCGCCGCATAGGCGCTGGCCATCTGCAGCGGGGTGACCGCCAGTCCCTGCCCGATCGGCAGGTTGCCCATGGACGACCCCGAATAGCGGTCGAGCCGCGGCACGATCCCGCTCGCCTCGCCCGGCACGTCGACGCCCGTCGCCCTCCCGAACCCGAACCGCCGCACCCACGAGTCGAACCGCTGGGCGCCGAGTCGCAAGCCGATGGTGACCGCTCCCACGTTGCTCGACTGGGCGAGGATCTGGGCGGTGGTCAGCGTCTCGCCGCCACGGTCATGCGCCTCGCCGATGGTGCGGTCGGCGACCTGGATCTGGGGGGCGAGGTCGAAGCCGGTCTGGGGAGTCACCAGCCCGGCCTCCAGCGCCCCCGCCACGGTGAACGGCTTGAACGTCGAGCCCGGCTCGTAGGCGGCCGCCACCGCCCGGTCCTGGTTCGCGTAGTCGGGAGCCGCGCCGGGGGCGTTGCCGTCAACCCGGGGCCAGTTGGCGACCGCCAGCAGGGCCCCGGTTCGCGGGTCCATGACGAGCGCCGTCGCGCCCCGCGGGGCGAAGCGCTGACCGACGTCGGCGAGCACTGTCTCGGTGCGATCCTGGATGGCCGCATCGATCGTCAGCCGCACCCCTTCCCCCGGTCGCATCGCCTGCTCGTCCCGAAGCGAGATCGGCTGGCCGAGCGCGTCGTCGACCACGCGCCGCTTCCCGTCGCGTCCACGCAGCTGCCGGTCGAGTGAGTACTCGAGTCCGGCCAGGCCGTGGCCGTCCACCCCCACGAATCCCAGCAGCTGCGACGCGCGCCAGCCCTGGGGGTAGACGCGGCGGGTGCCGGGCGCCAGGTCGATCCCCTCGACCTTCAGGGCGCCGATGACCCGAGCCTGGGTGGAGGGCATCCGCCGGGCGAGGTAGACGAAGCCGCGCCGCCGGTCGGCAAGCTTGCGCACCAGTGAATCGGGTGCCTGCGCCAGCAGCGGCGACAGCCGCCGCGAGACCGCGAGGGGTTGGCGGATCAGCCTCGGGTTGGCGGTAACGTCGTCGGCCGGCTCCGACACCGCCAGCTCCGTCCCGTGGCGATCGGTGATCGTCCCCCGCGGCGCCGGCACGGTGGTGACGCGCACCTGCTGCGAGGTGGCGGCCCGCTGCAGCGAGGGAGCCCGGATCGCCCCCAGGTATGCGGTGCGGACGGTGGCCAGCGCCAGCAGGCCCAGGAAAAGGAAGAGCAGCAGGGCGATGCGGCGCTCGATCAGCCCCATCGCTGCCGAGCCCTAGGGCCCCGTCCCCGCCGCCGGCGCCGCGCCGTAGGCGTTGCCCGCGGCGGTCGTGACCTGGATCGCTCCGGGCACCAGACGGCCCGCGCGCAGGGCGGCGGCCGCCTCCTGGGCGTCGACCCCACGCCGGGCGCGGACGTACGACACCGCGCCGGGCGCCGGCATCACCATCCCCAGGCTCGCGGCGCCATCCTGGATCCGCTCGCCGGACTGAAGGAGGGAGACCTGCGCGCGCAGCTCGCCGTTGCGGCGCTCGAGGCTGGCGCTGCGCTCCACGTCACGGCCGATGCCGGCGTTCAGCTTGAGCAGCGACACCTGCATGGTCACGATCCCCAGCAGCAGGAAGCCGATCACGGCGATCCACCCGCGCCCGCGCACCAGGCGGTCGACCAGGCGGCGATCGGGCAGGGTCGAGATGAAGCGCACCGCCCGCACGACGGCGGCGGCGAGCCCCGGCGGGCCGGCGGGCGCAGCGGCCCGCGCCCGTGCCGGGGTGCGAGCGCGGCCCGGCCCCGACACGCGCCGCGGAACCTGTGGAGCGACGGGCCGGGAGGGACTCCGGTCCGTCGACCGGCGGGCGGGCGCGCCACGCGGAGTCGCGCGCGCCGCCCGGGCGCGGCGGGCGGCCGAGGTCGCAGCGGGCGGGCTCATCCGGCGTCGCCTCGCTTGCGTGCCACCCGCAGGCGGGCGGACGAGGAGCGTGGGTTGTCGGCGAGCTCGCCTGGAGTTGGTCTGACCGCGCCGCGGGTGACCAGGTCGGCCTCGGGGACCCGGCCGCACGCGCACACGGGCAGGTCGGGCGGGCAAACACAGCCCCGGGCTCGAGCCGCCATGAACCGCTTCACGCGACGGTCCTCGAGCGAATGGAACGAGATCGCGCCCAGACGTCCGCCCGGCCGGAGCAGGTCCCAGGCGAGCGGCAGCGCGGCGTCCAGCTGCCCGAGCTCGTCGTTCACCGCGATCCGGATCGCCTGGAAGGTGCGCTTCGCGGGGTGCCCGCCGGCGAAGGCGGCCGGGGCGGGGACCGCCGACTTGATCACGTCCACGAGTTCCTGGGTGGTGGCGAGCTCGGCCTCCCGGCGGCGGGCATGGATCGCCCGGACGATGCGCGTGGCGTAGCGCTCCTCCCCGTAGCGCCGCAGCAGGCGCGCAAGCCGACGCTCCTCCCAGCGGTTCACCACCTCGGCGGCGGTGAGCTCCTGGCTCGGATCCATGCGCATGTCCAGCGGCGCGTCGTAGGAATACGAGAACCCCCGCTCGCGGGTATCGACCTGCAGGGACGAGATGCCCAGATCGAGCGTGACCAGGTCGGCGTCCTGGCCCTCGTCGTGCAGGCGGCGCAGCGCCTCCGCGAAGCCGGCGCGAATGAAGCGGGTGGCGCAGGTCACCTCGGTGGCCAGCTGCGCGAAGCGCTCCTCCGCCACGGGATCGCGGTCGATGCCGATCAGCGTCCCGCCCGGGCCGATCCGCTCCGCCAGCAGCCGTGAGTGGCCGCCGCCACCCACCGTCGCGTCGATCGCAGTCTGACCCGGCCGCGGCTCCAGCGCCTCGATCAGCTCGCCGGCCAGGACCGGGACGTGGATCGTGCCCATGTCAAGAAGGATGGCCAAGGCTCTGTGTCAGGTCGTTGATGCGGCCGGGTGAGTCCTCGTCGACCGCCTCCCAGGCACGGCGGTCCCAGACCTCCAGCCACTCCCCGGCCCCGACCACCGCCACCTCCCGGCGCAGGCCGGCGTGCTCGATCAGCTTCGGGGGCAGCCCGATCCGGCCCGCGCCATCGAGCTCGGTGTCGAACGCGCCGCCGAACAGCCGGCGCCTCAGCTCCCTGGCCTCGCGCGCAAGCGGGTTGAGGCCCTCGAGCGCGGTCCCGTGCAGTCGTTCGTAGTCCGAGGCCGGCCACACCTCGACGCAGCGCTCCGACCCGCGCGCCAGCACCACCCCGTCCGCCAACGCCGCGCGGAACTTGGCGGGGACGGTGAGGCGGTTCTTGGCGTCGAGCGTGTGGTCGAAGGTGCCGCGGAAGGCCACGTTCGTTCTCCGAGCTTCGGCCGCTCCTGCGGTGGACGCTGTCGACCGGGGTGACGGAGTGGGAGGAGCCCCGCCACCCCGGTCGGGCAAGCGGCGCGACTGTACCCCACTTCGTCCCACTCTGCAACACATCTCTCGCTAAGTCACCCACCGACCCCTACTGCCGCAACACCGGGAGGCCGCAAAGCCGATGGCCGCGGGGATTGCGGGGTCTCCGGGCCCGCTGCGCGCCGCGGCCGAGAACCGCAATCCGGCTTGCAGACGCCCGCGACGGGTGCAAAGTTGCAGCCCGCGGGTTCGACCGCGTCACCGCTGCCGCCTCGCCGCCGGGGCGCGATGGCCATCTACGATCCCGCTCCCCCGTCCCGAGGAGCGCCCTTGCCGATGAGCCCGTCGCCGGCTTCCCGGTCACGACGCCTGGCGCAGCCCGCCACGGCGTTCGTCGCGGCCACGCTGACCGTGGTGTCCGCCGGGTGCGGTGCCGGCGGCGACGAGAGTGCGGACCCGGCGAAGGTGGCTCCGGCCCGCAGCGCCGTCTACGTCGTGGCGACCATGAGGCCCGACGGCGACCAGAAGGAGGCGGTCGACCAGATCGGCCGCAAGGTCTTCCGG
>JBJMKZ010000013.1:0-19168 GCA_045805565.1 Solirubrobacteraceae bacterium | reverse complement strand
GCTCCTGCAGGGGGACCTTGAACGGGGTGCCGGCGAACAGCGGGACGGTGGGATAGCCCTCCGAGGCCGCGGTCTTGCGGGTGGCGTTGGCCGGCTCGTAGGCGCCCTCGCTGCCCAGGCTGTTGTGCTGCGGGGGGGCGCTGTTGATCAGCACCCGCTGGGCGGTGCCGGTGGGGTCGTTGGAGGTCAGGTGCTCGCTGAGGTAGGTCCACCAGTAGTTCCAGTTGTTGCAGACCGTCTGGTAGGGGCCGATGAAGCGCACCACCGGGTTGAGGATCGACACCGTGTCGGTCAGGGCGCGCAGGGCCATGTTGGTGGAGGGCGTCTCGGCCAGGTTGCGCAGCGCCCTGAGGGTCTCGCGGGTCTGGGCGTTTAGCTCGGGGGTGCGCCGCAGCACCGGGGTGGCGGTCTCGAGCGCCGAGCTGACGGTGGGCAGCATCACCCGCAGGTCGCGCGCCGCCGGGCGCAGGTCGCGCGAGAAGAGCGCCAGGTCGCGCAGGAACGGGCGCTGGGCGATCAGCGCCCGGGTGGAGACGCTCAGGGAGGCCGGCGACTTGGCGATCGTGTCGCGCAGGGCCTGGTCGTCGCGCGAGATGGCCTCAAAGGTGGTGGCCATGAGGGTGAACACGCGCGCGTTGGTGCGCGCCACCGGGGCCACGTTGCGCGCGAAGATGTCAAGCTGGCGAAAGAAGTTGCGAAGCGCCGTGTTGGGCGCCACCAGGTTGCGCGCCACCGGGGGCAGCAGGTCCACCAGCGGGCGCGCCTGGACGATGAACTCATTGAGGCTGGCGCCGCGCCCGGCAAACCCCGAGCCGAAGATGTCCAGGTCGCGCTGCTGGGCCAGGCGGGTGGGGGCGTCGAACATCTTGAACAGGTCGTCGAACTGCACCGGCACGTTGGTGTGCGAGATGGGGATCGTGTCGCCGTCTTTGAGGTAGTGGTGCGAGGTCCCGCGGGTGTACTGGATGTACTTGAGGCCCAGGGCCGAGCGCGGGCGGATGGCGATCTGGCTGTCGTCGGGGATCTCGCCCACCGTCTTGTCCAGCTTGAGGTTGAGGCTGGCCACGGTGGCGCCCGAGGGCAGGGTCTTGGGCTTTATGTCCGACATCACCCCGATGCGAAAGCCGCCCTCGCGCACCTCGTTGCCCTTGACCAGCCCCGAGCCCGAGCCCACGTCGACGTAGATCTGGCGGGTGGGCACGAACGGCAGCCCGTTGTTGGCGTTATAGGAGAGGAACACCGCCACCACCACCACCAGCATGGTGACCGCGCCCACCAGGACCGGGTTGGCGACGATGGATGCGGAGGGGCGGCGGCTCACTTATTGGCCTCAGTTCAGTCCCGACACGCACGCTACAGAACTGCTGAATCGCCGTCAATAAGAAGGTCTTAGGGTGACGCCGATGCCCCCGGGACGCCATCGTCATGAGCGCTCTTCAGCATCGGAGCGCGACGCCGGGCGAACCCGTCTAGATGTCGATACGCGACGGGAGCAGCTCGTGCAGATCGGCGTGCAGCTGTTCTCCGACCATCCCTATAACGAGATCTGGATCGACGAGATCGCCCGGGTCGCCGGAATCTCCCGCGGACTGCTCTATCACTACTTCCCCAGCAAGCGCGACTTCTACGTCGAAGCGGTGCGCACTGCCTGCGCCCAGCTGAGCGCGGCCACGATCGCCGACGAGAGCCTTCCGCCGCTCGAGCAGCTGCATGCCGGCATCGAGGGATATCTGGACTACGTCGAGCACCACGCCGAGGGCTATAAGACTGTGCATCGCGCCGGAGTTGGCGCCGACGACGAGGTGCGCGCGTTGATCGAGCGCAGCCAATCACACCAGCTCGAGCGCATCCTCAACGGCATCACCGGCGCTCAGCCGGCGCCCGAGAGCCTGCGTCTGGCGGTGCGCGGATGGCTCGGCTTCCTGGTCGCGACCAGCCTGGACTGGCTCGACCACCAACAGATCGAACGCGATCAACTGCGCGAGCTGCTCGTCAGTGCGCTGAGAGGCACGGTGGATGCCGCGTTTCAGACCGATCCCAGCCTGAAGCGCTTCGAGCCAAGAGCGCAGGCTCTGTTTTCCTCGTCCGCTGACTGAACAGGGCCGCGGCCAGCCGCCCGCCACCTGTCGTCCTCACGGACGGTACTCCGTGCCACGTCATGAGGGTGATCAGCGCGGGGCCGTGAACAGCACCGCCGGGCACGTCGTGGCGCCGACCAGAAGTGCCATGTCCCTCCGCGGCGCCCGAGAACTTAGACCGATGTGACAGGGTGAAGCCTATGCTTGACGCCTGGCTTGCCCAGGAGGACTGAGCGGATGGGACCTGTCGTGATCACGGCGCGAGTACGGCCCGGCTCAGTCGACGCGGTGCGTCGGATCCTGGGCGCGGGACCTCCCTGCGACCTGGAAACCACGTCGCTGGAAGCGCACAGGGTCTTCGTCTCCGGTGACGAGCTGGTATTCCTGTTCGAGGGACCTCACGCGGACGAGTACGGACGTCTGGTCGGCCCGCCGAGTGTCCTGGGACAGGTCGAGCTCCTCAGCGCCCACCTGGCCGGCCCACCTCGCATCTCCGAGGAGATCTTTAGTTGGGCGCGGCCCGAACGGCTCAACGGCGTGGACTTCGGCCCGCTCCCGGGACCCGGCGACTCGGAGGGCGGGCCGGTCGACTGATCGGACGGTCACACGCCAAGTACCTGGCTGAGCGCGAGCATCAGCGCCGCCCCGGCTAGCGCGCCCAGCGCGGCCCCTCGCCAGGTCCGCCTGGTCAACGCGGCCGGGATCATCTCCACCATCGAGATCGTCGTCGAGGAGACGGCGCCGCCCGCGGGGGGCCCCGCGTCCGGGCCAGAGCCGGCTTGACGGCGCGGGGAACGTTCAGGCGAGGCTGAGCAGCCCCAGCAGCACCACCGATACCGCGATGACGCCGATCGCCACGGCGCTGGCCAGCGAGTCGGCGCGTCCCACGGCGTGCTCGCCCATGACCGCCGGATCGCGGGCCAGCGCGCGCATCAGCGGCAGCAGAGGCAACAGGAGAACCGCGTTGAGGGCCTGCGAGAGGAAGAGAATGGGTACGAGCGGAGCGCCTGGGATCAGCACCAGCGCCGCGGCCACGGCGGCCAGGGCCCCAAAGGTGCAGTAGAACAGCGGCGCCTCGCGGAAGGGGTCGTCGATGTCGGCGGGGGAGTCGAAGGCCTCGGAGACCGAGTACGCGGTGGAGAGCGGGACCACGGCCGCCGCCAGAAGCGCCGCTCCCACGAAGCCCAGCCCGAACAAGGTGGCCGCCGCCGCGCCGGCGACTGGCTCGAGCGCCACCGCGGCGTCGCGGGCCTCGTGGATCCGGATGCCCCTGGCATGCAGGGTGGCGGCGCAGGCCACGACGATGAAGGCGCCGATGACGCCGGTCATGACGGCGCCGACCGCCACATCGACTCGCTCGTAGCCCAGGTCCGCGACCGTCAGCCGCTTGTCGGCGGCGTAGGACTGAATGAAGGCGAGGCCCCAGGGAGCCAGCGTGGTGCCCAGCGTCGCCACGGCGACCAGAATCGCGTCCCGGGTGAGCGGGATGCCGGGCACCGCCAGCCCGCGGGCCGCCGCGCCCCAGTCCGGATGCGCCAGCACGCCGGACACCAGATAGGTCACGAACACACTGCTCAGCAGCAGCAGGACGTGCTCCACCCGGTGAAAGGAGCCGCGCAGGACGACCAGGGAGACGCCGACGGCGGCGACCGGGACGGTGACGTATCGGCTCACGCCGGTCAGCAGCTCCATGCCGGCGGCGACGCCGGCGAACTCGGCGCACAGCGTGCCCAGGTTGGCCGACACCAGCGCGGCCACCGCCAGTCCGGCAATCCGACCGCCGTGGCGCCGGCGCACCAGCGCCACCAAGCCGTGCCCGGTCACCACACCCATTCGGGCGGCGAGCTGGTGGAAGAGGATCAGCGCCACCGTCGCGATGGCCAGCACCCAGAGCAGGCGGTAGCCGTACCTGGCTCCGAGAATCGAGTAGGTGGTGATGCCGGCCGGATCGTCGTCGGAGAGCCCGGCCAGCACACCGGGGCCGACCACTGCCGCCAGGGCGGCGAGCGACCCCCGGCGCAGCAGGCGCCGGCGCCGGCGCACCAGGTGGAGGTGAACTTGGCGGCCGGCGGGGGGACGGCGCCGGCGGGCGCGGGCGGGCGCACCGGCCCCGCGACCGCGCGTCGGCTCGAGGCTCTCGCCTGCACTGCCGCCCGGACCCATCTCCGCTGCAGCTTATGCGGCGGCCGGCGCTATCTTCGACGCATCCCTGATCGGCAGCTCCGCGCTGTCGTCGGGTCGAGGCCCGGGTGGGGCTGGAGGAATGTTCTCGCCGCCAGGGGAGGACCTGGCGGTCGCCGCCGAGCGCGTCCTGTGCGAGCGCTGGCACTCGCGGCGTTTAGACCGCACTCTCCCCCGACCTTTCGCCGCGGGCGGCCGTCTCGCGGCGCCTATCTAGTCGCCGCGTGGAAGGGAAGAACCCGCGAAGAAGAAGAACCAGACCTCGAACGCGGCTATCGCAAGGAGGACGACCGCGACGAGGACCCTCTCGAACCCGTTCAGGGGGTTTCGCTCGCGGGAAAACTCGTCGCGCTCGTCGCGCAGGCTGCGCATCCACGGTAGGCGACGCCGGGTATGCGGCTGGCCGGTAGCCGCCTTGTAGGCGGATTCGACGTGTAGCAGGAGGAACGTGAGGATGGCAACCGTGACGATCAGCACGGCCACCACGACCACGAGACCGGCGAACGAGACGGCAGAACTCGTCTGCACCTGCGAGCCCACCCACAGCGCGAGTAGCGGCGCCCCGGTGAACAGGTTGATGGTCAGGGCGGCGGTGGACGCCGCCAGCAGGACGCGTTTGAACCGGTTCAATGTCTGGGTCCGCTGACGCGAGGGCGAACTGTAACGCCGTGCGGCCGCTTGCGGCACTTTCACCCAGGCGCTCAGAAACGCCGAAACCCCCGCGCTAGCAGGGGTTCCTCAGATACCGCCACGGGGATTCGAAGCCGCGACCGAGTCGCTCAAGAACCCCCGCCACAGGACGAAACCCCTGCAATTGCGTGCAGGTCCCGCTCGAAGAGAACACGCTCAGGACCGCTGTGGGACGCTGAAGAAGCAGCCGGACTGTCCCACGGCTGTCCCACCGACCGCTGCATCACGGGTAGGCGAAGCGCGCAGTCTTCGCGAGTCCGTACCTGGACAGAACTTGTCACGCAGAGCGTGCACGAAGCTGGATGCCACGATGCATCCCGGGCCAATTGACCGCAAGGTCACGGGCCACGATGCCTTGACGAGGCCCTGCGGTCTCCCGAAGATGGTCGCCACGTAGCCCGATCAACGGGAGCCTCGTAAATCGATACCGGATCACCGAGTTAGCCCCGCCCTTCGAGGCGGCGGCTTTGCCTCGACTGCCTGCAAGCCTGAAGCGGTTGCGGCGCCCTCCACGACCTATCAATGACGTCGGGCTAATGACCGGGTTCGTACTCAGCGACGACTGGTCACTTCCGGATAGACCGTTCGCATGCGACATCCACTCCGAGGAACCGCCCCAGTACCTCCCTCGACGGACACCCTTCGGCCGATGCGACCAACCGCGATGAACTCGTCCTGCCAGATCGTGGGCTGGGAGGTGACGGAAACGCACGCCTACCGGGCCTGGCTTTACAGCGAGGGGCAAGTTCATGATCTCGCTCCCGCCGGGTATCCGCATGACATCAACGACGCGGGGTTGGTCGTCGGCGACGGGTTCCTCTACGACTCGGCTGCTCCCAACCCGGAGGTCGTGCCGCTTGGCTCCATGCACCCTAAGCTCGACCCTGCAGCGGCCACGGCGGTCGACAACCGCGGCGAGATCGTCGGCTCCTTGCAGTGGGGATCGTTTCACCTCCGGGACGGAGTGCTCACCGACCTAAACCAGGCGATCGCCCCTGCCAGCGGATGGATGTTGGATATGCCAACCGACATCAACGACGCAGGGGAGATCGTCGGATACGGCCTTCGCCTTGACGGAGACAGCTACCGAGAAGTGGGCTTCCTCCTTACGCCAGAACACAAGTGGGTGCGCGATCGCAGGCTGGAGGCGCTAATCGAGATCCTGTTTGGAATCACGGGGGACGGCGGCGGACTGGGGATTGCGCCGGGCGGGCAGCCAGTGCCTGTGGACCCGCTGGGCTGGCGTGCCCTGCTCCCCCAGCAGCGCAACGATCGCGTCCGCCGTCTACTTGGCGAGCTGGCCGAGCTGGTCAGCGACGAGGCGCTGCGCTCGGAGCTTGAACGGCTTGGACTGCCAGGCCAAGACGAGGCCGAGCGCCGCGAAGGCGAGCCAGACTAGGTCGTCAGCGGCGCTGGTCCAGGGAACTGGTCGGTCCAGACCGTCCCGTCCCAATAGTCGCTTCGGTCGAGCTCGCGCTCCCAGTAGTGATACGAGTCGATCTGGTAGACGAACACCGCGCGCGTCTCGCCCCCGTGCCCGGCGAGATCGCCTTGACCGTCGCCGTCGACGTTGAGCTTGCGCACGCGGCGAGGTCCGGTAACCGGGCCTTTGAACACGCCGGTGAAGACGGTTTTTCCACGCCAGGGCACGTCCTTCGGCATGCCGACGTTGACGGACAGCAGAGTGCCCACCGGATGGGGAGCGGTCTGGACTGGGTCGGTTAGCCGCGCTTCGGAGCCCATGCTCGTGTCGGCAGTATCGCGCGACTGAAAGCGTCTGTTAGCCCGACCCCATTCATGCAAAGCAGCAGCGGTCCGGCGGCAGCGGAGCTTAGCGGCTCTTCTGAGCGATCCCTGGGAAGTGCCATTTGGGGCGATGGCTCGCTCAGCAGTTAGGCTCGCCCGATAAGCGAGGCCGCCTACGGATTCAAGGACGGTCAGGTGTTGTGGATGGAGGACGGCAACGGGAGCAGCATCCGGGGATCTTCATCGGCGAGGCCGAGAGCGCCGGCTGGCTCGGCGGCGCCCCGTGCGCACGCGTCGTCGACCCGGAGACTGACCGGGAAGAGGTGGTCCAGATCTTCCGCATCACGTCAAAAGATGAGTAGCCGAGACCGACTGGCTCAGTTCGAGGACGCCAGTACCAATCCGGAGAGGCGAGCAAAGGAGTTGAGATCGTGGACATGAAACTCGAGGTGGTGACGTTGCCCGTCTCCGATGTCGATCGGGCGAAGAGCTTCTACGAGAGTCTCGGATGGCGGTTCGACATCGACCTGGTCGTCAGCGACGACGTCCGGACGGTCCAGTTCACGCCTCCCCACTCGCAGTGCTCGATCCAATTCGGCAAGGGCGGCACGGCGGCTGAGCCAGGGTCCATGTCCGGGCTGATCCTCGTCGTCGAGGACATCGACGCCGTCCGGGCGGATCTCATCAGCCGCGGCGTCGATGTCAGCGAGGTGCAGGAGGCGCGGCCCCCGGGCTTCGACTCGCCAGGGCGCTCGTACTTCGCGCGGGCTTCGTTCAGCGACCCGGACGGCAACGCCTGGCAGCTGCAAGAGATAACCACCCGGCTCCCAGGCCGGGAATGGGAGGACTGACATGGACGTCGCCTCGCTTTCAGAGCTGTTGCACGAAACGTCCGAGCGTCACGGCTCATTCGAGGCGGTCGCCCCACCGCACGACTGGTGGGACTGGTACGCGGCGTACATGGACGCCCGGGAGAGAGGAAGTACCCCGGAGGACGCCTCCGCCGCTGCCGGGCGCTACATGGCGGAGGTCAAGCACGTCGTCGTGCCGTCCGCGTGAGGGCTGAGGAGCTGCCGCGATGAGCGACTACGACGTCATCGTCGTCGGCGGCGGCTCGCCGGGCGAGCACTGCGCCGGCGAGCTGGCCGAGGGGGGCCTGAGGGTCGCGCTCGTCGAGCGTGAGCTGGTCGGGGGAGAGTGCTCCTACTGGGCGTGCATCCCATCGAAGACGCTGCTGCGCCCCGGCGAGGCGGCCCACTCGGCGCGCGAGGCGGCGGCGAGTGCCGAAGTCGATGTCAAGGCGGCGCTCGCTTGGCGTGACTTCATGGTCTCGGACTACTCCGATGCTGGCCAGGAGCGCTGGTTGGCGGGCGAGGGCATCGAGCTCTTGCGCGGCACCGGTCGCCTCGCCGGGCCGGGTGTCGTCGAGGTCGACGGCGTCCGCCACACCGCCGACAACGTCGTCCTGGCGAACGGCGCCGACCCGATCGTGCCGCCCGTCCCCGGGCTAAGCGAGCTCGACGGCATCTGGACGAACCGCGAGGTGACCGGGATGAAAGCCGTTCCGCGCCGCCTGCTCGTGCTCGGGGGCGGACCGGTCGGCGTCGAGATGGCGCAGGCCGTTCGCCGCCTCGGCGGCGAGGTTGCGCTCGTCGAGGGTGCGGAGCGCCTTCTATCCCGCGAGCCGGCGCCGCTCGGCGAGGCGGTTGGCGAGGTCCTCCGCCGCGACGGCGTCGAGCTCGCCCTCGGCGTCCAGGCGACCGCGGCGCGGCGCGAGGGCGAGGAGTACGTCCTCGAGTTCGACGACCGCCCCGAGCTGCGTGGCGATCGCCTGCTCGTCGCCACCGGGCGGCGACCGCGCGTCGACGGGCTCGGCCTCGACACCGTTGGGGTGAAGGCCGAACGCCGTGGGATTCCCGTCGACTCTCGCCTGCGCGCGGGCGAGCGCCTTTGGGCGATCGGCGACGTCGTCGGCATCTGGCCGCTGACCCACGTGGGCAAATACCAGGGCGAGGTCGTCGCCGCGAACATCCTCGGCGAGCCGCGCGAGGCCAGCTATGAGGCGGTCCCACGCGTCACCTACACGGACCCGCAGGCGGCGGCGGTCGGCGCGGTCGAAGCGCGGTACAGCGCCACCACCCCCGTTTCCGAGGTGACGAAGACGGAGACCTACACGCGCGCCTACGCCGACTCGAACGGCTTCCTGACCCTGCTCAGTGACGGCGAGCGGCTGATCGGCGCCTACACGCTGGGCCCCGAGGCCGGCGAGTGGCTGCAGCAGGCGACGCTCGCGATCCGTGCCGGCGTGTCGCTCGACGTGCTGCGCGACACGATTCAGCCCTTCCCCACGTTCTCCGAGATCTACGTCGCCGCGCTGAAGGCCCTCCGCGCTGCGATCCCGGCCGCATCATGACCACCGACGCCAGTTCCCATCGCCCCCAGCGCGAACCCGAACTCCTCGGGCAAACGGTCGTGCTCATCGGCGGAAGCGCCGGAATCGGGCTCGAAACAGCGCGACGGGCACGCGCCGAGGGGGCTGACGTCATCCTCACCGGTCGGAATCCCGAGCGCCTCGAGCGTGCGGCACTCGACGTCGACGCGCAGAGCACGGCGGCCTTCGACGCCAACGATCCCGTGGCGCTGAAGCGGTTCTTCGAGGACCTGCCGGATCCGATCGACCACGTGATGGTCACCGGCCCCGGTCCGGATTACGCGTCCATGCTCGAGATGGAGGCCGATCAGGTGCGCCGGGCGGTGGGCGACCACGTGGCGCTGGGGCTCGAGATTGCCCGCGACGCAGCCCCCAAGATGAGGCCCGGCGGGACGCTGATCTTCATGGGCGGCACCGGCGGCCGCAAGATCAGCCGCGAGCTCGGGCTCGCCTCCGCGGCGACCGCCGCGCTACCTCCGTTCGCGGCCACTCTTGCGCTCGAGCTCGCTCCGATTCGCGTGAACCTCATCGCCGCCGGCTTCGTCGACACACCGCTATCGGCGTCGCTGCTCGGAGATCAACTCGAGGCCAGACGTGAGGAGCTGCGGACGAAGCTCCCAATCGGGCGGGTGGTCGGGCCGGCCGACGTGGCCGCGCTCGCCGTCCACATCATGACCAACACGGCGCTCACCGGCGCGACGTACGACATCGACGGCGGCCAGCAGTTCGTCTCCGGCTAGCGGATCACACACAGCGTGAAAGGAGTCTGAGCATGCGTTCTGACATCCAACCCGGCGGCACTCTCCCCGACTATGAGCTACCGGACCAGGAGGGCATTCCCCGCACTCTCAGCGAGCTCCAGGGGGACGATCCTCTGATCCTCACGCTCGCACGCGGCCACTACTGCCCGAAGGAGCACCAGCAGCACCTCGAGCTGGCGGCGTTCTATCCGAAGGTCGCCGTGGCCTACACCAAGATCGCCACGATCGCGACGGACGACCATCACACGCTCCAGGAGTTCCGCAACTCCGTCGGTGCCCAATGGCCCTTTCTTTCCGACCCGGAGCGCATCGTCCAAAAGGACCTCGACATCCAGGAGTACACCGATCCCGAGAACGACCCGATGATCCCGCACACGCTGGTGCTCAAGCCCGGGCTCGTCATCCACAGCATCTATAACGGCTACTGGTTCTGGGGGCGCCCCTCGGTCGACGACCTCTGGCACGACCTCCGGGCCGTCACGCGCGAGATCCGCCCCGACTGGGACCTCAGCGTCCGCGGACTGCGGGACGCCTGGGACGCGGGCGACCTCTCGCCCTTCCATGGGTGGAACAAAAGCGGCACGGGAAGCCGCACCGCCGCTGAGTCGAGGAGCCACCTTGCGACAGCGCGCGGCGGGTCCGGCCCGTCTTAGATGCGGGCCGCAGCGGGCGCACAGAAGGTCGCGGTCATCACCGGTGCCTCGCAAGGCATAGGCGCAGGCCTCGTAGCCGGGTTCCGGGATGCCGGGTATGCCGTCGTGGCCACGTCCCGCTCGATCCGTCCCTCCGACGAGTCGGACTTCCTCACGGTGCGCGGTGACATCGCGGAAGCCGAGACCGCACAGCGCGTGGTGGATCAGGCGATCGGTCGATTCGGACGGATCGACAGCCTGGTCAACAACGCCGGGATCTTCATCGGCAAGCCGTTCACGGAATACACGCCTGACGACTACGCGGCGATCACCGCCGTAAACCTGACGGGGTTCTTCCACATGACCCAACGCATCGTCCGGCAGATGGTCCATCAGCGCAGCGGCCACATCGTCAACATCAGCGCCAGCCTCGTCGACCATGCCAACAGCGAGTCGCCCTCTGCCCTGGCCTCGCTTACCAAGGGCGGCGTCGACGCGGTGACGCGCTCGCTGGCCACCGAATACGCATCACGCGGCGTCCGCGTCAACGCAGTCGCCCCCGGGGTGATCAAGACTCCCCTACACGACGCTTCCTCCTACGAGGGCATGTCCGGGCCGCTTGGCCGGCTCGGCGAAATCAGCGACATCATCGACGGGATCCTCTACCTCGAACGGGCCACGTTCGTCACCGGCGAGACACTGCACATCGACGGCGGCCAGGCCGCTGGCCACTGACACGAGAGAACCCCCCTAAGACGGATCCCTGCAGTCGAAACCAATTCGTTCGCCTGGCTCGCGGCGTGGGACTGTCCCAAAAACTGTCCCACGCGGTCTCTGGAACGCCAAAATCCCCGATAACACAGGGATTCATTAGTACCGCTACGGGGATTCGAAGACGCGACCTCAGGTCCTGGAACGCCATATTCTTTGCCGCTGTCCAGGCGAAGGACCCGTCTGTGGTTGGGGTCCGCTGAGTCGGGTCGAGCTAGCGCTGAGTCGCATGGAAAGCGGCGCGCCGCCGGATGGGCTCGGCGTGTCGAACGAGGGGTAGCCTGGATGATATGCCGGGGGCTTCGTGAAGGCGGCCGGAATCGAGCGGTTCGGCGGCGATGTGCGGGACCTGTCGCTTCGCGATCCGCGTCCGGCCGGTGCGGGCGAGACGCTCATCACGGTGCGGGCCGCTGGGGTGGGGCCCTGGGACGACCTCGTCAGGCTCGGATCGTGGGACGTCGGGCCGCGGCCGCCGATGGCGCTGGGCGTCGCGGCCGCAGGGACGGTCGCTGCCGTTGGGGCCGGCGTCGACGGGTGGTCGGTCGGAGATGAGGTGATGACTCACCCGGTACCCCTGCTGGAGCATGGGTGCTGGAGCGAGTTGTTGCTGGCCCGCGCCGATGTGCTGGCCGCGAAGCCGTCCGCTGTGCCATGGGAGGACGCGGCCGCCTTTCCGGTGCCGGCGCTGACGGCGGACCAGGCGATCGGTGCCGCGCTCGGGAACTCGAGCGCCAGGCGGTTGCTCGTCCACGGCGCCGGAGGCGTGACCGGGCAGCTGATCGCAGCATTGGGGATGGTGGTCGGAGCGGAGGTCGCGGTGACAGCCGGGCCGCGGAGCGCTGAGCGGCTGCGAGAGCTCCGGGTGGCAGCGGTGTTCGACTACCACGACGGCGGCTGGCCCGCCAAGGTCCGCGACTGGGCGGGTGGCGGCGGCGTGCCCGCAGCGATCAACGCGGCCAGTGGCGGCGAGGCCGCCGCCCTCTCCACCGTCGCCGACGGCGGGCGGCTGGCCACGATCACCGGCGCGCCGCCGGCGGCGGAGCGCGGGGTGACGATTGTCGATATCTACGTGCAGGCGGACGGCGGCCGGCTCGCGAGCATGGCCGAGCGGCTCGGCAATGGCGAGATCGGGATTTCCGTGGGCGGGACCTACGGCCTCGCCGCGGCGGCGGACGCGCTCAATCTGGCCGTTGGCGGGGGCGGCGGTGGTGCGGTCGTACTGCGCGTGTGAGGCCGACGCCAGGAGCGGTGGCCCGTCGGGACGCAACGGGGCCGTGCCACCTGGTGAGCAGAGCGCTGGTTTTGGACGAGAAGCAGCAGAGAAACCCCCGTAAGACGGATCCCTGCAGTCGAAACCAACTCGTTCGCCTGGCTCGCGGCGTGGGACTGTCCCAAAAACTGTCCACGCGGTCCCTGGAACGCCAAATCCCCATAAATGCGGGGATTCCTCAATACCGCTACGGGGATTCGAACCCCGGTTTCCGCCGTGAGAGGGCGGCGTCCTAGTCCCCTAGACGATAGCGGCGCAGACCGGGCGGGCAGGATAGCAACGGGCCGTTCGGGCGCCGGTGAGGCAGCCGCTGCGCGGGGGGCCGGATGGCGACCCCCCGTTGCTATCTTCGCGGGGCCGGCGGTTGTGGCGGAATTGGCAGACGCGCGGGCTTCAGGTGCCCGTGGGGGCAACCCCGTGGAGGTTCGAGTCCTCTCAACCGCATCCGCGGCGCCGGCCCTGCCCTAGCGCTGGCCGGACGAGCGCTCCATGTCGGCGTGGGCCGCCTGCTCCTCGTCCGAGAGCTGCGCGGTCGCGCCGACCTGAGAGTGCTCGTCGTAGCCCATATGAGGCAGCGGGTCGCGGGCGTCGCCGGGCGCGGCCTCCTCGGCGGGCCCGCTCCGATAGCGCTCGGTCCGGACCAGGCCGAGCAGCCGGTGAGTGCCGACGAAGATCACGGCCAGTCCGGCCAGCACGGCGAACGGGATCGCGTATGCCCATCCGGCCGTGGCGCCGGCTATCACGGCGACCGCCACCAGCGCGACGAAGCCGGCGCCCACCGCCCACGGGAACGGGCGCCGCGACACCTGCTCGCCCTCGCGGCTGACCTGGCGCTCTTCCTCGGTGACCGGCGCGTTGGTCGGGCTGACCTGCCGGTCGCGAGCCTCCAGCGTCTCGCTCCTGTCGGGCGCGCTCGAATCCATCGCCCCTGCTGTACCCGCCGGCCGGACGCTCAACCGCGCCGGCTCAGACCCCGAGGACTCTCCGCAGCCGGCGGGCGTTGCGTACGGCGAACGCCTGCCAGTCGTTGTTGAAGTACGCGAAGACCTCGACCCTTCGCCGCCACTGCCGAATCCGGCGCGCCCAGGTCTCCAGCTCCCGCTCGGAGTAGTTACCGCCCCGCCCCCTTCGCCCGTAGTGAAACCGAACCAGCGTCCAGTCGGCGGTCATCTCGTGCGATTGGAAGGGCCGCTCGGGGTGGTCGCCGATGACCAGAGCGACGCCGTGCTCGCGCAGCAGCGCATAGACGTCGGGCGCGAACCAGCTCGGGTGGCGAAATTCGAAGCAGTGGCGGCCCGCGGGCAGAGCGACGAGCGCCGCGCCCAGGCGTTCGTCGTCGCGGTGGAAGTTCTCGGGCAGCTGCCAGACGATCGGTCCGAGCTTGGGCGTCCCGACCAGGGGCTCGATCCGCTCGTAGTAGCGGGCGATGCCCTGGTCGAGGTCGGTCAACCGCTTCATGTGGGTGAGGAACCGGCTCGCCTTGAGCGCGAACACGAAGTCGTCGGGGGTCTGGGCGATCCAGCCGCTGACCGCGTCTCGGGAGGCGAGTCGGTAGAAGGTGGCGTTGACCTCGACCGTTTCGAACAGCGTCGCGTAATGCGAGAGCCAGCGGCGCGGCGGCACGCCCTTGGGGTACACCCGGTCTCGCCAGTCCGCGTAGTTCCACCCCGAGCAGCCGACCCGGACCGGCTTCATGGCGCAGCCATCCCCGCGTTCGCGGTCAGGGCGCCCCGCGGGCTGCGGGCTCGCCGAGCCGGCCCGTCTCTTCCAACTCGGCGACCGAGAACAGCTCGATGGGCTCCGCCTTGCCCTTCAGCCGAACCTCTCCCCGCGAGACCAGGTGGATGTCCTTCGTCCTGGTCAGCGCCCCCCGGGTGTTCGCCGTGATGAGAAGGCGGTCGCCGGTCTCCCGGGTTGCCTTCTCCACACGCGCGGCGACGTTGACCGCATCGCCGATCACGCTGAAGTTGAGACGCCCCGCCCCCCCGATCGAGCCCGCGACCACGGGACCGGAGTTGATGCCCACCCCCACGCGCAGGGGCCCGGCGGCGCCACCCTCCACCGCCTCCACCATCTCGCACCCGGCCGCCAGGGCGCGATCGGCGTGGTCGGCATACGCCTCGGGCGCGCCGAACACCGCGAGCACCCCGTCGCCCACGAACTTGTCCACGTGGCCCCCGTGACGTGCCACGACCGGCACGACCGCCTCGAACAGGCGGTTGAGCGTGGCGACCAGTTCCTCGGGCGACTCGGCGTCGGAGGCGAACCCGGTGAAGTCGCGAACGTCGCAGAACAGGATCGAGACCTCCACCTGGACCCCGGCCGGGCTGATCCCCTCTTGAAGTATGTACTCGGCCACCTCCCTGTCGAGGTAGGTGCCGAATGCCTCCCGGAGGCGCTCGCGCTCGGCGAGCCCGGCCGCCATCCGGTTGAAGCCGTCGGTCAGCTCGCCCAGGTCGTCGCTGGTGGTCACCGGAATCTGTACGTCGTACTCGCCACGCTCGATGTCGCGGATGCCGTCGTGCAGCGCCGACATCGGGCGCGAGATCGAGTCCGACAGCAGGAGGGTCAGCTCGAGCGAGATCGAGAACGCGACCGCCAGCGTGATCAGCACGCTGAGCCCCAGGTTCTGACCGCCGACGAGCGCCGCGACCACCAGGCCGGTGATGACGCTCATCAGCGGGAGGATGGTCAGCAGCTTCACCCGCAGCGGCAACCCCACACGCTCGAAGTGAAAGCCGCGGGGAAGCACCCTGACGATGTCGTCCACCACCGGGCGCATGCCGATCTCGATCCCGAAGTACTGCAAGACGGCGGCGTAGAGCGCCGCGACGAGGCCGGCCACCAGCAGCGGCGCGAGCGCGGTCCATCTCAGGTCGAGCACGACGACCACCGTGACCACGCTCGGGATCCCGACCAGCACGCAGGGGAGCCAGACGTAGCGGCGGAAGATCCGGCTGGGGAGGTTCACCGCCGCGTCCCATGCCTGAAGCGAGGACTCCCGGTCCCGCCGGCCGGCGATCCACGCCACCAGCGGCCGCAGCCGCGGAAAAGCCATCGTGAACCCGAACGTCAGTCCCGCCACGGTCAGCGCCTCGGTGATGGCCAGCAGCGTGACCTTCTCCCGCGCGGTGGCGGGATAGAAGAGGGTGACCAGCAGCACGGTGCCGGCGGTCACCAGCGTGCCGATGATCAGCTGCACCACGAAGAAGCTGGCCGGGTACGCCTTCCCCAGCCGGCGATACAGCCATCGCGCGGGCAGCAGCGGCATGGCGAGTGCGCATTCTCCCGCACCGCGGGTCGGCATAGCGGTCCGCCCCTCAAGCGCCAACCTCGCCGGGCCGGGCGCGTTGCAACCGGCGCGGGCGCGTTTCGCGCCTATCGCGGCCCCCCGGGTAGATGTTGGCGGCCATCACGACCATAATCGAGGCATCGAGGCGTCGACTCTCCATCAGCCGTCCCGCCTCGTGGTCCCGTCGTGGCGTCGGCTGGGCAGCGACGAGATGCTGGTGGCGGGAGTGCGCGACGGGGACGAGCGAGCCTTCGAGGCGATCGTCGACCGCTACGACCGCCCGCTCCTCTCGTTCTGCCGGCACATGCTGGGCAGTCGCGAGGAGGGTGAGGATGCGCTCCAGCAGACGTTCCTGGGCGCCTACCGCGACCTGGTCTCCTCGACCAAGCCGATCCGGCTGCGTCCCTGGCTCTACGCGATCGCGCGCAACCAGTGTCTCTCCATCCTGCGGGCGCGGCGCGAGAAGTTGCCACTCGACGACGCCGAGCCGGCGACCGACGGGCTGGCCGCCGAGGTGCAGCAGCGCGAGGACCTCCGCAACATGCTCGTCGACCTCGCCCGCCTGCCGGACGACCAGCGCGCCGCCCTCGTCCTCGCCGAGCTCGGCTCGCTGTCGCACGCGGAGATCGCCGCGACCGTCGGCTGCCCACGAGAGAAGGTGAAGGCGCTGGTGTTCCAGGCGCGCGGCTCACTCGCGGCCAGCCGTCGCGCGCGCGAGACCCCCTGCTCCGAGGTACGCCAACAGCTGGCGACCCTGGCCGGGGGCGCGCTTCGGCGCGGCCCGCTGCGGCGGCACGTACGTCAGTGCGCAGGCTGCCGGGCGTTCGAGGCCGAGGTGCGCCGCCAGCGACGGGCGATGGCCGTCCTGCTGCCGGTGGTCCCGAGCGCCGGGCTCAAGACCAGCATCCTGGCCGGCGCGGGGCTCGGTGGCGGGGGCGGAGCGGTGGTCGGTGCCGGCGCGCTCGGGGGGCTCGGCGGCGGCGGCGCGGGAAAGCTGATCGCGGTCGGTCTGATCGCGGCCGGCGCGGGGACGGGGGGCGCGATCGTGCTGCGCAGCGAGTTGCGAAACGATTCCCCGCGGGCGGCCGCCGCGGCGCCGGCCCCGTCCGCTTCCGGGCAGTGGTCGTGGGGCGTGACCCGCGCGGCTCGGGTCCCTGCCGCCCGCATCGCCGCCCGGCGACTACCCGCCACGGCCGCTCATCGGGCCGGGTCGTCGGCTCGCGCGCACGAGGCTGCGCGGGCGGCGCCCGCCGCCGGCCGCGTCGCACGCGGACGCTCGGGTGGGCGCCGCGCCGGCGTCAGCGCCCGCGCCACCGGGACTCCGACGCGCGGCCGGAGCTCCCCGCGCCGACCGGGACATTCCCTCGGCCGGTCGGGCCACACGCCCGGGTCCGGCCCGGGGGCTCCCGGCAGCTCCGGTGACGCGCCCGGGCGGTCGGTCGAGCCACCCGCCCGGTCGGACCCGCCCACGGCGCACGAGCCGGGCAAGCTTTCCCATAGGCCCTGACCCGGCGATGCGGCCGGTCCGCGCGCACCAGCCGGCGGACCACATCACCAGGTTGTAATGATCGGCGCTTAAACTCGTCGCAGTGACGCCTCGGGGCACCGACTGGAGCCTTGCCCTCCTCGTGTCGCTGCTCTTTGGCACCGGCCTGCTGACCTGGTTCAGCGGCGGCAGCCAGGACGCCTGGGTGTTCGCCGTCCACGCCGCGGGCGGTGGCGCTCTGGCACTGGTGCTGGCCTGGAAGCTGCGGCGGGTCTGGCCTCGAGTGCTGAATCCCGCGCGCTGGGACAGCTGGACGGCGGCGGGTCTGGCAGCCCTCGGACTGGTCGCGTCCACGCTCGCCTCCGGCTGGCTCTGGAGCTCGGCGGGCGCCAGCTACCTGGGCGGATACAGCCTGCTCGTCTGGCACACGGCTCTGGGGGCGGGGCTCACCGGCGTCGTCGCGCTTCATCTCGGACGTCGGGCGCGGCGTCCGCGCAGGCGGGATCTGGCCAGCCGGCGGCAGTTCCTGCGCACGGTCGGGGTGGCGGCGGGCGGCGCCGCCGTCTGGTGGCTCCAGCGCCCGCTGGCCCGGGCGCTCGGGTGGCCGGGCGCCCGGCGCCGGTTCACCGGTTCCTACGAGACCCCGTCGGGCGGGAACGACTTCCCCACCACGTCATGGGTGGCCGACTCGCCGCGCGACTTGAATGGGAGCGACTACCGCCTGCGGGTCGCCGGCCTGGTTCGCCGGCCCCTCGAGCTCCGCGCCCGCGAGCTGGACGCGGGCGACGAGCTGGTGGCGACGTTGGACTGCACCGGCGGCTTCTACTCGAGGCAGCGCTGGCGCGGGATCCGGCTCGGGAGCCTGATCGCCCGGGCGCAACCTCTCCCCCAGGCGCGGCACGTGCGGGTGATCTCGCACACCGGCTATCGCTGGAGCTTTGCGCTGGCCGAGGCGGACGATCTGCTCCTGGCCACGACGGTGGCCGAAGAGCCGCTCTCGCACGGGCACGGGGCTCCCGCCCGCCTCGTGGCGCCGGGCCGGCGCGGCTTCCAGTGGGTCAAGTGGGTGGTGCGGCTCGAGTTGCACGACGGCGCCGACCTGGGGGCTCCGGCCTCGACCGTCTGGAGCAGCTTCACCCCGGAGGGCCGCGGACGGGCTTGACCTGGGCGTTTCCGTGCTCGGGGCCCGGGTAACAGCGCGCCATGAGCAACGAGGATCGCCAGCGCATCCTGAGGCGGGCCGGATCACAGCCCGCCGAGGCCGAGACCCGCACACGCGCGCGCGACAGCCGCGAGGCCAAGCGCCGCCAGGACGCGGAGCTCGAGGGCGAGGAACCGCCGGGCGAGCCCGAGAGCCAGCCCGCGCCGCTCGCCGAAGATTCAGAGGGTCCGCCCCGCCCGCGGCGTTGACCGCGAAGTGCCGCGGAGACGTCGCGACGCGGCGGCCCCAATATGCTGCGACCCGTGAGCGAGCCAGACCACCGGTTGTGACGCCAGCGCCCCTTTACCTGGAGCCCGGGCGAGGGACTCGCCACCGACGGCGTGGCCGGCGAAGCCGGCGCGCCACGTTCGCGACCCGTCGGCGGCGTCCCGAGATCCCGTCCACCCCGCTGATCATGGCGATCGCGGCGATCGTGGGAATCGGGGCCGGATTGGCGCTGCTGCACTTCCGAAGCGACAACGGGCGCTCGGTGGCGGAGAGCTTCGCCCGCGCGTGGCACCGCGGCGACTATTCGGCCATGTATGCGCTGGTGGATCCCACGCAGCGGCGCTCGCTGCCACGCCCAGCGTTCAACGCCGCCTACCGTCGCGCCGCCACCACCGCGACCG
>JBJMKZ010000012.1:0-2930 GCA_045805565.1 Solirubrobacteraceae bacterium | reverse complement strand
GCGCGGCGGGCGCCCGGGGGGCGGCCCGCCCAACAACTGGCTCACCGCGTGGAAGGACGCCGGCCCGGCGTGGACCTGGGACGAGGAGACCGCGCAGTGGTACCTGCACTCGTTCCTGGCCCAGCAGCCCGACCTCAACTGGGACAACCCGGAGCTGGAGGCGGCGATGTTCGACGTGCTGCGCTTCTGGATGGAGCGGGGCGCCGGCGGCTTTCGCCTGGACGCGGTCTACAAGCTCGGCAAGGACCCGGGGCTGGGCGACAACGAGCGCGGGCGCTCCCACCAAGAGCACTGGCCGACCGTCCACGAGCGCCTGCGCCGGCTGCGCCGGGTGCTCGAGGAGTACGACGAGCGCTTCGCGGTCGGCGAGGTCTATGCCGACGACCAGCGAACGCTGCTGGGCTACGTCAACTCGGGCGACGAGCTGCACATGGTCCACAACTTCTCCCTGCTCCAGCAGCCATGGAGCGCGGTGGCGTTCCGCGACGTGATCGCCGAGTTCACCGAGCTAGCCGAGCCCGACGTGTGGCCGGCCTGGTGCCTGAACAACCACGACCACCCGCGGGCGGCCACCCGTTACGACGCCGACGGCCGCGGCGCCGCGCGCGCGAGGGTCGCCGCGATGCTGCTGCTGACCCTGCGGGGCACGCCGTTCCTCTACCAGGGCGAGGAGCTGGGGATGCGCGACGCGGTCGTTGCCCCCGAGATGATGGTGGACGTGGACGGCCGCGACCCGCAGCGCGCGCCGCTGGCTTGGGAGGCGCCGTCGGTCGCGGGACCGGGGTGCGGGTTCACCACCGGCCGCCCGTGGCTGCCGTTCGCCCCCGACAGCGAGGCGTCCAATGTCGCCGCCCAGGCTGCCGACCCGGCCTCGACCCTCTCGCTCTACCGCCGGCTGATCTGGCAGCGGCGCGGCTCGCCGGCGCTGCAGGGCGGACGCGAGCTGCTGCTGGACGTCGACGCTCCCGACGTCCTCGCCTACCTGCGCGAGGCGCCCGGGGAGCGCGCGGCGGTGGCGCTCAACTTCTCGTCGCAGGAGGTGGCGGTCAACACCGGCCTGACCGGTGCGGCGCGGCTCGAGCTCTCGACCGATCCGGCCCGCCAGCCCGGCGAGCTACGGCTCGACCGACTCGTGCTCGGGCCCGACGAGGGCGTCCTCCTCAGGGTGGACTGAGACCTCCCGCGCCTACTCGCGCAGCCCTACGGCCTCGAGGGCCTCCTCCTTGTTGGAGTAGATCCCCAACCGTCGGATCAGTCCCTCCTCGAGCTCCCACACGTGGGCGAAGCGACCCCCGACCGGCGCCCCACTGGCGGATCCCTCGGCGCTCAGGTGGATGACGGCGAGCAGGGCGCCGCCGACGCCGACGAGCTCCTCCAGCTCGACATGCTGTTCGCGGAAGCTCTCGCTCTGGAAGGCGAGGAACTCCAGCACGCCGCTTCGACCCCGGTAGCTCGCGCCATCGATCACGCCATGGTCCTCGATGCAGATCTCCGGATCCGTCACTTCGACGATGCCGTCGGCGTCGCCTCGGTTGTACGCGTCGTAGATCGCGCGGACGACCTCGACGGACTCCTGCTTGGCCATCATCTCCCAGTATCGCCCACCGCAGTGCGCCTCCCCTGCGGGGTGCTGCGCGCGATGGCCGTCTAGACCATCGAGCCTGTCCGTTGCCTTTTGCGACCTCCGGGCATTAGGGTCTGCGCTCTGACACGGACGGGAGGATCGATGATGACTTGGACGGGGTGCATGCAGGGGCGGGGCCGCCGGGCGCGGCTTGGGTTGGGTCTCGTTGTCGCGCTCGGGGCACTGATGGCCCCGCAGGCGGCCTGGGCGTCGCGGGCGCCCACGGCGCTGGAGGCGGCCCGGATCGGCGTCACGGTGCACACCTCGCCGCTCACCGTCCACGTGCCCGACGACGCCTACTTCGTGACCGCCATGAGGGTGTCGACGGTCGGCCCGTGGGCCCGGGCGCGGATCATGCCCCGACCGGGGCGCGCGGTCGAGGCGGCGACGGTGGTGCTGAGCCGGGCGGGAATCGGATGGCGCCTGCGCGACGTCGGGACTGTCGACGTCGGCTGCGGGATCGTGCCGTTCGCGGTTCGCCGGGACCTGCTGCTGGGCTGCCGGGCGGTGGGCCCGACCTTCACCAGCTGCGTCCCGCCTCAGCCCACGCAACACCAGCTGCACGCCTACCGCGTCACCTGCCTCACCGCGCGGCGGGTGGCGCAGGCGATTTTCTCCCTCCCTCCGAGCAGGGACGCCCACCCGCTGCCGGGTTGGTCGTGCCTGCATCGCCCGATCACCGAGCCGGGCGGGATCCGCTCCCAGTACTGGAGCTGCACCCACGCCGGGTTGTGGCGGGTCACCTGGATCGACCACACCGAGTAGGTCCGCAGTAGAAACGCGGACGCCGGCCCGGGCGCGCGAGCCCGCCTAGAAGCGCGGGCGCTGCCCGGGTCGGCGCAGCCGCAGCCAGCGATAGCCGTAGCCCTCGAGGGCCAGGCGGTAGGAGCCGTCCGAGCGCGGATGCTCGACGCGCCCCTCGAACAGGTCGTCGATCGCCTCGCACTCGCCGATGTCCTGAGCGCTCAGCTTGGCCTCGACCCGGCGCGGCCCGAGGTTGTGGGCGGCGATCACGGTGCTCTCCTGCCAGTCGCAGCGGTGGACGAACAGGCTCCCGGCGCGGGTCTCGATCAGGCGCCACTCGCCCCACCCGAGCTCGGGTGTCTCCCGGCGCAGGCGGATGAGCCGGCGCATCCACGACAGCTGTGACTCGGGATCCTGGTGCTGGTCGGTGACGTTGACCCGGCGGGGGCCGAACTTGCCGTCCGCCAGGGGGCGAACGAGCCGGGAGGCCGGGGCGGTGGTGAAGCCCGCGTTGGGGTCCGGAGTCCACTGCATCGGCGTGCGCACGCTGAGGCGGTCGTGG
>JBJMKZ010000011.1:0-32408 GCA_045805565.1 Solirubrobacteraceae bacterium | reverse complement strand
GGCGCCGAACAGGACCAGGAAGTTGGCCGCCTGCAGGCCCGGCGCCCCGTAGCCGAAGGCCACCGTGGAGACCAGCAGGGGAAACCAGCACAGCTTCAGCGCGAACAGGAACTGGCCGACGAACTCCCCGCCGTAGGGGTAGGGCGGGCGCAGGGCGCTGACCACCGTCTTGCCGGTCAAGATCATCATGTCACCGACCTCTTCCAACAGGTTCTTGGTTGGAAGAAACGCGCGGTCAGCGACAGTACGAACCATCCTGTGGCCTCCTCGACCGGCGGATTCCTGTCTCCGGGCTATCGCGTCGAGCCTGAGAGCCGAGAAATCCCCCCGGCGCGATGTAGTGATCTAGTACACCGATAGGTATCACCGCGAACAGGTCCTGTCAAACAGCACATTGGCGACCCACCTGATGTATAGTGTGTTATCGCACTATTCTCGACCTGGGCGTGGATTCCATGAGCACGCTCGACCTCTCGATCGATCGCGACAGCGACCTGCCGCTGGCCACCCAGCTCGCCTGGAAGCTGCGAACCCTGATCGCGACCGGCCAGTTGGCGCCCGGTTCACGCCTGCCGGGCGTTCGGGAAGTGGCGGCGGCCGCGCAAGTCAACGTCAACACCGTTCGCGCCGTGTACCGCCGTCTGGAGCAGGACGCACTGATCCACTCCGAGCACGGACGCGGCACGTTCGTGGCCGACCGGGCGGCCGCCCAGCGCGAGCTGGCGAGCATCGCCGCGGACGCCGCGACGCGCGCGCGCAGTGCCGGGGTCGATCCCCGGGACGTCGCCGCGGCGATGTTCGTCCACCCCGACGCGGCTGTGGACCCTTCCGTCGGCCGCGAGCCACCGGGTTCCCGGTCGCCGACCCAGGCGGGGGCGCGACCCCGGCGCGACGCGCGTGCGCACCGCAGGGAGCTGCGCGCCGAGATCGCTGCGCTCGAGCGCGAGCTCGCCTACGTCGAGGGAGCCACCGGCGAGCCGGCATCCTCCGGCGGCCGCGGTCAAGGCCACATCCTCGGGACCGCCGAGCTGGAGTCGGTCCGGGATCGGCTCAGGGAGCGGCTCGCGGATCGGCGCCAGGACGCCGAAGCGCTTCGCCGGCGGCTGATCGCCGCACGTCACGAGGCCGCCGAGCCGGCAACCCGAGCCCCGGTCGGGCGTCGGGCCTGGGCACACACCGGCGTGTCCACCGGCCGGCTGGCGCCGGGTGTCGCCGGAGTGGTCTGGACCAGCGGGTCCTAGGCGCCGCCGGGCGCCCCGCGAGACCGAATCAAATCCGGCTCAGGCCGCGAAGCGTTGCGCAGCCCGCTCCCGCCGCTTGGCCGCTTCCCTGTCGCGGTCCTTGGGCGGCGCGGTGGTGACCAAATCGCGGAGCAACGTGGCCGTCGCGAGCGCGATCTCGTCCACGGCGCGGTCGAACGCCTCCGCGTTGGCCTGGGAGGGCCTGGTGGAGCCGCTCACCTTGCGGACGTACTGCAGCGCGGCGGCGCGTATCTCCTCGTCGGTCGCGGCGGGCTCGAAGTTGTGCAGCGTGTGGATGTTGCGACACATGCCGCGGAGGGTAGCGAGACGACGGTCCGAGGCCGATGGCGCCGCCGGGCCCGCTCGCCACTTCAGTGCTAGCCCGCAGCCGTCACGCCGCCTGCCTCGCCTGCCGTGACTTCACCGCGACGGCCTCGGCCACGACCCTGAGGTCCTCGGTGAAGTCTCGGCGGGCCAGGTGCCGCGACTCGTCGTCGGGCGAGCGGATGATCGAGGAGGGATGGACCGTGGCGGTCACGATCGGGGCGAGTGGCGAGTCGAGCAGCTCGCCGCGGTGCCGCGACAGCGTGAAGCCGCTCCCGAGCAGCGCCTTGGCCGCGGTGCTGCCGAGGAGGATCAGCGCGTCGGGCCGGACCTGGGCCAGCTCCGCCTCCAGCCACGGGTAGCAGGCCGTGATCTCCTGCTGCTTGGGGCGCTGGTGGATGCGGCGCTTGCCCCTCGGAGTGAACTTGAAGTGCTTGACCACATTGGTCACGTACGCGTCGCGGCGGTCGATGCCAACCGCTTCGAGCGCGCGATCGAGCTCGCGGCCGGCCGGCCCGACGAACGGGCGCCCGGCCAGGTCCTCGCGGTCGCCGGGCATCTCGCCGACCATCATGATCCGCGCGCGCTTGAGGCCCTCGCCGAACACCGTCTGGGTGGCGTCCTGCCACAGGCCGCAACCACGGCAGTCCGCCGCCGACTCGCGCAGGCGCTTGAGCGTCGGGCGCTCGGGCACGAACGCGCTGGCGTCCGGAACGTCGGACCGAGGCATCGGTAGACCAACCGGTACCCGGGCGCGGTCCGGGCAAACGAAGTGCCCGCGGGATCGCGTGGCCCGATGGCTACGGTAAGTCGGTCATGGATATCGCCGTCTCTCCGCCGCTGAAGCCGATGCTCGGCCGGCTCACCCGCGAGCTTCCCGGCGAAGGGTTCCTCTACGACCCCAAGTGGGACGGATTTCGCTGCCTGGCCTTTCGCTGCGGCGATCACGTCCGAGCTGCGCAGCCGCCACGACCTCGGGCTCGCGAGGGCTCCACGTCTACGCACCAGTCGACGTCTCGCACACCTATGACGAGACCCGGCCGTTCGCGCGTGCGATGACCCGGCGTCTCGCGCGAGAGCACCCGGAGCTGGTCACCGACAGTGCCGGGAAGTCGTCCCGGGCTGGACTGGTCCCGGTGGATTGGGCGCAGAACCATGCCCGCAGATCGATCGTCGCTCCCTATTCGCTGCGCGCCGCCGACTGGCCGACCGTGTCGACCCCGGTCGGCTGGAACGAGGTCGAGCGGGCGGCCGCAGCGCCCGACGCGACGCCGCTCGTCTTCCTGGCCGGCGACGTCATCGACCGGCTGGAGCGGCTCGGCGACCTGTTCGCCGCGGTGCTCGCCCGGGACCAGAGGCTGCCCGCGCCACGAGGCGGAGCTCCCACCTGAGCGGGGGGGGGCGGGTGGTGGCGGTCGCGCCGGGTCAGGGCTCGCGGCGCGCCGGCCGCTGGCGAGACCTGAGGAGGTCGTCCGGATACGGCAGGACGCCGAAGTACATCAGCGCGTCACGCCACCGAAGCCCCAAGCGCAGCACCACTGCGCGGGTGAGCGCCCCGAAGAGCATGATCCCGAGGGCGAACGCGGCCAGCATTCCGAGTACCTGGTGCATGCCGGCGAGATTCGGCGTCGCGGGGCGGAACCCTCGTCGCCGATCAGAAGTGGACGTGCAGGTTGACCCCCAGCAGGAGCAGCGGCCAGAGCAGCACCGCCAGCACCGCCGAGACGACCGTCTGCAGCGTGCCCACGTGCACGAAATAGTGATGGGTGCCGGCGACGATCGCCCCGATCACCAAGTAGGCGATGGTCAGCAGCCCGGAACCTCCTCCATACCTCATGTTGGTCAGATCCCCGCTGCGCCGGCTCGCCAAACTCGCGCCGGCGGACGAGCGCGGCGCGGAGCGGCCCGGAAGGAACGCGTGCCGCGGTAGCGAAAAGGAGGCTCGCGATGTCGCGAGCGTCCTCCGCCGTCTCCGAGCCCGCCCAGCTGAACGGGCACCAGACGCTCTCCGCCTACATCCGCGACCGCTTCGACGATTTCTCGCGCTCGCAGAAGGACGTGGCGCAGTACATAGTCGACCACCTCGACGAAGCGGCCTTCCAAACCGCCGAGTCCCTGGCGCGCCGCGCCAACACCTCCTCCTCGACGGTGGTGCGCTTCTCTCAGGCGCTGGGCTTCGAGGGGTTCCCCGAGCTCCAGCAGGCGGCCCGCGACGAGTACCGCCGGCGCCCCGCCGCCGGACCGGGCATTGCGGTGGCGGCACCGCTGTTCTCGCTCGACCAGAACGAGTACGAGTCGGCGCTGGCGGCCGACCACGTCAACCTCGAGGACACGGCGCGCAAGGTCTCGCGCTCGCAGGTCGAGGCGGCGATCGACGCCGTCGTCGGGGCGAGCAAGATCCTGATCGCCGGCACCGACCAGATGGCGTTCTTCGCCTCGTATCTGCGCCACTTGCTGATGCTCCTGGACATGCGCGCCGAGCTGGTGGCAAGCCCGTCCCAGGAGGCGCTCGGCCGGCTCAGTCGGATCGACGAGGAGACGGTCGTGATCGCGCTGTCGGCCGGGCGGCCTCATCCACTGGTGCTGCGGGCGGTCAAGCTGGCCCGGCATCGCAAGGCCGCCACCGTGGCGGTCGCGGACGCCACCCTCTCGGAGGTGTCGAGGCTGTCGCACATCACCCTCTACTACTCCTCCAACACCCCGGCCTTCGTCCGCTCGCACGTCGGCCTGCTGAGCGCCATCCAGGCCTTGGCCTTCGGCGTCTATGCGCGCGATGCCGACCAGCACGAGCACCGGATCAAGGCTTTCCGGCTCAAGTAGCCCCCGGCCGCGGGCGACGCCCACAGCGGTTTACCGCCGCCCTTAGCGACTTCTTTACCCGCGTTTGAGGGGCGCGCGTCAAATTGCGTCAGTGCGTTCCGACGGGGGGACGTTCATGGAGGGCCGAGTAGCGGCAGCGACTGCCGCGTCGAGCACTCGCCAGCGACAACAGGGGGAGACCATGTCCGCCGCTCGCCTTTCCGCTCTGGACGCTTCGTTTCTGGAGGTGGAGAGCCCAACTGCACACATGCACGTCGGCTGGGTCGCGACCTTCGCGCCACCCGCCCGGGGCTCGCCGCCCAGCTTCGAGCAGGTGCGCGAGCACCTTGAGAGCCGGCTGTGCCGGGCGCCTCGCTACCGGCAGCGGCTGGCGCACGTGCCGCTCGGCGTGCACGAGCCGGTGTGGGTCGACGACGAGGGGTTCGACTGCACGCGCCACGTGCGACTGGCCCAGACCACGGATCTGGGCGAGTTGGCCGACTCGGTCATGTCGGTGCCGCTCGACCGCGAGCGCCCCCTTTGGGAGATGTGGATCGCCCCCGACCTGCCCGACGGCCGGATCGGGCTGGTGGGCAAGGCGCACCACTGCCTCGTGGACGGGATCGCGGCGGTCGAGCTGGCGTCGCTGGTCCTGGACCCGACCCCCGAGCCCGAGCCCGGCGAGGGTGACTCGTGGCGCCCCGAGCCCGCGCCCGGAACGCTCGAGCGGCTGGGCTCCGCCGTGCGCGACCGGGTGGGCCAGGAGCTTGCGCTGCTGAGCGCGCCGGCCGGGGTGATGCGCTCGCCCCGACGGCTGCTGTCGGCGGCGACCGAGGCGCGCCGCGTGGTCGGCGCGCTGGGCGCCTCGCTGCGCCCGGCGACGCCGATCGGGACCCTCAACCAGCCCAGCTCGCCGCTGCGGCACCTGGCGCTGCTCGAGCGCCCGCTCGACGACCTTCGCCGGGTCAAGTCGCACTTCCAGACCACGGTCAACGACGTGGTCCTGGCGGCGTGCGCGGGCGGGATGCGCCGCTTCCTGCAGCGCCAGGGGCAACCCGCCGTCCCGCTGAAGACCATGGTCCCGGTGAACGTGCGCGACAACGGGTCCAACGGCGAGCTCGGCAACCACATCTCGTTCATCTTCGTCGACCTCCCGTGCGACGAGCCCGACCCGGTCATGCGCCTTTACGACATCCATCGCGCGACCAGCGACCGCAAGCGCGCCGGGCAACCCCAGGGTGCGCAGCGGGTCCTGCGGG
The DNA here is from genome assembly GCA_045805565.1 of Solirubrobacteraceae bacterium. Lineage (GTDB taxonomy): Bacteria > Actinomycetota > Thermoleophilia > Solirubrobacterales > Solirubrobacteraceae > DATAEY01. Next base: position 26,785 of record JBJMKZ010000011.1, on the reverse strand, counting down.
CGCTCTCCTACGTCCCCGGGCCGCTTGCGCAGGTCGCCTCTCGGATGGTCGCCAGCGACCGGACGTTCAACCTCACCATCTCGAACATCCCCGGGCCCCAGCAGCCGCTCTACATGCTCGGCTGCCGGCTGGAGAGCGCCTATCCCGTGGTGCCGCTGGCCGACCGTCACGCCCTGTCGATCGGGCTGCACACGAGCGGGGGCGGGGCGTTCTTCGGTCTCTACGCCGACCGCGAGGCGCTGCCGGACTCCGAGAGCCTGGCGCGCGACATCGACGAGTCGATCGACGAGCTCGTCGAGCGGGCGACCTAGCGCCACCTCGCGGCCCCGCGCCGGGCCCGGCATTGCCGAGCCAGTTAGTACCCTGCCGGTATGCGCGACGAAGCCACCTTCCGGGTCAAGGCCGGCCTCGCGGAGATGCTCAAGGGCGGCGTGATCATGGATGTCGTCACCGCCGAGGAGGCCCGGGTCGCCGAGGAAGCCGGGGCCGCCGCGGTGATGGCGCTGGAGCGCGTGCCCGCGGACATCCGTCGTGACGGCGGTGTCGCACGCATGGCGGATCCGGTGGTGATCAGGGCGATCCAGGAGGCGGTCACGATCCCGGTGATGGCCAAGGCGCGCATCGGCCACTTCGCCGAGGCGCAGGTCCTGGAGGCGCTGGAGGTCGACTACGTCGACGAGTCCGAGGTGCTGACCCCCGCCGACGAGGCCCACCACATCGACAAGTGGCAGTTCAAGGTGCCGTTCGTCTGCGGAGCCACCAATCTCGGAGAGGCGCTGCGGCGGATCTCGGAGGGGGCGGCGATGATCCGCTCCAAGGGCGAGGCGGGAACCGGCGACGTCGTCGAAGCCGTGCGCCACATGCGCGCGATCACCGCGGAGATCCGCCGGCTGACGACGCTCGACGAGCCCGGGCTCGCGGGCGCGGCGGGCGAGCTGCGCGCCCCCCTCGACCTCGTCCGCCGGGTGGCGACCGACGGTCGCCTCCCGGTCGTCCTGTTCTGCGCCGGCGGCATCGCGACGCCCGCCGACGCCGCGCTGATGATGCAGCTCGGCGCGCAGGGAATCTTCGTCGGCTCGGGGATCTTCAAGTCCCAGGATCCGCCGATGCGGGCCCGGGCCATCGTCGAGGCCACGACCCACTACCGCGATCCCCACCGGGTGGCGCGGACCTCCGAGGGGCTGGGCGGCGCGATGGAGAGCCTCGAGGCTCGCAAGCTGGCCGACGAGCAGCTCCTGTCGCCGCGCGGCTGGTAGCGCGACGAAGATGGTGCCGGTGGTCGGCGTGCTCGCCCTGCAGGGCGACTTCGAGGCGCATGCCGCGCTCCTGCGCGACCTGGGCGCCGAGCCGCGCGAGGTCCGGGTGCCCGCCGACCTGCACGGGCTGGAGGGGCTCATCGTGCCCGGCGGCGAGTCGACGGTCATGACCCGCGGCATCGAGCGAGAGGCCCTGGCCGACCCGATTCGCACGCTGGTCGCGTCAGGGGCGCCCGTGCTGGGCACCTGCGCGGGGCTGATCATGCTCGACCGCGACCACCTCGGGCTGATGGACATACGCGCGCGCCGCAACGCGTTCGGACGTCAGCTGCGCTCGTTCGAGGCCGACGTCGAGATCTCGGGGCTCGAGGGCGGCCCGCTGCGCGCCGTGTTCATCCGGGCGCCGTGGATCGAGGAGCACGGCCCCGACGTCGAGGTCCTGGCCTCGTTCGACGGTCACGCCGTGGCCGCGAGCCAGGATGGGATGACGGTCGTTGCCTTCCATCCCGAGCTCAGCGGGGACCGGCGCGTGCACGAGCGTTTCCTCGCGCGCGTGCGCGAGACGGACGCCGGCGAGCGCTGAGCCCGCCCGCCGGCGCGTCCTCACACCGCGAGGCCGTGGCGAACCGTGTTCTCGGTCACCACGCGCGGCTCGACGAAATGCAGGAGGTAGTGCGGCCCGCCCGCCTTGGTTCCGGTCCCCGAGAGCCGGTTTCCGCCAAACGGCTGGCGGCCCACCATCGCGCCGGTGATAGGGCGGTTGACGTAGAGGTTGCCGACCGGAAGGCGGCGCACGACCGCCTCGACGGTGGCGGGATCGCGGGCGAACAAGCCCCCTGTGAGCCCGAAGCGCAACCCTTCGACGATCTGGCAGGCGGCGTCGACGTCGGGGACGCGCTCGACCGTGAGCAGCGGCCCGAACACCTCCTCGGACAGGACGGCGGAGCCGTCGGGCAGGTCGGTGGCGACCGTCGGCGCGCAGAACCAGCCCTCGGACGGCAGGTCGGCGCGCCGGCAGACGATCGTGCCCTCCCTGGCCGCCGTGGCGCAATACGCGTCGACCCGGTCCCTGGCATCCCGCTCGATCACCGGCGGCACCTGGGTCGCCAGCTCGTCCGCCTGCCCGACCACCAGCACCTCGACCGCCCCGGCCAGCCGCTCGAGCAGCGCGTCGGCCACCGCCTCGTGGGCCAGCACCCGCGCCGCCGCCGAGCACTTCTGGCCGGCATAGCCGAACGACGACGAGACGATGGCGGGGACCGCCTCGTCGAGGTCGGCGTCGGAGTCGACGATCACGCAGTTCTTGCCGCCCATCTCGGCGATCACCCGCTTGAGGTGCCGCTGCTCGGGCGCCGTGCGCGCCGCCGCCTCGACGATGTCCACGCCGACCGCCGCCGAGCCGGTGAACGCGACCGTGTGCACGCCGGGATGGCGCACCAGGGCGGCGCCCGCGTCCCCCTCGCCCGGAAGAAGGGCGAGCGCGTCGGCCGGCACGCCGCCGTCGCGCAGCGCGCGGGCCAGTTCCCAGCCGCAGCCCGGCGACTGCTCGGCGGGCTTGAGGATCACCGCGTTTCCGGTGGCGAGCGCCGCCGCGGTCATCCCGGCCGGGATCGCGATCGGGAAGTTCCACGGAGAGATGACCGCCACCACTCCGCGCGGCACGTAGCGCATCTCGTTGCGCTCGCCCGGCACCTGGAGGAGACGCGGGCCGGCCTCGAGCTCGACCGCCCCGCGCGCGTAGTACTCGAGGAAGTCGATCGCCTCGCAGACGTCGGCGTCGGCCTCCGCCCACGGCTTGGCGCACTCGCGGACCTCGAGCGCGGCCAGGTCCCCGCGGCGCTCCCGCAGCCGGGCGGCCGCGCCCGCCAGCGCCTCGGCGCGCTCGGCCGCCGGCCGCGCGCTCCACGGCGCGAACCCCCGCTGCGCGGTGTTCACCGCGGCCTCCACGTCGGCTCCCGACGCCCGGCCGGCGCGCGCCACCACGCGGTCGGGGTGCCCGGGATCGGTCGACTCGATGCCCTCCGCCGAGCCCTCGTCGTCACCGATCAGGATGGCGGCCCGCAATGGCAGGCGCGCGTCGACCCCGGCGAGCGCCTCTCCCAGCGACTCCCTGACCGATGGGCGGCGCAGCTCGAGCACCGGCTCGTTGACGAACTCCCTCACGGCGCCGCCAGCAGCTCCTCCAGCTCGGCCCCGCGGGCGCGCTCGTGCAGGAAGGACTCGTTGGCGGTGTTCTCGAGCAGCCGGCGCACCAGGTAGGCCATTCCGGCCACCAGGTCGCCCACCGGGCAGTAGGCCCGCACGCGCAGGCCGTGTGCGGCCAGCGCGTCCTGCAGCTCGTCGCCCAGCCCGCGCAGCACCTGAAGCTCGAGGTCGCGGTCCTCGCCGCCGGTCAGCCGGTTGTAGGCGATCGCGTGGGCCACGGAGCGCAGGTTGTGGGAGCCCACCGCCACCCGCACCGCCGGGCGCGCGTCGAGCAACCGGCGGGTGAGCGCCTCGAAATTGCGGTCACACGCCGCCTTGTCCTCGAACACCGGCGTCGGCCAGCCGTGCCGATGCGCCTCGATGACCTCGTGATCCCAGTAGGCGCCCTTGACCAGGCGCACGACGAGCGGAAGCGATCGGGAATGGCGCTGCGCCCATTCCAGGATCTGCTCGAGTTGCTGGGGCGAGTCGCGCAGGTAGGCCTGCAGCACGACCCCCGCCGACGGGCCGGCGGCGAAGCGCGGCTCCGAAAGCAGGTCGAGGACCACGTCGAGGACCGCGTCGCGCGAGTCGAGCGACTCCATGTCGATATGCAGGTGGGCACCCAGCTCGTCGGCGAGGCCGGCGAGCCCGCGAAGCCGCTCCAGCGCATCACGCTCACCGAGCTCGGGAGCGTCCGGGCGCAGCAGCGGAGTCAGCGCCGAGACCTTGACCGACAGGTTGGCGCGCGGCACGGGACCCACGCCATCGTGCTCCAGCGCCGGGCGAGGAGGCAGCCCGGCGTACACGCCCGTGAGGTCCCGAAGGGCGTCCCGGCAGCGCCGGGCGTACGCGTCGGCCTCGCCGGCGGTCACCGTCGCCTCGCCGAGGAGGTCCACGGTGGTGCCCACACCTCGGCGCCACAGCGATCGCAGCGTCCCCGCGATCTGCCGCGGAGTCTCGCCGACGATGAAGCGGTGGGCGATGTGCTTGACGCCCGCCGCGGCGGCCGCGCCGAGCGCGGACCGGCCCGGTCTGGAGTCGGCCACGCGCAGTGCGGCCTCCAGCGGAGGCGGGCGCTCGTCGACCTGCGCCAGAAAACCGGTCAGGTGGCGAGCCACGTCGTCGAGCGAGCGGCAGGCCGGGACGACGTCCACGAAGCGGAACAGAGCGGCCCGCAGCTGAGCGTCCTCCGAGGCGAGGTGCAGGGCCCGGTCGTCGAGCGCCTTGAGCGGGTGACGCGCCGTCGACGGCATGCCGGCCGCCAGCTCGCGGCCGATCTGCCGGACCTGCGTCTCCAGGGCGTCGGCCATGCGCCCAAGATACCCCCGGTGCGACGCCGCTTCGGACGCTCCCGCCGACCCGGCAAGCCGGCGTTCGCCGCCCGACGTGGGTCTAGACTGGTCAGCCGTCCCCGCCCCCGCGCGGGCCATCGGCCGCCCCTGATCAAGCATGGCGACGACCCAAGAGGAACCGACGCCCCTGCCCGTGCCGCGCTCGCTGGAGCTGCTCAGCGTCGTGGCCCCGATGTTCAACGAGGAAGGGACCGCCGAGGCGTTCTACCAGCGGGTGACCGGGGCCCTCGCCGGCATTCCGTTCGAGCTGGTCGTGGTTGACGACGGCTCCACCGACTCCACCCCGCAGATCCTCGACCGGCTGGCGGCCGACGATCCACGCGTCCACGTGGTCTACCTGTCGCGCAACTTCGGCCATCAGACCGCGATCACCGCCGGGCTCGACCACGCGCGCGGAGACGCGGTGGTGATGATCGATGCCGACCTCCAGGATCCGCCGGAGGTGATCCCCAGGCTGCTGGAGCAATGGCGGCGGGGCTCGGACGTCGTGTACGCGGTTCGCGAGCACCGGGCGGGGGAGACCCGATTCAAGCTGGTCACCGCGCGCTGGTTCTACCGCCTGATGTCCAGCCTCTCGCACATCGAGCTGCAGCAGGACGCCGGAGACTTCCGGCTCATGGACCGCCGGGCGCTCGACGCCCTGCTGTCGATGCGCGAGCGCAGCCGCTACCTGCGCGGCATGACGGTATGGGTGGGATTCACCCAGGCCGCGGTCGGCTACCAGCGCGACCCCCGCTACGCGGGCGAGACCAAGTACACGCTGGGGCGAATGCTTCGCTTCTCGCTGGACGCGATCGCGTCGTTCTCCCACGCGCCGCTCCAGGCGGCCACCGTCCTGGGCTTCCTGTTCTCGATGGTGGCGTTCCTGGCCATCCCGGCGGTCATCACCCTCAAGGTGATCGGGGCCTACCTCCCGGGGTTCACCACCATCACCGTGGTCGTCCTGCTGCTGGGCGGCATCCAGCTGATCGCGGTGGGGATCATCGGCGAGTACGTCGGCCGGATCTACGACGAGGTCAAGCGCAGGCCGCTCTACCTGGTGCGGGCGCGGCGCAACATGGACGAGGAGGACGCGGTCGACCGCTCCGAGCGCGAGCGGCTCACCACCTGGTAGCGCCGCCCACGGGAGCGCAGGCCGCCGCTGCCATACTGGATCGATGCGGATCGCGGTGGCGGCCGACGAGCGCACGGGGATAGCCGAGGCCGTGGTCGACGAGCTGGCGCGCCGCGGCCACGAGCCGCTCGTCCACGGCGCCCTCTCCGACCAGGAGCGAGACGACTGGGCGTGGGCGAGCGAGGCCGCCGGCCGGGACGTCGCCGAGGGGCGCGCAGACCAGGGCATCGTCTGCTGCTGGACGGGCACCGGGGCCTCGATCGCCGCCAACAAGGTGCCGGGAGTCCGCGCGGCGCTGTGCGCGGACGCCGCCACCGCGGCCGGCGCCCGGCGGTGGAACGACGCCAACGTGCTCGCCCTGTCCCTCCGCTCCACCTCCGACGCCGAAATGGTGGAGATCCTCGATGGCTGGTTCGGCGGGGAGGCGAGCCGCGAGCCGGACGACCGGGCCAACGTCGCGCACCTGTCTGAGCTGGAGACCGGACGCGGCCCGGCCTAGGGCCGCGCCGGCGGGAGCCGGCCGTCGGGGTCGGCCGCGAACCTGACCGGGCCGTCCCCGGAGAGCTCTCTGACGCGTCCATCGGCGGCCAGGAGATCGAGGTGGCCGAGCACTTCCGACAGCGTGAGGTACGCCTGGGTGACGGCCACGTTGCCCCACATGGCGTGGGCGATCTCGTAGGCGGTGCGGGGATGGTCGGCCACCAGCCGGAAGATCCGCTCCGCCCGGCGGGCGTGGAAGGCCAGTCGCTCGTCGATCAGGGCGACGTGGTCGGTGATCGGCTCGCCGTGACCGCCCAGCACCAGCTCGGCCGGCAGCGCCCGCGTGGCGCGCAGCGACTCCAGATAGGTGATCAGCGCCCGCGGGCGGCGTTCGGCGTCCGGCGGCGCGCCGGGCGGGCGGGCGACCAGAGGGTTGGAGGAGATGTGCTTGAGGAGGTGGTCGGCGGCGAGCAGGATCCGACGGTCGGCGTCCCAGAACACGGTGTCGGTGGGAGAGTGGCCGGGACGGTGGAGCACCTCGAGGCCGCGGTCGCGCAGCTCTAGCCGCTCGCCGTCCCGCAGCGGCCGGGTCACCTGGGTGCTCGAGCCCCATGCCCGGAACGCCCGGGAGACCGAGCGCAGCGCGTACACCACGTCGTCCGGGATCCCGTGACGGCGCATCAGCGACTCGGCGAACTCGTCGTCGCGCTCGGCGTCCTCGCTGTAGCGGCCGACGTAGTCGGCCAGCAGGTCGAGCGCCACCACCTCGGCGCCTGACCGTCGCGCCAGGATGTCGACCAGTCCCAGGTGGTCGATGTGCTGGTGGGTGATCACCAGCAGCTCGAGGTCCTCGATGGCGTGCCCGTGGGCGTCCAGCTGGCGCTCGAGCTCGTCGAGCGCCTTGCCGGAGTTCGGTCCCGAGTCCACCAGCGTCAGCGGCTGGTCCTCGATCAGGTACGTGTTCACCCGCCCGACCGCGAACGGCGTGGGGATGGACAGTCGGTGGATGCCGGCCTGCGCGGCGCGCGCCAGCGCGTCGCCCGGCCGCTCCGTCACGAGCGGATCAGCGCGAGCACCTCGTCGCGGCGGCGCTCCATGTCCTCGCGCGAGACCAGGGACTCGAGGCACAGTCTCAGCAGCGGCTCGGTGTTGGAGGGCCGCACGTTGAAGTGCCAGTCGTCGTAATCGATCGAGATGCCGTCCAGGCGCGACTGGCGGGCGTCGGGATGGGCGGCGGCGATCTCCTCGATCTTGGCCTGCTGGTCGTCCACCTCGGAGTTGATCTCGCCGGAGATGAAGTACCGGCTGCGGTAGGGCTCCAGCAGCTCGGACATCGGCCTGCCCTCGACCGACAGCAGCTCGAGGATCAGCAGCGCCGGTATGGCGCCCGAGTCCGCGCAGAAGAAGTCGCGAAAGTAGTAGTGGCCGGACACCTCGCCGCCGAACGCGCCGTCGACCTCGCGCATCCGCGTCTTGAAGAACGCGTGCCCGACGCGGTTGATCACCGCCGTGCCGCCCGCCCGCTCGACGGTGTCGGCCACCGCCCGGCTGGCTCGCACGTCGTAGAGCACGGTCGCGCCGGGCCGCTTGCGCAGGATCGAGTCGGCCAGCAGCGCGGCGAGGAAGTCCCCGTCGACGAACCGGGCCGTGTCGTCGATGAAGAAGCAGCGGTCGGCGTCGCCATCCCAGGCGATTCCGAGATCGGCGGCCTCGGCCGTCACCTTCTCCACGATGAAACGGCGGTTCTCGGGCAGCAGCGGGTTGGGCTCATGGTCGGGAAAGTTGCCGTCGGGCTCCCAGTAGGTGGTCACCGGATCGATCCCGAGACGCTCCAGCAGCGGTCCCACCATCGGCCCCGCCATGCCGTTGCCGCCGTCGACGACCACCCGCAGCGGCCGCACCGCGTCCGGGTCGATCAGGCCGAGCACATGGCGCTCGAACTCGTGGTGGACGACCGCCTCCTCGACCCTGCCTCCACCCGGCGGCTCCGGCAGCCCGGCCTCGAGCAGCCGGCGCATGTCCTGGATCCCCTCGTCGCCCGACAGCGCGATCGCTCCCGCCTTGACCAGCTTGGCCCCGGTGTAGGCCCTCGGGTTGTGCGAGGCGGTGCACATCAGGCCGCCGTCGAGGTCCCTGGAGCCGACCAGGTAATAGAGCACCTCGGTGGCGACCATCCCCGCGTCCAGGACCGTCACCCCCTCCGAGACCAGGCCCTGACGGTAGCGGCCGGCCAGCTCGGGCGCGCTGAGTCGCATGTCGTGGCCCAGGCCGACGCGCAGCAGCGCCGCCGGCTTGCCGGCCAGACCGCTGAGCACGCGCGCGAAGGCGCGCCCGAGGGCCTCGGCGCCATCGCCGTCGATGTCGTCGGGGTAGATCCCCCGGACGTCGTAGGCCTTGAAGACGTGGGGCGGGAGGCGGACGACTTCGGTGCCGGAGGCCATGGGGGCATCCTATGCCCTGCATAATCCGCGCTCCTGATGGCCATCGACGGCATAGGGACGGGGGTGATCCTGTGCGGGGGTCGCGGCACCAGGCTCCAGGAGCACTCGCGCTCGCTTCCCAAGCCCCTGGTCGAGATCGGCGGCCGGCCGATCGTCTGGCATGTCCTGCAGATCTACGCCGCGCAGGGCGTGCGCCGATTCCTCCTCTGCACCGGCTACCAGGGTGAGGCGATCGAGCGCTTCGTGGCGAGCACCGACTGGAACGGGCTCTGCATCGAATGCGTCCCGACCGGGGACGACACACCCACCGGGGGACGCGTGCGGCGGGTGGCGGACCGGGTCGGCGACCGCAGCTTCTGGTTGACGTACGCCGATGGCCTCGCCGACATCGACCTGGCCGACGTGGCCGCCCACCACCGCGCGCACGGCGGGCTGGCCACCATCACCGTGGTCCGACCCGAGCTTCCCTTCGGAGTGGCCGAGCTGGGGCCGCAGGGGCGCGTGGTCGGGTTCCACGAGAAGCCCCGCTCCGAGCACTGGATCAACGGCGGGTTCTTCTGCCTCGAGCCCGGCGTGTTCGACTACGTGACCGAGTCCAGCGTGCTCGAGCGGGAGCCGCTTGAGGGCCTGGCCGGCGACGGCGAGCTGGGGGCCTACCGCCACACCGGGTTCTGGGGATGCATGGACACCTACAAGGACGCGGCACGCCTGGAGGACCTGTGGCGAGGGGGACGGGCGCCATGGAAGGTGTGGTGACCATGCGGGGGCACAGGGCATTCGTCACCGGCGCCTACGGGCTCGTCGGGTGCTGGCTCATCAAGGCCCTCCTCGACGCCGGCGCCGGCGTCGTGGCCCTCAAGCGCGACCGGACACCGGTCTCCGCCCTGGCGCTCGAGGGCCTGGAGGAACGAGTGACGGTGGTCCACGGCGACTGTCGCGATGCCGGCCTGCTCGAGCGGGTGCTCGCCGCGTACGCGGTCGACACGGTCTTCCACCTGGCGGCCCAGACGATCGTGGGCGTCAGCCGGCGCTCTCCGGTCTCGACGTTCGAGTCCAACGTGCGCGGCACCTGGGTGGTGCTCGAGGCCTGCCGCCGCCACGGGGTCGAGCGCGTGGTGGTGGCGGCCTCCGACAAGGCATACGGCGACGGCGCAGCGGCGGGCCCCTACCGCGAGGACCAGCCGCTCGCCCCCGTCTTCCCCTACGACGTGAGCAAGGCGGCGGCCGACCTGATCGCCCGCGCCTACTGGCACACCTACGGCCTGCCGGTGGCGGTCACGCGCTTCGCCAACGTCTACGGCGGCGGCGACCTGCACGGGTCGCGGCTCATCCCCGAGGTCGTGAGGGCCGTGCTGTCCGGGCGGGCACCGGTCATACGCTCGGACGGTACGCCGGAACGCGACTACCTGTACGCCGAGGACGCCGCGGCGGCCTACCTCGCCATCTGCCGCGCGCTGGACGAGGGGGGCGCCCGGGGCGAGGCGTTCAACGCCGGGACCGGACGACCCCACTCGGTTCTCGAGGTGGTCGAGCTGGTGGCCCGCGCCGCCGGCGCCGAGGTCGAGCCCGACATCCGCGGCGTCGGCACGCCCGACGGGGAGATCGATCGCCAATACGTCGACTCGACCAAGCTGACCGAGCTGACCGGGTGGCGGCCCGGGGTGGAGTTTCAGGAGGGCCTGCGGCGCACCGTCGAGTGGTACCGCACCCACCAGGAGGCGCTCCGCCGGCGCTGAGCCGGGCCCGCCTAGACTTCATCCGGCATGTCGGGTCACTCGAAGTGGTCCTCGATCAAGCATCGCAAGGCGGCGACCGACGCCCGTCGCGGCCAGCAGTTCACCAAGCTGGCACGCGCCATCACCGTCGCCGCGCGCGAGGGCGGGGGGGACCCGGACGGGAATCCCGCCCTGGCCACCGCGGTCCAGAAGGCGCGCGACGCCTCGATGCCCAAGGACAACATCGAGCGCGCGATCGCCCGCGGGACCGGGGAGGGCGCCGACGCCAGCGCCATCGAATCAGTCGTCTACGAGGCCTACGGGCCGGGCGGGGCGGCGCTCATGATCGAGACGCTGACCGACAACCGCAACCGCACCGGCTCCGACGTGCGTCATCTGCTCACCAAGCACGGCGGAACGCTCGGCGAGCCCGGCTCGGTCGCCTACCTGTTCGAGAAGCGCGGGGTCATCGTGGTCGATGCCGGCCGCTACTCGGAGGACGACCTGATCCCGGCGATCGATGCCGGGGCGCAGGACATCGGAGTGGACGAGGACGTCTTCGAGGTGATAACCGCGCCCGGCGACCTGGTGACCGTGCGCTCCGCACTCGAGCAGGCCGGCGTCGAGCTGGAGTCGGCCGAGCTGGTGCAGCGCCCGACCACACGGGTTCCCCTGGAGCATGCGCAGGCGGCCTCGGTACTGGCGCTGATCGACGCCCTCGAGGACGTCGACGACGTGCAGGCGGTGCATTCCAACTTCGACGTGGACGCCGAGGTGATGGAGGCGATAGCCGCGGGCTGACCGCGGGCGTCCCGCGGGGAGGCATCCGGGAGGCCGCGCAGAATCCCGGAAGATGATCGTCTTGGGCATCGACCCCGGCACCGCCAGCACCGGCTACGGGGTCGTGGAGGCGCGGGGCGGGCGGCTGCTGGCGCGCGACGGCGGTGTGCTCGCGACCCCGGCCCGGCAGCCCCTGGAGCGCCGCCTCGCGGAGATCCACGCGCGCGTGAGCGGCTTGCTCGACGCGCATGCTCCGGAGGCCGTGGCCATCGAGCAGCTCTACTTCGGCCGCAACGTCCGCACCGCGTTCGCCGTCGGCCAGGCCCGCGGAGTTGTCCTCCTGGCCGCCGGCCAGCGTGGCATCCCGTGCCGCTCCTACACGCCACAGCAGGTCAAGGCCGCGGTGTGCGGGTCGGGCGCGGCGGCCAAGCAGCAGGTTCAGCGGATGGTGGCGACGCTGCTCTCGCTGGCAGAGGCGCCCCGAGGCGAGCACGCCGCCGACGCGCTCGCAGTGGCGATCTGCCACGCGCAGCATGCGCCGCTCGCGGCGGCCAGCGAGGCGGTGTCGGCGTGATCGCGCTGGTGCGCGGCGACGTCGCGGTCCGCCGGCCCGACCACGTCGTCGTCGACTGCGGCGGCCTGGGCTACCGGCTCGCGGTGTCCGCGGAGACCCTGCGCCACGTGCCCGCGGCCGGCAAGCCCGTGACGCTGCACTCGCACCTGGTCGTGCGCGACGACCAGCTCATGCTGTACGGGTTCCATGCCGAGGAGGAACGCGACCTGTTCCTGATGCTGCTGGGCGTCCAGGCGGTGGGACCCAAGGTCGCCCTGGCGGTGCTCGGGGCGGGGACTCCGCGAGAGCTGCTCGGCGCCCTGGCGGCCGGCGACGCCGGGCGCTTCCAGGCGGTGCCCGGAATCGGCAAGCGCACCGCGCAGCGGATCATCGTCGAGCTGCGCGAGAAGGTGGCCGAGGCCCCCGACGACGCCTCCATCACCGTCTCCCGCGGCGATGACCCGCGGCTGCTGGCCCGCGACGGGCTGGTCGGGCTGGGCTTCTCGGCGCAGGAGGCCCAGGAGCTGGTGGCCCAGACGCCGGCCGAGCTCGAGTCGGCACAGGAGATGATCGCCCACGCGCTGAGGGCGGCCCGGCGGTGACCGAGCCGCGCATCCAGACCCCTGCGGTGCTGGCCGACGACGACCTCGACCGCACGCTGCGTCCCCGGCGCCTGGACGACTTCGTGGGACAGGAGGCGGTCAAGGCGCAGCTGCGGGTCTCGCTGGAGGCCGCGGTGGCCCGCGAGGAGGCGCTCGACCACGTGCTGCTGGCCGGTCCGCCGGGACTGGGCAAGACCTCGCTGGCCCAGATCATCGCGGCCGAGCTCGACGCGCCGTTCGTGCAGACCGCCGGCCCCGCCCTGGAGCGCAAGGGCGACGTGGCCGCCTTCCTGACGGCGCTCGAGCCCCGCAGCGTGTTCTTCGTGGACGAGGTCCACCGCCTCCCGCGTGCGGTGGAGGAGACGTTCTACCCCGCGCTGGAGGACCGCCGGCTGCCGATCACCGTCGGCCAGGGAGCCGGCGCGCGGGTGATCACCCTCGATCTGCCGGCCTTCACCCTGGTGGCGGCGACCACCCGCGCCGGGCTGCTCACCACGCCGCTGCGCGACCGGTTCGGGATCCAGCACCGGGTCGAGCACTATGCGCAGGACGACCTCGCCCGCATCGTGCTTCGCTCGGCCGCCATCCTGCGCGCGACGATCGACGAGGACGGAGCCCGGGCCATCGCACAGCGCAGCCGCGGCACGCCGCGGGTGGCCAACCGCCTCCTCAAGCGGGTTCGCGACTACGCCCAGGTGCGCGCGGGCGGAGTCATCGACGTCACCATCGCCGATGCCGCGCTGGATCTGCTCGAGGTCGATGCCGCGGGCCTCGACCGGCTCGACCGCGAGATATTGCGGACGATCTGCACGAAGTTCGGCGGCGGCCCGGTCGGGCTGTCGACGCTGGCGGTGGCGGTGGGGGAGGAGCAGGACACGCTCGCCGACGTCTACGAGCCGTACCTGCTGCAGCGCGGGTTCCTCCACCGCACCCCTCGGGGGCGCGCTGCGACCAGACGCGCGTGGGAGCATCTCGGGCTCGAGATCCCGCGGGTGGCCAGCCTCTTCTGAGCCGCGCCCGGCCCCGGGGCCGGTTGGCCGCGTGACCGGGCTCGCGCGGGTTCTATCCTGCTCTGCCGATGGCGCACCTGTTCATCTGTCCGAACTGCGGCAACCGCACGACCTCGGCCGAGCGCACCGCGGGCTTCCGCCGCGAGGCCAAGGGCTGCGCGAAATGCGGCTTCGGCTTCCTGTTCGAGCTCATGGACGACTACTACCCGGCTCCCAACGCCGCGTTCTTCGTCTGCGACCAGCAGGGCAGGCTGATCGGGCTGGGCCGGGGCTCGCGCGAGCTGACCGGGCTCAGCGAGGAGAAGGTCATCGGCCGGCCGGTCAACGAGGTCCTGGGCCTGCGGTGGGAGAACGAGACTGACCACGTGGCCACCGCGCTGGAGTGGGGCGTGCGGGTCCGCCAGAAGCCGGTCGAGGTGCATGCCGAGGGCGATCTCCCCGCCCGGGCCACCGCCGACCTGTTCCCGGCCTACGATGACGACGGCGGTCTCCTGGTCGTCCTGACCCCGGACTCCTAGGCGCACCGGCCAGTACCCTCTCCTCGCATGTCCGACCGGCGCCGCAACGGCTTCATCCTGCTCGCCGTCGTCGCGCTGATGCTGGCCTCGGTGCTGGTGGCCGTCGGGATCCCGGGGACGCCGGTACGGGCCCATAAGACACGCCTGGGGCTCGACCTCAAGGGCGGCGTGGAGCTGGTCTACCAGGCCAAGCCCACGCCCCAGCAGCCCACGGTCGACGCGCAGGCCATGGATCGGGCGCTGGACATCCTGCGCCAGCGGGTCGACAAGCTGGGCGTCGCGGAGCCCGAGATCCAGCGCTCGGGACGCGACCAGATCAACATCGGGCTGCCGGACGTCAAGAACGCCGCGCGCGCCATCAACCAGGTCGGCAAGACCGCCCAGCTGTTCTTCTACGACTGGGAGCCCAACGTCATCGGGCCGAACGGGAAGCCGGATCCCACCAACCGCCTGGTCACCGACCAACCCATCCCCAACCTCTACGACGCGGTCGTGCGCGCCTCCAAGCGCCCCGCGCATCCGGACGCCAACAACACCGCCTCCGACCAGTACTTCCTGTTCGCGGCCGACCCCGCACACCGGCTGATCGCGGGACCCGAGAACGCGCGGTCGGACCTGTTCTCCGAGTTGCCGGGCCAGCGCCAGCCGGCCGCCTCGCAGGTGCTGGAGGTCCACACCGGCACGGTGGTGGTCCAGGCGGAGAAGCCCGATCGGACGGCTCAGCCCCGCCCCCTGCCGAAGAACTTCAACCGCGGCTGGTACGTGCTCAACGACGACCCGTCGCTGAGCGGCACCGACCTCAAGAACCCCGAGCAGAACTTCGACAACGGCCCCGGCGGCAGCGGCCAGCCGATCGTCACGTTCAGCTTCACCGCCCACGGGCGCGATCAGTTCCATGCCGTCACCCGGCGCATCGCCCAGCGAGGGGTCGCCCAGCAGATCCCCGGGCAATCGGCCCAGTCGGCCTTCCAGCACTTCGCGATCGTGCTGGACAACGAGCTCGTGTCGCGTCCCTACATCGACTTCAACCAGAATCCCGACGGCATCGACGGGCGGACGGGCGCCCAGATCTCGGGCAGCTTCACCATCCAGAGCGCCCAGGACCTGGCGAACTTCCTCAAGATCGGCGCGCTGCCGGTCAAGCTGGAGCTGATCTCCCAGTCGCAGGTGTCGGCCACCCTGGGGCGCGAGGCCCTGCATCAGGGCCTGATCGCCGGTGCCGTCGGCCTGGCGCTGGTCGCGCTCTTCCTGATCGTCTTCTACCGCGTCCTGGGGGTGGTCGCGGTGGCCGCCCTGGGCGTCTACGCGCTCTACTTCTACGCGCTTATCAAGCTCATCCCGATCACGCTGACGCTGCCGGGTATCGCCGGCCTGATCCTCACGATCGGCGTCGCCGCCGACGCCAACATCGTCATCTTCGAACGGGTCAAGGAGGAGGTGCGCGCCGGGAACGCGATCCCGCGCGCCATCGCCGCCGGCTACAAGAAGGGCTTCTCCTCGATCCTCGACGCCAACGTGGTCACGCTGATGACCGCGTTCATCCTCTTCATCCTGGCCACCGCGGGGGTGAAGGGCTTCGCGTTCACGCTGGGGGTGGGCACCATCGTCTCCCTGTTCACCGCGGTGCTCGCCACCCAGGCGATCCTGGCCAACATGAGCCGCTCCCGGCTGGTGGCCCGACCCTCGGCCCTGGGAGCGGGCGAGCAGCGCCATCGCTGGAAGGCCGACTTCATGGGCGCCTCGAGATGGTTCTTCTCGATGTCGGGCGTGATCCTGCTGGTCGGCGCGCTTTCGGTCGGCGGCAAGGGGCTCAACTTCGGGATCGACTTCGAGTCGGGCTCCCGCATCACCACCGGGCTGGAGCGGCCGGCCACCGAGAACCAGGTTCGCTCCGTGATGGCGGCGCAGGGCTTCCCCGACGCCAAGATCCAGCGGATCGACAACCCGGCGCTCGGCCGCAACGTGGTCCAGATCGCGACCGGCAAGCTGCAGCCCGCCAAGGTGCAGGAGGTGCGACGGGCGCTGAACGAGCGCTTCGGGGTCGGCAACAGCTTCTCCAACCAGTCGATCGGGCCCACGTTCGGCCAGACCGTCGCCCGCACGGCGGTACTGGCGATCATCGCCTCGCTGCTGGTGATCTCCGCGTACATCGCGCTGCGGTTCGAGTGGAAGTACGCCGTCCCCGTGCTGATCGCGCTGATGCACGACCTGCTGATCACGAGCGGGGTCTACTCGCTAACCGGCCGGGAGGTGACCACCGCGACGGTCGCGGCTCTGCTGACCATCCTGGGCTACTCGCTCTACGACACGATCATCGTGTTCGACCGGATCCGGGAGAACGTGCCCCGGATGCCGCGGGCGGCCTTCTCGCAGATCGTCAACCGCTCGATGTCGGAGGTGCTGACCCGGTCGCTGGCCACGAGCTTCAGCACGCTGCTGCCGATCAGCGCGCTGCTGCTGTTCGGTGGCGAGACGCTGAAGGACTTCGCCTTCGCGCTGCTGGTGGGGGTGGCCTCCGGCACCTATTCGTCGATCTTCATCGCCTCGCCGGTGCTCACCCACTGGAAGGAGCGCGAGCGCGTCTACGCCCAGCGGGCGGAGCGCATTCGCCGCGAGTCCGGCGGCGTGGTGCCGGCCTACGCGGTCGCCACGGTGGCCGGCGTCGCGGTGGAGGCTCCGTCCCCGGCTCCCAGCCGCCGGCGGCGCGACCGCGTGACCGCGCCGCCGGCGCCCGAGGAGATCTCGCGGGAGGAGTTCGACGACCTGGTCCGCGACCTGCACGCCGACGGCGAACCCGACCGCCCCGCCCCGAGCCGCCCGCCGAGCGCCACCTCGGCGACCGCCGGGGCCCGTCCGGCCAAGCCGCGCAAGCCCAAGCGCCAGCCGGGGGCGGCCGCCAAGCGTCGCACTCGCCGACACGGACGCAACCGCTGATGGCACTCCTGGCATGGACCATGATGGGGCTGGCGATCTGGCACTTCACGATCTTCCTGCCAGACCGCTTCTGGGGCGGGATCGTGGGCGCGTTCCTCGGAGCCCTGGCCGGTGCCATCGTGTTCGGGCTGGTGGTCAACGGCGTGGCCGTTCCCGCCCGGGATGCCACGCACCTGCTCACCGCCGTCGAGGCGGTTCCCGGAGCGTTGGCGGGAATCGCCGTCGCCTATCTGGAGGGCATCCGCCGCTCGCGCGCCGCCTGACCGACGTCGCTCGCGGGCTACACAGCCCGGTTCCGTCGCGGCCCGGTCCTACGCTCCGGCGCCATGTCCACCGAGCGCCTGGCGCCGCGCCTTCACCTCGCGCCCTACCGGTTCACCGCGGCGCTGCGGCTCGAGCGAGAGCTGGGAATCTCACACGCGCTGGCGCAGGTGCTGGTGCGGCGGGGGCTGGCGGAGCCGGACGACGCACGGGCGTTCCTGGCCGCCGACGCCCGGCACGACCCGCTCTCCTGCCGGGGGATGGAGGAGGCGGTGGCGGTCATCCTCCGCCATGCCGGCGCCGGTTCCCGGATCACCGTCCATGGCGACTACGACGTCGACGGGGTGTGCTCGACGGCCATCCTGGTGCGCTCGCTGCGTCGCCTGGGAGCGTGCGTCGACTGGTTGCTTCCGTCGCGGCTGGACGACGGATACGGGCTTTCGACGGCGACCGTCCGGACCCTGGCCGGGCGTGGAACGCGGCTGCTGGTGACGGTCGACTGCGCGATCACCGCGGTCGACGAGGTCGCCGCCGCCCGCGCCGCCGGGCTCGAGGTGGTCGTCACCGACCATCATCAGCCCTCCGCCGACGGGCGGCTTCCCGACGCGGCGATCGTGCACCCGGGACTGGGCGGGTATCCGTGCCCCGAGCTTTGCGCGTCCGGGGTGGCGGCGAAGCTCGGCGAGGCGCTGGAGCGCACGGCCGGCGGCCACGTCGCCGCCGAGGACGACCTCGATCTGGTCGCCCTGGCCACCATCGCCGACTGTGTCCCGCTTCGCGGCGAGAACCGGCGCCTGGTGCGCGAGGGCCTGCGGTCGCTGGCCGATACCGCTAAGCCCGGGCTGCGGGCGCTGATGCGAGTCTCCCAGCTCGACCCGGCGGCGGTGGACGCCCACGCGGTGGCGTTCCGGCTGGCTCCTCGGATCAACGCGGCGGGCCGTCTGCACCGCGCCGACGCCGGGCTGGAGCTGGTTCTCACCGAGGACGAGGGCCGTGCCGCGCAGGTGGCGGCGGAGCTCGACGACGCCAACGCCAGGCGCCGTGACATCGAGACCCGGATCCTGTTCGCCGCCGAGGCGCAGGTGGCCGAGCGGCCGGAGCGGGCCGCCTACGTGCTCACCGGCGACGACTGGCACCCCGGGGTGATCGGGATCGTGGCGTCCCGGATCGCCGAGCGCCACCACCGCCCCACGGTCCTGATCGCGCTCGACGGGGACAGCGGCACCGGCTCCGGTCGCTCCATCCCCGGCTTCGATCTACTCGCCGCCCTGACCGCTTGCCGGCGGCACCTGACCCGCCACGGAGGTCACCGCGCCGCCGCCGGGCTCGAGATCGAGCGCTCCAGGCTGCCGGCGTTCGCGGCCGACTTCGAGGCCCACGCGGCGGACGTGCTGACGCCCGACGACCTGCTTGCGGTGGAGTCCGTCGACGCGGTGGTCGGCGGCGACGCGCTCGACCTGTCGCTGGCCGAGGAGCTCCAGCGCCTGGCGCCGTTCGGGATCGCAAACCCCGACGTCTCGCTCCTGCTCCCGGCCGCGGCGTTCGCGGCGCCGGTTCCCATGGCGGACGGCAAGCACGTACGGTTCGCCGTCCACGGCGGTGGAGCCCATTCGCGGGCGGTGGCGTTCGGAGTTTCCGGCGGCCGCCTGTCGACGCCGCTCGACCGGCCGGTGGACGCCACCTTCCGGCTCGAGCCCCACGCGTGGAAGGGAGCGGTCGAGCCGCGGCTGGTCCTGCGCAGCGCGAGGCCGAGCCGGCCGCCACCGATCGATGTCGTGGGCGAGCCCAGCCGCTACTGGGACGGGGTGACGGCGGAGCTCGACGCGCCGCCGGCGCCCTGGCCGCCACCCCCGCCGGCATCCGACCGCCCCCGCCACCAGGTCGATCGCCGCGACCGCGGGATCGCAGGCACGGTGGGAGACCTGCTCGGAACCGGCGAGACGGTGCTGGTGGTCTGCGCCGAGGTGCGCCGCCGCCTGCGCGGGCTGCAGGACCGCCTGGGCGGGTTCGCCCTGTGCTCGTGGGCCGCCCTGGACGACCACCCGGGCCTGGCCGCCGGGTTCGTGCACCTCGTCGCGCTCGATCCCCCCGCCCACTCCCACCAGGCCGGGCTGCTGGCCGCCGCCGGCGGAGACGGCGGTTTCGCCCATTTGGCATGGGGGGAGCCTGAGCTACGCTTTGCTCGACAGATCAATGAGCAGGAGTACGGTCTCCGCGCTCCGCTCGCCGCCCTCTACCGGACCCTGCGGGACCGGGACGGCGCGGCCGGCGAGGAGCTCGAGGCGGTGCTTCGCGCCGATGCGGACCGGCCGCGCTCGCCGGCGCTGGCGGGCCGGCTGCTGCGGGTCCTCGCGGAGTTGCGCCTCGTCAGCCTCGACCGGGATCGCGCCGCCGTGAGCCTGAAGGCGGCCGAGCGGACCGCGCTGGAGCGGTCTCCGGCGTTCCTGGCCTACGAGCATCGACGCGAGGATGCAGAGCGATACCTGACCCGCCCGACAGCACGAGCAGCGTGAAGCCGCGGGCCGCCGCGTCGGGCGGCGGCAAGCGCAAGGGGCCGGCCGCCAAGGACGGAAAGTCCCGCTCGAGGAAGGCCTCGACGCGAACCGCAGGCAACGGAGCGGCGCGCAAGCGGACGGCAGGCGCCGGCAAGTCGGCACGCACGACGGCCGCCAGGTCGCGGCCCAGCGCCGGCGCGCCGATCGTCGAGCGCGCCCCGGTCGGAGTCGCCAGCCAGGCCGGCAAGGCGGCGCCGGCCAGGCTCGACTCGCTGTCCGCGAGCGAGGCGCGTCTGCTGGGCGACCTGTTCGCGATCGTCGAAGAGCACGCCGACGAGGCCCGGTTCACCATCGATCGCGACGCGGTGGCGGCGGCGTTCGTGTTCGCGTGCGAGCACCACGCCGACCAGCGCCGGCGCTCGGGCGAGGACTTCATCACCCATCCGGTGGGCGTTGCCAAGGTCTGCGCCGGCATGCGCCTCGACACCGAGACGCTGTGCGCGGCGCTGCTGCACGACACCGTCGAGGACACCTCCGCCTCGCTCGACGAGGTGCACGAGCAGTTCGGCGACGAGGTGGCGGCGCTGGTCGACGGGGTGACCAAGCTGACCGGGATCACCTTCCAGTCGCGCGACGAGGCCCAGGCCGAGAACTACCGCAAGATGATGATCGCGATGGCCTCCGACATCAGGGTGATCCTGATCAAGCTGGCCGACCGCCTCCACAACATGCGCACGCTGTCGGCGCTCCCCAAGCAGAAGCAGATCGAGAAGGCCAAGGAGACGCTCGACATCTACGGTCCGATCGCGCATCGCCTCGGCATCCACGCCATCAAGTGGGAGCTCGAGGACCTCGCCTTCGCGACGCTGCATCCCCGCAAGTACCACGAGATCAAGACGCTGGTGGCCCAGCAGCGCGAGGAGCGTGAGCGCTACGTGGAGAAGGCGGGCTCCTATCTCCAGAAGGAGCTGGAGGCGCTCGGCATCGAGTCCGAGATCTCGGGCCGCGCCAAGCACTTCTACTCGATCTATTCGAAGATGACCAAGAAGGGCAGGGAGTTCAACGAGATCTACGACCTCACCGCGATGCGGGTGAAGGTGGAGTCGGTCAAGGACTGCTACGGGGCGGTGGGCGTCATCCACTCGCTGTGGAAGCCGCTCCCGGGGCGGTTCAAGGACATGATCGCGATGCCCAAGTTCAACATGTACCAGTCGCTGCACACGACGGTCATCGGGCCCGAGGGACGCCCGCTGGAGATCCAGATCCGCACCGACGACATGCACGAGATGGCGGAGTTCGGCGTCGCCGCCCACTGGATGTACAAGGGGGGCGCCGACGGCCGGCCCGGGATCCCCACCGATTCGAACGAGAAGCTCAAGTGGCTGCGGCGGCTGCTCGAGTGGCAGCAGGATCACGATTCCGGCGACTTCGTCGAGCGGCTCAAGCTCGACCTCTACGAGGACGAGGTGTTCGTCTTCACGCCGAAGGGCGAGGTGAAGTCCCTGGCGGCGGGCGCCACCCCGCTCGACTTCGCCTACGAGGTCCACACCGACGTCGGCCACCGCTGCGTCGGCGCCAAGGTCAACGGCAAGATGGTGCCGCTGTCGTACAAGCTGCGGTCGGGCGACATCGTGGAGGTGCTGACCTCCAAGCGGGAGCGGGGGCCGTCGCGGGACTGGCTGGCGCTGGTCAAGACCACCCGCGCCCGCAACAAGATCAAGCAGTGGTTCAAGGCCGAGTCGCGCAAGGACACCGAGCACTCCGGCCGCGAGCTGCTCCAGGAGCACCTGCGCAAGCAGGGCCTGCCCGCCCAGAAGGTGGTCGGCTCGCCGCTGCTCGCCGACGTGGTGCGCGAGATGGGCTTCCGCAAGGCCGACGACTTCTACATCGCCCTGGGGGCGGCGAAGATCTCGCCCAAGGTCGTCGTCCAGAAGGTGATGCAGCGCCTCAAGCAGGGTGAGTCGGCGGCGGACGAGCCGACTCCGGCCGGGGTCCTATCGACCCGTCGCCCCCGGCGCGCCCCGGACTCGTCGGCCACCCAGTACGGCATCACCGTCGAGGGGATCGACGACGTCATGCTGCGGCTGGCGCGCTGCTGCCATCCGGTCCCCGGCGACCCGATCGTGGGCTACATCTCGCTGGGCCGCGGCATCACCATCCACCGCGAGGACTGCCCCAACGCCCGCGCGCTGCGCCGGGATCCCGAGCGCTTCACCCGCGTGAGCTGGGACGGGGAGGGGCGCACGTCGTTCAAGGTCGAGATCCACGTCGACGCCTGGGACCGTCATCGCCTGCTGGAGGACCTGTCGCGCACCTTCGCCGAGACGGGGATCAACATCCTCGAGGCCCACTGCGGCGTCTCCGACCAGATGGTCCGCAACCGTTTCGTGGTGGAGGTGGGCGACACCCGGGCGCTCGACGGCGCGATCAGCCGCCTGCGCAACATCGACGCGGTGTTCGACGCCTACCGGGTGACGCCCGGAGCCTAGCCCGGCTGACTCAGGACAGCACCGCGAGGGCGCGCGGGGCCACGTCGTAGCGCGCCTCCACGACGTCCCCGATGTAGTCGCCGTCCACCTGAAGGGGGACCGGACGACCGTCGGCGGAGCGCACGGTCGCGTCCTGGGCGTCGCTGAACCCGGTGACCTGGCGATGACGCACGATCCGGGCCCGGCGCGAGAACGCGCGCGCGATGATCGTCGGCATGTCCACCGGGTTCGCGCGATGCAGGATGGCGCCCGCCAGTCGGCCGCTCACCAGGTCGGTGCCCTCCCCGAGCTCGATCGGCCGGTGGTTGAAGTAGGTGTACGGCGTCGCGTTCTGGATCACGGCGGTCACCCCGGAGAGCCGCTGCCCGTGGGTCTCGACCTCGATCCGGGGCGGGCGCACGAGGTAGCGGCGCAGGAAGGTGGTCACCGCCGCGTAGGTGAAGTAGTACTCCCCGAGTCGGGCCTTCAGGCGTGGATGCGAGTCCACCCTCTCGACGACGCTGGCGTCCAGGCCCACGCCCGACGAGAAGGTGAAGTAGCGGTCGTTGACCCGGGCGAGGTCCACGCGCCGCGGCCGCCAGTCGTCGGCGAGCCGCAGCAGGTGCTCGGTGGCGTCCACGATCTCGGGCGGAATTCCGAGCAGCCGGCAGTAGACGTTGGTGGTTCCCCCCGGCAGGCAGGTCAGGGGGGCCGGGGAGCGGGCGAGGCCGTTCACCGCCTCGTTGACGGTGCCATCTCCGCCGAACGCCACCACCACGTCGTAGCCCTCGTGCGCGGCCTCGCGACAGATCTCGGTGGCGTGCCCCCGGCCCTCGGTGTCCACCGCGTCGACGTCGTAGCGGCCGCGCAGCGCGTACACCACCAGGTTCTTCAGCCGGTCCGAGACCGTCGTCGCGTAAGGATTGACGATGACCAGCATCCGCTTGCTCGGCGCGCGGGCGCCGGCGGCGTGCTCGATGGCGAGGCGCTCGAGGACCTCGGGGGTGGCGGCCATGCGAGCGTTAGACACTAACCCGCGAGCGGAGTTACCGCCGGCGGGGAAGCGGGGCGTCGCCGCCCGGCCCGCAGGCCCGACCACCGGCCGATCGCACGGCCGCGCCTACAGCCAGCCGCGTCGCCGGAAGTAGGCCAGCATCGCGGCCAGCAGAACCACCATCGCGGCGATGATGATCCAGAACGCGGTGATCGACTGCTCGCCGGGCACGCCGACGTTCATGCCCCAGATCGAGGCGATGAGGGTCAGTGGCAGGAGGATGACGCTGAACGCGGTCAGCACCCGCAGGACGTCGTTGAGCTGGTGCGAGAGCGCCGACTCGTTGGTCATCTCCAACGCCTCAACCGTCTCCTTGTAGCCCTCGAGCATCTGCCAGATGCGCTCGGAGGCGTCGTTGATGTCGTCGAAGTAGATATCGAGGTCGTCGGCGATGTAGCGGTGCTTGGTGCGCTCGAGATCCGCCAGGACGGCGCGCTGGGGACGTACGATCTTGCGGAAGTTGATGATCTCCTGCTTGACGTTCGAGATGTCACGGACCACCTCCTCGGAGCGCCCCTCGAAGATGTCCTGCTCGACGCGCTCGAGCTTGTTTCCCAT
Organism: Solirubrobacteraceae bacterium; assembly: GCA_045805565.1. Lineage (GTDB taxonomy): Bacteria > Actinomycetota > Thermoleophilia > Solirubrobacterales > Solirubrobacteraceae > DATAEY01. The sequence goes on along the minus strand of JBJMKZ010000011.1, from coordinate 3,007 downwards.
CTTGCGCAGCATGGGGAACGACGCGTCCACCGCGTTGTCGACGATCTTGTAGAGCAGGAAGCCCGCGCCCTGTGAGAAGTGGCGCTCGCGCTCCTCCGGATTGGAGCGACAGCGCTCGAACAGGTACTCGACCGGGTCGATCGGCTCGTTGGGCAGCGTGATCACGAAGTCCGGCCCCACGAACAGGTCGAGCTCGGCGGCGTTCAGACGGCCGACGTGATGGTCGTAGCGGGGAAAGTGCAGGACGATGAACAGGTACCCCTCGTACTCGTCGATCTTGGGCCGCTGGTTGCGCGAGAAGACGTCCTCGTAGTCGAGCGGGTGAAAGTCGAAGTGCTCCTCCAGCCAGGCGCGGTCCACCGCGCGGGGGCGCTCGATGTTGATCCAGCGCAGGCCGTCGTGCTCGACGACCTCGGGATTGGCCTGCTCAGGCTCGGGGGGCGCCGCGACGACCCGGCCACGCGCGCGGGCCGATCGACCAAACCGTGGCTTGGGAAGGCTTGGCATGGCTACTTCGCGGGTCGTCGGTCATCGGAGTTCGCCCTGCAGCGCAGTGTACCTGCGAAGGTGGCCCGGACCGACCGCTGCAGGCGCGCGCCCGCCGCCCTTGAGGCCGTCATCGGCGCCTGGATATACTGCGCCGTCACATAGCCGTGCACATCCAGAGGGGTGGAGGGACTGGCCCTGAGAAGCCCCGGCAACCATTCCGTCGCAGTTGGCGGGAACGGTGCCAAATCCTGCAGGTCCCACGTAGACCTGGGAGATGTGGACAGAGAGATTCTGGAGCCTCTGCCATATCCCCGGCGGAGGCTTTTTCATGGCAGCGCAGCACGAGAACCGGACGACTCGCATGGACGCCCTGCGCTGTAGGGAGTGCGCAACCGAATGCGGGCTCGACGCCCGCTACGCCTGCGATCGCTGCTTCGGCCCGCTGGAGGTCGCCTACCGCCACGAGCTGCCGGTCGACGTCGCCGCGCTTCGGCGACGAATCCAGGGCGGCCCCCAGAACCTCTGGCGCTACGCCGACTTCCTGCCGCTCGAGGCGCAGCCCGGACCCTCGACGCGCCAGTCCTCTCGGTTTGCGCTCCCGGCGGGCTGCACGCCGCTGGTGCGCGCCGACCGCCTGGCCAGCCGCCTCGGCCTGCGCGAAGTCTGGGTCAAGAACGACTCGGCCAATCCCACCCACTCGTTCAAGGACCGCGTGGTGTCGGTGGCGCTGGCCAGGGCGCGCGAGCTCGGGTTCGAGGTCATCGCATGCGCCTCGACGGGCAACCTGGCGAACTCGGTGGCCGCGCACGCCGCCGCGGCGGGACTGGAGTCCTACGTGTTCATCCCGGCCGATCTGGAGGAGCAGAAGGTGCTCGGCACGGGGATCTACGGCACCAACCTGGTCTCGGTGCGGGGCAGCTACGACGACGTCAACCGCCTGTGCACCGAGCTCTCGGCCGACCGCCCGTGGGCGTTCGTCAACGTCAACCTGCGTCCGTACTACGCGGAGGGCTCCAAGACGCTGGCCTTCGAGACCGTCGAGCAGCTGGGCTGGGAGCTGCCCGATCGCGTCGTCGCCCCGATCGCCTCGGGTTCCCTGTTCACCAAGATCGCCCGCGGCTTCGAGGAATGGCTCGGGCTCGGGCTGGTCGAGGGCGCCCTGCCGGTCTTCTGCGGCGCGCAGGCCCAGGGGTGCTCTCCGGTGGCCCAGGCGTTCGCGTCCGGCCACGACGTCTGCCGCCCGGTCAAGCCGGACACCATCGCCAAGTCGCTGGCGATCGGCAATCCCGCGGATGGGCCCTACGCGCTCGACCTCGCCCGCCGCAGCGGCGGAACCATCGAGGCGGTCAGCGACGACGAGATCCGGGCGGGCATCGCGCTCCTGGCCCAGACCACCGGCATCTTCACCGAGACCGCGGGCGGCGTCACCACCGCGGTGCTGGCCAAGCTCGCCCAACGCGGCGAAATCGATCCCTCCGAGCGCGTGGTGCTCTACATCACGGGTGACGGCCTGAAGACCCTCGACGCCGTGCGAGGCACGTTCGAGACCCTCGAGGTCGATCCCACAGCCGAGTCGTTCTCGGAGGCGCTCGGCGCTACGGTTTCCGCCTGACATGGCGGTGACGGTCAAGATTCCGGCCCAGCTGCGGTCGGTCACCGGGGGCGAGGCCGAGGCGGAGGCCGCGGGGGCGACGGTCGGCGAGGTCCTCGACAGCCTGTTCGAGCAGTTCGCGCAGCTGCGCGAGCGCATCTGCGAGGACGGCGACCTGCGTCGTTTCGTCAACGTCTACGTCGGCGGGGAGGACATCCGCTTTCTGTCCGGGCTGGACACCGAGGTGTCCGACGGCGACGAGGTGACGATCCTTCCCGCCGTCGCCGGCGGTTGACCCCGGGTTGAGACGCCGGAACACCGGGTAAGACAGCGGCGCAACCGGCAAAGGATTCCCAGATGCTCTACGGACTCGTCGCGCTCCTCGTCGTCGTCGCGGTCGTCCTCTTCCTGGCGAAGGTGGCGGTGGGCGGCGGCATCCTGGGCGTGATCGCCCTCGTCCTGCTCATACTGCTGCTGGTCGGCCGGCTCTAGCGCGCGTTCGAGGAGGCGGCACGGCACGCCACGCCGGCTGCTGCCTGCCGCGTTCACCGAGGCGCCCTCGCCGCTTCGAGGGCTTGCTCGTGGCCTCCGTGACCCTCGTGCCCGACGAGCTTGCCGCCGTGACCCGTGGCTACCGCTTCCGGGCGAGTTAGGGTGGCGTGGCGGGACGGCCGAAGCGCACCAGCGTGCCGCCTCCCCTGCACGCGTAGTTCTGGGGAACCCTGGGGACGAGCGCGCAGTGGTAGACCCTGCCGTTGGCCACCAGGGTGGCCACGCTCATGTGGCGCGAAAAGCGCGCCGAGAACGCCCGGCCCACGGCGCTGGCCTGGATGCAGCTAAACGCGGCGCGCACGTAGCCGGTGACCTGGATCGTGACCGACAGCGAGGACACCGCCCCCGGCGGGGTGGGGCAGCGCCGGGTGGTGG
>JBJMKZ010000010.1:0-11049 GCA_045805565.1 Solirubrobacteraceae bacterium | reverse complement strand
GGCCTTACTCATAGTTGTGTCCTCTCCCGGTCAGTCAGCGGGGCCCCCAGGCCGCTGCCCTCGAAGGCGGACCCTCGCGCCAGGAGGTCGGGGAGGAAGAGGCGTTCGACGACTCCGTTCTCAACGCCGACGGCTTCCGGATCGCGCTTCGTTCCGAGCGCCGCTCGACACTGTCAGTTGGTGAGGTCATCTTGGTTGTGCCGTTCTGTGTGACTTGCGGTGCGAAGAGAGGATCGCCGGCTAGGGCGGCGTTCGAATCCGGGAAGGCCCTAGTCGATCCCCTGGGCTGTCTGGCTCGGAATCGGTGTACTTCAAGGCGCCAACCGCAGAGGCCGAGGCGCTGTCGACGCCGTTGCGGTGGGTCGCACCGGGTACGTCGACGACGGGCACGCCCGATCGCTCCCGGCGATCCACCAGAATCGGGTGACCTACGCACCGGCGGCGCTCGCGACGTACAGGTCGGCCTCGCCCTCGACCGCTACTTGCGCGAGGCCGAGGCGATCGCCAGCCCGACTACCGCCGGTGTGCGAGCAACAGCTTCGAGCACTCTGGCCCTCTGATTAGGGCAGCGCTACCCGCAGGTCGGGCGCTCTTGTGCGACAGGGCAGAAGATCCGACTTGTGACCTAGACGCGGCCCGCGGAGCAGCTCACGGCGGAGTAGCGATCTCGTCTGCTGGCGCTTACGATGACCTCATGCTCGTCCACGGTCAAGACTGACCATGTTGCGCGGGCGTCGCAGCGAGTGTGAGGTGCTCGACGGGCTGGTCGATGGGGCACGGGTGGGGCGGAGCGGAGCGCTTGTGATGCGTGGTGAGCCGGGGGTCGGCAAGACGGCGCTGCTGCAGTATGCGATCGACTCTGCGTCCGATCTGAGGGTCCTCCGGGCGGTTGGGGTGGAGTCGGAGATGGAGCTTGCTTTCGCCGCGCTTCAACAATTCTGCGCGCCTATCCTCGATCAACTCGATCAACTCCCAGCTCCTCAGCGCGACGCGTTGGGGACGGCGTTCGGACTGACGGCGGGTCGTGCGCCGGATCGTTATCTGGTTGGCCTGGCGGTGCTCGGTTTGCTGTCTGAGGTAGCGGAGGAACGCCTGCTGCTGTGTGTGGTGGACGATGCGCAGTGGGTGGATCGGGCCTCGACGGACGCGCTGACGTTCGTCGCGCGGCGGCTCGGGGCGGAATCGGTCGCGATGGTGTTCGCCATGCGGGAGCCGGACAACACGTTTACGGGCCTGCCAGAACTCGTGGTCGAAGGCCTACGCGACAGCGATGCACGCGAGCTGCTGCGCTCGGTGGTCCGGTGGCCACTGGATGAGCGTGTGCGCGAGCGGATCGTGGCCGAGACCCGCGGAAACCCATTGGCATTGCTGGAACTACCGCACGGGCTCTCGCCTGCCCAGTTGGCCGGCGGGTTTGGGCCACTGACCGCGCTGCCTCTTTCTGGCCGGATCGAGGAGAGTTTCCGGCGTCGGCTCGGAGACCTGCCAGAACAGACTCGCCTGTTGTTGTTGATCGCGGCGGCGGAGCCCCTAGGCGATCCTGCGCTTTTATGGCGCGCGAGTGGGCAGCTCGGCATCACCCACGAGGCGTTGGCTTCCGCTGAGACGGCTGGCCTACTTGAGGTCGGCTTGGCGATTCGGTTTCGCCATCCCCTGGTGCGCTCGGCGGCCTATCGATCGGCATCGGTTCTCGAGAGACAGAGGGTCCACCGGGCGTTGGCCGAGGCAACCGATCCGGAGCTCGATCCGGATCGCCGCGCCTGGCACCTCGCGCAGGCAACACCGGGCGCGGATGAGGAGGTTGCCGAGAAGTTGGCGCAGTCCGCGGGACGTGCGCAGGCACGTGGCGGGCTCGCGGCGGCAGCCGCGTTCCTGGAGCGGGCGGTCGGGCTGACGCCGGATCCGGCGCGCCGCGCGCAGCGGGCGTTGGCTGCGGCGGAGGCCAAGCACTTGGCGGGTGCGGCCGAGGTGGCGCTGCGACTGCTGAACACCGCGGTGGCGGAACCGCTCGACGAACTCGGGCGCGCGCGCGCTGATCTGCTGCGCGCACGGGTCGAGTTTGTGGGGAACCGCGGGCGCGACGCTCCCTCACTCTTCGTGGCCGCCGCCGAGCGGCTCAAGCCGCTGGACGCCGGTCTGGCGCGCGACGCCTATCTGCAGGGGCTCGGCACTGCGACCTACGTCGGCCAGCGTGCGTCCGGGGGCAGCGTACTCGAGATCGCGCAGGCCGCACTCGCCGCACCATCCGCCCAGGCACCTCCGCGCCCCTCCGATCTCCTCCTCGATGGTTTGGCGATGCGCTTCACCGCTGGGTATGCCGCGGGCGCGCCCCCGCTCAGACTGGCGCTAGACGCGTTCCAGCGCGACGACGTGTCCAGTGAGGACGAACTTCGCTGGCTGTGGCTCGCCTGGCGGGCGGCCGTGGATTTGTGGGAGGACGACAGGTGGGAGGCGCTGGCCACCCGGCACGTTCAGCTCGCCCGTGAAACCGGAGCGCTAAATGTGCTTCCGGCCGCCCTCGATATACGCATCATCGCTCACGTATGCACCGGCGAGCTGGCCGCGGGCGTATCACTGCTCGAGGAGATGCATGCGATCACCGAGGCAATCGGAACCAACGTCTCGCGCTACGCGTCGGCGGGCTGGCTGGCCGGCCCTCTAGTGCTCGCGGCCTGGCGGGGCCGCGAAGCGGAGACCCAAGATGTGATCGAGCGCATGGTCAAGGAGGCGGTGCCGGGGAGCGAGGGACTATGGCTCACCGTCATCCAGTGGGCGCGCGCGAAGCTCTATAACGCCCTCGGCCGCTACGAGGACGCCGCCGCCGCCGCCGAGCGTGCCACCGAGTATCCCGAGGACCTGGTTTTCTTCAACTGGGGCCTGGTCGAGCTGGTCATAGCCGCCGCCCGAAGCGAGAACCCCCAGCGCGCAGCTGCCGCCCTCGAGCGACTCTCAGAGATGACACGCGCCAGCGGCACCGACTGGGCACTGGGGATCGAGGCGCGCTCGCAAGCGCTGCTGAGTGAGCGCGATACCGCCGAGTGTCTCTATCTGGAGTCGATCGAACGGCTGGGCCGCACCCGCGTGCGTCCGGAACTCGCTCATGCTCATCTGCTTTACGGCGAGTGGCTCCGGCGGGAGCGCAGGCGGCTGGATGCGCGCGAGCAGCTGCGCACAGCGCACGAGATGTTCGCGACGATGGGATACGAGGCCTTCGCGGGGCGAGCTGAACAGGAGCTGCTGGCCACCGGCGAGCGCGCGCGCAAACGCAGCGTCGAGACCCGGGAAGAGCTCACCGCTCAAGAGGCCCAGGTCGCGCGGCTTGCTCGAGACGGTCTATCGAACGCTGAGATCGGAGAGCGCCTGTTCATCAGTACGAAGACCGTCGAGTACCACCTGCACAAGGTCTTTACCAAACTGGGCATCAGCTCGCGACGCCAGCTCGTAGCCGCGCTCCCTGCGGAATCGAGCGCCGGCCTCGTCGTCTGAAGGAGGTCGCTGGGTTCGCCATTTCGACTCGCTGCTCGGTCGCTCGACGCCTAAGCGGACTCGACCATCTCCACCAGACCTTTTACAGACCTCCGCATAAGTCCCGCCGCGAGCACCTCGACAGAGTTTTGGCGACGCACTAAAGCCGCTCCAGTCCGACCCGGCGCGCGCTAGGGCGTCAAGACTAGGGGCGACCCCGATGCGAATCCGCCCAAGCCGGGCGATCCTCTCATCCATGTTGTGGCGGTCGACTTCGAGAGGGCAAGGCAGATGACAGTTACGGCTGGGCGATCGACGGTCAGCCCCACGCGCGAGCGCTTGACGATGACCGTCGGAGAGTTTCTGCTCCGGCGCATTCGGGAGGCCGGCGTCGGGCATGCGTTTGGCGTGCCGGGCGACTTCAACATGGAGCTGTTGCAGCAGCTCGAGGATACCGGCACGCTGGAGTGGATCGGGGCGTGTAACGAGCTGAACGCGTCCTACGCGGCAGACGGCTACGCGCGGCTGAACGGCTTAGCCGCGCTGATCGTGACGAACGCCGTAGGCGCCCTGAGCGCAATCAACGGGGTTGCTGGCTCCTACAGCGAGCACGTCCCGGTGATCTGCATCTGCGGGTCAATACCGCTCAGGTCCATGGAGCGTGGCCTGGGGATGCACCACACGATGGCCGATGGGACCTGGGATCGCTTCCTCGGCGCCTACGCACAGGTGACCGCCGCGCAGACCAGGCTCACCCCGCACAACGCGGTCACCGAGATCGACAGGCTGATCCTCACCGCCTGGCACGACAAGCTCCCGGTGTACATGGAGCTGCCTTCCGACATCGCCTACCTCGACATCGAGGTTCCGGCAGCCCCGCTGATGCTCGCAGAACCGCCCAGCGACCCGGAACGGCTGCGATCGTGCACCGCCGCAATCGCGGGCCGTCTCTCCGAGGCCAAGACACCGGCGATCCTGGTAGATCTGGACGCGGACCGGTTCGGCGCCGCAGGTGAGCTCATGGGGCTGGCCGAGAAAATGCAGCTGCCAGTAGCAGTGGTCGCCCCAGCCAAGGCAGTGATCGACGAGACGTTCCCTCATTACGTCGGCATCTACAACGGCAAGGCAAGCCACCCGCACGTACGCGAGGCCATGGAGACCAGCGACTGCCTGCTCTCCATCGGCTACAGGCCGATCGACCTGACCTCGGGCAGCTTCACCGATTCCCTGCCCGCCGACAGGATCCACGCGAGCGGGCACTCAGTGGACATCGGCGATGACAACTACCAGGCGGTGACGCTTAAGGAGGTCCTCCGCGGCGTCATCGACGCGGTCCCGCAAGTCACCAACCGCGCTGCGCGCCACTCTGCGCCAGCAGCGGCCGCCGACAATCATGCCGACGGGTCGGCAAAGCTCACACAGGCTGCGTATTGGGAAGCAATCCAAGGCTACATCCGGGCCGGGGACGTTCTCATCGCCGAAGATGGCACGTCATACGGTGCCTTCGGCCTGCACCTCCCGCCGAACTGCACCTTCGTCTCTCAGGCCATATGGGGCTCGATCGGCTATACAGTCGGATCCCTGCTCGGCACGCTGACCGCAGCACCAGACCGCCGGCACCTGCTGTTCGTGGGCGATGGCTCGTTCCAGCTGACCGCGCAGGAGCTGTCGACGATCTTGCGGCACGACCACAAGCCGGTGATTTTCCTGATCAACAACGGCGGGTACACCGTCGAGCGCTGCTATCTCGGCAAGACCGCGCACTACAACGACATAGCCACCTGGGCCTACGCAGATCTGCCGAAGGTATTCCGTCCTGGCACTACGGTGCGATCGTTCGTCGTCAAGACCGCCGCGGACCTAGAAAAAGCCCTCAGCGCGCCAAACGACAGCCTGATCTTCATCGAATCGATCATGGATCCCTACGATGCCCCCGCCGGCGTCATTAGCGGAGGCAACAGCGGGGCCGACATCGACTACGGAACTCGCGGCCCGCAGCACCGCGACAACATGCTGCTTCGGCAGCCACATGATGTCGTGAGCTAACACGGCCCCTCACGTGCGGAACATGATGGCCGTGTTCGTACTGTCCTGTCGACTACGGCTGACGCACTCCGAGTTCGGGCGACCGCCAACCAGCGGAGATACCCCCCGCCAGAAAAGTTGCCCGGGAACTACCGTCCGGGTTCGGGCACCCCTTCGAAGCTCAGCTCCATCCCGAAGTGCTCACGGACAGCGCAAGCCCGCGCCGCGAGACTCGGGGCATGGCGCCTGACGTGCTCGGCTAGGAGCGATTGCGGGTCTCCACGGCCGGCCGTCACAAGGTTGCGGGCCTGCGCTGTGGGCAGACGACAAACACGGGAGTACGATCGGCTGCGCAGAGATGGCTGCCGTCGCCCACCAGACCGGGACGAGCTCCGCGATGCAGCAGACCGCGGCCGAGCTGCTGCCGACCACCCCCGAGTTCGCCCGCGGTATGGCGGAGCACCTGGCCGCCGCGATTCCGGAGATCGCCGCGATCGACGACGACGACCTGCTCGCGGAGCTGCTCGCCAGCACAAAGGCAAACGTGGGCCAGGTGCTGCGGATGCTGGCCCACGGCGCGAGTGCCGACGACGTCACGACCCCGCATGAGGCGCTCGACTATCTGCGGGGGAACGTTCGCCGCGGCTTCCCGCTCTCCGCGCTCCTGCGCTCCTACCGGCTCGGCCATGCCTGGCTCTGGGAGCGCTGGTCGCAAGCGCTCCAGGAGCGCGTCGTCGACTCCGGCGAGCTCGCCGCCGGCCAGGACGAGAGCTCGGCGTTCATGTTCGCCTACGTCGACAAGGTCTCTGGTGCCCTCGTTGAGGAGTTCGGCAGCGAGCGGGAGCGAATGCAACGAAGCGCGGCGCAGATTCGTGCGCAGACTGTCCGACGGATCCTGGGCGCTGAGCCCGTCGACGCGGAACTGGCGTCCCGCCGGTTGGGCTACGAGCTGCATCGCCACCATGTGGCGCTGCGGGTATCGAGCGGTGCGAGCGCGGTCGATGGACTCGAGCGGGCGGTCGGCGAAGCCGCCGCGGCGCTCAACGCCGGTGAGCCGCTCGTCATCCCATCAGGCGCCGCGCGCTACGACGTCTGGTGTGGTTCGTTCGAGGCTCCGGCGACCGACGGGCTGGAGCGCTATGAGCCGCCGCCGCGAGTGGCGGTGGCATTCGGCAAACCGACCGAGGGCGTCGCAGGCTTTCGCGCCTCACACCTGGAGGCGGTGCAGGCTGCGCGCATCGGAGCACTGATGCGCGGCGCAACGCGCTCGGTGACAAGCTACTCGCGGGTGGAACTCGTCTCGCTGCTGGCCAGCGACCTGCCGCGAGCGCGCGCCTTCGTCGCGGCCGAGCTCGGTCCGCTGGGCTCGGCGACCGAGGCGGCGGAACGGCTGCGAGAGACAGTGCTCGCGATGCTCGTCTCGGGCGGAAGCGCCACGCGGGTGGCGAAAGACCTGTTTGTTCACAAGAACACCGTCGCCTACCGGGTCAAGCAGGCGGAGGAGATGCTCGGGCACGAGACCGACGAGCGCCCGGTGGAGCTCAGCTGCGCCCTCACCCTCGCCGCAGTCCTCGGTCCGGCCGTGCTGGTGGACGAGGGAAGCACGGCTGCGGCCGCATGACGACGCGGATCTAAACCTGAGCTGGACGCTCGCGTCAGGTTCCAGGTGTGACTTGAGGCCGGCGGTGCCTCGCCTCTCTACCAATTGAGGGGCGGCTGACTCGATGGCCTCGGTTTGACATCCAGAGAACTACGTCCACGAGTGCGCGCGGAATCTCCCGGGCGCTCGGGTTCGGGCTCTGAGGATCGAGTCGCCGCAAGCGGCGGGTCCGTGCCTCGCGCACCCGGTTTTCCAGCTTCTCCGCTACCTCACCGCCCTGGATGCCGCCGGCATGCCCCCGGCCAGGCGGGCGTGCACGAGCTGCACGGCCATCGCACCTTCGCCGACCGCGGTGGCGCATCGTTTGGTTGAGCCTGATCGCACGTCGCCGGCCGCGAACACGCCGGGAACGCTTGTCTCGAGCAGGTAGTCGGCGTTGGCGGCCGCGCCCGTGAGGATGAAGCCGTCGTCGTCGCGTGCCACCGCGTCGCCCAGCCAGTCGGTGCACGGGCTGGCGCCGAGGAAGAGGAACAGGAACGCGACAGGCAGGCGCTCGCCATCGGTGAGTGTCACGGCCTCGAGCTGGCCGTCGGCGCCGTGGAGGTGGGCGATCTCGCTGCGATCGCGCACGGCCACGCCGGAGCGCTCCAGCTCGCGGATGAGGTAGTCAGACATCGTCTCGCGGAGGTCCGCTCGGCGATGGAGCACCGTCACGAGGGCGCCGCCCCGCGCGAGCCAGACGGCGGCCTGGCCGGCCGAGTTCCCGCCGCCCACAACCGCGACTCGCGACGCTCCGCAGAGCTGCGCCTCGGGTGGGCCGGCCGCGTAGAAGACGCTCACTCCCTCGTATTCCTCCAGGTCGGCGACAGGAAGGCGCCGGTACTGCGCACCGGTCGCCAGCAGGACGGCGCGGCCGACGATCTCATGCTCCTCCTCGAGCCTTACGACGTGCCGATCGCCTCCCGGCTCGAGCGACTCGGCGCGGAATGGTGTCGCCAGGCGGGCGTTGAACTTTCGCGCCTGGGTGGCGGCGCGGCTGGTGAGCTCAGTCCCGCTGATTCCCGCGGGGAACCCGAGGTAGTTATCGATCCGACGCGAGGAACCCGCCTGTCCGCCGAGCACCGTGCTGTCGATCACCAGCGTGTCGAGCCCCTCGGAGGCCCCGTACACCGCGGCGCCGAGCCCGGCCGGGCCGGCGCCGACCACGAGTAGGTCGACCTCCTCGCGCGGCGCGAGCTCGCGACCGATCCCGAGGGCACGAGAGACCTGGCCCGTTGATGGCCCGAGCAGCTCCGGGCCGCCCGGAAGGCGAACGACGGGCAGACTCGCCGGATCCAGGCCGTCCTCCGTTTGGTGCCAGGTGAACGGGAGGCGGTTCATGCGGAGGAAGTCGAGCATCCGCATGGTGGTCTGCGACGAGCGGGGACCGACGATCTCCAGGCCCAAGTCCTGCACCCGTTGCAGCGCCTCGCGGCGGACGATGAAGGTCGAGAGGAGCAGATCGCTGAGCGGCCCGTCCTCGTACAGCAGCTCTCGCAGCACGTCGCGGTCGACGGCGATGTATCGCAGCGGCTGGGTCGCGACCGCCGTCACGAAAGCCGTCTGTCCCGATAGGAGGCTCAGTTCGCCGAGGAACTTCGACGTCCCGTGGCGCACGATCTCGTGGCCCGCGGGGTCGAGGACGGCCACCTCCCCCTCGATGATGGCGATGAACGGGAAACGCTCGTCACCGACGCGAAACAGGGCCTCACCAACGTCCGCGGTGCGCTCCTCGCCAAGCGCGGCCAGTGCCCGCAGCTGAGACTCGGACAGCGGCGGACTCGACGGCAGAGGGGCGGGCGAATCAGTCCGCGGCATGTTGACGAGCCTAGCGACCTCGGGTCGGGCCCCTGACCGCAGCGATGACGGGGGCTCCGCCCCGGCGAACTGGTCGCGTCCTTTCCCCGAGCGCCGTGGTTATGGTCCCTCGCACGCCGCTCGACATTAGGAGGCACATCCAATCGCCGAGATCCCGCACCGAGAGCCGGTCCGGTTCCTCGTCTTCTCCGCCTCGCTGCGAAGCGGCTCATTCAACTCGCGGCTCGCCGCGCTGGCGGCGGTGACGATCGAGGCGAACCACGGCGAGGTCGACCTCGCCTCGATGTCCGAGTTCGACACCCCCTCCTACAGCGCCGACGTGCAGGACGCGCAGGGCTTTCCTCCGGGGGCCGAGGAGCTTCGCCGGCGGCTGGAGGCCAACGACGCCTTCGTGGTCTCCTCGCCGGAGTACAACCCCTCGCTGCCCGGACTGCTCAAGAACGCGATCGACTGGGTGTCGCGCTACAGCCCCCAGCCGTTCAACGAGCGACCCGGCCTGCTGCTTTCGGCTTCGCCCTCGATGGTGGGCGGGAATCGTGGCCTGTGGGCCCTGAGGGTGCCGTTCGAGCATCTGGGGGCGAGGCTGTACCCGGACATGTTCTCGCTCGCCCAGGCCCACACCGCCTTCAGCGAGGAGGGTAGGATCGCCAATCCGCAGCTTCAGGAGCGCTTCGACACCAACCTCGTCAACTTCATGGACCTGGTCGAGGCGGACAAGCACTATCCCTGTGTGAAGCGCGAGTGGGTCGAGTACCTGGGCGAGCACCCGGATCCCGGGGTCGATCGGGTCGAGTAGGAACCGGCGTCAGCGGAGAAGAGCCGCTCTGGCATGGCGCCGAGGCGCCCATCTCCGGCTCGAACGAACGGTCTCGCTCCTCGCGGATGGTGGACGGGGAAGGCAGGTCGTGCGCAGGTAAGCCCGCGGTTCAAGCGACAGGTTTGCCGCCACCGAGCAGCGGTGGAGTCGGCGCGCCGGTGCCGTCGCGGCGTCTGGGAGTGGGCTGCCTCGGGGGGGCGCCGACAGGACGCCGGACCGTTAGTGCACTCCCAAGGGCGACGGCGGGATGTGGGTCGTGCCATGCACGTCGGCGATCAGCAGCCCGAACTGGTCGGCGTAGCACCACGACCAGTCCTCGCCGGGCTCGAGCGAGCGGATGATCGGGTGTCCCGTCTGGTCGGCATGTGCTGTCGCGTGGCGATCGGGAGAATCGTCGCAGCATCCCACGCGCCCACACTCCAGGCAAATGCGCAGGTGCAGCCACTTCTCGCCGCTAGCCAGGCAGTCTTCGCATCCCGACACTGATTCGGGAAGGTCGGTGATGTGGACGTGATCCAGATGGAGGCAGCGGGTCACTGGCGGTAGTGCTCGACGACCTCGGGGTCCCGCACCTCAGCCTGGTTGGGGTCGTCTCCGGCATCGCGAAGCGCCCGGCGCTGGCGCAACAGATCCCAGCAGCGGTCCAGCTCGACCTGCACGGTCCGCAGCCGCTCGCGGTCTGACTCGAGCGCCGATGGGTCTGACCGGTCACCTTGCTCGCGGCCGCGTAACTCCTTCTCCTGCGCCACCAAACGCTCGATCCGGCTGGACACCTGCTCGTCGCTCACAAGCCCATGCTACGCCAAGCGGTCGGGGGTGCAGGCGAGGACATGCGCCGGCGAATGGGCTGGTTGCCGATCGGGAAGTCGACCGAGCCGGCTGAATGGGACACTCTTTGCAGGTCCTCAACCCAAGGAGATGGCCGATGCCCACGATCAGTACCAGCGACGGGACCGAGATCTTCTACAAGGACTGGGGCTCGGGCCAACCGATCGTCTTCAGCCATGGCTGGCCGCTTTCGGGCGACGACTGGGACACCCAAATGCTGTTCTTCCAACAGCAGGGCTACCGCGTCATCGCCCATGACCGGCGCGGGCACGGACGCTCCATGCAGACCAGCGACGGTCACGACATGGACCACTACGCCGACGATCTAGCTGCGCTGACTGCGCATCTCGATCTCCAGGACGCCGTCCACGTTGGACACTCCACCGGTGGCGGCGAAGTCGTGCACTACATCGCCCGACACGGTGAGAGCCGTGTGGCGAAAGCGGTACTGATCAGT
>JBJMKZ010000009.1:0-47087 GCA_045805565.1 Solirubrobacteraceae bacterium | reverse complement strand
GGCGCCGAACAGGACCAGGAAGTTGGCCGCCTGCAGGCCCGGCGCCCCGTAGCCGAAGGCCACCGTGGAGACCAGCAGGGGAAACCAGCACAGCTTCAGCGCGAACAGGAACTGGCCGACGAACTCCCCGCCGTAGGGGTAGGGCGGGCGCAGGGCGCTGACCACCGTCTTGCCGGTCAAGATCATCATGTCACCGACCTCTTCCAACAGGTTCTTGGTTGGAAGAAACGCGCGGTCAGCGACAGTACGAACCATGGTGATCCTCCCTCGCCGTGTAAGGCTAGCGCGCGCGAAGCGCCCGCCAGCCGTAAGGGTATGCGAAGCGGCCGACCAATGCCAACCGTGAACGGCGCGTCCCCGCGCCCGGTGGATCCGCCGTCGTGTCCAAGGGGCGCCGGCAGCGGGTCGGCGCGGCGGGCGCAACCGGAGGTTGGCGCCAGATCGCATGGTATGTTCGCGCCGATGAGGGTGCTCCGACGCCTCGACCGTCGCGCGGCGGTTGCGTGCGCGATCGGCCTGATCACGCTGACCGGCTGCGGCGCCAAGTCCCAGGATGTCGGGGAGACGAGCGGAACGTTCACGGTGGACGTCGTCCGGGCGTCCTTCCCCACGCAGCAGCGCCTCGCCCAGAAGTCGCAGCTGGTGATCACCGTGCGCAATCCCGGCGGCAAGACCATCCCCGACGTCGCGGTTACCGTCGAGCCCGTGCAGCCCAACTCCAGGTTCAAGGCCCAGGCCTTCCAGGAGTCCAGCGCCGAGTCGGGGCTGGCCGACCCGTCGCGGCCGGTATGGACCCTCGACGCCGGACCGCGGGGAGGGATCACCGCCTACACCAACACGTGGGCGCTGGGTCGTCTGCGGCCCGGCGAGGTCAAGACGTTCCTCTGGCGCGTGACCGCGGTCAAGGCGGGCGTGCACGAGATCAAGTACACGGTCGCCGCCGGTCTGAACGGGAAGGCTAAGGCTCGGCTGCCCGGGGGCGAGCTCCCGACCGGCTCGTTCCGGGTCAACATCTCCGGAGCGCCCGCCGAGGGCCGCCTCGGGCCCGGCGACCAGCCGATCCGTTAGCGTCGCCGGCCGCCTCGCCGGCGGGGGAGCGCGGTGGCTACCTGGGAAGCCGCGGCGCGATGATCCGGTAGGCCTTCAGCCCAGGCCCAGCCCCCCGCGGTCCTCCGAGAGCATCGGATCCAAGCCGGTCGGCTCCCGAATCCGCTCCAGTCGGTAGCCGACGGTGTGGCGGTGCGCGTAGATGGCCGCTTGACCTCGCGTCCCCGGCGCCACCGACGCGCCGGGGCCGCTCGTCCGCGCGCGCCCGCCGTCGTCGGGCGGCTGGGCCGGTCCCGTATCATGGGGTCGATCCATCACGAGCGGTAGAGGGACCCGGACCGACGACACCGCAGCAACCGGCCCTCGAGGGCGCGGTGCTACAGCCGGGATCGATGGGGTGAACCACGTGGCTGCGCAAGATTTTCTGGGGGCGATTCGAGAGCGCATCGTCGTCTACGACGGCGGCATGGGCGCCACCCTCGAGCAGTTCGACCTCGGCCCCGAGGACTACGGAGGGCTGCAGGGTCGCTGCCACGAGGCGCTGGTGCTTCATCGCCCCGATGTCATCGAGGGCGTCCACGCCTCGATGCTCGACGCCGGCGCGCAGGTCGTCGAGACCGACACCTTCCAGGCCTCGCGGCTCAAGCTCGACGAGTGGGGGCTGGGCGACCGCACGCTCGAGGTCAACACCCGAGCCGCGCAGATCGCCCGGCGGGCGGCGGGGAAGCACCGGTTCGTGGCCGGATCGATCGGCCCGACCGGCCACCTGCCGGCCTCCGACGACCCCACCCTGGGGCGGATCCGGTTCGGCCCGCTGGTCGAGGTGTTCACCGAGCAGGCCCGCGGCCTGGTCGAGGGCGGCGCCGACCTGCTGATCATCGAGACCGCCCAGGACATCCTCGAGGTAAAGGCGGCGGTGTTCGGAGCCAGGGAGGCGTTCAAGCTCGTCGGCAGGGCGCTGCCCCTCCAGTGCTCCGTATCGCTGCTGCCGCAGGGCGGGAAGATGCTGCTGGGCACCGACATCGCGTCCGTCCTGGCCACCCTGACCGCTCTCGACGTCCAGGTGATCGGGCTCAACTGCTCGACCGGGCCCGAGGACATGCGCGACGCCATCCGCTACCTGGGCGAGCACTGCCCGGTGCCCGTCCACTGCATTCCCAACGCGGGGCTCCCGCTGCAGGGCCCGAACGGCGAGACGGTGTTCCCGGAGCAGCCCGAGCCCCTGGCGGCCGTGCTGGGCGACTTCGTCGAGCGCTACGGGGTCTCGATCGTCGGCGGCTGCTGCGGCACCACTCCGCAGCACATCGCCGCCATCGCCGAGCGCGTTGACGGCCGCCGGCCGGGGCCGCGCCCGGGCCCCGGCGACCCTCAGCTGTCGTCGATGATGACCGCCACCCCGCTGGTCCAGGACCCGCGCCCCTCGCTGGTCGGCGAGCGCGTGAACTCGCAGGGCTCGCGCCGGGCCAAGGAGCTGCTGCTGGCCGACGACTACGACGGCCTGGTCAGGGTGGCCGAGGACCAGGTGGAGGGCGGCGCCCACGTGCTCGACGTGTGCGTGGCGCTGACCGAGCGCACCGACGAAGCCGAGCAGATGCGCCAGCTGGCCAAGCGCATCTCGCTCACCCAGCCGGCGCCGATCCAGGTCGACTCCACCGAGCCCGAGGTGATCCAGACCGCGCTGGAGCAGATACCGGGCCGGGCGATCGTCAACTCGATCAACCTCGAGGCCGGCCGCGACAAGCTGGATCTCGTGGTCCCGCTGGCGATCGCGCACGGCGCGGCGGTGATCGCGCTGACCATCGACGAGGAGGGCATGGCCAGGACGGCCGAGCGCAAGCTCGCGGTCGCGCGGCGCATCCACGACCTGGCCTGCGACGAGCACGGGCTGGACTCCCAGCTGCTGATCTTCGACTGCCTGACCTTCACGCTCACCACCGGCGACCCGGAGTGGCGCCCGAGCGCGATCGAGACGATCGAGGGCATCCGCGCGGTGAAGGCGCAGCTGCCGGGGGTCAAGACGTCGCTGGGCGTCTCCAACGTCTCCTTCGGCGTCTCCCCCGGCGCCCGCGCGGTCCTCAACTCGGTCTTCCTGCACCACTGCGTGGAGGCGGGCCTGGACCTGGCGATGGTCAACCCCAACCACATCACGCCGTACCCGGAGATCCCCGCGGCCGAGCGCGAGCTGGCCGACGATCTGGTGTTCGACCGCCGGGACGATGCGCTCGAGCGCTTCATCGCGCACTTCGAGTCCAAGGGCGCGGACGAAGCGCAGGAGACCGGAGACCCGACCGAGGGGATGGAGCCCGAGGAGGCGCTGCATTTTCACATCCTGCGCCGGCGCAAGGAGGGCGTCGAGGACTGGATCGACCGCAGCGTGGAGAAGATCGGCGCGGTCCCCACCCTCAACGACGTGCTGCTGCCGGCGATGAAGGAGGTCGGCGACAAGTTCGGCGCCGGGGAGCTGATCCTGCCCTTCGTTCTCCAGAGCGCCGAGGTGATGAAGCGGGCGGTCGGCCGGCTGGAGGACTACCTCGACCGCATCGAGGGTCACACGAAGGGCACCGTGGTGATCGCCACCGTGTTCGGAGACGTCCACGACATCGGCAAGTCCCTGGTGAACACGATCCTCACCAACAACGGCTACACGGTGGTCGACCTGGGCAAGCAGGTCCCGATCTCGACGATCCTCGACGCCGCCGTCGAGCACGACGCCACCGCGATCGGCCTCTCGGCGCTGCTGGTGTCGACGTCGAAGCAGATGCCCGCGTGCATCGCCGAGCTGCACGAGCGCCGCCTCGACTTCCCGGTCCTGATCGGCGGCGCGGCGATCAATCGCGACTTCGGCCGCCGCGCCCTGTATCCCAGGGGCAACGAGTCCGACGATGTCTACGAGCCCGGGGTCTTCTACTGCAAGGACGCGTTCGCCGGGCTGGCCGTGGTCGACCAGTTGATCGACGACCAGGCGCGCGACGCCCTGGTGGCCAAGGCGCGCGAGGACGCTCGCAAGCTGCGCGAGAAGGTCGAGGAGCCCGACGATTCGCCGCCCCTCGACGACGCCTCGGTCCGCTCGGGGGCGCGCACCGACGTGCCGATCCCCGCGCCCCCCTTCTGGGGGGTTCGCGAGGTCGACGTCGACCTCGGCGACGTCTATCCCTACCTCGACCGTCACGTGCTGTTCAAGCTGCACTGGGGCGGACGGGGGGTGAAAGGCGAGGCCTGGCGGCGCCTCGTCGAGGAGGACTTCCAGCCCCGCCTGGAGCGCATGTGGCGCGGGCAGGACTACCTGCGCCCACGGGCGCTCCTGGGCTACTTCCCCTGCAATGCGCAAGGCAACGAGTTGATCGTGTTCGATCCCGCCGACCCGGGGCGGGAGCTCGAGCGGCTGGTGTTCCCGCGCCAGCCACGGCACGATCGCATCTGCCTGGCCGACTTCTACCGGCCGCTGGAAACCGGCGAGCGCGACCTGTGCGCCATCCAGGCCGTCACCGTCGGCCCCGAGGTGACGCGGCTGGTCAAGCGCCTGGAGACGGACGGCGAGTTCGCCGAGCAGCTGTTCGTGCACGGCCTCGGGGTTCAGGCGGCGGAGGGGATGGCCGAATGGCTGCACGCGCAGGTGCGCCGCGACCTCGGGATCGGGCTCGATCAGGGCCGGCGCTACTCGTGGGGATATCCGGCCTGCCCGGACCAGTCCGAGCACGAGAAGGTGTTCCGACTGCTCGACGCGCCCCAGATCGGGCTGGCGCTGTCGGGCGGTCATGCGCTCGAGCCCGAGCAGTCCACCCTGGCGATCGTCGCCCACCACCCCCAGGCCGTCTACTTCGGGATGCGCGCCGGACGGATCCCCGACGCCAGGGCCCCGGACGAGTTGATCGCCGGCACCGAGCGCGGAGGGCCGCTTCCCAGTGACGAGGAGCCCGAGCAGTCGCCCGAGAGCGAGCCGGCGATGACCACTCCGGCCGCCGCGGCGCGGGGGTGAACCGTCCGGCCGCGCGATAGGTTCGGCCCGTGGCCGAGACCGCCAAGATCCTCTCGATCGACGGCGGGGGGATCCGGGGGATCATTCCGACGGCCGTGCTCGCGGAGGTCGAGCGGCGCACGGGCCGGGCGACCGCCACGCTGTTCGATCTGATCGCCGGCACGTCGACCGGCGGGGTCATCGCCCTGGCCCTGACCGCGCCGGGTCCAGGTGGCCGGCCCAGGCTGAGCGCCGCCGAGCTGCTCGATCTGTATGTCGAGGAGGGCCCGCGCATCTTCTCCCGGTCGCTGCTGCGCACGGTGCTCACCCTCGACGGGCTGCTCGACGAGCGATACTCCGACGCCGGCCTGGAGGCGGCCTTGCGCCGCTACCTGGGCGAGGCGCGCCTGGCCGACGCCCTCACCCCTGTCCTGGTGACCGCGTACGCGTTGGAGGAGCGCCGCCCATTCCTGTTCAAGAGCCGGCGGGCGCAGGTCCGACCGGCGCGCGACTACCCCATGCGCGTCGTTGCGAGGGCGACCTCGGCCGCGCCCACCTACTTCGAGCCCGAGACTGTCCGATCCGATCGAGGCGGCGCCGTCGGCCTGGTGGACGGGGGCGTGTGCGTGGTGAACCCCGCCATGTCGGCCTACGCCGAGGCGCGCCGCGACGGGGCCGAGGTCGCGCTGCTGGCGTCGCTGGGAACCGGACAGCAGACACGGCCGATCGATTCGCGCAGCGCGCGCCGCTGGGGCGAGCTGGCGTGGGCCCGGCCGCTGATCGACGTCGTCTTCGACGGGATGTCCGACGTCGTCGACTACCA
Organism: Solirubrobacteraceae bacterium; assembly: GCA_045805565.1. GTDB lineage: Bacteria > Actinomycetota > Thermoleophilia > Solirubrobacterales > Solirubrobacteraceae > DATAEY01. Next base: position 41,262 of record JBJMKZ010000009.1, on the reverse strand, counting down.
GCTGCGCCAGCTGCTGCCGGCCGGGCGCTACTTCCGCCTGCAGGTCGAGCTGAGGGCCCGTGACGAGCTGGACGACGCCAGCCCGTCGAACCTGCGCGCTCTCCAGTCCGACGCCCGCCGCCTGCTCGACGCCGAGGCCGAGCACATCGACGCGCTGTGCGCCGCGCTCACCGCCTGAGCTGTCGGGTGGCTAACGGACAGCCGGAGGAGACCTTCACCCGCCACCAGCCCGCCATCATCCCGAGGGGCCCGAGTCGAGGCCGTACTTCCCAGCCACCGCAGCCGGTCTCTCCGACGTCCTCGCGGGTGACGCGCGCGAACTTGTAGCGCGCCGGCTCGAGCATCATCCGCTCCAGCCGACCACGATTGCGCTCGTGCAGCGCGCTGCGCCCGGCCAGGGTGCCTCGGACCGCCCCCAACCGGACCGCGAGGTCGTCACGGGCCTCCTCGAGCTCGCCGATCGTGAGCATGCCGGGTCCCGCCGGGGGGCGGGCCGGCACCTTGACCGGCGGCTCGGGGAAAGCGGACGCCACGGCGGCGGCCAGCTCGCGCTCGAGCCGGGCGATCTGATGGCGCAGCGAGCGGCGGGCCGCGCCCTCGTCGACCCCGACCTCGACACCCGGACGCAAACCCGGGTCCGCAGTCCTGATGGAACGGTCCAGAACCTTCATCGTCAACCTCGGTTGGCGGCGCGCCGATCGGCGCCCCAGACTTGATGTTTACCCGGAACGGCGGATCACCATGCGGTCGAGGAGACTGTACCCATGGGCCCGCGGCTTGGCCTCTCGATCCCTACCAGCCGGTCGAGCGAGACTCGCCCCGGCCCGGCCAGCAGGATGGCCAGGAAGCCGGCCAGGTAGGCCAGGTCCAGCTCGGCGCCGGCGCCGCTCCCGTGCCCGGCGATCAGCCCGATGTTCGCCTTGACCAGCACGATCGCCACCACGAGCTCGATGGTCAGCGCGAGCGCTGCCAGCCGCGACAGCAATCCCACGACCAGCAGAGCGCCGGCGACCAGCTCGGTGTACGTCACCAGGTATCCCATGAACGCCGGGGCCGGCACGCCGAGCTCCGCCAGCAGGTGACTGAACCCCTCGGGCCCGGAGGTCAGCTTCTGGTAGCCGTGCGCGAACATCAGCGCCCCGAGCACCACCCGAAGCACGAGCGGCCCCAGGTCGATCAGGCGGCCGGCGGATGACGACGTCGTTGCGGCCATGCGGTCACTCCCCTCGACTCGGCGGCTCTCACCCTATCCGGACGCCTTCCAGCCGGGGCTGCCGCCCCGGGATCAGGCCTCCGCTTCCAGCAGCTCGGAGGCGGCCTCGCGCGACGCCAGCCGCACCGGCGCTCCGGCCAGCGCCCGCAGTCGCACCTCGCGCCATGAGAGCCCCTCGGCGACCAGGGCGGGCATGCCCATCACCACCGCGGTGGTCAGCTCCACCGCCTGCAGGACGATCCCGTACCCGAGCGCGTCGGCCGAGCCCACGTGGTAGACGCCGGCCAGCACCGCCACGCAGGCGGCCTGGAAGACGCCGAGGTTCGAGGGGGTCGCCGGCAGGGCGGCGGTCACGTTCACCGCGAACAGGACCGCAGCCGCCGCCGCCAGGCCGGCGCGTTGGTCGAGACCGAGCGCCACCAGCAGCACGTAGCAGCTGAGCCACTGGATCGCCCAGGCGGTCAACTGGGCGGCGCTGGCGGCGACGGCGAGGCGGGGATGGCGGAACACCGAGAGCCCCAGCCGCATCCCGTCGGCGGCGTGGCGCGCCTGCGCCAGGCGCCGCCGCAGCCGCCGCAGGCCGGCTGGACCGCCGCGCAAGCCGCCCTCGAGCAGCAGGGGCGCCGCCAGCACGGCGGCCAGCACCACGAGCGGAGCGACCGCCACCGCGACCAGGGCGCGCTCGGAGCCGGAGAACATCTCCACGCTCGAGAACATCACCACCCCCAACGTGACCAGGGCGACGACATTGAGAACCGTCTGGGACACCAGCGTGCCGAGCACCGCCGGCAGGCGCTCGCGGGGTCGGCCCGTCCGCCGCGCAACCACGAACGCACGCGATGGCTCGCCCAGGCGGGCGGGCAGCGTCGCCGACATGAGGACGCCGATGAAGGTCCCCTGCATGGCGTCGCGGCGCTTGACGCCGGCTCCGGGCAGAGCCGCTCGCAGAATCGAGTGCCAGGCCAGCGCGCGCAGCACCATCGAGGAGGCCATCAGCCCCAGCGACACCAGGACCCAGACCGGGCTCGAGTCCAGCAGCGCGCGGACGACCTCCCCCAGCCCAATCCGCCGCAGCGCCAGCAGCGCGAGCACCAGGCCGGCCACCCCGGCCGCGGCGATGGCCACCCGGCGCGCCAGCGCCAGTCCGGGACGCCGCTCGCCGGCCGCCGACGGCTCCAGCGTCGGAAGGCGCCGTGCCGGGGCGCGGGTGCGACCGTCGCTGGGCAGCGCGCCCACCCGGACCGCGGCGCGACGGACCTTCCCGGCGGGCGCGGGCACCGCGCGGGCGTCGTCGTAGGCGCCGAGCACCTCCCCGGCCACCCGCGACCAGGAGTAGCGGCCGGCCGCCTCGGCGGCTCCGGCCGCCAGGGCGGAATGCCGGTCCGGGTTGACCCACAGGTCGTGCAGGATCTCCGCCAGGGCGGCAGCGTCACCGCGGGGGACCAGCAACCCGTCGCGGCCGGCGCGCACCACGTCGCGATACCCGGCGATGTCGGAGGCGACCACCGGCGTGCCGGCGGCGAAGGCCTCGGTGAGGACCATTCCGAAGCTCTCCCCCCCGAGTGAGGGAGCGCACAGGACGTCGGCGTCTTCGAGCGCCTGCCGCTTGCGCTCGTCGGCGACCTTCCCCAGCACTTCGACCCCGCGGGTATCGAGCAGCAGCGGACGGACCTCCTCCTCGGTCGCTCCTACGACCTGCAGGCGGGCGGGCACCTGCTCGCGCAGCGCCTCGAACGCGCGCAGCAGGACCGCCAGCCCCTTGCGCTCCACCGCCTGCCCCACGAACGCGATTCGCAGCTCGCGGCGGTCGCCGAGTCGGTCGGGCGGAGGCGGCCAGTCCACCGCCACGCCGTTGGGGATCACGCGATAGTGACCGCCGTAGAAGCGTCGTCCCGTCCAGGCCGCCGCCTCCGAGACGGCGATGCGCACGCGCAGGTGGTTGAGCATGCGCCGGGCGCCGATCAGGTTGGCGAGGTTGTTGGAGACCGGGTTCTCCGAGTAGCAGTGGAAGGTCCCGACCAGCGGGGCGCGCGTCGAGACCAGCGCGTCCCAGCACAGCGCGGGCGCCACGGGCTCGTGCAGGTGGACCACGTCGAAACCACCGTGCCGCAGCTCGCGCCGCATGGTGCTCACGCCGTAGGGAGTGAGTGAGAGATTGGAGACCGCGCCGTTGGCGGGCAGGCCGACCGTGCGCCCCAGCGGCACCACGTAGTCGGGCAGCGAGCGAGGCTCGGGGGCGGCGCCGCGATGCAGCCAGCGCGAGAGCCGATCGTCGGGGTCGGTGGGCGCAAGCACCCGAACCTCGTGACCGAGGGCCAGGAATCGCCGGGCAAGCGCCTCGATGTGACGGGTGACGCCCCCGGGATACGTCCAGGAGTACGGCGAGACGAGCGCGATTCGGGTCATGGCACGGTGGCAGGTGGCCGGCCGCCCTCGGGGCGGTCGGTCGCGGCGGGGGATTGTTGCACCGGGGATGGGGCGGGGCCGCCGGGTGCCGCCCGCCCGGCGTCCGCGCCCGGGCGTGCGTCAGGCGTCCCCGAGGCGGCCGTGGCTCCCTGCAGGTAGGCGGTCACGAGCCCGAGCACGATGACCGCCACCACGAACAGGAGCGGGCCGGAGTCGTTGGTCAGGGCCCCCACCACGCCCGCCGCCAGACCGCCGAGCAGCGCCGCCCGCCACGCCGGCCCGGGCAGACCGGCGTAGAGGCGGCGGCGCAGCGCGATTGCCGCCACGGTGGCCGCGACCGAGGCACTCGCCGTGAGGGGCATCAGGCCCCTGAACAGCGCGCGGTAGGCCAGGTGGTAGCGGCGTCCGATCACCTCCCAGATGCTCGCCCCGCCCTGTCCCTCCAGGACGTTGCGGGCGAAGTGGCTGCTGGCTCCGGTGGCGAGGTCCAGCAGCGCCAGCAGGCCGACCGCGGCCGCCGGCACGCACACTGCCACGGCGACCCCCCGGCGGGTGACGCCGCCCGGAAGGACGGCGAGCGTGGCGACCGCCGCCCCGGCGCTCACCGTGATGACCCCACCGACGTCGGCGCCCAGGTAGCCCGAGCCGACCACCGCGGCCAGGGCGGTACCCAGCGCGGCGAAGGTCAACGCCATCCGGCGCGACCGTGGCCGGGAGCCGAAGACCGCCGCCAGCCCCACGAACAGGAGGATCGGCAGGGCCGGCTCCAACTCGTTGCCGATGCCGAAGAACCGGGCGCCGGAGCGCGGGTTGGGACCCAGCAGCGAGAGCTCCACCAGATTGGTCCCGGCCGCCAGGTCGAAGGTGTAGGCGGCCAGGCAGACCGCCGCCGGGGCGATGGGGCCTCGGGGCCAGGGCAGCACGAGATCGGTCAGGGCGGCGAGCCCGAAGGCGCCGGCCGTGACGATGGCCGTCTCGACGGCGGCGGCCGCCGGATCGATGGCCGAGGGTACGAGCACCACGGCGGGCGCCCACAGGAAGGCGAGCGCCCCCAGCCGGAGGCCGCGACGCGCCCCGGCCTCACCCGCGGCGGCCGCCAGGGCGAGCGTCAGCAGCGCCCAGGCGGCGACCATCGCCTCGAGGGTCAGCACGCGCCGGGGGGCCACGTGCGAGTAGCGGACGCGCAATCGCTCGAGCGCGGGCGCGGCCCGTCGCGCCTGGACGCGGATCGGCTGCCCGGTCACGGTGCCGGCCACCGGAAGGCGCAGATGCCGCAGGATCGTCGGCAGCAGGTCGATCCCGGCCACCACGCCGTCGGTACGCGTGGTCTCGGAGGCGAGTCCCCGGCCGGCGGCGCCGCCGGTGGCCACGCCGATCGGAAGCGGCTGCAGCGAGTGGATGTGGGGCGGCGACTGGATCGCCACCACGAGCTCCCCGGGGCGGCGGGCGGCCAGCAGCGAGTCCAGCGACCGCTCGGCGGCGGCGGGAGGCATGGCGAGCTCCACCACCACCAGGCGATGGCTGTGCAACAGACCGCGCGCGCGGGCGGCGATGCTGCTCGCCGGGCCCAGCGAGACCGCCGCCACCCGTCCGCGCCGGTCGGCGGCGGCCACCGCGTCCAGGGTGGGGCCGCCGGCCACGGCGGCGAAGCCCGCGCCCCCGGGGACTGCGGAGGCCAGCCGGCCGGGGACGATGTCGCTGGGAGCGCTCACCGCGCGGGCGACGACGGCGCGCCAGCCCTCGATCACGCCCCCCCGCCCGACCACCGCCAGTCGCAGCCGTCCCGGGAGCTGCGGCGAGTAACCCGGCGGCGACAGGCGGATGCCCTGGGTGAGGTCGAGCAGGGCCTGCTGGGGCGTGTACGTGCCCTGGGTGGGCCCCATCAGCCCGGTGGCGAGCGGCCGGCGCTCGAGCACGCGAAGCAGCGGGTCGGGCGACGCCGGGTGGCCGTTCGCCGGCGCGGGCCCCGGCAGGAACACCACCAGCGCCCGCGGCGCGGCGGCGGCTCCGGCCGGACACACGGCGAGCACGCACAGCGCGCCGACCAGCGCGCGTCCAAGCATCAGCCCGTCAGGACCGGCTTTGCGGGCGGCTCGTCGATCCGGTCGGGCGTGGGCCGGTCGGCACCGGCGGGGCGGGGCGGCACGAATGCGCCCGGCTTCGCGAGCACGTACGCGGTCACCGCGCCGAGCGCCACGACCGCGTTGATGAGCAGCACGGGACCCGAGTCGTTGGTCAGCATCCCGACCACGCCCGCGGCGAGCCCGCCGAGCAGCAGCGCTCGCCAGGCGGGATCGATGCTGACGTTCGAGTACAGGAAGCCGCGGTTGCGCCATGCGAAGGCCGCGGCCAGGGCCGCCCCCAGGAAGTAGGCCGGAGTGCGGCCCCGCACCAGGGACTGGGCGGCGAGCTCGTAGCGCCGGTAGACGAGCTCCCACAGCTCCTGGAGGTTCTCGGCGCGCAGGAGGTTGCGGGACAGGTGGTCGCCGCCGGACAGCCCGAGATCGAGCAGGATGAGCGCCGCGATCGCCGCCACCGGGACCAGCGCCGCGACGACCAGCGCCCGGCGGGTGACGCCTCCGGGGAGCATCACCAGCGTGGCGATGGTGAACGCGCCGGCCACCGTGAGGACGCCGCCCACGTCGGCTCCGATCCTCCCCCAGCCGACGATGATGCCGAGCACCACGCCCGTGGCGGCGTAGATCGCGGCTTTGCGGCGCGACGGCGGTCGGGCGGCCATCAGCGGCGCCAGCCCGGCGAGCACGAGTATCGGGAGCAGGGGCTCGAGCTCGTTGGAGATGCCGTAGAAGCGCGCCCCGAAGGCGACGCTGGGGCCGAGCGCCGACCGGGTGAGCAGATCGAAGCCGCCGGCCAGGTCGATCGTGTACGCGGCGACGGTCACCGCAGCCGGGATGATGGTTCCCCGCGGCCAGGGGGTGATCCGATCGGTGACGATCGCCAGCAGCGTGCACCCGACCGCGATGAGCGCCGTCTCCACCAGCCGTCGCGATGGCTCCGCCACGGCGCCGACCAGCACCATCGCCGGCCACCACATCAGGGCGAGCGCGCCGATCCGGATCGCCGGGGCCAGGGCGGCGACGAAGCCCCGGAGGGTGCCCAGCACCAGGAGGATCAGGATGCTGAGCGCCACCACCCCGCGGATCGTCGAGCTCTGCCGGCCGTCCCGTACGTCCGCCCAGCGGCGGCGCAGGCCCTCCAGGCGCTTGGCGGAGACCCGCTTGGCAGGCGTGATGACCTCGCCGCGCGCCTTCCTGGGGACCGGGAGGCCGAGATGGGTCAGGACCGTGGGCAGGACGTCGATCCCCGACACCAGCCCATCCTCACGGGTGGTGGCCGAGGTGATCCCGCGCGGTCCGCGGCCGTCGTCGATCGCGACCGCCGTCTGCTTGAAGTAGCGGGGCGGGTACTTGGCGTAGCCGCGCAGCGGCTGGGTGAACGGCACCTGGGCGATCACCAGCAGCTCACCGGGGGCGCGAGCCGCGATGAGCTGGTCGATGGTGCGCATCCCGGTCGGGTCGGCCGGAAGGCTGACCACGACGAAGCGCTTGCTGCCCAGCAGCGCCCGGGCCCGCGCGCCCAGCGTGGCCGGCGGCCCGAGCGAGACCGCGGCGACACGCCCGCTCTCGTCCGCCGCGGCGATCGAGCCGTCGGCGTTGGCGCCGCTCACCCCGACCCATGCCGCGCCGCCGGGAATCGAGGACGCCAGCAGGCCGGGGCGGATGGTGGTGGAGGCGGTCTGCGCCCTGCGCACGTCCGTCTGCCAGCCGTCGACCACCCCGTAGCCGTCGATCGGCCGGAAGGCCAGCGGCACCACGTCGCGCGGCTGATAGATGACGGTCGACTGGCGCGTGCCCTGCGTGATGTCCAGCAGCGCCTGCTCCTGGGTGTAGTCGCCCTGCACCTGGGACATGAGCCCGATCGAGAGCGCGGGGCGGCGGGCGAGACCGCGCAGGAACAGGTCGGCGGGCTCGCGGGGCTCCTCCTTGCCGGCAAACGACAGCGAGCTGCGTGGCCCACCCTGCCAGAGCGCCAGGACCACCGTGCGCGGCGCCGCGCCCTGCGCCGAGGCGGCGACCGGAGCGGTCACGCCGGCGAGGAGGGCGGCGAGCGCGCACAGGAGAGCGACTCGGCCGGGCCGGAGCATCGCCGGGACTATACTTTCGCCGCTGACGGCGTCCGCCGGTCGGGCCCGCGCGCCGGCCAGATCGCCTCGCCTGGCATCCTGTAGCCGTGCCCGAGCGCCACGTCGTCAAGTACACGTTCCTCCAGGTCGACCCCGCCTGGCGCAGGTTGCCGGCCGAGGAGCGCGGGCGCCACAAGCGCGAGTTCGCCGCCGCCTGCGCCGACTTCGCCGAAGACCACCTGCTGCGGGCGTTCTCGCTGGTGGGGACGCGGGGCGACGCGGACCTCATGCTGCTCTCCCAGGCGCAGAATCTCGAACGGATCCACGAGTTCCACGTGATCCTCGGGCAGAGCGGCCTGATGAAGTGGTGCTCGATCCCGCACTCGTTCCTGGCCATGACCAAGGAGTCGGAGTATTCGAACGAGTCGCGCCTGGAGGTGCGCCCCGCCCACGGCCGCTACCTCTTCGTGTACCCCTTCGTCAAGACGCGCGAGTGGTACGGGCTTCCGGGCGAGGAGCGCTATCGCATCATGCAGGAGCACATTCGGATCGGCCGCGAGTACCCGTCCGTGGACCTGAACACCTCGTACTCGTTCGGTCTCGACGACCAGGAGTTCGTCGTCGCCTTCGAGACCGACGAGCCCGCCGACTTCCTCGATCTAGTGCAGCGTCTGCGCACCACCCAGGCGAGCCGCTACACGCTGCGGGACACGCCGACCTTCACCTGCGTGGCGGCGTCGGTCGAGCGCGCGCTGGGCGCCCTGGACGGCGAGGCGATCCCTAGTCTGGAGGCCCTGCCATGACAACCGAGCCCGTGGACCTGGCCCGAGACTTCGACCAGGTCCGCGACATCACGATCGTGGGCGCCGGCCCGGTCGGCCTCTGCACGGCCTTCTGGGCCGGCATGCGAGAGGCCTCGTCGCGGATCCTCGACTCGCTGCCCGACATCGGTGGCCAGCTCACGACGCTCTACCCCGAGAAGTGGATCTTCGATGTGCCCGGGCACCCGCGGGTGCTGGCCAAGGACCTGGTCGAGCTGCTGCGCGAGCAGGCCCTCGGGCAGTTCGACGTGCCGCTGCACCTGGAGACCACCGCCGAGCGGATCTCCTGGGAGGAGGACCCCGAGCGCGACGGCGAGAAGCTCGTGGTTCTCCACACCGAGCGCGGCGAGCTGCGCTCGCGGACGGTGATCATCTCCGGCGGCCACGGGGCCTTCGAGCCCAAGAAGCTGCCGGGCTACGACATGACCCCCTGGGAGGGCCGGGGCGCCTACTACCTGGTCGGCGAGAAGTCCGAGTTCGTGGGCAAGCGAGTCCTGATCGTCGGGGGCGGCGACTCGGCCTGCGACTGGGTGATCAACCTGCTCGACACCGCGGAGCGCATCGGTCTGGTGCACCGGCGCGAGGGGTTCCGGGCGCACGAGTCCACGGTCGCCCAGGTCATGGACGCCCACCAGTCGGGCCAGATCGACCTGCACGTGCCGTTCCAGATCAAGGAGATCTCGGGCAACGGGCGGATCGAGCGTGTCGTCCTCTTCCACTCCGAGGACGAGGCCCATGAGGTCGAGCTGGAGGTGGACGCCGTGCTCCTGCAGCTCGGGTTCAAGACCGCCTTGGGCCCGCTCAAGGACTGGGGGCTCGAGGTCTCCAAGGGAGCGATCGTGGTCGACGGCCTGATGAGGACCAACCTCGAGGCCGTTTGGGCGTGCGGCGACATCACCACCTTCGACGGCAAGCTCAAGCTGATCGCCACCGGGTTCGCCGAGTCGGCGATCGCGGTCGCCCAGGCCGTCCACTCGATCCGCCCGGAGATGAAGATCCAGCCCAAGTACTCGACCAATACCGGGGTCCCGGGCGTGGTCGAGGGGCAGGTCTGAGCCCGGCGACGTCGAGCCGCCGGTGGCCGCGCGAGCTCGACGCGGCGGTTGCCCACCTGCGCGACGCCGACCCGGTGATGCGCGAGCTGATCGACTCGGTCGGCGATCTGGGGCGCCGGGGGCGTAGGCCGGTCGACCGCGACGACCACTACGGCGCGCTGGTCCGCGCCATCGTCGGCCAGCAGCTGTCCTCCAAGGCCGCCTACGCGATAAACGCGCGCCTGCTCGAGCGCTTCGATGGCCGTCCGCCACGTCCCGCGGAGGTGCTCCGATCCGATCCGGCGCAGCTGCGCATGGCGGTCGGTCTCTCGCGGGCCAAGGTGGGCTTCCTGCGCTCGCTGGCCGAGCACGTGCTGTCCGGCGAGCTCGAGCTGGAGCGGATGGACGCGCTCCGCGACGACGAGGTGATCTCCGAGCTGGTGGCCGTCAAGGGGATCGGTGAGTGGACGGCGCACATGTTCCTGCTCTTCCACCTCGAGCGGCCCGATGTCCTGGCGGTGGGTGACCTGGGCATCCGCGCGGCCATCCGCCGCGCCTACCGGCTGACCGAGCTGCCCGCCGCGGACGAGATCGAGCGGATCGCCGCGCCCTGGCGCCCCCACCGCTCGACCGCCTGCCGATTTCTGTGGCGTTCGCTCGACAACGAGCCGGCGTAGCCCGTCGAGACGTTCGGGCTCGACTCAGGCGCAGACAGACGGTAGCCCTGGTGGCGGGTTGGCCGACGAGCCGCGCTGGCCCCATGCCCGCCACAGCGTGTAGGCGGGGTACAGGCGGCGCAGGCGCGGATCGGCCAGCCCGACCGTGAAAGCGGGGTCCTCGCGGAAGGTGTACTGGAGCGCCAGGTCGGTGCGGGGATCCGCGTACCAGCGCAGCAGGAGGCCGTTCAGGCGCTGGCATCCGAGCCTCAGGACCCGGGGGTTGAGGCTGCGGCGTCTGCCGGGCCCCGCCCGGCCCACCCCGGTCTCGGTGATCCAGAAGCGCCGGGGCGGGCCGGGACACCCGCGGGCGTCGACCGCCTGCTGCAGCGCGGTCAGGTCGTCGGCGTCTCCGGCGTACTGGTGCTGGCTCCACACCGCGCCGGCGCAGGCCACGTCCTGGGGCAGGCCGCGGACGAACTCCGCCGGCTCGGTCAGACGCGCCCGAGCGGCGAACGGGCTCGACAGCTCGCCGAGGACGATCTGCTGGTTGCCGGGGGCGGCATCGAGGGCCGCCTTCAGGGTGCGCACCAACGGGGCGTACAGCGAGGGGGCGATCGACGGGGCGGCGGCCGAGCAGCGCAGCCGCTGCGGGTTGACGAAGCTGGCGGTGTTGGGCTCGTTCCACGCGCTCCACCAGCGCAGGCGCACGCCGGCGGCGCGGCCGGCGGCCAGCAGCGACTCGACCAATCGCCGGTACGCGGGCAGGTCCTCGAGCTGCACCGGGCGCGACTCCCCGGTGACACCTCCCTGGCGGCATCCGAACCGCGGCCGGTTCGCCCAGCTCGGCGTGCCGTAGATCACCACCAGGACGTCGATGCGGCGCGCCAGACGCAGCTGGAGCGCCCGAATCGCGCGCAGCTGCGCGCGGACGCCCAGCCAGGCCACGCACGGCCGCAGCCCTCGGGCGCACCCGAGCTCCCGCGCGCTCAGGTTGGGCGGGCGGTAGGAGCGCGGCTGAAGGCGCGACCATACGACCGGAAGCCGGATCACGGAGGGGCGCAGGGTGCCGAGCCTGGCCTGCCAGCGACGCATCTGCGCCGAGCCCGGGATGGGGCCGAGCAGGTATGGGTTCACCTCGGTCAGGCCGGTGGCCAGCCCTCCCGCGGGCCCGACGCCGGTCGGCGTCTGGTCCTCCGAGTCGGCCCGCGCGCCCCACGCCCCGACGGCGGCTAGCGCCGCGCAGCCCACCAGGGCGAGCAGACGCCGTGGTCGCCGGGCGGTCCCGGCGCGAAGCCAGCTCACCGGGGCCATTCAAGCGGATCGGCCTCGCGGCGGCGCCGCGAGGCCGGAGGCGCGGTCAGACCGCGGAGACCTCTTCCTCGTCGGCCACCCGGAACGAAGAGCCGCAGCCGCAGGCGGCGACCACGTTGGGATTGTTGACCTGGAAGCCCGCGCCCTGGAGACCGTCCAGATAGTCGACCTCGGCCCCGCGGATGTAGGGAAGGCTGCTGCGATCGACCAGCAGGGTGATCCCGTGGCTCTCGAAGGTCTCGTCGTTGTCGCGCCGCTGGTCGAAGGCGAGCTGGTATTGGAAGCCGGAGCAGCCGCCGCCCCTCACGCCGACCCGCAGGCCGGCCATCTCGGCGAGCTCGCCCTGCTGGGCCAGGAACTCGCGGACCTTCTGTGCGCCTCGTTCGCTGAGGGTGATCATCACTTCACTCAGTGTAGCGGCCACCGGCGCGGACGCCCACGTCGCTACCCTAGGCTCAGCATGCCCAGCCCAGACGAGCTCAAGCGGCGGATCGAGGCCGCCATTCCCGGCGCTCGCGCCGAGGTCCGCGACCTCACCGGCGGCGGCGATCACTTCCACGCCACGGTCACCGCACGAGGCTTTTCCGGCCTCAGCCGGATCGAGCAGCACCGGCTCGTCTACGACGTCTTCGGTGAGGAGGTCGGTGGCGCCATTCACGCCCTGTCGCTTCGCACCGTGGCCGCCGATCCGCAGGATCAGCCCGTCCCCAGCCAGTGAGGAAGCCATGACCGAGCACCAGACCCGCGACGACAATCCGATCCGCGCCGCCATCCGCGAGGCGATCGACGAGCACCCGACGATCCTGTTCATGAAGGGGACCCCGGAGCAGCCGGCCTGCGGGTTCTCCGCCCGGACTGTGGCGGCGCTGCAGACCCTCGGGGCGCCGTTCGCGGCGGTGGACGTGCTGCCCGATCCGCGCATCCGCCAGGAGCTGTCGGCGATCTCCAACTGGCCCACCATTCCGCAGCTGTTCGTCGGTCGCGAACTGGTCGGCGGGTGCGACATCGTCACCGAGATGTACGAGTCGGGCGAGCTGGCCGAGCTCCTCGGGGTGGCGGCGCCCGTCGAGACCGAGCGCGCGCCGGTCGCCGACCCGCCCGCTGCCGGGCTTCCGATCGAGAACCGCCTGGGCTAGGCCCGGGGCAGCAGGGCTATCCGCCCCGTGTCGGCTCCGGCCCGCGCCCGCCCGGCGCCTGCGCCGGTCGAGTGGGACGGCCGGCGCCTGCGAGTGCTCGACCAGACGCTGCTCCCGGCTGCGGAGCGGGTGATCGAGCTGCACGCCGCCGCAGAGGTGGCCGCCGCGATCCGGCGGCTGGCGGTCCGCGGCGCCCCGCTGATCGGGGTGGTGGCCGGATACGGGCTGGCCATGGAGGCGGCCCGCACCCCAAGCAACGAGGCCCTCGAAGCCGCGGCGACGCTCCTGCGCTCGGCGCGCCCCACGGCGGCGAACCTGGGATGGGCGGTGGAGCGTGTGCGCCGGGCGGCGCTGTCCGTGCCGCCCGCCCGTAGGGCGGCCACCGCCCGTGCGGAGGCCGAGTCGATCGAGGCCGAGAACGCCGCGGACGGCGCGCGGATGGCCGAGCGCGCCGCCGATCTCCTGGGCGCCGCCGGCCGTCTGCTCACCCACTGCAACACCGGCGAGCTGGCCTGCGGGGCCCGCGGCAGCGCCATGGGAGTGGTCAAGGCGATGGCCGAGCGCCGGCCCGACCTGCAGGTGCTGGTATGCGAGACGCGGCCGCTGCTGCAGGGCGCGCGGCTGACCACCTGGGAGCTGGCGCGCCAGGGGATCTCGCACGAGCTGATCGTCGACGCCGCCGCGGCCGGCCTGATCAGGGCCGGCGAGGTCGACGCGGTGGTCGTCGGGTTCGACCGCGCGGCCGCCAACGGCGACGTGGCCAACAAGGTGGGGACCTATGCCCACGCGCTGGCCGCCAGGGCCGCCGGCGTGCCGTTCGTGTTCGCCGGTCCGACGTCCTCGATCGATCCCACGCTGCGCTCGGGCGACGAGATCGTGATCGAGGAGCGCGACCCCGATGAGGTCCGCCACGCCGCCGGCACGCTCGTGGCTCCGCCCGGGACGCCGGCTCGGAACCCGGCGTTCGACGTCACCCCCGCCGAGCTGATCACGGCCCTGGTGACCGAACGCGGCGTCGCCCGGCCGGTCAGCTCCGAGACGATGGCGGCGCTCCTGCCGTGAGGGCGGCTCGATCGACGTCCATCCGCGACGTCGAGATCGCCGAGGTCGCCGATCCCCGGCCGGGTACCGGAGAGGTGGTGTGCCGCGTCCTGGCCTGTGGGGTGTGCAAGTCGGACGTGCTCGACTGGTACGTCGAGCGCAAGGTCCCGGCGGTCCTCGGCCACGAGCTCGCCGGCGAGGTGATCGCGGTGGGCGACGGCGTCAGCGGGACGGAGGTCGGGCGGCGGGTGTGCATCCACCACCACGCGCCATGCGGCGAGTGCCGGCGGTGTCGCCGGGGCCACGAGACGCTGTGCGAGCGGTTCCGCGCGAGCGGCCTGGACCCTGGGGGCTTCGCCGAACGGGTGCGGGTGCCCGCCGACCTCGTCCGCGAGCTGTTGCCGATAGACGGGCTCGATCCGGTCGCGGCCACCTTCGTCGAGCCGCTGGCCTGCGTGCTGCGCTCGCAGGAGCGCGCCGGGCTGCGACCGGGGGACTCGGTGCTGGTGGTGGGGGCGGGTGCGAACGGCCTGCTTCAGATCGGCGCCGCCCACGCGCGGGCGGTGGAGGCGGTGTGGGTTCGCGAGCCCCGGCCCGAGCGCCTCGAGCTGGCCGAGGCGTGGGGCGCCGAGCGCCACGGCAACGAGCTCGTCGACGTGGCGATCGTGTGCACCCCGGAGCCCGAGGCGATCGTCGCGGGCGCCGAATTCGTGGCGCCGGGCGGGATGCTGTGCCTGTACGCGCCCCCCGCCCCGACCACCGGCCTGGAGATCCACGGCGAGCGTCTGTTCTTCAACGAGCTCACGGTGACCGCGTCCTACTCGGCCGGTCCGCACGACATGCGCGCCGCGCTCGACCTGATCGCCAGCCGGCGGCTCGACCCGCTGGGGCTGGTCTCGCACCGCCTCGGGCTCGAGGACACCGGGCGAGCGCTGACGCTGGCACGCTCGGGCGAGGCGCTCAAGGCCGTGGTGCTGCCGTGAGAGCCGCCCTCCTGCACGGGCCGCGCGACCTGCGCGTCGAGGACGTCCCGCTTCCCGCGGGCGAGGTAGTCGTGCGGGTCCTGGCCGCCACCACCTGTGGCACCGACATCAAGATGTGGCGGCGAGGCCACCCCGCCCTCGACGCGTATCCGTGCGCGTTCGGCCACGAGACCGCGGGCGTCCGCGAGGACAGCGGCGAGCCGGTGCTGGTCGCGCCCTCGGTGGCGTGCGGCGCGTGCGAGACCTGCCGGGCCGGGCGCCCGCAGATCTGCCGCGAGCCGAGCTGGGTGCTGGGCGGCTTCGCCGAGGCGATCGCCGCGCCGGCGGTGGCCCTGCACCCGATTCCCGACGGGCTGGAGCCGGCGGGGGCGGCGATGGCCGAGCCCCTGGCCGCGGCCCTGCACGCCGTGAGCCGGGGATCCGACAGCGCCGAGGCCGGGGTCCTGGGCGGCGGTCCGATGGGGTTGATGCTGGCGGCCCTGCTGGTGGTGGACGGGCGCCGGGTGACGGTCGCCGATCATCACCCGGAGCGGCGCGCCCAGGCCGAGGCGCTCGGCGCCCGCGGCGTCGAGGTGCTCGGGCGCCTTCCGCTGGTGTTCGAGGCGGTGGGCCGGCCGGAGTCCTGGCGGGCGGCGGTCGACGCCGCCCGGCCCGGAGGCACCGTCGTGCTGGTGGGCGGCTGCCCGACGGGCAGCGACGTGACCCTGCCCGCCCAGCCGCTCCACTACGACGAGCTCGAGCTGCGCGGCGCGTTTCACCACAGCCCGGCCGAGGTCGAGCGGGCACTCGAGCTCCTGGCCGGCGGCGACATCGACTGGCGGTCGCTGGCCGGGCCGAGTATCGGACTCGAGGAGCTGGCCGGCGCGCTGGCCGAGCCGCCCGGCGGGCCCGCCCGCAAGTTCGTGGTGGAGCCGGCGAGAACCGGCGGCTGACCGCTTCCGGCGCGACCGCCCTGGGCGCGCTGCGCGAAGCTGCGGCCGTCTTGGGCGCCGCCGAGCGGAGGCGCCATCGCAGCTTCCTCCTAGCCGGGATGCACCTTCAGGTCGCGCACGCTGGGGGCCGTGGGGCAGAGCTCGGGCCAGAGCGTCTGTGGCGACGGGTAATAGATCCCGAGGAAGTCCCCCTTTCCCCCCGCCTTGGTCTCGGCGACCAGGAGGTTCCCGGACGGTGTCACGGCCGGGATGGTCAGGATCCGGGAGTACTGCCGGCTCGACCACGTCCCGGCCGCCACGTCCACGGCGACGATCTCCGTCGTCCACGGAACGCCAGTCTGGGGCGAGTACTGGTCCTTGACCACGTAGGCGCTACCGGTGCCTGGGTCGTACTGGAAGCCGAAGCCGCCGAGCTGCCCGCCTGGCGCCGTCGGCACCGAGTTGATGGCCCCGCTGGTCAGGTCGACGTCGAACATGGTTGCGCCCTGCCAGCTCAGGACCCGCCGCGCGGCTGCGAACGCGACGTAGCGCGCGCCGACTCCCGCCACGAGGCTCGAGGCGAGGCTGGCGACGTCGAACACGTGGAGGCCGCTCGTCCCACCGGCCGCGACCGTGGCGCCGTCTGGCGAGACCGCGACATCCAAGAGCCAATCGGAGGTGGACACGACGGTCGACGATCGACAGACCGGCGGTTTCGATCACGACGAGGCCGTAGGCGGTGGTGACGAACAGCGTGGTGTCGTCGGGTGACAGGGCGCAATCCAGGTACCAGCCAGGGGTGAGCAGCGGCAACCCCACCGTGCCGACCGGCGCGCCGGATCCGTCGAACACTGCGACCTCCGGGCCGGTGACGTTGGTCACGTAGAAGCGGTCGGCGGTCGACGAGACGGCCAGGCTGTCGGCCCAGCCCAGTCCGAGGGGGTAGTAGGCGATCGATCTCGGTGGATCGAGCTCGAACACCTCGAGCGAGTACGGCATGCGAACGCCCGGATTGCCGTATTGGGTGCCCACGCCTATCCATCCGTCCACGATCAGCGCATATGCCCGTCCGGGCTCCCCGAGCTGTGCGGGCCGGCCGAGGTCGCCGACCTCCCCGGGCCTCGGAGGCCGCCGCTCGTGTGGCTGAAGCTTGCCCGGGTCCACCAGTTGGAACTCGGGCAGCCGGTTCTTCGGCGGTCGCACGTCGGCGCACAGCTCGCACGCCGTCCCCCCGAAGCCCCCGGGCGGGACCAGCGGCCCCCCGCCGCCCCAGCGCTCGGGGTTGGGGCCGCAGAGGATCTGCAGGCAGATCGGCACCAGCCAGCCGCCGGGCCGCTCGGGTGGCGGTTCGGCGGGCAGGCGGGACGCGCGGAGCACGGTCTCGAGCACCGCCGGGTGCCCCGGCAGGCCTGCGACTCCGTAGACGCCCGGGCGGTCCACCCGGGCTCGTACCGCGCCCCGGTCGAGCGGCCCTGAATCCTCCACCAGCTCCCACGTGCGCTGCTCGGGATCGATCCGGAAGACCCGCAGCGTGTCCGGCCGCACCCAACCGAGGTGCTCGGGCGGATATTCGATCGTGATTTCGCCAGGTTCGAAGCCCGCCCGGCTGCCCGTCCGAACCTCGACGTAGCGCTCGACGCTGTTCAACGACGAGCGCGGAAGCGGGGACTCGACGTCGATGACCTCGAAGCCCGGCTCGCGGCCTTCGCGGTCGGACACGAGCCCACACTCTCAACCGATCGGCCCCAGGTCAACCGGGTCGCGGAGCGGATCCTCGACGGGCCTACTAGTCGCTCGCCGCGCGGCCCCGTCCACGGGCGCGGTAGTCGAGGTTCTCGACGATGCGCTTGGAGTCGGGGATGACCTCGCCGTCGATGACCAGGACGGGCACCCGCCGCTGCCCGGTCAGCGCCTCGATCTCCGGCCGGCTGCCTCGGCGCAGCGGCACCCGGACCTGTTCGTACTCGATCCCGTGGTCGCGCAGCGCCCGCGCCACCTTGCCGCACGGGCACAGCCAGTCGCTCGGCGTCGGGCAGCGGTACAGCGTCGCCACGGCGCCAGGGTAACCGCTGGCCCCCGGCAGGTGGGTCCGCCCGGCGTGGCGTCCCCGGACGGGGTCAGGGCCGCTGCTAGGGTCGGCGGGTGGATCGGGTCGCCGTGGTCACGGACACCACGCACTACCTGCCGCGCGCGCTGGCCGACGCCCACGGGCTGCATCAGGTCAGCCTGTACGTGCACTGGAATGGCCGCGCCGACCGCGAGGCGGACCTCCCCGACTTCGACGCCTACTACGACCGGCTGCGCGCCGGCACCGAGCTGCCCACCACCTCGCAGCCGTCGGTCGGCGACTTCATCGCCGTCTATCGGCCTCTGTTGGAGGCCGGGCAGGAGATCGTCTCCATCCACCTCGCGGCAGGCATCTCGGGGACCTACGAGTCGGCCCTGGCGGCCAAGGCGCAGCTCGACGAGGAGGGGCGTGGCGGGCGCATCGAGGTGATGGACTCCGCCACGGCGTGCGGGGGGTTCGGCTGCGTCGTGCTGGCGGCCGCGGCGGCGGCGCGCGAAGGTGGCGACGTCGAGGGCGTCGTGCGGCGGGCGCAGGCTGCGCGCGCGGAGCTGAAGATGTGGTTCTGCGTCGACACGCTCGAATTCCTTCGCCGGGGCGGGCGGGTCGGCGCCGCTCGCGCCTGGGTTGGTTCCACCCTGAGGATCAAGCCGATCCTGACCCTCGAGTCCGAGATCACGCCGGTGGAGCGGGTTCGCACCGCGCGGCGCGCCTTCGAGCGAATGGTCGACTACCTGCGCAGCCGCCGCGAGGATGGCGCCGACGGCTGGGTGATCCAGCACATCCAGGCGCCCGAGCAGAGCGAGCGCCTGGTCGAGCGAGGGCGCGAGATGTTCGGGTGCGAGCCGCTGTTCGTCTCCGAGATCGGCCCGGTGATCGGAACCCACGTCGGGCCGGGGCTGATCGGCGTCGGCGGGGTGCCGGCGAGGTTCGTCCGGCCCGCGAGCTAGGCCGGCTCGGGCGGCGGCGCAGCGCCGGGCTCGTCGGGAGGCGGGGCCGCGTCCGGGGGCACCCGGGGCTGGTGGCGCAGCCGCCACGCGTCGCGGACGAAGATCTGGATGGCGGCGGCGACGGGAATGGCCATCAGCGCCCCGAGGACTCCCAGCAGCGATCCGCCCGCCAGCACGGCGACGATCACCACCAGGGGCGGCACGTTGACCGTGCGCCGGTAGACGACCGGCTGCAGCACGTTGTTCTCCAGCTGCTGGTAGAGCACGAACACCGCGATCCAGACGAGGGTCGCTGTCGGGAAATCGACGAACAGGGTGACCAGCCCGACGACCACTCCCGCGATCGTCGCGCCGACCAGTGGAATGAGGTCCAGGAAGGCCATCAGCACTGCCAGCGGGATGGCGAACGGGACTCCCAGGAGAGCGAGCGTCACGTACGTGGTCGTGCCCGCCATGATGCTGATGGCCAGGTTGCCGGCGACGTAGCCGGCGGTGGCGCCGTAGATGTCGGCGGCCAGCGCGCGGTAGCGCCGCTGGTGCTCTGGCCGGAGCAATCGAAACGCGAAGTCCGCCAGCCGCGCGCCGTCGAGCAGCAGGAAGAACACGATGGTCAGGACGGTCACCAGCTGGACGACGGCGCCGAAGACGCCGACCGTGACCGCCTGCAGGGCGCCGGCGGCGTCGGCCAGGCGCGATGGAAGGCTGCGCGCCTGCTCGGTCAGCTTGGCGGTGATCCCGTACTTCTGGTCGTAGCGCCGGAACTGCGGGTTGCGCTGCAGGTCCTGTAGGTAGCCGGGAATGTCCCGCGACAGCTGCTGCACCTGGGAGGCGATCGGCGGGACGATCAGCAGGCCGACGCCGAAGATGCCGACCAAGATCAGGACGTAGACCAGCAGGATGGCCAGCGGGCGAGGCAGTCGCCGCCGGGCGAAGAAGTCCACCGCGGGGCCGAGGGCGGCGGCCAGGAAGACCGCGATGCACAGCAGCCCCAGGATGCTTCGCAGCAGGTAGAGCAGGTAGGTGAGGCCGGCCAGCGCGACGACGGTGAAGAAGATCTTGGCGATCGAGCGCGTGGACGGCGTCGCGGAGGCCATCGCCCGAGAGCGTATGGACCCACGCGGACGCGGCCCCGGCACCCTCGAGCGCGACGAGCCTGCGAGTCGCCCACTAGTCCTGGCGGCGGCGCAGGACGCCGGTGAGCGCTGCGATGCCACCGCCCACGACGAAGCCGGCCACCGCGGCGCCGATCAGTACCTGCTTGCGGTGGCGCCGGATCTGCATCCGCCAGTCGGTCAGCTCGGTGACCTCGCCGCGAAGCCGCTCGACGGCCAGACCCATCTGGGCGCGATTGCTCTCGATCGAGGCCCGGATCTCGGCAGGGCTGCGATCCGCCATCACGGGCGCTCCGGTCGCGACCGCTCGACCTCGCCCGGCGACAGACCCGCCTCGGCCCGGGCGGCGGCCGCCTCGAGCGCTCCGCCGGGCTCACCGGTGAAGGTGGCGCGTATCCGCTGCGCCTCGTCGATGGCCATCTCGGGCGTGGGCGGCGCGCCGAAGCGCAGCCAGCGGACGGCCACGAAGCCGGCGATCGCACCGAGCACGAACAGCATGCCGGCGACGACGAGGAACCCCCACGTGGCGCGGCTGAACAGGTACTCCGCGAGCAGCCACGACAGACCGTGCAGCAGGAAGATCAGGCCCAGAACCGCGAAGACCCCGGCGACGATCGCCACCACGGCGCCCTTGATCAGCTTGGTGACCTTCTCGGTCACCTCGGCCTTGGCGAGCTCGATCTCCTCGCGGATCAGCAGCGTGGCCCGATCCGAGATCTCGGTCACCGCGGCGGCGATCGTCTGGGCCGAGCCGTCGGAGGGGGGACGCTGTTCGAAGGCCATGTGGATGCCCCTGGGGTCGTGGGTCAGGACGTGAGACGGCGCAGGATCAGGGCCAGGGCCACGCCGCCGGCGAACGCCGCGCCCACCAGGAGCTCGGGTGGTGGGCCCGACTCCGGCTCGACGAGGCCCGAGACCGCCTCGGAGGGCGCGTAGGGCGGTGGCGCGCTGGAAGCCTCCGGATCGGCGTAGGACGCGGAGGCGGACGGCCCCGCGGGCTCGGACGCTCCGGGCTCCTGCGACTCCTCGGGCCGGTCGCTGATGGGCTCGTCGGTCACTCGGGCGGGTCCTCCCCGTAGGCGCGGCGCCAGATCATGGTGGCGATCCGCTGTACCGCGACGCTTGCCAGGGCACCCAGCCCGGCCACCAGCCCGGACCACACGAGGCGCTTGACGAGGTCGTGCTCCATCGCGGCCGCAGTAAATCAGAGGCGGGCGGGCGGAAGCCCGGATCCCGCTTCCAGTCCCCCGCACACCGTCTCCACCACGAACCGCTTCGCCTGCTCGTAATCGTGCTCGTGCCGCGGCAGCAGGTCGAAGATCCAGGCGGTGAGGACCTGCTCGATGGCTCCGTAGAACGCCAGCGCCGCGAACCGGGCGGTGACCGCGGTCGTGAAGGTCCCATCGTCCTGGGCCTTCTGGACGATCTCGGCGATCCCGTCGTAGGCCTCGCGGATCTTGGCCACGTGGGTGCGCCCGAACGAGTTCGCGGCCCGGGTCACCTCGACGATGATGACCTTCATCAGGTCCGGGTCGTGGCGGTACGAGTCCACGATGAACGAGGCGACCTCGTACAGCTTGTCGCGCGCCGAGAGGCGATCGCGCGCATCCACGTCGGCGATCGCCGCCAGCAGGAGGTCCCAGCGCTCGAGGAAGAGCGTGTCCAGGATCTCGTCCTTGGAGTCGAAGTAGTGGTACACGAGGCCGTAGGCCACGCCCGCCTCGTCGGCGATGTCCGAGACCCGGCAGCCGTGGAACCCCTGGCGGGCGAACACCCGCACCGCCGCGTCCAGGATGGCGCGGCGCTTGTCGGCGGCGGCCTGGGCGCGGGCGGTCGCCATCAGGCGGGGACCTCCTCGGGCCAGCGGTAGGCCTCGGGGCGGCGGTTGGCCAGGGAGGGGAGCTTGGCTCGCACCTCGTCCTGGGCGGCGAGGTCGAGCTCGACCACGATCGCCGCCTCCCGGTCGGGAGCCTGCGCCAGGACCACCCCCCAGGGATCGACGATCATCGAGCGGCCACCGCAACGGTGTCCGGGCGGGTGCACGCCCACCTGGTTGGCCGCCACCACGAACGCCTGGTTCTCGATTGCCCGCGCCCGCAGCAGGACCTCCCAGTGCTCTCGCGTGGTGGCCAGGGTGAACGCGGACGGGACGGTCAGGATCCGCGCCCCCCGTACGGCGAGGATCCGGTAGAGCTCGGGGAAGCGCAGGTCGTAGCACACGCTCAGGCCCAGGCCGGCGCCGGCGGCGGTGCGCGACACGGCGATGTCCTCCCCGGGCTCCTCGGTCTCGGACTCGCGGTAGACGGTGCCCGCCACCTCGACGTCGAACAGGTGCAGCTTGCGATACACCGCCCGCGGCTCGCCGTCGGGCCCGGCGTGGACACTGGTGTTGAAGCCCTTGTCGCGACCTTCGGCGCGCTCGACGATCGATCCTGCCACCAGGTCGATCCGCAGCTCCCGCGCCAGCTCGCAGGCCCAGGTCGTCGAGGGGCCGTCGAGGGGCTCGGCCGCCTCTAGCATGCGTTCCGGCTGCGCCAGCAGATTCCACTTCTCGGGCAGCACGACCAGTTGCGCCCCCCGCCCCGCCGCCTCGCGCACGAGCCGTTCGGCGATCGCCCGGTTGCGCGCGACGTCGTCGGTCGAGTTGAGCTGGACGGCGGCTGCCAGCAGCGGTGCCTTCTCCTCGAGTGGTTGGATTGACTGGTCAGTCAATCGGCAAGGGCAGCATAGCCGTCCCCTCCCCCGCCACCCTCGAGCGCCCGTGGCGCGGCCCCGGCGCCGCGCGGCCGTCCGGCATTCCCCTCCCGCCCGGGCGGATGCCGGCCTGGCGCGGCGCGCGGTTGCTCAAGCGCTGGCACTACGTGGGCGTGTACGGGCCCGACCTGATGCTGTGCGCCGGTACGGCGCGGATCGGCCCCGCCCGGCAGGCGTGGTGGGCGGTGTGGGACCGCGACCGCCGGCGCCTGTACCAGCGCACCCGGCCGGGGGGCGGCGGCGGGCGTGTGCGGGTGGAGCCGAGGATCGTCGCCGTGCACGACTCGGACGTCGAGGTGGACCTGCGGCTCGAGGAGGGCGCGGCCGTCGAGGTGGTCACGCCCGACCCCGGGGGCTACGCATGGACCCGCAAGGACGGGGCGGCGACCGCCCACGGGAGCGTCCGCGCCGGCGGTCGCGCGTGGGGCTTGGAGCGCCCGGCCTTCGTCGATGTCAGCGCCGGCTACCACCCGCGCCGCACGTCGTGGCGATGGTCGGCTGGGCACGGGACCGTCGCGGACGGGCGGACGGTGGCATGGAACCTCGTGGAAGGCGTGCACGACTCCGCGCAGGACAGCGAGCGCACCCTGTGGGTGGAGGGGCAGCCGAGCGAGATCGGGCCGGTGCGCTTCGCCGCGGACCTCTCGCGGGTGGAGTTCTCGGACGGTGGCGAGCTGGCGTTCCACCGCGAGGCCACCCGCCGGCGCGACGACAACCTGGTGCTGATCCGCTCCCGCTACGAGCAGCCGTTCGGCGCGTTCGCCGGCCGACTACCCGGGGGGCTCGAGCTCGCCGAGGGCTATGGCGTCATGGAGCGCCACGACGCCCTCTGGTAGCCGCAGACTTCAGTCCGAGGCCTGCCCTGCCCGGGCGCGACGCAGGGCGGACAGCAGCAGCTTGGAGTGCAGCGCCCCCACCAGGTCGCGGAGCGGCTCGGCGCCCGCGGCGATGATCTCCAGGGCCCGGTCGGCGTCGACCTCCCCGGCCAGGCGGTCGAGCAGCGTCTCGACCTCCTCGCCCACCAGCGGCTCGAGCGCCTCCCGGAAGCGCAGCGTGTCATAGACGGTGAAGCCCAGCTGCTCGTCGTAGCCGCCGGCCCGGAAACGTGAGATCGCCGCGATGATCGCGACGTCGTCGCTGTGGTACCCGCGGGAGTTGGGGCTCAGGATCTCCAGCTCCTCCAGGCGACCAAGCACGTTGTCGGGGACGTCGTAGCGGCGGCGCACCTCGGCGCGCGAGACCCGGCCCTGCTCCTGGGCGGCCGCCGCTCTCTCCAGGATCCGGTCCTCGAGCTCGACCATCGCGCGCACCCGCCGGGGATCCTCCTCCAGCATCCCCCGAATCACCCGCAGCGGCATGAAGCGCTGCTCCTGCAGCCGCTTGATGAGCTGGATGCGCTCCACGAACTCGGGCGGGTAGTAGGCCATGTTGCGCGAGGTGCGGAAGGGCTCGGGGAGCAGCCCCTCCCGCAGGTAATGCTTGATCGTGCCGGCGCTGACCCCGGAGCGCTCGGCCAGCTCGGACATCTTGAGCATGCCGTTGGAGCTCATGACATGAACGATCGGGTGGGAGGGCCTGTCCGTGGCGCCGCCGGCCCGGCCACGGCTCCCGACTCCTTCAGCGCCGCCACCTCGTCGTCGGAGTAGCCGAGGGCGGCCAGCACCTCGTCGGTGTGCTCGCCCAGCACCGGGCCGGGCTGGCGCAACCCGCCGGGCGTGCGCGACAGCTTCACCGGGACGCCGAGCTGGCGGACGACGCCGGCCCCGGGCTGCTCGAGCTCCACCACCATCTCGCGCGCCGCCACCAGCGCCGAGTTGAGCGCCTCGTCGAGCTCGAGCACCGGCTCCAGGCAGCAGTCGTGCTCGGAGGCGAAGGCCCGCCACTGCTCGCGGGTGCGCTCCAGGAAGATGCGCTCGACCTCGGCGTGGGCGTCCGAGCCCGGCGCCTGGAACTGCGCCGCAACGAGGTCCTCGCGACCCACGCCGCGACACCACGCCTGCCAGAACTTGGGCTCCAGCGCCCCGAGCGTCACCCATCCGTCCGCGCACGCGTAGGGGCGGTAGCAGATCAGCCTGCCGGCGAGCTCGGGATCCCCGCGGCGCGGCACCACGTCGTCGCACAGGTAGCGCGCCGCCACCATCGCCAGCCATGCCAGCGCGCCGTCGGCCATCGAGACGTCGACCAGCTGGCCGTGGCCGGAGCGGTCGCGCTCGCGCAGGGCGGCGAGGATGCCGAAGGCGGCCATCAGGGCCCCGCCACCGATGTCCGCGATCTGCCCTCCCGGCTGGATCGGCGGCCCGCCGCGCTCACCGGTGAGCCCGAGCAGCCCGACCAGCCCGATGTAGTTGAGGTCGTGCCCCGACCGCTCGCGGTAGGGCCCATCCTGGCCGTAGCCGGTGATCGCGCAGTAGACCAGGCCGGAGTTGCGCTCGCGCAGCCGCTCGTATCCGACGCCGAGCCGTTCCAGGACCCCAGGGCGAAACGACTCCAGCAGCACGTCGTACTCCCCGGCCAGGCGCAGCAGCACCTCGCGGCCCGCCTCCTCCTTGAGGTTGACGCGCACCGAGCGCTTGTTGCGGTTCAGGGCCAGGAACAGGGCCGACGTGGCGCTGTCGGCCGCGCCGTCGTAGTGGGGCGCCGCCCAGCGCACGTAGTCGCCCATGCCGGTGTCCTCCACCTTGAGCACCTCCGCGCCGAAGTCCGCCAGCAGCAGAGAGCAGAAGCCGCCCGGCAGCAGGCGCGAGAGGTCGAGTACCCGCACGCCCTCGAGCGCCGCCGTCACGTCTGCGCCCTCTCCGAGGCCTCGATCGGGTGAGCGAGCATCTCGCGCCGGCTGAGGCGATCGGGCGGCTGGATCCCCATGAGGTCGCGCGCCTCCGCCACCGTCGCCGGGCGCCGCCCGACGTCTTCGGCCATCCGGCGCGCCCGCGCGATGAGCTCTCCGTTGGAGCGGGCCATCTCCCCGTCGGGAAGGTAGAAGTTGTCCTCCAGCCCGACCCGGATCGAGCCGCCCAGGGTGAGCGCCGCGGCGACCAGCATCCACTGGTCGCGCGAGATTCCGATGACTCCCCAGTGGCTGCCCGGTGGGACGTTCTCCGCCATGTGGGCGAGGTTGCGCGCGGTGGGCGGAACCCCCCCGACCACCCCCATCACGCACGAGACGTGCAGCGGGGGCTCCAGGACGCCCATGTCCACCAGCGGCGCCAGCGATCCGATGTGGCCCAGGTCGAAGCACTCGTGCTCGGGCTTGATCCCGCACTCGCGCATCACCGACAGGAACTCGATGATCTCGTCGAACGGGTTGGCGAACACCGTCTTGAACACGAAGTCCTTGCGCTTGCGCGAGTACTTGGCGTAGTTCATCGAGCCCATGTTCAGCGCGGCGACCTCCGGGCGCAGCTCCCGCAGGTAGGCGATCCGCTTGCGCACCGGCACGCCGACGGCGCCGGTCGAGTAGTTGATGATCACGTCGTCGACCTCGGCCAGGATCGCGTCGGTGATGGCGCGGAAGTCGTCGATCTCGTAGGACGGGGTGCCGTCCGGCCTGCGCGCGTGGATGTGGATCATCGCGCCGCCCTCGTCCACGATGCGGCGCGCCTCGGCCGCGTACTCCTGCGGGGTGTAGGGAATCGCCGGGCACTGCTCCCGGTTGGCGATCGTGCCCGAGATCGAGCAGGTGATGACGACCGGGTTCTCGAGGCTCATGCGGCGTCGCCGGCGGGAGCGATCTCCAGGTACACGGCGTCGCCGACCGAACCGGCGGTGCGCTCGAAGAGCCTGCGCCCGAGCCCGTAGTTGGCGGCAAGCGCGGCCTCGGCGTGGCGCTCCGCGTCCGCCGGCAGCACCCGCGCCCGGCCCTCGGCCGACGGGCCCCGCGGCCGCCCCCGCACCGTGCAGGGCGACAGCCGCACCCGGGGGTCGCGTCGGATCCGCTTCACCTTGCCCGCGTCGGCGCCGGAGCGGACGTAGGCCCGGCCCTCCGAGAGCCCGAACCAGACCGGCGTCGGGACCGCCTCGCCGCTGGCTCGGAACGTGGTCAGCAGCGCGTACTTGTGGCCTTCGAGGGCCGAGAAGTCCGGTCGGCGGCGTTGGTCGGCGGCCGCCCGAAACGCCTCCGGGTGACGCATGCGGTCGGAGAGGCGGTTCTGGAGCTGCGCAAGTCCCATCAGACCGGGACGACTCCGCTGCGCTTCCAGGGACGCTCCACGTGCTTGTTGGCGGCCATCTCGAGCGCCCGGCAGACGACCGGACGAGTCTCGCGCGGATCGATGACGTCGTCGACCATGTCGTTGCCGGCGGCGATGTAGACGTCGATCAGCTTGCGGAAGTCGGCGATCAGCTCGGCCTTCTTGGCCACCGGATCCTCCGCCGCCTCCACCTGCTTGCGGAAGATGATCTCCACCGCCCCCTCGGGCCCCATGACGCTGATCTCGGCGGTCGGCCAGGCGACGATGAGGTCGGGCTCGTACGCCTTCCCGCACATCACGTAGTAGCCGGCGCCGTAGGCCTTGCGGATCACCACGGTGAGCTTCGGCACCGTCGCGTTGGCCACCGCGTAGAGCATCTTGGCGCCGTGGCGGATGATCCCCGCCTCCTCCACCTTGGTTCCGACCATGAAGCCCGGAACGTCCTGGAGGAACACCAGCGGGATCGAGTAGGCGTTGCAGAGGTTGATGAAGCGCGCCGCCTTGTCCGCCGAGTCGTTGTCGAGGATGCCGCCGATCTGCTTGGGCTGGCTGGCCACGATTCCCGCCGGCCGGCCGCCGAAGCGGGCCAGGCAGGTGATCACCGTCTTGGCCCACTGCGGCTTGAGGTCGAAGTAGGAGCCATGGTCGACGATGCGGCGGATCACGTCGTACATGTCGTAGGGCTTGCGGTTGGATTCGGGCACGACGTCGAGCAGCTCGTCGTCCATCCGCTCGATCGGGTCGTCGCACGCGATGACCGGAGGGCGCTCCTCGCAGTTCTGCGGCATGTAGGAGAGGTACTCCTTGATCCTGGCGATGCACTCCTGGTCGTCGGCGACCTCGAGGTCGCCCACCCCCGACCTGCGGCAGTGCACGCGCGAGCCTCCGAGTTCCTCCTGGGTCACGTCCTCGCCCACCGCCGCGCGGACCAGGTGCGGCCCGGCCAGGGCCATCGAGCCCTGGCCGCGAACCATCGGCACGAAGTCGGCCAGGCCGGGGATGTAGGCGGTCCCGGCGGCGCAGGGCCCGACCAGCGCGGCGATCTGGGGGATCACGCCGCTCATCACTACCTCCTCGCGGAACAGGTGGCCGGTCCCCGCGAACAGCGAGCCGATCGCCTCCTGGATGCGCGCGCCGGCCGAATCCAGGAGCCAGATGAACGGGATGCGCTTGGTGAGCGCCAGCTCGCGCAGGCGGCTGACCTTCAACTCCCCGGTGGCCCCCATCGAGCCGGCCATGACCGTGAAGTCGTAGGCGCAGACCGCGACCATCCGCCCGTCGACCTTGCCGTACCCGGTGATCACCCCGTCGGCGGGCGCCTCCTTGCCGTCCATCGCCCGCTGCGAGAAGTGCGGGCCGCCGTGGATGCCCAGCTCGGTGAAGGTGCCATCGTCGATCAGCAGGCCGATTCGCTCGCGGGCCGTGAGCTTGCCGGCGTCGTGCTGCTTGGCGATCTTCTCGGAGCCGCCGCCGAGCCTGGCCTTCTCGCGGCGCGCCTGGAGCTCCTCGACGAGGGGCCGCAGGATCGAGGGGGGACGGGTGTCAGTGGCCATGGCTCGCGTCGGCCAGCAGCGGCTCGACCGCGCCGGCCAGCAGGTCGGCGCAGCGCGACCGCTCGGCCGCATCGTCGGGAGCATGGAAGGCGGCGACCTCGAGGCCGACCACCCGGCATGAGCCGGCCACGGCCTCCAGCAGGTCGTAGAGCTTGTCGGCGCTCAGCCCGCCATCGGCCGGGAACTGCGCCGGGAACACCGCCGGGTCGAGCACGTCGGGGTCCAGGTGGACGTAGACGGGAGCGCCGTCGAGCGCGTTCGCCAGGTAGACCAGCGTCTCCAGCGACGCGCCGATGACGGTCGCCGAGCTGCGCTCCAGCAGCTCGCGCTCGCCCGGGTCCAGCTCGCGCACCCCGCACAGGACCACCCGCTCGGCGGGGAACGGCGGCAGGCCCAGCCCCGGATCCCACCGCCCGCAGGCGCCAGCCAGCGACATGCCGCCCAGCCACCCGCTTGGGCTGGTATCAGGCGTGTTGAAGTCGCCGTGGGCGTCGAGCCACAGCACCTTCACGCCGGGCTCGCGGCGGGCGAGGGCCGGCAACGTCCCGAGGCAGATCGAGCAGTCGCCGTGGACGAGGACCGGGAGGCGGCCCGCGGCCAGGGCGTCGTCGACCTGGCCGCCGGCTTCGAGCAGGCATCCGCGCGCGGCGCGCAGGTCTTGCGCGTAGGGCCGCCCCAGCGGCGGCCCGTCCGGGGGCGTTCCGATCATCCGGGGCGCGGTGTCCAGCCGGCCGGCGAGCGCGTCCACCAGGGGCTCGATGCCGCGCGCGTACGACGCCGGCTCCGAGATGCGGCAGCGCAGGCCGACGAGGCTGGCCGGCCGCAGCGCCAAGGAGGCGGGGCTCATCTCCCCTTCCACACCGGCTCCCGCTTCTCGAAGAACGCCGTCACGCCCTCGACGACGTCCTCGGTCGACAGCGCCAGCGCGAGCTGGGAGCGCAGGTACTCGAGGGCGTCGGCGAGCGGCATGTCCTGCTGGCGGAACATCGCCTCCTTGCCCAGGCGCATGATCGCCGGGGACCTCGAGGCCAGCTTCCGGGCCCACTCCTCGACGGCCGCCGCCAGCTCGCCGACGGGCACCACCCGGTTGACGATGCCCGCCTGCTTGGCCTCCTGCGCGCTGATCCGCTCGCCCAGCAGCAGCAGCTCGTTGGTGCGCTTGCGCGGCACGTTGCGATAGATGAGGGCCATGATCATGAACGGAAACGCGCCGACGTTGATCTCCGGCGTCCCGAACTCGGCGGCCTCGCTGGCGATCACCAGGTCACAGGCGAGCGCGATCCCCAGCGCCCCGGCGAGGACGTGGCCGTTGGCGGCGCAGATCGTCGGCTTGGGTAGCCCGGCGATCAAGGCGAACAGCCGCGGCAGCAGCCCGGTGAAGCCGAAGTGCTTGTGGACCAACGGCACCTCGGCGGCGAACCCGCCCAGGTTGGCGCCAGAGGAGAAGATCCGGTCGTGGGAGGACGTGAGCACCACGCAGCGGACCGCGTCGTCGTCGCGCGCGGCCTCGTAGGCCGCGATCAGCTCGCCCAGCAACTCGGGCGACAACGCGTTGCGGTTCTCGGGCTGATCGAGAGTGATGGTGGCGACGCCGGTATCGGCGACGTCGTAGCGAAGCGTCTCGTAGGACACGCGCGTGCAGTAAGTGGGAAGTCCTACTGTTTACTTTTACCAGTCGCTGGGTTACCGTGCCAGCGCCCCCCGACCGAGGAGCCACCCTACAGTGAGCAGCCCCGCCTCCGCCCCCGTCGACGCCGCGGCGTCGGACACCGTCCTGCGGCCGGACTTCGGCGCCCGCCGCCGGCACTTCATCTTCGAGGATCACCACGATCGCCTGCGGGAGTCGATCCGCGCCTTCGTGACCAGGGAGCTCGCGCCGCACGCCGAGGAGTGGGAGGAGACGACGTTCCCCGACTGGGTGTTCCGGCGGATGGGCGAGCTGGGCTTCCTGGGACTTTCGTATCCGGAGCAGTACGGCGGCCAGGGCGGCGACTACTACTGCAACATCGTGCTGGCCGAGGAGATGACCCACTCCAATTCGGGCGGGCTCGCGATGGGCGTCTCGGTCCACACCGACATGGCGACGCCCCCCATCTTCCTGTTCGGCACCGAGGAGCAGAAGCAGCGCTACCTGGCCCCCTCGATCCGAGGCGAGCGGATCTCCTGCCTGGGCATCACCGAGCCGGACGCCGGCTCGGACGTCGCCGGGATCAAGACCCGGGCCGTGCGCGACGGCGACGAGTGGGTGATCAACGGCTCCAAGACGTACATCACCAACGGCCACCGGGCCGACTTCATCGTGCTGGTGGCCAAGAGCGACCCCGACGCCGGCTACGACGGCTTCACCCTGTTCCTGGTGGACATGGACCTGCCGGGCGTGATCCGAGAGAAGAAGCTGGAGAAGCTCGGCATGCACGCGTCGGACACCGCGCTGCTGGCCTTCCAGGACGTGCGAGTTCCCGCCGACGCCGCGCTCGGGCAGATCGGCAAGGGCTTCTACCACATCATGTGGGAGCTCCAGGGCGAGCGCCTGATCGGCGCCGCCGGGTGCGTCGCCGGCGCCCAGAAGTGCTTCGACCGCACGTTGGATTACGCCAAGGAGCGCATCGCGTTCGGGCGCCCCATCGGCAGCTTCCAGGTCAACCGCCACAAGTTCGCCCAGATGGCGACCAAGATCGAGTCGGCGCGCCAGATGGTCTACACGACCGCGTGGCGCTTCCAGAACGGCGAGTACCCGGTGCGGGAGATCTCGATGGCCAAGCTCCATGCCGCCCGCGTCGCGGTCGAGGTGGCCGACGAGTGCATCCAGATACACGGGGGTGCCGGCTACATGAAGGAGTACGGCGTCGAGCGAGTGTGGCGCGACACGCGCCTGAACCGGATCGGCGCCGGGACCGACGAGATCATGCTGGACGTCATTGGACGTTCCTACGGCGTGTGAGCGAGACGCCGTCCGCCCCGTGACCGGGCGGCTTCGCCGCCCCTCCCGGCCTCACCGCTTTGCCTTCGCAAACAGCAAAGGCTCCGCTGTTCGGCCACGTTAGATTGGGTGCCTGAACCCGTGGGCGCGCTGCTCGACCACATCCGCAGCTACTACGAGGCGTTGAACACCGGCGACCCGGAGCGGATCGCGCGGCACTTCACCGACGACGCCGTTCACTACTACACGCGCATGGCGCCACACCGGGGCGCCATGACGATCGGCGAGCACACCAGGACGGCGGTAGAGAGGCTCGGGGGCCGCTGGTACGTCGAGAACGGGATCGAGGACGGCGACCAGGCGTGCATCGAGTGGACGATGACCTGGCGCGACCCCAAGTTCGGCGAGCCGCGCCTGGACCGCGGGACCGAATGGTTCCGCTTCCGCGACGGCCGCATCGCCGAGGTCCGCGCCTACTTCCACTCCAACGAGAAGAACCGCTCCGGCGACCTGATGGGCTTCGACCACGCCGGACGCGGATACACCGTGCTCGAGTCGGGAGAGGCCGAGGGCATCCCCGGCGAGAGCGCCGCACCGCCGCGATGAGCACCTCATCCGCGCTCGCCGACCGGGGGCTCCCGTCGGCGGCGCCCCGTCGGCCCATCCCGCCGTTCACCGAGGAGCACGAGGAGTTCCGCGCCGCGGTGCGGCGGTTCGTCGAGACCGAGCTGCGGCCGCATGCGCCCGAGTGGGAGGAGGCGCGCTGGTTCCCCGACGAGGTCTTCCATCGCCTGGCGGAGCGCGGGTACCTTGGGCTCAAGTTCGAGGAGCGCTACGGGGGACAGGGCGGCGGCTACGTGGCCGACGCCGTGTTCGCGGAGGAGCTCTCGCGCTGCGGGTCGGGCGGGCTGGCGGCGGGGATCGGGGCGCACAGCTCGATCGCGTTGCCCCCGGTCTGGAAGTTCGGCACCGAGGACCAGAAGCGGCGTTACCTGATGCCGGGCATCCGAGGGGAGAAGATCGCGGCGCTGGGGATCACCGAGCCGGACGCGGGGTCGGACGTGGCGTCGATCAAGACCCGCGCCACCCGGGAGGAGGGGGGTTGGACGCTGCGCGGCACCAAGACCTTCATCACCAACGGGGTGCGGGCCGACTTCGTCGTCACCGCGGCCCGCACGGCTCCCGAGGGGGGCCACCGAGGCCTGTCCTTCTTCATCGTGGACAAGGGGCCAGGGGTGGAGGCCAGCAAGCTGGAGAAGCTGGGCTGGCACGCCTCGGACACCGCCCTGATCTCCCTGGACGACGCTTTCGTCCCGGAGGAGAACCTGCTGGGAGAGCAGGACGGCGGCTTCTATCTGATCATGGCGAACTTCCAGTGGGAGCGGCTGCTGATGGCGCTCGGGTCGGTGGGCGGGATGCAGGCTGCGTTCGAGCGCACGCTGGACTTCGCCCGCGCGCGCACCGCGTTCGGCCGGCCCATCGCGTCACACCAGGCGATCCGGCACAAGTTCGCCGAGATGGCCACCACGATCGAGGCCGGGCGCTGCCTCACCTACCACGCCCTGAGGCTGTTCGTGGAGGGCCACGACGCCGTGCGGGAGGTCACGATGGCCAAGCTGGCGACCCAGCGCGCCGCGTTCGACCTGATGGACACCTGCCTCCAGATCCACGGGGGCGCCGGATACATGCGGGAATACGACATCGAGCGCGCCGCCCGCGACGCCCGGCTCGGCCCGATCGGCGGTGGGACCGACGAGATCATGAAGGAGATCCTCGGCAAGTCGCTCGGGCTCTAGCGGCTCGGATCGGCTCCGCCGTGCCAGTCCCGACGCGCTCGCTGGACTAGGCTCGCCGCCGCAAACGACGCTAGGAGGGGCCGTGGCTCAGACCGTGCACACCGAGCAGGCGGGGCGGGTGCTGACCGTCCGGCTCGACAACCCGCCGCGCAACTTCATGACCGGCAGGATGGTGGCCGAGCTCGACGAGCTGGTGCGCTCGCTGGACGGCGACCGGTCGATCGGCGCGGTGGTCATAACCGGAGCGATGGACGACGTCTTCATCACCCACTTCGACGTCCGCGAGATCGTGGCCGGGGTCGAGGCGGTGCGGATGGGGATGCCGCCCGCGGCCTCGGGCGGAGCGCTGCGGGTGACGGGGGCGATCCGGCGCATCCCCGCCGCCGAACGGGCGCTGCGCCGCACGCCGGCGGCCGGGGTGCTCGCGCTGCAGAGCATCCACGACCTGTTCCTGCGCATGAACGCCTCCGACAAGGTCTTCGTGGCCGCCATCAACGGGCTGGCGCTGGGCGGCGGCTGCGAGCTGGCGCTGGCCTGCGACGTGCGCCTGATGGCCGACGGGGAGGGGCGCATCGGCCTCCCCGAGATCACCCTCGGCATCCTCCCCGGCGCCGGCGGAACCCAGCGGCTGGCCCGGCTGTTGGGCGGCGGCCGGGCGCTGGAGATGATGCTCGAGGGGCGGGCGCTGACCCCGCGCGAGGCCGAGGCGACCGGGTTGGTGCACCGGGTCGTCGCCCCCGGGGCGCTGGCCGAGGAGGCGGCCGCCACCGCGCAGCGCCTGGCCCGCCGCGCACCCGCCACGGTGGCGGCGATCAAGCGGGCGGTCTACGAGGGAGGCTCGCGCCCGCTGCGCCAGGGGCTGCACCAGGAGCGCGCGGAGTTCCTGTCGGTCTCCAGCCAGCCGGCCGCCCTGCGGGCCATGCGCGCCTATGTCGACCAGGTGGAGCGGATGGGCGACGCCGCGCCGTGGCAGGTGACCGAGGCCATGGAGGCCTGGCAGGCCGGCACGGCGGTCGACCTCACCGACTAGGTGGACGCCGTCACCCCGGCCGTGCCCGCGCGCCGGCGCCGGCCGTAGAGCGCGAGCGACGCGGCGATCACCAGCGTCCCCAGCGCAAGCGCGCGCAGCAGGTCGTCGATGGCCGTGCCCTGGGACCGGTGCGGGCCCGCGAGCAGCTCGAGCACGGTGGCGCTCACCGCCACGCACAGGCCCGCGACGGCGACCACGACGGTGAGGGTCACCCCCGACGCCTCGCCGGCACGCTGCGGCTGGACCACCGCCTGGGTGCCGACGCTGACGAACGACCATCCGAGCCCGTAGCCGGCCCCGAACAGCGCGAACGCCGGCACGTAGAGCAGCCAGCTTCGGGCGGAGGCGACCAGCAGGAGCCCGACGCCGCCGGCCGCGATCGCCATCGCCATGACCCCGAGCGCCGGCAGCCGGGCGCCGAGGTAGCCGGAGAGGGGGCCGGCCGACGCCAGGCACAGCGCGGGGGCGAGGAACACCACTCCCGCCAGCAGCGGCGACAGGCCCCGGACCTCCTGCAGGTAGAGCGTCGAGGCGAAGGTAGTCACGCAGAAGGCGACGTTGGCCACCATCCCCGCCAGGGTGACCGCCACGTAGGGCCGGTTGCGAAACAGCGACAGGTCGACGAGCGGGAACCGCACCCGCCGCTCGATCGCCACGAAGCCGGCCAGCAACGCCATCCCGGCGGCGAACAGGCCCAGCGTGCGAGGGCTGCTCAAGCCCCACGCCTGTCCGCGGTCGACCGCGAAGGTGATCGCGGCGATGCCGCCGGCCACCGCCGCCAGCCCGGGGAAGTCGATGCGCCGCGGCGCCGTCTCGTCGCGCGACTCCCCCACGGCGCCGGCGACCAGCGCCAGCGCCAGCGCCGCGAAGGGAATGTTGAAGAGGAAGACCCAGCGCCAGCCGAGGTGCTGGCTGATCGCGCCTCCAACGAAGGGACCGACCGCGGTCCCGATGGCGGCCAGGCCGTAGACGTCGCCGATGGCGGCGCCGCGGCGCTCCGGAGGGAAGGCGTTGGTGATCACCGCGATGGTGAGCGGGAACAGGAGCGCCGCCCCCATTCCCTGCACCACCCTGAACGCGAACACCACATCCTTGGTCGGCGCCAGCCCACAGGCCAGCGACGACAGGCCGAAGATCGCGATTCCGGTCAGCAGCATGCGGCGACGTCCCAGGATGTCACCCAGCCTTCCGCCCGGAATCAGCAGCGCCCCGCCGGTCAGCATGTAGCCGCTGATCACCCACTGCATGTCGGTGGTGGTCGCCCGCAGGTCGCGTGCCATGGACGGGACGGCCAGGTTCAGCGCGAAGAAGTCGAGGTCCACCAGGAACATCGCCAGCGAGACGCCGACCAGGATCCGCCGCAGGCGGCGCTGGTCGGGGCGGGTGGTCGCCATTGCGTCATGATGCCGCCTTCACCACGCGGACAAGGAGCTGATCAGTGGGAGTTCTCGAGGACAAGGTGGCGATCGTGACGGGCAGCGCGCGCGGCATCGGACGCGCTGCCGCCGAGCTGCTCTGCGAGCACGGCGCCAAGGTGGTGATCAACGACCTCGACGGCGACGTGGCCGAGCAGACCGCCGGCGAGATCGGGGGCGAGACCGTCGTCTACGCGGGCGACCTCACCGCGGAGGGCGCCTGCGATCAGCTCGTGCAGACCGCGATCGACGCCTGGGGCAAGCTGGACATCGTGGTCAACAACGCCGGCTACACCCGCGACGCTCCCATCCACAAGATGTCCGACCGCGACTTCCAGGCCATGCTGGACATCCATAACGTCGTCCCCTTCCGGGTCCTGCGCGCCGCCGCGCCTCATCTGCGGGAACCGGCCAAGCAGGAGCGCGAGGAGGGGCGTGAGGTGTTCCGCAAGGTGGTCAACGTCACCTCGATCTCGGGCACCATGGGCAACGCCGGCCAGGCGAACTACTCCTCGGGCAAGGCGGGCGTGGTCGGCCTGACCAAGACGCTGGCCAAGGAGTGGGGACAGTTCAAGATCAACGTCAATGCCGTCGCCTTCGGCTACGTCGAGACCCGCCTGACCGCCTCCAAGGAGGAGTCCAACGTGATGGAGATCGGCGGCGAGAAGGTCCAGCTCGGCATCCCCGATCAGCTCCGAGGCATGGCGGCGATGGTGATCCCACTCGGACGCCCGGGCACCACGCAGGAGGCCGCCGGCGGAGTCTTCTTCCTCTGCTCGCCATGGTCCAACTACGTGCACGGTCAGGTGCTCAACGTCACCGGAGGCCAGTTCAGCGGTATGACCACCTAGCGCCGGGGTAAGGGCCGCGTGGATCGCGCCCGCAGGCTCGTCTGCGCCCTCGTGGCGGCCGTGGCCCTGCTCTGCGCCGCGGCTGTCCCGGCCGGCGCGGCCGGGTCGCGCGAGCTCACCGTCATGACGTTCAACATCGCGCACGGCGCCGTGGCGGGAGGCGACCTGCGCCGGGTGGCGGCGGTCATCCGCTCAGCCCATCCCGACGTGGTGGGGCTGCAGGAGGTGGACCGCTCGTGGTCGCGCAGCGGCGGGGCCGACCAGGCCGCGCAGCTCGGTGGCCTCCTGGGAATGCGCAGCCACTTCGTCGCCAGCCTCGACTGCGCCGCCTCGGACGCGGAGGGCGACGGCTTCTGCCAGTACGGGACGGCGATCCTCAGCCGCTTCCCCGTGGTGGCGGGGAGTGGGCGCCGCTACCGGCTGCCCGTCCGCCCCGGTGAGGAGCCGCGGACCCTGGCGCGTGTCGGCATCTCCGTCGGTGGGCGGGTGGTGGACGTGTTCAACACCCACCTGTCGTTCCTGGAGCCCACCCGCATCCGCCAGGCCGGGCTGATCAAGCGCCTGCTGCGACTCGATCGCCGCCCGTTCGTGCTGACCGGGGACCTCAACGCGCTGCCGTTCCAGTTCGAGATGGTCAGCCTGCGCCAGGTGGCGCGCGACGCCGCGATGGCGGCGGGTCGGCCCGGGCTGCGCACCACTGCCCTGTCCCATCCGGTGCGCCTCGACTACGTGATGCTTCCGCGTCCGTCGATCGACGGTCCGCCGCGCCAGGTGGCCGCGCTCTCGGCGCACGTGGTCTACGTCGCTCGGGTGTCCGACCACCGTCCGCTGGTGGCGCGCATCCGGGTGCCGGCCACGGGCTGAGCCGGCGCCCGCGGCGGCTGGCCGGCTTCGGACCGTCGCCGTGCCCCGGTCCTTGGCGTTGCCGGCGGCGGTCGGGCCTCTCCGGCGCCGGGCTGGCGGGCGATACCCTGACCCCATGGCGGGCGATCACCGCGCCACCCAGCTCGGGAGGGCCGGCTCAGACCGCCGCCCGCTGACCGCGGCCCTCGTCCTGATCGTGGGCTTCATGGCGGTCGAGGTCGTGGTGGGGATCCTGGCCTCCTCGCTCGCCCTGATCTCGGACGCGGCGCACATGCTCAGCGACGCCGGCGCCATCGCCCTGTCGCTGGTGGCCGCCCGCCTGGCGGCGCGGCCCGCCGCCGGCGCGCTGACCTACGGGATGGGCCGTGCCGAGATCATGTCCGCCCAGGCCAACGGGATCACGCTGCTGGTGCTGGCGGGGGTGATCGTCTACGAGGCGGTGCGCCGGCTGGTCTCGCCCCCGGACGTCGAGCCGGTGCCCATGCTGGCCGTCGCCGCCGCCGGGGTGGCGGTCAACCTGGCCGCCGCCCGGGTGCTGGCCCGTCCCGAACGCAGGAGCCTCAACGTCGAGGGCTGCCTCCAGCACGTGGTCACCGACCTGTACGCCTTCATCGCCACCGCGCTGGCCGGCGGCGTAATCCTGGCCACCGGCTACGTCCGCGCCGACGCGCTCGCCTCGCTGGTGGTCGCCGCCCTGATGCTCCGTTCCGCCTACCGCCTGCTGCGGGCGTCGGGCCGGGTGTTCCTCGAGGCCGCCCCCGAGGGGGTCGACCCCCAGGTCGTCGGACGGGCGCTGGCCGCCCAGCCGGGCGTCGTCGAGGTCCACGACCTCCACGTCTGGGAGGTGACGTCGGGCTTTCCGGCGCTGTCCGCCCACGTGGTCGTCGGAGGCGACGCCGACTGCCATGTCACCCGGCGCGAGCTCGAGCACGTGCTCGAGCGGCGCTTCGGGCTGAGCCACACGACGCTGCAGGTCGAGCACGAGGGTGACCCGCAGCTGCTGTCGATCGAGACGACCGAGGAAGCTCGGCGCTAGATGGTCGGGTCCGCGGGCGTTCCCGCCGTGCGGCTCGTGCTCCACCAGCATCCGTTCGCCTCGTACTGCCAGAAGGTCCTCGTCGCGCTCGGCGAGCTGCGCCTGCCCTTCGAGACCCACCTGGTCGACGACGCCCACGCGCGGGCCGAGCACGCCGCCCGACTGTGGCCGATGGGCGGCATTCCCGTGCTGCGCGACGAGGAGGCCGACCTGACGCTCCCCGAGTCGACCACGATCATCGAGTACCTCGACCACCTCGCCCCGGACGGGCCGGTCCTGGTGCCCGCCGACCCCGCGCAGGCGCTGCAGGCCCGGCTGTGGGACCGGATCGTCGATCAACACATCGCCGACCAGATGGGAAAGATCGTCACCGACCGCCTGCGCCCCGAGGGCGCGTCCGACCCGGCGGGCGTCGAGCAGGCGCGGGCCACGCTCGATACCGCCTACGGCGTGCTCGACACGCAGCTCGCCGAGCACCCTGGCTGGCGGGCGAAACGTTCACCATCGCCGACTGCGCGGCCGCGCCCGCGCTGTTCTACTGCTGGGTCGTGCACCGCTGGAACGTCGAGGAGCGGTCCGAGGTCACGCGCTACTACCGCGACCTCATGGCACGCCCCTCGGTCGTCCGGGTCATCGAGGACGCACGCCCCTTCCGCGAGGTCTTCCCCCTGCCCTGGCCGGACGACACGGACGCCTACCGGCCCTCCCGCCCGGAGCCTTCGCGGCGTTAGCCGTCGGGGTCGGCGACCTGTGGTCGGGTCCCGTCCAGCGAGAACACGCAGCCGGAGAAGTAGTCGCCGGCCGGCGAGGCCAGATAGACCACCAGGGCGGCGATGTCGGCCGCCCGGGAGCCCGGCCCGGGGGCGATGGTCGTCGTGCGGATCCGGTAGCGCGACCACTCGATCGACAGCGTTCGGGCCAGGTTCTCCAGCCCGGCGCGGACGGCGCCGGAGTGCCGGCCAGCGTCCACCGGCGGCGCCAGGACGACGAGCTTCCCACCCTCGGCGTCGATCATCACCCGGGTGGCGGCGGCGCGGGCGACGACCCACGCCGCCGTGGTGGCGGCACGCAGCGCCTCCTCGGGCGACGGTCCCGCCGCAAAGACGCCGGCGGCGTCGATCACCACGGTGTCGAGCCGGTGCTCGGGCGCCGCGATCCTCGAGATCGCCGACTGGACTGCGTCCTCGTCCCCTAGATCGACGCGGTGCCCCTCGTCGCCCAGCTGCTCCACATGGGCTCCCAAGTCGCCGCAGGCGGCGGCGGCCGCGCGCCCGGTGCCGCCGACGCGGCCGGCCACGGCAACCACCTGCCCGTCGAGCAGGCCGGGCCGCCACAGCGGCTGGCGGGCGGCGCGGTGCATCGCTCGCCGCAGCTTATCCGCGCCGCTAGCCTCAGCGGCCGTGAGCGTCTCGGCCGAGATCCGGCCGTCCCAGCTGCCGCTTCCGGGCGGACGGCAGGGCGCCACGGTCCGGCTCCATCCCCTGCTCACCGGCGAGGTGCAGGTCCCGCCCGGCCTGCTCGAGCGGCCCGACGGGCGCTTCGCGACCATCCGCGGGCTCGGCCTCGGGCGCGGCCGTGGCGGCTGGGTCTGGCTGCCGGTGCCCGCCTTCCTGGTCGAGCACCCGGGCGCCGGCGCGATCCTGGTCGACACCGGCCTGCACCCCAGCGTGGCGATCGATCCCGCGCAGAGCTTCGGCCGCCTGGCCGCCCGCCTCGCCAGATTCCGCATGGGGGCCCGGCAGGCGGCGCCGGACCAGCTGCGGGCTCGTGGGGTGAATCCCGCCGACGTGGCGGTCGTCGTCATGACGCACCTGCACACCGACCACGCGAGCGGCGTGTCCGAGTTCCCGCACGCGACGTTCGTCCTCGACCGACGCGAATGGGAGGTGGCGATTCCGCGCGGCGGTGGGCTGCGCGGCTACCGCCCGGCCCAGTTCGACCATGGCTTCGACTGGTGGGGGGTCGACTACGACGAGCCCCAGGTCGAGTCGTTCGCGGACTTCGGGCAGACGCTGGACCTGTTCGGCGACGGCTCGGTCCGCCTCGTGGCCACCCCGGGGCACACTCTGGGACACCAGTCGGTGCTGTTGCGCCTGGGTGACCGCGAGGCCCTGCTCGCGGGTGACGCCGTCTACGAGATGCGCACGATCGAGAGCGACATCGACCCGCTCTTCGTGCAGGACCGCCACCTGTTCTGGCGCTCGGTGCGGGAGATCCGCCGCTACGTCGAGCGCACCCCCGGGGCGCTGGTGATTCCCGGCCACGACCGCCATCACTGGCCCGCGCTCGAGCCGGTCTACGGCTAGGCGGTCGCCGCGCGGCCGCCCCCGCGCTCGGCGCGGCGAAGCTCGCGCATGCGCTGGACCATGCCGCGGCGTCCGTAGCGCTCCAGCTCCTGGTAGAGCCGGCGGATGCCGGCCAGGATCTCGTCGGCCACCGCCTGCTGCTGCTCGCGGCTGCTGCGCTCGACGCGCTCGAAGCGGATGGGATCGCCGTACTGGATGGTCACCTTGGGGAACTGCAGCCGCTTCCAGTTGCGGGCCTTCTGGGAGCCGTAGACGGCGATCGGGACCACGGGCACCCCCGCCTCCAGCGCCAGTCGGCCGATGCCCGGCCGGGCCTGCTCTGCCATGCGCCCGCTGCGCTGCCGGCCGCCCTCGCAGTACATGACGATCGCGCCGCCGCGCTCGAGGATCCGGTCGGCGGTGATGAACGCCTCCTCGTCGTGGTGGCCGCGGCGAACCGGGAAGACGCCCCCGTGCGTGTAGATGAACTGCAGGGGCGGCTTGAACAGCTGCGACTTGGCCATGAAGCGGACCTTCCGGCGGATGAATGCGCCCACGAAGAAGTGATCCATGAACGAGAAGTGGTTGGGCGCGAGGATCACCGGGCCGGACTCGGGCACGTTGTGCGAGGAGATGCAGCGGCCGCGGAACAGGATCCACACCAGGAACGAGCAGAGCACCCGCACGAGGTCGTAGATGATGTCGGGCTCACGGGTCCGGGCCCGGGCGTGGAACCGCTCGAAGTACTCCGCGGGCCGCGGGTCCTTGTAGACCTGCTTCTTCAT
>JBJMKZ010000008.1:0-13022 GCA_045805565.1 Solirubrobacteraceae bacterium | reverse complement strand
GGGTCCTTGCCGAGCTTGTAGACCGCGTCCAGGCGAAAGCCGCCGGCGCCCCGCTCCATCCAGAAGCGCAGCACGTCGAACATCGCCGCCTCCAGCTCCGGGTTGTCCCAGTTGAGGTCGGGCTGCTGGGCCAGGAACGAGTGCAGGTACCACTGCGCGGTCTCCTCGTCCCAGGTCCACGCCGGGCCGGCGTCCTTCCACGCGGTGAGCCAGTTGTTGGGCGGGCCGCCCCCCGGGCGCCCGCCGCGCCAGACGTACCAATCGCGCCGCGGATTGCCGCGATCCGAGCGCGACTCCACGAACCAGGGGTGGCGATCCGAGCTGTGGTTGGGCACCCAGTCCACGACCACCCGGATGCCGCGCCGGCCCGCCTGCCCGACCAGCTCGTCGAAGTCGGCCAGCGTCCCGAACAGCGGGTCGACGTCCGTGTAGTCGCTGACGTCGTAGCCGAAGTCGGCCATCGGCGAGGGATAGAAGGGCGACAGCCAGACCGCCTCGATGCCGAGCGAGCCGGGCGTGCCGTCGTTGAGGTGATCGAGGTGCGCGATCGCACCGCGCAGGTCGCCCACCCCGTCGCCGTCGGAATCGGCGAAGCTGCGCGGGTAGACCTGGTAGACGGGCCCGCGCTGCCACCAGGCGAGCTGCTTGTCGCGCGCCGCCGCCGTCAGCCCTGCTTGGGGATGACCGAGATCTGCCCGCTGGTCTCCAGCACCGCCCAGCGCATGTCGCCGACGCCGCCCAGCTGCTGTTGGCGCGCCTCGGCCTCCAGCTCCGCGAGGGTGATGCGCTCACGGCGCAGGTTGCGCTCCACGGGACGTCCGTCCTCGACCAGGACGATCGGCTCACCCTCGAGTACCCGCCGCACGCGGCGGAACCTGAAGTTGAGGAAGGCCATGAGCGCCGTGAGCAAGGCGATGGTCGAGATGACCGTCACCGCGCCGGTGACCGAATAGTCGCTCTGGGTCACGCCCTGCTGGACGAGGTCGCCGATCACCACCAGCAGAATCATGTCGAACGGCTCCAGCGAGGAAAGCTCGCGCCGGCCGATGACCCGGGTGATCAGCAGGACGAAGAAGAAGACGACGGCGGCGCGGATTACCAGGTCCATGGCTCAGGGCACGATGGTCAGGGGGCTGCGATGGGTGACCAGCGGCTGGTCGCCGTCGTCGAGCTCGGTGAGCTGGACGCGGTGGCCGGCGGTGGTGGGGTTGACCTGGCCCTCGATCCACACGCGCAGGGTGTCGCCCGCGGACAGCTCGTCATAGACCAGGGCGACGTGGCCGTTGCGATTGCTTTCCTGGCTGGGCTGGGGCTCGATCGTGTTGACCGTCAGGCCGTCGAACCAGCCCGGGCCGAGGATCAGCTGCGGCTGCTTGATGTCCCGGCGGGCGGTGATCTTGAAGCGCGCCTGGTACAGGAGCCCGCCCCTCAGGCGCTGCGGCGCCTGGACACTGAGGACCGCCTTGGGTCCCGCGACCTGCGAGGCCTGCGGGAGCTGCCCGAAGGTGTCGAGCAGGGCGAGCACGATCAGGAGGAGAAGTAGCCCCAGCAGGGCGCGCCTGACCCACGGCTCGAAGGCGCGTCCCTCGAGGTCGCGGTCTCGCCCGACGTCGATCGAGTCGTCGGCCATGCAGCCTTCGTGTTCGACGCCTGCGCGCGGTTTCCCCCACCGCCAGGCTCGTAAGCGTCGGGACCGCCGCCGGGGCGACCGTCTCCTGGCAGTAGCCTGGTGGACACATGCGTCTCGAAGGCGTCCATCACGTCACCGCCATCACCGGCGACGCGCCCGGCAACGTCGACTTCTACGTGCGGGTGATGGGGCTCCGGCTGGTGGCCAAGACCGTCAACCAGGACGACCCGTCCGTCTATCACCTCTTCTACGCCAGCGAGACCGGGCGCCCCGGGTCCGAGTTGACGTTCTTCGAGTACCCGGGCGCCATGCCGGGCCGGCCGGGCGCCGGAATGGTGCACCGGATCGTCTCGCGGGTCGGCACTCCCGAGGCGCTCGACTTCTGGAGCGCCCGCCTGGCCGACGAGGGGCTCGAGACCCGTCGCGACGGCGAGCGACTCCAGTTCTCGGACCCCGAGGGGCTCGGCCACGAGCTGGTCGCGTCATCGGTCGACGAGCCGCTCACCGCCGAGCATCCCGACGTGCCGCCGGAGTTCGCCCTGCGGGGGTTCGACGGCGTGCGCGCCTACAGCACCCGGCCCGAGGCGTCCGGACCGCTGCTGGAGAAGGTCCTGGGCGGCCGGCCGGCGGGCGAGTCGACCTGGGAGCTGCGTGGCGAGCGACGGGGAGCCACCATCGCCTACGACCCGCCCCCGCCCGAGCCCGGCCGCCAGAGCGCCGGCAGCGTGCACCACGTCGCCTGGGGCACCACGGCCGAGGAGCATCCGCGCTGGCTCGACCGCCTGCGCGACGCCGGCGTGCAGTCGACGCCGATCATCGACCGCTACTACTTCCACTCGATCTACTTCCGCGAGCCCAGCGGCGTGCTGTTCGAGATCGCCGACGACGCGCCGGGCTTCACGGTGGACGGACCGGTCGAGGAGCTGGGCTCGAAGATCATCCTTCCCCCCTTCCTCGAGGACCGCCGGGCCGAGCTCGAGGCGCGGCTGACGCCGCTGCCCGACCCGCGCGCGGCTCAGCGAGCCGCGTAGCGGCCTAGGTTCCGACGGGAGACTTCGCTCCCACCGGCGCGCCCTCGTCGCGCTCCTCCTGGCCCTCCTGGGCGATCATCGGGCCGCCCCCGGAGGGATCGACGATGCCCTCCTCGAGCCAGCGGTAGCGGCCCTCGAGCACCCGCTGGCCGGCCTCGTACCCGCCCACGTCGTCGTTGCGCCACAGCTGGCCGAACAGCGACTCGACCCGGCGGCGCGCCTGGGCGCAGAACAGGCCGGCGAGCTCGCGCGCC
The DNA here is from genome assembly GCA_045805565.1 of Solirubrobacteraceae bacterium. Lineage (GTDB taxonomy): Bacteria > Actinomycetota > Thermoleophilia > Solirubrobacterales > Solirubrobacteraceae > DATAEY01. The sequence goes on along the minus strand of JBJMKZ010000008.1, from coordinate 10,107 downwards.
TCCTCGGCTCGCTCGGGCTGCTCGGACCCGATCGTCCGCGCGTAGACCACCGCCGAGGCCATCGCGAACAGCTCGGCGCCGATGTCCACGATCCGGCCCAGGAACGCCTGGCGGCGCTCGGTGGCGGCCTGCCAGCGGGCGATGCCGTAGAAGGTTGCGCGAGCCAGCTTGCGCGAGCGCAGCTCGACGTAGCGCAGGTGCCCGGCCAGATCGCCGAACTCCCGGTAGGAGCCGGGGCGCCGCCCGCGACCCACCACCAGCCGAGGCAGCCATCGAGCGTAGAAGGCGCCCGCCCGCAGCGCGGCCCGCGCGCGGCGCTTGAGCTCGACGTCGGGCTCGAGGATGTCGCCCGCGACCTCCAGGTGCTGGTCCACCGCCTCGCGGGCGATCAGCAGGTGCATGATCTCGGTCGAGCCCTCGAAGATCCGGTTGATCCGCATGTCGCGCATCGCCTGCTCGACCGGGACCGGCTTCTCCCCGCGGGCGGCCAGCGAGTCGGCGGTCTCGTAGCCCCGCCCGCCACGGACCTGGACGAGCTCATCCACCACCCGCCAGCCCAGCTCGGAGGCGTACAGCTTGGCCAGCGCCGCCTCGATGCGGATGTCCTGGCGCTTGTCGTCGGCCAGCCGGCTGGCGACGTCGAGCATCGCCTCCAGCCCGAACGCGCTGCCCGCGATGAAGGCGATCTTGTGCGCCACCGCCTCGTGCTTGCCGATCGGCTGGCCCCACTGGACCCGCTCCCCCGCCCACTCGCGCGCGACCTTGGTCGCCCACTTCGCGACCCCGACGCAGATCGCGGGCAGCGCCAGGCGGCCGGTGTTCAGCGTGGTCAGGGCGATCTTCAGCCCCTTGCCCTCCTCGCCGATTACCGCGTCGCTGGGGACGAAGACGTCGTCGAGCCGGGTGACCGAGTTCTCGATCCCTCGCAGCCCCATGAACACGTTGCGGTTCTCGACCGTGACGCCGTCGGCGTCACACGGGAGGATGAAGGCGGTGATCCCGCCGCGGTGGCCCTCGCCCTTGGGCACCTTGGCCATCACCACCACCACGTCGGCGATCACTCCGTTGGTGGCCCAGAGCTTGCGCCCCCGCAGCCGGTAGCCGGAGCCGTCCTCGGTGGGGGTCGCGGTGGTGCCCAGCCGCGCGGGGTCGGAGCCCACGTCGGGCTCGGTCAGCAGGAAGGCCGAGATCTCGGTGCTGCTGACCAGCGGCAGCCACTTGCGCTTCTGCTCCTCGGAGCCGAACAGCCGCAGCGGCTCGGCGACCCCGATCGACTGGTGCGCCGAGAGCAGCGTGGACAGCGACGAGTGGCAGGCGCCGGCCAGGGTCAGGGCGCGGTTGTAGTAGACCTGCGATAGCCCCAGCCCGCCGTACTCGCGGGGCACCTTCATGCCGAGGGCGCCGAGCTCCTTGAAGCCCTCGATCACCTCGTCGGGGATTTTCGCGTCTCGCTCGATGGCCAGCGGATCGACCTCGTTCTCGAGGAAGGCGCGCAGCCGCTCCAGGAAGTCCTCGCCGCGCTCGACCGCTTGGGGATCGAGCCGGGGTTGGGGGTGGATGAGGTCGAGCCGGAAACCCCCGAGGAACAGCTCCTTGCCGAAGCTCGGCAGCTTCCACTCGCGCTCGCGCGCGGCCTCGGCGACCTCCCGGGCTTCGCGCTCACTCACCTGCGTGGCCACCGCGCCTCCTTCCGAACTCGCTGCCGTACACGCTAGCCGACCGCGGTGGCCATGGGCCTCGTCCGGGGGAGCGGATCTGCTCAGCTCAAAACGCAGACCGCCCGAGGTCGGCGTGCGACCCCGGGCGGCTGCGCGTGTTTTACGGGCGAGAGCGGGCCGGGGGACTATGTGCCGAACCGGCCCTCGCCGTTGGTTTGGGCATAACCATCCGCTCGGTTGCTCAAACCGGATATCTCGTCAAACGACCAACGCCCGACCGTGGCCAGGCGTTGCCCGGTCGCTTAAGGAGGTTCGAATCGACGTGGAACGGCTTTCACAACCGGTGTCGCTCAGGACGGCCGTCGTCCTCATCCTGGTCGCGGCGCTGCTCTGCACCGGCGCCAGCGCGGCGCTGACCGCGTTCGTCATCAAGGGCCCCGGGCAGGGCGAGCCCGGCCCACCGGGACCGCGGGGCGCCCGCGGCGCGCACGGCCCGCAGGGCAAGCCCGGCCAGGCCGACAGCCGGTCGGTGTTCGCGGCGCTGGAGGCCGAGCCCGACCGTGCCGCGCGGCTGGTCCAGGATCGCCTGCGCCCCTCCCCGGCGCAGCTCGAGCGTTCGGTGGACCGGATGCGCCGGGAGCTGGCCGGCATCTGCCGGTCCTTCGCCACCCGAGGGTGCCCTCGCTAGGGGCTGGAACGGCTCAGCCGCCGGGCGTCCGGCCGCCCTCGAGGATGCGCCGACGCTCGGTGTACTCCTCGACCGAGATCGCGCCCTCGGCGAAGCGCCGGTCGAGCAGCTCGAGGGCCGTCGGCCCTCCGCGGCCCCTCCCCGGGCCGGCACTGAGGTTGCGCACCAGCCAGACGATGGCCAGGATCACCAGGACGGCCACCAGCAGCATGAAGATCAGGTGCCCGATCCACCATCCGCCGCCGGGGCCCCGGCCCCCGTACATGTGGTTCCAGGGCTGAGCGACGACGTAGAGCAGCGGCAAGGGGCTCATCGAGTCTCCGGCGTGTCGGTGGGTGATAGTGGGACATCCACCGGATCGGGTACCTCCGCCGACGCTTCGGTCGCGGGCTCGAGCTCGGCCTCCACCGCCGGGCCGTCCAGTGTCGGGGCCTCGGTCTTCTGGACTTCGCCCTCCTCGCCAGCGCGTACCCGCCGGTTGCGCCGGCCGAAGCGCCCGAGCCGCGCCGCCAGGGCATCCACCGACTCCATCGAGGTGGCAAGCCCACCGATCCGTTCCTCAACCCCAGCGAGCCGGCCGGGCACCTCGGGAAAGCGCTCGTCCAGCGACTCGGTGGCGGCGCGGATGCCGTCGACGCCGGCGTGCATGGTCTGGACATCGCCGCGCAGTCCATCCACCTTCTTGCCCAGGGTCCGCACGTCGCGGCGCATCCCGACGAGCTCCCGCTGCATGGCCCGGACGCCCTCGACCAAGTCCTCGAGGTGGTCGAGTGCTGCTTCGAGCCGCGAAATCACGCTACGCGCGCCGCTTCCCACAGCGCTCAGGGCGTTCAGGGGGGTTCGGGAGAAATCCACGCGCGTTAGCCTACGCACACTAGCCGGTTCGCGGCCAGGCCACTTGTCGGCGTCCATCACTGCTAGGGTTTCTCAAGCTCAGCCGCGACCGCGCCGACAAGACGGTTGCGGGCCGCATGGGACGGACGACGTGAATCAAAGCCGCATGGCTGAAGCGGCGTCGCGGTCGTAGGCCGCTCCAGCCCTATCTCTTAAAACCCCATGACGCGGCGCCCGCCGCGCGAGGTTCCGTGTTACAGTCCGCCCTGCTCGGCCAAAACGTTTTCGTTCAGTTTAGGTGGCGAGCCGATCGTCTTCGGCTGCACCGCGGCTCTCTGCTGGGCGACGGGAACAGGGAAGCGTTCCCGCCGAGATGCGACGGGATCACGCAGACGTAGTGGCGATATCAACTACTTCGCCGGCGACGCGCGGACGCCGCCGGCTCCGGGCATCGCTCACATCGGTGCTTCCGTTCGTCCTGTTCACGCCCTCTCCAGCTCCGGCGCTGGCCGCGCCCCGACCGCCCACGGCTTCGCTGTACGCGACCCCGTCGGTTGTCGTGCCTGGACAAACGGTCCGGTTCCATGGACGCGTCTGCTTCTGGGATAGGACAGCCAGTCTGCCTCGCGTGGGCTACATCGAACGCAACCAGGTCGGCGCCTTTGTGCCCGTCGCGCGGGTGGTCGTCCCTCGAGGCGTCGGCCCCTGCTACAGCTACAGCGCCGGGGTTGCCGTGTACGCGCAGGGCTTCTACCGGCTGACATTGCCTGGCGGGCCAGGTGCCGCAGCCGTCCAGGTGTTCTCTTCGACGGTCCGGGTGGGCTTCATGGGGGTGGGCGCGACCGGCCCTCCGGGTCCGGCCGGACCCGAGGGAACCGAAGGGAGTCGTGGCCGTAGGGGGTCGAGAGGGGAGCGCGGCCAGACGGGAACCGACGGTCCCGTAGGCCCGGCCGGGCCGGCCGGCGCCACCGGGCCTACCGGTGCCACTGGCCTCACGGGCATGACCGGAGCGACTGGGCCGAGCGGCGCTTCCGGGCCGACCGGCGCCTCCGGCCCCACCGGCCCCACCGGCCCCACCGGTCTGACAGGAGTGACTGGGCCGAGCGGGCCTTCCGGGCCCACCGGTGCCATCGGAGTCGCCGGACCCACGGGGCCGACTGGCCTCACGGGCCTGACCGGGGCCACAGGTGCTACCGGCGGGACCGGCGCGACTGGTGCCACCGGGGCGACGGGTGAGACTGGAGCGACTGGCGCCACCGGAGCCACCGGCGCGACCGGTGACACCGGACCCACCGGTCCCGCCGGGCCCACCGGAGCTACGGGAGCGACGGGCGCCACCGGCCCCACCGGTGAGACGGGCGCAACCGGCGCGACCGGGGCCACGGGAGCCACCGGCCAAACCGGTGAGACGGGCGCGACTGGTGCCACGGGCGACACCGGACCCACCGGTCCGGCCGGGCCGACCGGCGCTACGGGACCAACGGGCGCCACAGGGGCGACGGGCGCCACCGGCGCAACCGGCGCGACTGGGCCCACGGGAGCCACCGGCGCGAGTGGCGCCACCGGCGCGACCGGGGCAACTGGTGAGACTGGGGCGACGGGCGCGAGTGGCGCCACCGGCGCGACCGGGGCAACTGGCGCGACGGGCGCGACTGGCGCGACGGGCGCGACTGGTGCGACTGGTGCCACGGGCGCGACTGGTGCCACGGGCGACACTGGGCCCACGGGTCCCGCCGGACCCACCGGAGCGACTGGGCCCACGGGAGCCACCGGCGCGACCGGGGCAACTGGTGAGACGGGCGCGACTGGTGAGACTGGCGCGACTGGTGCGACTGGTGCCACGGGCGCGACTGGTGCCACGGGCGCGACTGGTGCCACGGGCGACACTGGGCCCACGGGTCCCGCCGGACCCACCGGAGCGACTGGGCCCACGGGAGCCACCGGCGCGAGTGGCGCCATCGGCGCGACCGGGGCAACTGGTGAGACTGGCGCGACCGGGGCAACTGGTGAGACTGGCGCGACTGGTGCGACTGGTGCCACGGGCGCGACTGGTGCCACGGGCGCGACTGGTGCCACGGGCGACACTGGGCCCACGGGTCCCGCCGGACCCACCGGCGCCACCGGACCCACCGGCGCGACGGGTGCCACGGGTGCGACCGGGCCAACCGGCGCGACGGGCGCCACCGGCGCAACAGGTGCGACCGGGGCGACTGGCGCCACAGGGGACACCGGGCCCACCGGTCCGGCCGGGCCCACCGGCGCCACCGGACCCACCGGCGCGACGGGTGCCACGGGTGCGACCGGGACCACGGGCTCGACGGGGACCACCGGGGCGACTGGTGCGACGGGCGCCACCGGAGCCACCGGAGCCACCGGAGCCACCGGAGCCACCGGAACGACGGGACCCACCGGTCCGGCTGGACCCACCGGCGCGACTGGTGCGACTGGGGCCACCGGCGCGACCGGCACGACGGGCGCCACCGGCACGACGGGGCCGACCGGTCCTGCTGGGCCAACCGGGGCAACGGGAGCCACGGGCACCACTGGCGCGACCGGGGCAACGGGCGCGACGGGGGCCACGGGACCCGGCGGCTCGACCACGCGGGTTGCCAGTACTACGAACGCGGCTGCGACGTCCGCCACGATCGTTTCAGTGACGTGTCCGGTTGCCACCCCATATGCACTCGGTGGCGGTGCCGTGATCGAGGCCGGGGCTTCCAGTGTTAGCCTCGACGACGTCAGGCCGACCGGTGGCACTACTTCGACGCCGGCAACGGGCTACGAGGCCAGCTTTACCGGGAACGGTTCCCACTCGCTCACCGTCTATGCGGTCTGTGCACCCTGACGAATTGGTATCGGCCTGATGTTCAAGCTCATGCGCTCGCAACGGATCTCATCCATGCCGTCGACGCTCCGGTCGCGCCTGACCTATGCGAACGTCATGTCGACCATCGCGGTCTTCCTCGCCCTTGGCGGCGGGTCGTTCGCGGCGGTTTCGGGGAACGAGGACTCAGGTGACCAGGGCGCCCACCACCAGAGGGGAGACGGCTCGGGCGGCGACGGCGGGGGCGGGGGCGACCAGGGCGGAACGGACAATGGCGGTAAGGACAAGGGCGGTAAGGGCGGCCAGAGCAACAAGGGCGATAACGGCAATAACGGCGGTGGCGGTAACGACTCGACGGCCGGGAACGTCAACGGCAATGCGACCTTCAGCGTGACGACCCGGGATGGCGACCCGGTCTCTACGGATCGGGATACCGGTGAGGCCGTCGCATCAGCGGCGTGCGACAAGGACGAGCAGGTCGTCGGCGGTGGCGTCAAGACCGCAGCGGAGAAGGATCGAGTCCGCGGGCAGTCAGTCGAGGGGCAGCCAGTCGTCATGTCGAGCGGGCCCGACGGCGACGGCTGGAGCGCCAGGGTCGTCAACAGCTCGGGACTGGGGGCCGTCAAAGTGACGGCCTACGCGATCTGCGCCTCGTCGAAGTAGGCTGCGCCTTCGGCTCAAGTCAGGCATCGGTCAGAGCTTGAGCCGGCGCAGCCGGATCGCCGGCTCGAGCTGGGTCAGAGCCGTAGTCAGCCTTGGCCTGCTGGCCATCGTCCTGACACAGATCGACCTGGCTCAGGCGGAGACCCGGCTGTCGACAGGTCGGTGGGAGCTCTTCGCGGCGGCCGTTGCGGTACTGCTCGTGTCGTTCCTGCTGGCCGCCGTCCGCTGGCACCTGTTCCTGCAGGCGGTCGGGGTCCAGCGCAGGCGGCACGAGACGATCGCCGCCTACCTGCTCGGCGCGTTCGCCAACAACTTCCTTCCAAGCCAGGTCGGCGGCGACGTCGCCCGGGCCTGGGCGGTCGGCGGAAGGGGAACGCGCGTCGCCGTCGCCGCGACGGTGGTCGTCGACCGCGCCACCGCCCTCGCCTGCCTGGTCGCAGCCGCCTGGCTGGTCTACGCGCTCCACCCGGCGCTGGTGCCGGGCCCGCTGCTCGTGGCGCTGGCCGCCGCGACGGCGGGACTCGTCGCGGCCGCCGCGCTGGCGGCGCTCGCGGTCGGAGGCGCCGGCCGCCTGCATCGGCGCCTGAGCGCGGCCAGCCGCGAGGCCGTCGCCGCGGGTCGGGCCTGCCTGCGCCGCCGCGTGCTCGGCCCCGCCCTCGTCCTCGGCTTCCTGTTCCAGGGGCTGGTCCTGTTCGCCGTCTGGCTGCTGGCCCGCTCAGTCTCGCTCGACACGCCCTTCTCCGTCCTCGCCGTGACGGTTCCGGCCGTGCTGATCCTGTCGACGCTGCCGGTCTCCATCGGCGGGTTCGGCGTCCGCGAGTCGAGCTTCGTGCTGCTGCTCGGCCGCGCCGGCGTCAGCACGACCGACGCCACCGTGCTGTCGCTGCTCTCCGCGGCCGCGTTCGCACTCGCGAGCCTTCCTGGCGCGCTGGCGCTGCTGCGCAGCCGCGGATCAGCGCGGGCGCCGCAGGCCGAGGATCGAGAGCAGGAAGGAGGTGACGAAGATCTGCACGCCTAGAACCAGCACGGTCGCCGCCACCAGCGCCACCTCCCCCTCGCCGAGGGTGCCCAGGCCCTGGGCGATCCAGCGCCCGACGATGACCGCGCCCCCCGCGAGGGCGGCGAGGGTGATCACCCCGCCCAGCAGCAGCCCATGCTCGAGCTTGAAGCGGGCGCGCATCCGCTCCAGGAACCGGTCGCGCTCGCCCATGAAGTAGATGCCGAAGGTGCGCGCGATCAGCCCGAAGGCGACCAGCTGCATGCCGACGATGACCAGCAGCGAGCCGGCGATCTCCGTATGGATGTAGAACGCCCTGCCGAAGAGCGTGATCTTGAACAGCACCGTGAGGATGATCAGCACCCCGACCACCATCATCACCGCCCCGGGCAGGGTGAACAGGAACTGGGGGCTGAAGACCAGGATCAGCCGCAGGTGGCGCCAACCGTCGGGGAGGGGTGACAGCTTCGAGCGTCCCCCGCGCGCGCCGAGAGCGATCGGGAACTCGCGGATCTCGAGCCCTGCCTTCGAGGCGCGGATCACCATCTCGGACGCGAACTCCATCCCGCTCGTGCGGAGGTCGAGCGTCGCGAGCACGTCGCGCCTCAGCGCACGCATGCCGCAATGGACGTCGCGGATCCCGGTTTTGAGCAGCAGGTTGAGAAAGCCCGAGAGAACCGGGTTGCCCACGTAGCGGTTCAACCACGGCATCGCGCCCGGCTGGATGCTCTGCATGCGGTCGCCGAGGACCAGCTCGGCGCCGGTGTCGAGCTCGTGTACGAACCGGGGAATCTCGCCGAAGTCATAGGTGAGGTCGGCGTCGGCCATCACGATGTAGTCGGCGCGGGCGGCGTCGAACCCTGCGAGCAAGGCGTTTCCGTATCCGCGCCTGGGCTCCTCGATGACGGTCGCCCCCGCGCCGCGCGCCAGCTGCGCGCTGTCGTCGTCCGAGGCGTTGTCGACGACGATCACCTCGCCGTCGATCCCGCTGTGGTCGAGCGCAGCCCGCGCGCGCCCGACGCACTCCTCGATGTTCTCCGCCTCGTCGAGGCAGGGAATGACCACCGAGACCCTGGGGACGGCGGCCCGCGGATCGGCGGGGAGCGTCGGCGATGCCATTTCTAAGACATAGCGGATCAGCTGGCGGTCGAGGCACGGCAAGCGTCAGCGGTCTCGCGGCGGGCGTCCGCAGGACGGCTCACCGCGTGGCTAGGCTGCGCCGCTTGCGGGTGTGCATCGTCTACGACTGCCTGTTTCCGCACACCGTCGGCGGCGCCGAGCGCTGGTACCGAAACCTGGCCGAGCGCCTGGCGGCGAACGGCGATCAGGTGACCTACCTCACCCTGCGCCAGTGGGAGCGCGGCGAGGAGGCCGGCATACCCGGCGTGCGCGTGGTGGCGGTCGGTCCACGGATGGCGCTGTACGCGCGCGGGCGGCGCCGCGTCCTGCCTCCGCTCGTCTTCGGCCTCGGCGTCCTGTGGCACCTCGCGCGGCGAGGCGGAAGTTACGACGTCGTCCACGTCGCCTCGTTCCCCTACTTCTCGCTGCTGGCGGCCGGGCTGGCTCGCCGCCTGCGCCGGTTCCGCCTCGTGGTCGATTGGCACGAGGTCTGGACCAGGGAGTACTGGGCCGAGTACCTCGGCGGTGCCGGGGGGCGGATCGGGTGGTCGGTGCAGCGCCTGTGCCTGCGGATCCCCCCGCGTAGCTTCTGCTTCTCGCGGCTGCACGAGCGCCGCCTGCGAGAGCTCGGGCTGCGCGGCGACCTCGTCGTGCTCGGCGGCCAGTACACCGGCCCGCTCGAGCCGCCCGACCCGCAGCCGGCGGAGCCGACCGTCATCTTCGCCGGGCGGCACATCCCCGAGAAGCGTGTCGCGGCTCTCGTCCCGGCGATCGCCAGGGCGCGCGAACGAGCCCCCGAGCTGCGGTGCGAGATCTTCGGCGACGGTCCCGATCGAGAGGCCGTTCTGCGGGCGATCGAGGCGGAGGGCGTGCAGGGCGCCGTCGAGGCGCCGGGCTTCGTCGAACGTGAGCGCCTCGAACGGTCGCTCGCGCGGGCGCTCTGCCTGGTGCTGCCGTCGAGGCGCGAGGGCTACGGGCTGGTCGTCGTCGAGGCCGCCTCCAAGGGCACCCCCAGCGTCGTCGTCCGCGGCGAGGACAACGCGGCGACCGAGCTGGTTGAAGACGGCCAGAACGGATTTGTCGCCGCCTCGGCGTCGCCAGACGATCTGGCCGAATCGATTCTCGGGGTCCACCGTGCCGGCCACGAGTTGCGGCGCTCCACCGCCGAGTGGTTCGGCCGCAACGCCGAGCGCCTGTCGCTCGATCGGTCGCTTCGCGCTCTCCTCGCCGCCTACGCGGACCTCTAGGTCGAGCGCAGGCGGGCGATCAAGAAGGCTCCGTGCCGCGGATCGACCCGGCACAGGACGTCGGCGACGGCGGGCGG
>JBJMKZ010000007.1:0-5800 GCA_045805565.1 Solirubrobacteraceae bacterium | reverse complement strand
GCGCGGCGGGCGCCCGGGGGGCGGCCCGCCCAACAACTGGCTCACCGCGTGGAAGGACGCCGGCCCGGCGTGGACCTGGGACGAGGAGACCGCGCAGTGGTACCTGCACTCGTTCCTGGCCCAGCAGCCCGACCTCAACTGGGACAACCCGGAGCTGGAGGCGGCGATGTTCGACGTGCTGCGCTTCTGGATGGAGCGGGGCGCCGGCGGCTTTCGCCTGGACGCGGTCTACAAGCTCGGCAAGGACCCTGGGCTGGGCGACAACGAGCCCGGGCGCTCCCACCAGGAGCACTGGCCGACCGTCCACGAGCGCCTGCGCCGGCTGCGCCGGGTGCTCGAGGAGTACGACGAGCGCTTCGCGGTCGGCGAGGTCTATGCCGACGACCAGCGCACGCTGCTGGGCTACGTCAACTCGGGCGACGAGCTGCACATGGTCCACAACTTCTCCCTGCTGCAGCAGCCATGGAGCGCGGCGGCGTTCCGCGACGTGATCGCCGAGTTCACCGAGCTAGCCGAGCTCGAGGTGTGGCCGGCCTGGTGCCTGAACAACCACGACCACCCGCGGGCGGCCACCCGTTACGACGCCGACGGCCGCGGCGCCGCGCGCGCGAGGGTCGCCGCCATGCTGCTGCTGACCCTGCGAGGCACGCCGTTCCTCTACCAGGGCGAGGAGCTGGGGATGCGCGACGCGGTCGTTGCCCCCGAGATGATGGTGGACGTGGACGGCCGCGACCCGCAGCGCGCGCCGCTGGCGTGGGAGGCGCCGTCGGTCGCGGGACCGGGGTGCGGGTTCACCACCGGCTGCCCGTGGCTGCCGTTCGCCCCCGACAGCGAGGCGTCCAATGTCGCGACCCAAGCCGCCGACCCGGGCTCGACCCTCTCGCTCTACCGCCGGCTGATCTGGCAGCGGCGCGGCTCGCCGGCGCTGCAGGGCGGACGCCAGCTGCTGCTGGAGGTCGACGCTCCCGACGTCCTCGCCTACCTGCGCGAGGCGCCCCGGGAGCGCGTCGCGGTGGCGCTCAACTTCTCGTCGCAGGAGGTGGTGCTGGACACCGGCCTGACCGGCGGGGCGCGGCTCGCGCTCTCGACCGACCCCGCCCGCCAGCCCGGCGAGCTACGGCTCGACCGGCTCGTGCTCGGCCCCGACGAGGGCGTCCTGGTCGCGCTGGGCTAGGAGCTGCCGGGCGAGAACCGATCCCCTTGGCTTTGCCTTTTTCGACCTCATGGCATTAGGGTCCTCGCTCAGCCACGGACCGGGGGACAGATGACGACTTTGACAACGCGCATGGATAGGCGGGGCCGGCCTTGTCGGCTGTGGTGGGGACTTCTCCTGACGCTCGGCGTCCTGATGGTGCCGCAGGCGGCCTGGGCGTCGCGGGCGCCCACGGCGCTGGAGGCGGCCCGGATCGGCGTCACGGTGCACACCTCGCCGCTCACCGTCCACGTGCCCGACGACGCCTACTTCGTGACCGCCATGAGGGTGTCGACGGTCGGCCCGTGGGCCCGGGCGCGGATCATGCCCCGACCGGGGCGCGCCGTCGAGGCGGCGACGGTGGTGCTGAGCCGGGCGGGGATCGGATGGCGCCTGCGCGACGTCGGCACCGTGGACGTGGGCTGCGGGATCGTCCCCTTCGCGGTTCGCCGGGACCTGCTGCTGAGCTGCCGGGCGGTGGGCCCGACCTTCACCAGCTGCGTCCCGCCTCAGCCCACCCAACACCAGCTGCACGCCTACCGCGTCACCTGCCTCACCGCGCGGCGGGTGGCACAGGCGATTTTCTCCCTCCCTCCGAGCAGGGATGCCCACCCGCTGCCGGGTTGGTCGTGCCTGCATCGCCCGATCACGGAGCCCGGCGGGATCCACTCCCAGTACTGGAGCTGCACCCACGCCGGGTTGTGGCGGGTGACCTGGATCGACCACACGGAGTAGGTCCCAGGGCAAAATCCCCCGAGGCGGCCCGAGCGCGCGAGCCCGCCTAGAAGCGCGGGCGCTGCCCGCGCTGGCGCAGGCGCAGCCAGCGGTAGCCGAAGCCGTCGAGGGCCAAGCGGTAGGAGCCGTCCGAGCGCGGATGCTCGACGCGCCCCTCGAACAGGTCGTCGATCGCCTCGCACTCGCCGATGTCCTGAGCGCTCAGCCTGGCCTCGACCCGGCGCGGCCCGAGATTGTGAGCGGCGATCACGGTGCTCTTCTGCCAGTCGCAGCGGTGGACGAACAGGCTCCCGGCGCGGGTCTCGATCAGCTGCCACGTCCCCCAGCCCAGCTCGGGTGTCTCCCGGCGCAGGCGGATGAGCCGGCGCATCCATGACAGCTGTGAGTCGGGATCCTGGTGCTGGTCGGTGACGTTGACGCGGCGGGGGCCGAACTTGCCGTCCGCCAGGGGGCGAACGAGCCGGGAGGCCGGGGCGGTGGTGAAGCCCGCGTTGGGGTCCGGAGTCCACTGCATCGGCGTGCGCACGCTGAGGCGGTCGTGGAGGGAGAGGTTCTCGCCCATCCCGATCTCGTCGCCGTAGAACAGCACCGGCGTCCCGGGCAGGCTGAAGGTCAGGCTGAACAGCATGCGCAGGCGCCTGCGGTCGCCGTCGAGCATCGGGGCGATCCGCCGGCGCAGCCCGTGGCCGTAGAGCTGCATGCGGGGGTCCGGCCCGAAGCCGGCGAACACCTCGTCGCGCTGGCTGACCGTCAGCTTGTCGAGGGTCAGCTCGTCATGGATGCGCAGGAAGTTGGCCCACTGGGTGTCCTGCGGGATCTTGGGCAGCGCGCGCATTGCCTCCTCGAGAGGCTCGGCGCTGCCCCGCGCCAGCGATAGGTACGTCGCCTGCATGACGATGAAGTTGAACAGCATGTTCAGCTCGTCGCCCTTGCCCGCGCCCAGGAAGCGCCGCTCGGAGTCGGGGTCGACGTTGGCCTCGCCGATCCACATCGCCTCGGCGTTGCGCCTGCCCATGAACGCCCGCAGCTGGCGCAGGTAGTCCTGCGGGTCGAAGCCGGCGGCCTCGGAGGGGTTCTCGACCTCGATGAACGCCGGGACGGCGTCCACCCGGAAGCCGGAGATCCCCTGGTGCAGCCAGAACCCCATCATCTTGGCGATCTCGTCGCGCAGCGCGGCATTGGCGATGTTGAGGTCGGGCTGGAAGCGGTAGAAGTGGTGCAGGTAGTAGGCCCCGGCCTTGCGGTCGTACTGCCAGATGCTGGTCTCCTCGCCGGGGAACGCCACCGACCCGGGTGGCTCGGGCGGCTTGCGCTTGCGCCAGACGTAGTAGTCGCGGTAGCGCGAGTTGGGGTCGGAGCGCGCGGCCTGGAACCACGGGTGCTGGTCGGAGGTGTGGTTGGCGACCAGGTCGATGATCACCCGCATCCCGCGGTCGTGGGCAGTGCGCACGAACTCGACGAAGTCGCCCAGCGTTCCCAGCCGGGGATCCACCCCGAAGTAGTCGCTGATGTCGTAGCCGTCGTCCAGGTTGGGGGTGGGGTAGAACGGCATCAGCCACAGGCAGGTGACGCCCAGGCCGGCCAGGTAGTCGATCTGGTGGTTGAGCCCGGCGAAGTCGCCGCAGCCGTCGCCGTCGCCGTCCATGAACGTCTCCACGTCGAGGCAGTAGAAGACGGCGTTCTTCCACCACAGGTCGGCGGTGTAGTCGATCCTCACGGTGGGTCATGGAATGCCCGCCCGCGCGGCCCGGCATGCACGCTCAGCGCTCGGCCGCCTCTTCGTCGGCGGGCGGCGGCTCGAGGATGCGCAGCGGCTCGTCGCCGTAGGCGAAAAGCAGATGCCGCGCGCGGGGCCGGGTGCCGGGCGCCAGGAAGGCATGGGCCCGCTCCTGGATCGTGCGGTCGGTAACCGTGACGCGCTCGCGATGCTGGCGCAGGTGCTCCTGCCAGGTCGGGGTCAGGTAGGTCTCGACGAAGCGCTCGGGGTCGGCGGCGTCCTGGTAGAGCGACCAGCGCTGGCCGCCGGTCCGCCGCCTGATCCGCCCCACCGCGCGCATGGCCTCGCGGAACGGCTCGGCGTTCTCGAGCGGCACCCGGTATTCGATCGCGACGAGGACCGGCCCCAGCCCCGGGTCGGGGTCGACCACCACGTGGGGCTCGGGCCAGTGGTCGGAGGGGGTGACGTCGAGGCCCTCGGTCGAGCGCAGGGCGAAGCGGCGAACCAGGGCCAGGCCAGCGGCCAGGCCGGCGCCGACCGCAGCCAGGGCGGTCGGCGTCCCCGCCTGCCTGGCCACCACGCCCCAGATGAACGCCCCGACCGCCTGTCCGCCCTGGAAGGTCAGCAGGTACAGCGCCATCCCCCGCGAGCGCACCCAGTGGGGCAGGACGGTCTGGGCGACGCCGTTGAGCGAGCCCAGCACGGCGATCCAGGCCAGGCCGGCGCCCACCAGGGCGACCACCACGATCGGCACGATGCGCACCCAGGCCAGGACCGCGCAGGCGAGCGCGAACAGCAGGCTGGCGACGGCGACGATCGCGTTGACCGATACGCGAGCTCGGAAGCCGGGGAGAATCACGGCCCCCAGCAGCGCTCCGGCGCCGATGGCGCCGAGCAGCAGTCCGTAGCCCCCTGAGCCCATCCCGAGGTGATTGCGGGCGACGACCGGGAGCAGGGCCCACAGCGCGCTGGCGAAGACTGCGAACACGGTGGTCCGGACCAGGACCGCGCGGAACCGCGGCGACCCGCCGACGTAGCGGACGCCCGCCCGCATCGCCTCGGTGAGCTGCTCGGCGCCCAGCGGGCGCTCGGTCTCCGGCCGCCGCCAGCGGGCCAGGACGGCGAGCACGGCGACGAACGACGCGGCGTTGAGCAGGAACACCCAGCCCGGGCCGGCGGCCGCCACCAGCGCGCCGCCGATCGCCGGCCCGACGGCGCGGGCGACGTTCATGTTGACGCCGCCCAGCGTGGCCGCCTGGGGAATCTCGTCGCGGCTGACCAGCTCGGGCTGGATCGCCTGCCAGGAGGGGGCGGTGAGGGCCTGCCCGGTGCCGATCGCGAAGGTGAGCCCCAGCAGCAGCCAGGCGGTCGTCTCGCCGGCGACCGTCAGCGCGCCGAGCAGCGCGGCCGACGCCAGCATGAACGACTGGCTGGCCAACAGCACCCGGCGGCGGTCGAGGTTGTCGCCCACCGCCCCCGCCGGCATGGCGAACAGACCGATCGGCAGGCTCATCGCCGTCTGCACCAGGGCCACCTTCAGCGGGTCGCGGCTCAGCGAGCCCATCAGCCACTGGGCCCCGACCGTCTGCATCCAGGTGCCGACGTTGGAGGTGAACTGGGCGATCCACAGCGCGCGGTAGGTGCGGTGGGCCATCGGCGCCCACGCCGAGCGCGCGCCCACCGCCACCGCAGAGCTTGCCTCCACGCCGCAAGCTTTTCACGCGGCGAAGCCCGCGCGGAAACGCCGGCCGCGGCTCAGAAACCGCGGCGGGTGGCTCTACTAGTAGCCGTGCTCGACGTAGCTGAGCCAGGCCTCGCGGGCCGCGACGCGCTCGTTGGCGGCCGATAGCTCGACGCCGGCGCCGAGCTGGCGGTCGGTGCCTTGGGCGTCGTCTTCGTCGTGGCGCAGGCGAAGCTGGTCGTCCAGCGCCGCGTCCAGCCGCTCGATCGCATCCGCGTGCGCCTCTGCGCCGCTCCGCGGGCTACGGGTGAGAGTCATGTGTGAGTGTGGCGGGCTCATCGGGAGCCGTTCGGAGATGCGCGTCCGCGAGCGCTGTTGTGCACCTGCCTGCGCCCTTGGCGAGCCACTTCGGCATCGGTGGCGCGCAGCCCGTCGATGTCCGCCATCACCATCGCGCCGAGCTGTCTCACCGCGT
>JBJMKZ010000006.1:0-22623 GCA_045805565.1 Solirubrobacteraceae bacterium | reverse complement strand
GCAGGCCGGTAACTGTACGCAACGGCTGCGGACGTGAAGGTCCTGTTCGTCATCAACGGGCTCGGCGCCGGAGGAGCCGAACGCTCGCTGGCCGAGGCGCTCCCACACCTGAGGCGCGGAGGAGTGGATCCGGTCGTGGTCTGTCTCGAGCCCGTGCGCGAGGGCATCCTCCATGAGGTCCTGGCCGAGAGCTTCGACGTTTGCTTCCTGCACGGTCGCCGGCTCCCGTCGTGGACGCTCGAGCTCCGCCGGATCGTTCGCGCCGAGCAGCCGGAGGTCGTCCACACGGTCCTCTTCGAGGCCGACATCGTGGGGCGGGTCGCCGCCGCGGGCACGCCGGCCGCGGTGATCACCAGCCTGGTGAACACGTCGTACGACCGCGCCCGGCTCGGGGACCCTCGCGTCCCGCGGGCCAGGTTGCAGGCGGTCAGGCTCATCGATGGGTGGACGGCCAGGCATCTCACGGATCACTTCCACGCGGTCACGGAGGCGGTCAAGCGCTCGGCGGTCGCGGCGCTGCGGATACCGCCGGCGCGGATCACCGTGATCGCTCGAGGGCGCGATTCCGGGCGCCTGGGAGCTCCGGGACCCGAGCGACGTAGGGACGCGCGGGCGCGACTGGGCCTTTCCGACGCAGACGAGGTCATCGTCACCGTCGGCAGGCAGGAGTTCCAGAAGGGCCAGGTGCACCTCCTCGAGGCCGTCGCCGCTCTCAGGGCGAGACCCCGGCTCGTCCTCCTCGTGGCCGGACGGCGCGGGCACGTGTCGGGCGAGCTCGCCGACGCGGTCCGCCGCTTGGGGCTCGAGGGGCGTGCCCGGTTCCTCGGGCACCGGGACGACGTTCCCGAGCTGCTCGCCGCTGCCGACGTATTCGCGTTCCCCTCGCTCTACGAGGGGCTCGGTGGGGCGCTCATCGAGGCGATGGCGCTCGCACTCCCGATTGTCGCGTCGGACATCCCGGCCGTGGGCGAGGTCGTCGAGCGCGACCACAACGCGCTGCTGGTCGAGCCCGCCAACGCCGGCAAGCTGGCCCTGGCCGTCGCGGCGCTCCTCGACGACCGCGATCTCGCGCGCTCGTTCGGAGCGCGCAGCCGAGCGATCTTCGAGCAGCGATTCACTCTCCGGACGAGTGCCGAGCGCTCCCTGGCGCTGTATCACCGGGTTCTCGCAGAGCGCAATCGAGCAGCGCCTGCCAGCGCCGCGCGCTCGCCTGGATGCTGAAGCGCTCCACGCAGCGGTCGCGAGCCGCAGAGCCCATCCGCTCGCGAAGGGCGGCGTCGACGGCGAGGCGACCGGATCGGTCGATCAGCGCGTCCTCGTCGTCGACACCCACGACGAAGCCGGTCACGCCGTCCTCGACGACGTCTGCGGCGCCGGGGACGGCGGTGGTCACCGCCGGAAGGCCGCACAGCCCCGCCTCGATCAGGACGCCGGGCATGCCCTCGCGACCGGCACCGCAGAAGACGAGCACGTCGCAGCCGGCGAGGATGTCCGGCACATCGACGCGTGCGCCGAGCAGATCGACGCCGGCCGACCCGGCAACGGAACGCAGGGCGCCGAGGAGCGCCCCGTCGCCGACGAGGACGGCGTCTGGCGCCGCGCCGCGCTCGCGCAGGGCGCGGACGACGTCGCAGAACAGCTCCGGCCGCTTGTCGGGCTCGAGCTGACCCACGAAGGCGAGGCGGGGCCGGTGACCCGCGGGCCTGGTCGCGCGAGGCCTGAACGTGTCGGCGTCGCGCCCATTGGGGATCACCACGATGCGAGTGGCGGCCCGGCCGAGCAGCAGGCGGGCCTCCTCGGCCATCTCGTCGGAGACTGCGGCGATGGCGTCCGTCCGCTGGGCCGCCGCGCGCAGAAGCCGCAGCTGCAGGCCGGTCCGCAGCGCCCCACCGGTCAGTCCGATCTTGAGGTAGATCAGCCGGGTGTCGCGGGGACGCGCGAACGCCGCGTACTTGAGCGGCTCGCCTCCGTGCGCGACCACCACGTCAGCGCCCAGCTCGCGCAGGACACCGCGCAGGCGGATCGCCGCGCGGGGGTCGAACCCGGCCCTGCGCAGCCGACCGGCCGGGACGGCGAGCGACAGGTCGCAGCCGGGCCCGGGCCCGCTGGAGGCGAACAGCGTGACGATGTGATGACGGCCGCCTCCGGCCCTGAGCGCGTCGCGAAGCGCATGTGCATAGAGCTGGGCGCCCCGAAGGACGTCGAGCGGGAGAAGGTGGACGACCGTTGCCTCGCGCAGCCCCGGCCGCATGACGGCCGCAGTGTACGCTGCGCCACCGGCATGAATCGCCCTGTCCGGGTGGCCCATCTCACGACCGTCGACCTCAGTCTCCGGTTCCTACTGCTCGGTCAGCTCGAGTCGATCCGGGAAGAGGGATTCGAGGTAGCCGCGATCAGCGCTCCGGGCGAGTGGACCCGGGATCTGGAGGCGGCGGGTATCCGCCACATCCCATGGTGCAGCGCGACCCGGGCATGGGACCCGCCCGCGGACGCGCGGGCGTTCAGGGAGCTCATGCGCATCCTGCGGCGCGAGCGCTTCGACGTGCTTCACACCCACAACCCGAAGTCGGGGATCCTCGGCCGGCTCGCCGCGCGCCTCGCCGGTGTGCCGTGCGTGGTCA
This sequence comes from Solirubrobacteraceae bacterium, assembly GCA_045805565.1. Classification (GTDB taxonomy): domain Bacteria; phylum Actinomycetota; class Thermoleophilia; order Solirubrobacterales; family Solirubrobacteraceae; genus DATAEY01. The sequence goes on along the minus strand of JBJMKZ010000006.1, from coordinate 20,002 downwards.
ACACGGTCCACGGCCTATACGCGACGCCGGAGGACCCTCTCGCCCGGAAGCTGCCCGTCCTAGCGCTCGAGGGTATGGCGGCGCGCCTCTCGGACCTGGAGCTCTACCAGAGCGAGGAGGACCTGGCCTGGGCGCGACGGATGGCGGTGGCGCCGCGCTCGGGGAGCGCACTGCTCGGAAACGGCATCGACCTGGACGAGTTCGACCCGGGCCGCGTCCCCGCCGAGCGCATGGCGGCGCTGCGGCACGAGCTCGCCCTTCCGGAGGGCACACTCGTCGTCGGCACGGTGGCACGCCTGGTCGCCGAGAAGGGGTGTCGCGAGGTGTTCGCCGCCGCGCGCGAGATCCATGGCCGACGGCCCGACGTCCGCTTCCTGGTGATCGGCGAGACCGACTTCGAGAAGCGGGACGCGATCGGCGCAGACGAGCTGGCGCGAGCTCCGGAGAACGTGATCCTGACCGGCTGGCGCCAGGACGTGCGTGACCTCCTCGCGCTGATGGACGTCTTCGTCCTCGCCTCGTGGCGCGAGGGAATGCCGCGCTCGGCAATCGAGGCCGCCGCGATGGGTAGGCCGCTGGTCCTCACCGACATCCGAGGCTGCCGCGAGGTCGCCCGTGACGGAGCGGAGGCGATCCTGGTGCCTGCACGCGACGACGCTGCGCTCGCGGCGGCGATCGAGGCGCTCGTCGACGACGCTGCTCTTCGCGCGCGGCTCGGCGCAGCGGCGGAGGCGAGAGCGCGCGAGCGCTTCGACGAGCGTCGCGTGTTCGAGATCGTGCTCGGGGCCTACCGGGACCTCCTACGCCGCAGGGGCATCGGCATGCCGCCGGGCGACGATCCGCTCCGGCTGCGGCCGGCTGGCCCGCGCGATGCCCGCGCCCTCGCGCGCCTCCACCGCGAGGCGTTGCCGGAGGCCTTCCTGTCGAGCCTGGGTGAGCGCTTCCTGCGAACACTCTACGGCGCGCTCGTCGCCGACGCGGAGGCGGTGAGCGTTGTCGCCGAGCGAAACGGATCCGTCGTCGGCTTCGCGACCGGGGTGCTCTCCGTCCCCGCCTTCGCGCATCGTTTCTATCGGCGGTACGGCGCCCGTGCCATCGCCGCGGCGTGGCCGAGGCTCCTGCGCCCGGCCGTCATGCGCCGGTCGATCGAAACCGCCCGGTACGCCGGCGGCGATCGGACGCTGCCGGAGTCCGAGCTCCTGTCGGTCGCGGTGGCTCCCCCCGAGCGGGGACGGGGAGTCGGGCGCGCGCTCGTCGGCCGGGTCGTGGCGCGCCTCGGCGACCTCGGAGCCGAGCGGGTCAAGGTCCTGGTCGGCGCCGAGAACGACGACGCGAACGCCGCGTACGCGGGGCTCGGGTTTCGCCGCGGCGACACGATCGCGCTCCACGACAGCGTTCAGAGCAACCTCTGGGTCACAGAGTGCCGTTCCTGATCGCCCTCGCGTTCGGGCTGCTGTTGACGCCCCCTGCGATCCGCGCCGCGCGGGCGGCCGGGCTCGTGGACCGGCCCGGCGATCCGCTCAAGATTCACGCCCAGCCCGTTCCGGTGGTCGGGGGAGTGTCGGTGCTGGGCGCGACCTTCGCGGCGGTGGCGGTCGTACAGGGCGAAGTGAGCCCAGCCGCGATCGCCGGCGTCGCCGTCGCGCTGCTCCTCGGGCTCCTGGATGACGTGAGGCCTCTCGGCACCCGGGTCCACCTTCTGCTCCAACTGGCGGTCGGAGCGGTCCTCGCGCTCGGCGGTATGGAGCTCGAGCCGCTCGGCCCGCTCGGCGGGGTGGGAGCAGTCGTCCTCACCCTCGTATGCATGAACGCGGTCAACCTCGTCGACGGCCAGGACGGGCTCGCCGGTGGGCTCGCGGCGATCGCCGCCCTCGCGCTGGCGGCAGTCATCGCCGTCGCCGGCGGCGATCCGAAGGCGCTCGCGATCGGCCTCGCCCTTGCCGGCTCTCTGGCCGCCTTCCTGGCGTGGAACCGGCCGCCGGCGCGCGTCTTCCTGGGAAACGGCGGCGCGTACGCGGTCGGCGTCCTGCTCGCGGTGCTCACCGCGACGGCCGCCGCCCAGAGCGGATGGCGCGGGCTGCTGGCCGGATTGGTCTGCCTCGGGATCTTCCTGTTCGAGCTGGTGTTCACGGTCGTCAGAAGGCTGCGCAGCGGCAGACTGGCGGTGGGCGACCGCCAGCACTCCTACGACCTCGTGTCCCCCGAGATGGGCAGCCGTGGAAGGGCAACCGTCGCCTTCCTCGCGCTGGGCGCCCTAGCCGGCGTCCTCGCCGTGGCGATCGCCTCGATCCCGCTCCTCTTCGGAGCGACTGCCGCGGCGCTCGCGTGCGCGGGCGCCGCCGTATGGGGTCGCCGGCTGTGGGCCCGTCGGGCGGGAGTCGCCGCCGCGGCGCCGAGGATCGGGTACGCGAGCCTGAGACCCCCCGCCGGTAGGACCATCGTCGCGGGCGATCCCGCGGTCCATCGAGCAAGCACGGCCGCCGGACAGGGACTGAAGCGTGGAGCATGATCCGCCGGGGCATGGCGGCCGTACGCGCATAGATCGTTGGCCGCGGGCCTCGGCGGGAATCGTGCTGGCTGCCGTCCTGGGGCTGCTGCCCGGCTGCGCGACCGGCGCGGCCGGCGCGCCAAAGCCGATCGCAGGGACCTTCGTCGGCAAGGTACGCGGTTCCGACGCCCTGGTGGCCGTCATCGCGACGGCGCCCGAGCGCAACGCGCGCGAGCGCGTGGTCCAGGTCTACGTCTGCGACGGCGGGCGGCTCATCCGCTGGCTGCCCGGCCGGGCACCCGCGCGCGCCAACCTGTTTGCCGTCGTCGCACGCGGGCGCGCGCGCGCGGACGTGAAGCTGGCCGGCGCGGCGGCGCGCGGGGACATAATCCTGTCCGGCGGCCGGGTGCTTCGCTTCGACGCTGCGCGAGCCACGGGGGTCGGAGGGCTCTACATCGTGGCCAGCCTGCCCGACGGTCGCGTCCGCGGCCAGTCGGACCGGGGCGCGCGGCTCGAGGGCCGGGTGACCCGGAGGCTGGTCGGCCACGCACACGGCAGACCGCTGTATCTCGCGATCGTCAGGATCGCCGTGCCCGGGAGCGGGTCCCGCCGGTTGCGCACGTCCTGGCCCCCGCGCCCCTCCGAATCGCCTGGAACGATCCTGCGCGTCGTCGTCCTGCCGTCGGGCGAGATGAAGGGCGGGTTCAAGCACGCCCTTAGGGCGAGGCCACCGGGGCCCCCGTCCTGACCACCCGCGTCGCGCTGCGCCGTCAGCGCCCGGTCGCCCTCGGCGAGCAGCGCGCGATGCCGGAGTCCAGGACCTGGCCGCCGACCCTGATGAAGGCAAATCTCGCCCTTTCCGGCACCAGCTCCAACCGCAGCGCGCCGAAATGGGTGTCGTCGCCGAAGGCGACCCGTCGATCCGAGGGGTCGAGTCGATAGAGGGGAGCGCCCCCGGCGCCCGACACGAGCTCGGTGATGCCATCGATCGGCCGCAGCCGCTGCATGTCGTGCTCGTGACCGTTGAGGACGATCACGGCATGTCCGCGCACGGCGTTCCAAAGGGGTGCCACATCAGGCTGGTCGCCGTGCACGGTCCCGGCGCTGCGACGGGGGCGGTGCCAGAACACCAGCCGGCACGTCCCCGGGCCCCGGACCTCCGACGCCAACCACCTGAGCTGGGGCGAGCCCGGACCGTGGGCGACCTCCGAGTTCAGGCTGAGGATCTTCCACTCTCCGACGCGGAAGCTGTAATAGGGCGGCGTGGGCCGGCCGTGGACACGAGCCCAGTAGGCGTCGTAGCCGGCCGCGCGGCGCGGCCACTCGTTGTCCCCCGGAGTGGGAGCGGTGACGCGGGCCAGCGGACCGTAGGTCGTCCCGTAGTTGCTGCGGTACTCCTGGGCGGTCCCATACGTATAGACGTCACCGACATAGAGCAGGCGATCGAAGCGCGATGACGCGATCAGCGAGGCCACCGCCTTGGCGTCTTGGCTCCCATTGCCACCGTCACCCACGGCCCAGACGACGGCTCGGTCCCTGCTCGTGGAGGTCACGAACGGACCCGTATGCGCGCGCTGGTCCCCGGCACCGGCAGGCGCAGCTCGGTCCGCGGTTGGAGATCGACCGCAGGCCACCGTCGTCACCACGAGGGTGAGCGCCGTGAGGGCAGTCGCGCACACGCCGGCCATCCGGCCATGGGTGCGAACGGCTGGGCGCCCGTCGGGCGGGCGGGCGATCATGGCCTCGATGGTCGGCCCGAGGCCCTCCTCCAGCGTGGTCTGCGGCTCGTAGCCCAGTCGGCGCCGCGACTCGGTGAGGTCCGCCCACGACTCGCGGACCTCGCCCGGACGCGCTGGCAGGTGGCGCAGCCGCGGTGCGCGTCGCAGGTGGACACCGATCGCCTCGGCCAGCTCGACCACGCTGCGCGCCCGGCCGCCGGAGACGTTGAGGACCGCGCCGTTGACGTCCTGCGCCCCGGCGGCCAGCAGGTTGGCCTCGACGACGTCCGCGACGTAGGTGAAGTCGCGTGACTGCCGGCCGTCGCCGTAGACCGGGAGCGGTTCGCCAGCGGCCAGGGCCAAGATGAAGCGAGGTACCACCGCCGCATACCTGGAATGCGGGTCCTGGCCGGGGCCGAAGACGTTGAAGTAGCGCAGGACCACGGTCTCTGGCGCTCCGTCGCGGCCGAAGCTCGCGCAGAAGCCCTCGGCCGCGAGCTTGGCGGTCGCATAGGGCGAGATCGGCGCCAGCCGCGCCGACTCCACCCGCGGCAGCTCTCCCGCATCGCCGTAGACCGACGACGATGAGGCGAGCACGACCCGTCGCACACCCTCGTCGCGGGCCGCCCGCAGGACATTCAGCGTGCCCTCGACGATGACCGCCGTCGTGCCAATCGGGTCGTCGAGCGAGCGCGAAACCGACGGCAGCGCTCCCTGGTGGAAGACCAGGTCGCATCCACGCACGGCACGCCGTACCGCACCGGGGCTGCGCAGGTCCCCCTCTATGAAATCGACGTCGGCGGCCAGGCCCGCAAGGCGATCGCGGCGCCCGGTGGAGAGGTCATCGAGGACGCGCACCCGGTCGCCGCGCTCGACTAGCCGGCGAACGAGGTGGGAGCCAATGAACCCGGCCCCTCCCGTGACTAGGACTTTGGGGCCCACGAACGAGCGGACGCTACTGCACGAGCGGCTGCGTGCCGATCACCGAGGGCATCGTCTACCTCCAAGCTGCAGTACCGCGGGATTTCTTATGGGCGAGGGTGCGTCTGCGCGCCGAAATAGCGCCTATGACGGCATCCCGCCAGCCGTCGGGGGGCCATCTGGCTCTGGCTCCGTCAGCAGGCGCCGAAGAGCAGACCAGTTGCGCTCGCGATCGCGGCCCACCGTGAGCCGCCAGACCCGAGCTCGGGAGAGGGCCGCTGCGCAGCAGAGGGCGCGGGTGAGCCCAATACCCGCCTTGCCGGCCAAATCGCGAATCCCTCGCTGCAAGACGAACTCCATGCCCTGGTAGATACCGACCCCCACCACCGCCTCCCTCATCAGCGATCCGACGGCTCCGCGCCTCGCGAGGGGGCGCAAGTCGGTGCGGTCACCGAGCGTCCGGTGCCCCACCACAAGATGTCTCAACGGTTGGGGTTCCGTTTCGATCTGGCCGGCAAATGGCCGGATGTCCAGAGCGAGTTTGGGATGGAACTCCATTCGCTCCAAACGACGCACTGGGACGTCGGGTAGGTCCCCGGCATCGCTCGGATTGACGCCGATCCGTAGCGGGAAGGGATGCAGGAAACCGCGGCGATCGATCAGCGGGCTGTCTTCCGCCAACAGCTTTACCCCCGGCTCGCGCAGGGCGCGTAGGGCAAGCGTGCTCTTGCCCCCGCCCGACGGCAACATCAGCGCCACGGCCCCCTGTCTGCCCACCAGAGCGAGGGCGTGGAGGCGCGTCATTCTCCGCTGCTCGACATGTGACCCGATGCGGGACAGCAGGAAGTGATACGCCGCCTCGTGGACCAGATGGTCCGGTTCTCCCTGGACGAGGACGTGCTCCCGCGAACGGTCGTAGACGGACACGGCTGTCCCGAAGTAGTCGACGAGCGTCCGGGTGTCCTCCAGCTGATAGACGACGTTGCGCGGCGTGACGAATGCGGCTGGCACGTCCCCGAAGCGCTCGAGTTCTGGCGGGCCGCGGCGGATCTCGACGTGCACCCTCGCGGGATGGGTCCCCATAGGGACTTCAAACCATCCGAAGTCGAGCGCGACGTTGTCGATTACGCTCGGCCAGTCGCCGCCAATTGCGATGAGCAGGCCATAAACGTTGAGGAAGCGGTGCACGGTCCGGCCAGTCGCCTGCCGCGATCACGAGGCCGGCTCGCGGGCCGGAAGCCCGCGGACGTGGGCCCGAGCGAGCCAGGACCTTAGCTTGTGCGGCGAGGCAAGCGATCCCACGCCAGAGCGATCAGCAGGCCGGTCAACCCAGGTAGTGGAGTCGCTGCGTCAGCTTCATGCGCGCGAACCTACCGACTCGCGAACGGTGGCTCAGCTCAACGGTTCGGGCGGCCCATGACCTCGCGTCCGTCCAGCGCTCTAGCTTCTTTGCGCATGCGCGACTACAACGCCGACGAGAGGGTCGATTGGCACGACTACTACCTAGAAGCACTCACGCCTGTCCAGACGGTCAGCGTCACGCTGGGCAACGTCCTCTTCACCCCGGTTTCGGCCCTGCTTCACACCCTGTGGTTTATCGCCTGGTTCGCCCTCGGCTTGGACATCAACCTGCTGACGCTGATCGTCAGCCTCGAGGCGATCTACATCACGCTCTTCATCGGCCTGGGCCAGAAGCTCCAGGACAAGCGCGCAGGCGTCCAGGCGCAGGCCGATAAGGCCGAGGCTCTCAAGGCCGAGACGCATCGCGAGCAGCTGGCCGAGTCACAAAGCCAGCTCCTCGACCTCAACACCGATCTGACCAAGCGGGTCGCCAAGCTGACCGATGACATTCATCGCCACCTTGGAATCGCAGGGACTCCGAGTGACTGAAGGCGCTCTCGCTGGCGGCGCGAATCCGGATGGACTGGATCTCAGTGCCGGACCGACCACCCTCGCGCACCGCGCTTCCTTTCTGATGTGTCCCCAGCAGGAAAGCCGTCGATTTGCTGGGCTTTCTCAGCGCCCCCGCCAGGATTCGAACCTGGGACCCTCGGATTAGAAGTCCGACGCTCTGTCCACTGAGCTACGGGGGCCGACGAGGAAGCTAGCGGACCCGGGGCGATTCACGGCCGGGGCTGACCGCTTCAGCCGGGCCCGGTCGAGTCTAGGGTTAGGAGCAGATGAGGACGACTTGGTCCAGGGTCCACGACATGCCGAGCAAGCGCCGCGCGATGGCGTGCCTTCTGGCCGTCCCGGCGCTCGGGATCTGCGCTCCCGTCGCCGACGCCGCCCCCTATGCGCCGCCGCCGGGCAAAATCTATGCGGGCGTGACTGGCGGCGTGCGGGTCAGCGACTACACCTCGTTCACCGCGCTGGTCGGAAAGCACCTGCCGGTCTGGCAGCTTTTCCTGACCTGGAGCCACTCCCTGGGCTCGCAGCAGTACGTGCAGCTACGGCTTCAGCAGGCCGCGCAGCTCCAGACCCGGCTGATGCTCCACCTCAGCACCGCCGACCGGTCGGGACACGAGGCGATCACGCCGGCCGCGATCGCCTCGGGCGCCGGCGACGCCTACTTCCTCAACCTCAACCGGCTCCTGGACGCCGCGGGGCGGGTTGTCTACGTGCGCGCGTTCGCGGAGATGAACCACCACAACAACGTCTACAGCGCCTACGGGCCCGGTGGACCCCGCGGCGCCAGCCATTCGACCGCCAGCTTCCGCCGGGCCTGGCGACGCATGGCGCTGATCCTGCGCGGCGGTGACGTCGCCTCCATCAATCGCAGCCTGGCCGGACAGGGCATGCGGCCGGTGCGCACGTCCACCGCCAGGCTGCCGACGCCCGCGGTCGCGCTGGTCTGGTGCCCTCAGGTCGCCGGCGATCCCAACGTGGCCGGCAACTCGGCGCGCGCGTACTACCCCGGGTCCGCCTACGTCGACTGGCTGTGCACCGACCTCTACTCCGGCTTTCCCAACTTCTCCGGGCTCAACCGCTACTACGCCCGCTTCGCCTCGACCGGCAAGCCGTTCGCGTTCGGGGAGTGGGGCATCCACCCCGGGGGCGACGCGCCGGGATTCGTGGCGGCGCTGTTTCGCTGGGTGCGCGGGCATCCGCGCGTGCGAATGGTGCTGTTCAACCAGGGAAACAGCCCCGGCGGGCGCCTGCGCCTCCAGCGCTTCCCCCGCTCGGCGTCGGTGCTGCGCGCCGCGCTGCGCGACCCTCGGTTCACTCCCTTCCCGTAGGTCGGGCGCGGATAGCGTTCCGCTGTGAGAACGCCGGCGATCTCGCCGACCGGTCAGCCGGCGCGAGCTCCGGCGGTCTCGAGGCGCGAATGCACCCCGAGCTCGTGTTCGGACCGGCGAGTCCCGAGGCGATACACGCGCCCGGCGATCACCGCGGTCACCGGCAGCGCCCACAGCAGATACAGCGCGATGACCACGATGCGCTCGCGGGAGAGGAAGTTGTCGGCCCTGGCGACGTCGAAGAGGAACCACAGGGCACCAGCGCACAGCAGCGTCAGCAGCGGCAGGCCCCGCCGCCGCAGGCCCTCCCAGGCGGCCAGCGCGGTCAGGAACGGCACGTAGTAGTAGGCGGGGCTTATCGGGTCGAGCATCCCGCGCACCAGGAAGCACAGGGCCAGCAGCCCGACGACGCCGTCGGCGTCGCCACCACGACGCCGCCGGTACACGAACGCGAGAACGGCGGTGGTGAGGACGATGAGCGGTCGCGGCAACCAGCCCAGCGAGGGCGGAAGCGAGTACGTGGTGATGATGCTGACCAGCCCTCCTTCGAAGGAGACCTCCCTGCGACTGGCGGCGAGCGGCGCCCACAGACTGGTGGCGGGGGATCTCAGCGTCTGGGAGGCCTCTCGGGCGATGGTGATGAACCGCTCGGGATCCGCGAACGCCAGCGGCAGGGCGAGCGAGGCGGCGACCACGGCCGCGGTGACCCCGAGGCGCCACCGGCGCTCGGGCGCAGCCAGCAGGACGGGAAGAACGGCGACGATCGCCCACTGCTTGGTGGCGAGCGCAAGTCCCAGCAGGATGCCTGCCGCCCAGATGCGGCGGTCCCGGGCGGCCAGGGCGGCGCCCAGGCACAGCGCGGCGGCGAGCGGCTCTTCGGGATGCCCCAGCCAGATGGCGTTCAGGGTCAGGGGGTTCAACACGAGCACCACCACGACCGCCAGGCGCACGATCAGGGGCTGCCCGCGCCTGGCCATGAGCCGTGCCACCCACATCGCCAGCAAGGCGAGCGCCACCACGCAGACCACCGACCCGAGGCGGTAGACCGTCAGGTCGTCGGCGCCCAGCCAACGGGCCGCCGTCACGAAGGGGGCCCGCAGCAGCAGTGAGAAGCTGCCCATGTACGGATGCAGGGCGAAGAAGTCGTGCAGGCGGCCGTCGGCCAGTGCGTTCGTCGCGGGCGCGGGGTTGTCGGTGACGGCGAACCCCACCGCGTTCTGGTAGTCGCCCGACTGATTGGTGGCCAGCGCCACGGTCACGCTGGCCACAGCCGCCACCAGCGCGGTCAGGCGCCGGGCGTAGAGAGGCTCATCGGCAGCGCGAGCGTCCACTTCGAAACGATCGGTCCGAGCCTCGGATCCCGATCGGTCGCCCGGGGCGAGGCTCCCCTGATGTTTTGCCCGCGCAGTCGAGCCCAAACCCGCGATGTGGGCCGCTTTGGCGCGGCGGGTTCGGGCGCCACCGGTCCGAGTCGGGGCGGCCGGATTTGAACCGGCGTCCTCGGCACCCCAAATGCCGCGCGCTACCAGGCTGCGCCACGCCCCGTCTCGGGCGAGTCTAGCCATGCGCCAGACTGAGCCGATGCCCGCCAGCTCGCGATCGACCGGCCTCGGCTACCTCCTGGCCGCGACCGCCGCGGCCCTGTGGGCACTGAACGGCTCGCTGGCGCGCTTCCTCCTCGACGACGGCGTGAGCGCGCTGAGGCTCGCCCAGCTGCGGTCGCTGCTCTCGTGGGTGCTCCTCGTCGCGGTGGTGGCAGCCGCCCGCCCCAGCCTGCTGAAGGTGCGGCGAGCCGACGTCCCCCAGCTCGCGTTCCTCGGCATCGCCGGGCTGGCCGCGGTCCACGCCACCTACTTCCTGGCCATAGGCCGACTGCAGATCGGCGCCGCGCTGACCATCCAGTACCTCGGTCCGCTGCTCATCCTGGTGTGGCTGCGCCTCGCGCACGGGCGTCACCTGCGGCGCGGGCTGTGGGGCGCCGCGGCGCTCTCGCTGGCCGGCAGCTTCCTGGTCGTACGCGCCTACGACGTCCGCGCGCTGGACGGACTCGGGGTGGCCGCCGCGATCGCCGCGGCCGTCACCTTCGCGATCTACCTGGTGGCCAGCGAGCGGGCGGGGCGCCGCCACCACCCGGTCACCACCCTGGCCTGGGGGTTCGGGTTCGCCTCGCTGTTCTGGGCGGTCGTCCAGCCGCCGTGGTGGTTTCCCTTCGACCGCTTCGGCTCACTGACGAACGTCCTGCTGGGCCTGGGGGTCGCAGTCGTCGGCACCCTCCTGCCCTTCCTGTGCATGGTCGCGGCGGTCCGCCACATCCCGGCTCCGCGCGCTGCGGTGGTGGCGACGCTGGAGCCGGTCCTGGCCGCGGTGATCGCCTACTTCGTGCACGGGCAGGCGCTCGCGCCCGCCCAGATCGCCGGCGGCCTGGTGGTGGTGGCGGCGATCATCTGGGTGCAGCTGCAGCGCGTCTCGGTGGCGGCCGAGTCGGCACCCGAGCGTCCGGCGAAGGTGGAGGAGTCACCGGTGGCGCTCCAGGCCTGAGGCCGGCGGCGGGTCGCCGCCCCTGTAGTAGCCTCCCGCCGCCCATGGCCGAAGTTCAGCCCCTGCGTGCGCTGCACTACGACCTGGGCGCGGCGGGCTCCCTGCGCGACCTGATCGCACCGCCGTATGACGTCATCGACGCCCAGCAGAGGGCCCGCCTGGCGGCGCGCTCGCCTCATAACGTCGTTCACATCGACCTCCCCGATGCAGACGACCCGTACGGGCGGGCGGCCGAGCTGCTGGCGGATTGGCGACGGCAGGGCGCCGTGGTCCGCGACCCCGAGCCGGCCCTGTGGGCGCTCACCCAGGACTACCGCGCGCCCAGCGGCGCGCGGATGACGCGCCGGGGGTTCCTCTGCCGGGTGCGGGTGGAGGACTACGGCGCCGGCCGGATCCGCCCCCACGAGCGCACCCATCCCGGACCCCTCGAGGACCGCCTCCGGCTCACCCGAGCCACCCGGGCCAACCTCTCCCCCATCTTCGCGCTTCACTCCGACCCCGACGGGGCGGCCGGCTCGGTGCTCAGGGCGACTACGCCGGGCGATCCGTGGGCCGAGGCCTCGGACGACGAGGGAACGCTTCATCGCGTCTGGCGCGTCGGCGACCCGCAGGCCATCGCCGCCCTGCAGTCGGCGCTGGCCGGGGCCGAGCTCCTGATCGCCGATGGCCACCACCGTTACGAGACCGCCCGCGCGTACGCCGAGGAGGTCGGCGGCGACGGGCCCCATCGCTACGTGCTGATGTGCCTGGTCGCGCTCGAGGACCCGGGACTCGCCGTTTTCCCGATCCACCGCCTGGTCGGCGGGCTGACGCCAGACCGCCAGGAGGCGCTCGCCGCCGCGCTGCGACGCGACTTCGACGTCCAAGAGGTCGATCGCGAGCGGCTGCCTCCAGACGGCGCCGGCCCGCTGCGCCTCGGCTACCTGGACGCCCACTTCCGCCGGCCCTTCCAGCTGGCCCTGCGCGACCAGGCGATAGCCGACGCGGCGCTGCCCGACAAGCCCGAGCCCTACCGCCGGCTCGACACGGCGGTGCTCGAGGCGCTGGTTCTCAAAGGGGCGCTGCGGATGACCGACGAGGACATCGCCCACCTCAACGGGCTGGGCTATGCGTCCGACACCGCCGAGGCGCTGCGGCTGCTGGAGGAGGGAGTCTTCGACGCCGGCTTCTTCATGCGCCCCACCCCCGTCGCCCAGGTCCGAGAGGTGGCGGTCGCCGGCGAGACGATGCCGCCGAAGTCCACCTTCTTCTACCCCAAGCTGGCGACCGGGCTGGTGTTCAACCCGCTGGCGGACTGATCCGCGCCGTGGCCCCGGCCGCGAGGAGTACGCTGTGCCAAGACCAACCGCGACCGAGGGGTCAGGGATGAAAGTCAGCGCTCGGCGCCGCGTAGACGGCAGCTTCCAGCACGAGGTCACGGTCCGTACCCACACCGTGGCGGCCGACGAGCAGCGAGACATCGGCGGGGACGACACCGCCCCCAGCCCCCAGGAGCTGCTCGCCGCGTCGCTGGCCTCCTGCACGGCGATCACGCTCGAGATGTACGCGCGGCGCAAGGGCTGGGAGGTCGGACCGGTCGAGGTCGACTGCGAGTACCAGCCGGCCGAGCGCGGCTGCCCGACGCGCTTCGAGCTGGTCGTGCACGTGGCGCCCGAGCTGGACGACGACCAGGTCCAGCGTCTGATGGCGATCGCCGCCAAGTGCCCCGTCCATCGCACCCTCGACGGCGAGGTCATGTTCGAGGAGCGCGTCGCGAGGCTGAGCCCGGTCGAGGCGTAGCCGGCCCGGGACCGGCTGTCAGCCCACGACCTCGACGCCGGCTTCGCGCAGCTCGTCGATAGTCCGCTGGTCGTCGCCCGGGTCGACGTTGACCGCCCGGGTGGCGTCGAGGTGCACGACGGTGTCGAAGCCGCGCTTGCGCGCTCCCAGCGCGGTGTGCTTGACGCAGTAATCGAGAGCCAACCCCCCGACGTGGACCTCGTCCACGCCACGGTCGCGCAGGAACGGTTCGAGATCGGTGTCCTCGAACTTGTCGAAGCCCTCCGCCTCGCGCGCGTAGCCGGCGTCGAACACGCGCTGGAGGCGGTCGCGGTCGAGCTGCGGATGAAGCTCGGCCCCCTGGCTGCCCTGCACGCAGTGGACCGGCCACGGGCCGCCGTGCGGCGCGAAGGAGTGGTGATGGTCGGGGTGCCAGTCGCGGGTGGCCACGACGACGTCGTAATCAGCCGCCATGCGGTTGAGGACCTCGACCACCTCGTCCCCGCGCTCGACCGCGAGCGCCCCGCCGGGGCAGAAGTCGTTCTGCACGTCGACGATGATCAGCGCAGGCATTTCGCGCGACTATAGTCCGGCGAAATGCCGTCCCTGGCCGAGCAGCTGCGGCCGCTGCTGCTCTCGGAGCAGGAGGCGGCGACGCTCGACGTGCGCGGCCGGATCGACGCCGCGGTTCTGGTCGCGCTGTACGAGCTCGAGGGCGAGTTGCACGCGGTGTTCACCCGAAGGCGGAGCGACCTGCGCCGACACGCGGGCGAGATCTCGTTCCCCGGCGGCCGCCAGGACGTCGACGAGGAGGACCTGCGGGAGACCGCCCTGCGCGAGACCGAGGAGGAGATCGGCCTGCCTCGCGAGGCAGTGCGGTTGGCCGGCGCCCTGACGCCGACCCCGACGGTGGTCACCAACTACGCGATCTACCCGTTCGTGGGAACCATCGAGCCCGGCCACCGGTGGTCGCCGAGCGCCACCGAGGTCGCCGAGGTGCTCGAGCTGCCGCTGCCGCGGCTGCTGGCCGGGCACTCACGCAAGCGGCTGATCCGCCGCGGGGTGCCGTTCCGCACCGACGTCTACGAGGCCGAGGGCCATCTCATCTGGGGCGCCACGGCGCGGATCCTGGCTGACCTGTTCGAGCGGCTGGCGCCCCTGCTCGAGGACGGGGCGCGCTGACGCGCAGCGGGACTGCCCCCGGGACGTCTAGACGTTCTTCTCGATCGGGACGTCCACCATGTTCCCCCACTCGGTCCACGACCCGTCGTAGTTCTTGACGTCGTCGCGCCCGAGCAGCTCGTGGAGCACGAACCAGGTGTGGGCCGAGCGCTCACCGATACGGCAGTAGGCGATGATCGGCTCGCCGTCGAGGACGCCCTTGCCGCCGTAGAGCTCGCGCAGCTCGTCGGCCGACTTGAAGGTGCCGTCCTCGTTGACCGCCTGGGCCCAGGGAATCGAGGCCGCGTCGGGGATGTGGCCGGCTCGCTGGGCGCCCTCCTGTTCGTACCCGGGCATGGCGATCAGCTCGCCCGAGTACTCCTGCGGCGAGCGGACGTCCACGAGCTTGGTGGCGGAGCCAAGCGACTCGAGCACCTCGTCACGCCTGGCCCGGATCGACTCGTCCCCGGACTGGGCGTCGAAGCTCGCGGGCTCGAGCTGGGGTACCTCGGTGGTGGTGGCGCGGCCCTCCCCGATCCACTTCTCGCGCGGCCCGTTGAGCAGCCTGATGTTGTCGTGGCCGTGGTAGCGGAGGTACCAATAGGTGTAGGCGGCGAACCAGTTGTTGCGATCGCCGTAGAGGACGATCTGGTGGTCGTTGGAGATGCCGCGACTCCCCAACAGCTCGCCGAACGCCTGGGGGCTTAGGAAGTCGCGCTTGACCTGGTCCTGGAGGTCCTTCTTCCAATCGAAGCCGATCGCGCCCGGGATGTGCGCCTCGGCGTAGAGCGCCGGGTTCTCGTCCACCTCCACGATGCGGATCGAGTCGTCGTCGAGATGGTCCTCCAGCCACTGGGTCTCGACGAGCACGTCCTTCGCGTAGTCAGCCACGGAATCGCCCTCCTAAAACCGGGTCGGATTTGCTGCCTTTCGACTTGGATCGAGTCTAGCCCAAGCCCGGTGCGGCCCCGGGACGGCGATCCGCGAGCAGCGCCGTCACCGAGTCGTGGGCGGCGGCAAGCCAGTCCGGTGTGTCGCTGGGGTCGGCGTCGAGCATGGCCACCGGGAGCTCCCAGGTGCCGCTCGCCTCTTCGACGATCACGCGCCCGGACGCTAGAGCTCCGGGTGCGACGGTTCCGACCGCCTCGTAGACGAACCCGCGCACGGTCGTGTCCACCATCTCGTGCAGGTAGGAGCGCAGCCGCTCCCGGTGGAGCGCCGCGACCTGACCGCGATCGCCGCGGGCACTGGCCAGCAGCCAGCAGACGACCGTCACCGCGTCGAGCGCGCGCGACAGCGTCGCCAGCCGCGCCGGGTCGCCGACCCACGGCTCGGCGCCGCTCGACGCGATGTCGGGCGTACGGGCGCGGTCGCGGGTGGTCCCCCGCACCGCATGGCCGTCGCGCACGAGCTGGCGCGCCAGCGCCCGCCCGCGGCAGCCGCAGCCGACGATCAGCACGCGCGCCATGGGGGCCGGAGGCTAGCCCGCAGTGCAGTGCTCCGGCCGCGGCGCTCAGTCGGACCTGCGGCCGAGGCGGGCCTGCTCGGCCTGCACCCTGGCGCGGAACTCGGCCTCGCTGAGTTCGGGCTCCCCGCGCCGGCGCCGGCGCTCGTTGGTGGCGTCGAGCATCTGGCGAAGGTCGGAGTCGGCGAGGTAGCGCTCCCGCCGCTCGTTCGCCTCTCGCATGTCCTCCCGGACCCGGGCCTGCACCTGGGCCTCGGTGAGGTCCTGCTCGCCTCTCGCTCGGCGCCGCATGTTGGTCGCCTCGAGCATCTGCTCGATGTCGTCGAGCTCGTTCTGGAACTCGACCTCGGCCGACCGGGTCGGATGCCAGTCGAGCAGATCGCTGGTCGAGCGCGGGTGGTAGGCGCCCAGGAACAGGATCCAGAGCAGGAGCAGCACGACGATGCCCAGGATGATCAGGACGAACAGATCCATCCCGGCGCCGAGTCTACTCGGCGCGGCTCCGGCGGCACGGGTGCCGTTGCTAACGTCGGGGAACCTTGGCGCCGCGCCCGTCCATGGCCGACAAGCAGACCCCGTCCCGCGGCTCGGACCCGAACCGCGCGCCCTGGCGGATCGAAGGCGCGCCCGATCCGTCCGATCGCGATCGCTCGGCCCGGCGGCCCGCTTTCACCCCGCCGGGAGGGCGCTGGTTCTGGCTCGTCCTGGTCGCCCTGCTGGCGCTCAACTGGTACGTCGGCTCACGCGTGTCGCCCCAGCACCAGCGCCTCAGCGTGCCCTACACGGTCTTCCGGGCCCAGGTCGAGCAGGGCAATGTCAGGGAGGTCTCGACCCGAGGCGACACGATCCAGGGTGCGTTCCGCCACGCGGTGCGATACCCGCCCACCAAGAGTGGAAAGACCTCGACCCGCTTCGAGACGGTGCGTCCGTCCTTCGGCGACGACGGCCTGCTGCAGCTGCTGATACAGCGCAGGGTCGTCGTCAACGCCCACCCGGTGGACAGCGGCCGCCCCTTGCTGGAGACGCTGCTGGTCTCGTTCGGTCCGACCATCCTGCTGGTGCTCCTGTTCGTCGCGTTGATGCGGCGCGCCGCGGGGGCGGCGGGCCCGCTGGCGGGGCTCGGGCGGTCGCGCGCCAAGCGCTACGAGGCCAGCACCCAGCGCACCACCTTCGACGACGTGGCGGGAATCGACGAGGCCGAGGACGAGCTGGTCGAGATCGTGGACTTCCTGCGCAACCCCAACCGCTATCGGCGGCTGGGGGGCGCCATCCCCAGGGGAGTCCTGCTGACGGGCCCGCCGGGCACCGGCAAGACCCTGCTGGCGCGCGCGGTGGCCGGCGAGGCCGATGTGCCGTTCTTCTCGCTCTCGGCGTCCGAGTTCATCGAGATGGTGGTCGGGGTCGGCGCCAGCCGGGTGCGGGACCTGTTCCAGCAGGCCAAGGAGGCGGCGCCGGCGATCATCTTCGTCGACGAGCTCGACGCCATCGGCCGCCAGCGGGGTGGCGGGATGGCGCTCGGCGGCCACGACGAGCGCGAGCAGACGCTCAACCAGATCCTCACCGAGATGGACGGCTTCTCCGGCACCGAGGGGGTGATCGTGCTGGCCGCCACCAACCGCCCGGACGTGCTGGATCCCGCGTTGCTGCGGCCGGGGCGCTTCGATCGGCGAGTAGTCGTCAACCCGCCCGATCAGACCGGGCGCAGGCGGATCCTCGAGGTGCACACGCGGCACGTGCCGCTAGCCGACGACGTAGATCTGGGCAACGTCGCCTCGGCGACCGCCGGGATGGTGGGTGCCGACCTCAAGAACCTCGTCAACGAGGCGGCGCTGATGGCGGCGCGGCGCGACCACGCCCGCGTCCAGGCCGACGACTTCACCGACGCGCTGGAGAAGGTGGTGCTCGGGGCCGAGCGGCGGATCACGATCTCCGGCCCGGAGCGCGAGCGCACCGCCTACCACGAGTCGGGCCACGCCCTGCTCGGGATGCTGGAGCCGGGGGCCGACCCGGTGCGAAAAGTGTCGATCGTGCCCCGCGGGCGCGCGCTGGGCGTCACCCTGCAGACCCCGGACACCGACCGCTACGGCTATGACGAGGCGTACCTGCGGGGCCGCATCACCGGCGCCCTGGGCGGCCGCGCGGCCGAGGAGCTGGTGTACGGGAACGTCACCACCGGCGCCGAGCAGGACCTCGAGCAGGTCACGCGGATCGCGCGCTCGATGGTCGGCCGGTGGGGGATGTCGGAATCCGTCGGCCCGATCTCGGTGCTTCCGCGCCCGGAGGACGAGGCGATGCAGTTCCCGGGCTTCGGCGACGGGGCGGTGTCCCAGGCCACACGCGAGCTTGTGGACTCCGAGGTGCGCCGGATCGTCGAGGACTGCTACCGGCGTGCCCTGGACGACCTGCGGGAGAACCGCTCGCGGCTGGACGCCCTGGCTCACGCCCTGCTCGAGCGCGAGACGCTTGACGAGCAGGACGCCTATGCGGTGGCCGGCTTCGAGCGCCGGCGCAGGGAGGACGACCGCGCCGGGACCGGCGCGCCGGTGTCCGTCTCCCCCCGCCGCCAGGGCGAGCCCGGCGGCGCACGCTAGCATCGCCGCTGCGATGGCCGAAGCCCTCATCCTCGACGCGCTGCGCACCCCGATCGGCCGCTACGGGGGCGCGCTGTCAACCGTGCGGCCCGACGACCTGGCCGCCCTGGTGATCTCGTCGGCGGTGGAGCGCAACGGCATCGACGGCGCCCAGGTGGATGACGTCTACTTCGGCGACGCCAACCAGGCGGGCGAGGACAACCGCAACGTCGCCCGGATGGGAGCGCTGCTGGCGGGTCTCCCGGTCGAGGTACCCGGGGTGACCGTGAACCGGCTGTGCGCCTCCGGGCTCGAGGCGGTCAACCAGGCCGCGCGCGCGGTACGGCTGGGAGACGCCGACCTGGTCCTCGCCGGCGGCGTGGAGTCGATGACGCGCGCGCCGCTCGTCCAGCTCAAGCCCGAGCGCGGCTTCCCCCGGGGCGCGCCCGAGGTGGCCGACAGCACGATCGGCTGGCGGTTCGTCAACCCGCGTATGGCGGAGCGCTACTCCACCGAGGGCATGGGCGAGACCGCCGAGAACGTCGCCGAGCGCTACGAAGTCACGCGCGCCGACCAGGACCGCTTCGCGCTGGAGTCCCACCGCCGCGCGGTGGCGGCGCAGGAGGCCGGAACCCTCGCCCGTGAGATCGTGGCCGTCGAGGTGCCGCGGCGTCGCAACGGCGAGGTCACGCTGGTCGAGTCCGACGAAGGCCCGCGGCGCGAAACCACCCTCGACAAGCTGGCCGAGCTGCGCCCGGTCTTCCGGGACGGGGGCTCGGTCACCGCCGGCAACTCGTCACAGATCAACGACGGCGCGGCGTGCCTGGTGATCGCCTCCGAGCGGGCCGCCGAGTCGCTGGGCAAGCGCCCGCTGGCGCGGATCGTCGCCACCGGCGGGGCCGGAGTGGACCCTGGCCTCATGGGCATCGGGCCGGTTCCCGCCAGCCGCAAGGCCCTCGACAACGCGGGCTTGAGCATGGACGACATCGGGCTGGTCGAGCTCAACGAGGCGTTCGCCGCCCAGGTGCTGCCCTGCATGCGCGAGCTGGGCATCCCCCATGACAAGCTCAACGTCAACGGCGGCGCGATCGCCATCGGCCATCCCCTCGGCGCCACAGGTGCCCGCCTGCTCGGGACGCTGGCCTGGGAGCTGCGCGAGCGGGGGGAGCGCTACGGCCTCGCAACCCTGTGCATCGGTGTCGGACAGGGTCTGGCCACGGTCATCGAAGCCGTCTAGCGGGGCAGGCGCGTCAGACTGATCGGGACGGCGGCTGCTGGTCCGGCACGCCAGTTTGGGACGCGACTGCCGCCAAGGCTTCTTCGGTGCTGGGGTACATGACGAGCGAGGCGATCCCGCTGGGACCGAGGGTGTAGAGGAAGCCTTGCCTCTGGTCGATCTCGATGCCGCTCGCCCGCCCTCGACCCCAGACTCGGGTGGCAACCAGGAAGCGGTCTTCGCCAAGCTCGAAGATCTCCTCGGGGTCGTACCGCACGCCCTCCCAGGCATCCCAGAGACGGTGGAAGAACGGACGAATCGCCTCGACGCCGTGCAGGACGGACTCGTCGGGCAGCACCCGCGACATATCGACCGTGGCGTCGGGGTCGTAGGAGTCGGCCATGAGGTCGATCTCGCCCCGGTTCCAGCACTCAAAGCCCTCTCGAAAGGCGACCAGCATCTCGGGCGAGGCGACCTGGGGCACGGGCGGCAGGTTAGTGCTCACGCACGGTACGAGCGTGGGACCGGACACATAGCTAGGCGCGCAGCCCCACCGCTTCGAGGGCCTGGGCTTCGCTTGTGAAGGCGTGCCACCAGATGACGTGCTTATCGCGCCATTCGATGGCCGCCCACAGCGTTCGCTCGAAGGACACCCCACTCTCCGCGTCCCGTCCGCCAAGGCGTCCATGCACCAGGATCACGTCCCCGTGGTCCCGAACCTCATCGAGCTCCGCTCGGAGGTCAGGGCTATCCGCGATAGCGTCCGCCCACCAGTGCCGGACGCCGCCATGGCCCCGGTAAGGCTCGCCGCCCTCAATCGCGACCTGGTAAGGCGTGAACTCCACGTCGGTGTCGACCAGCGACAGGAAGCCGACCAGGTCTCGTCGGTTGACCGCGCCATGCAGTCGGTAGGTCAGGTCCACGTTCT
>JBJMKZ010000005.1:0-51026 GCA_045805565.1 Solirubrobacteraceae bacterium | reverse complement strand
GGCTCGCCGATCAGCACCGGGTTGTTCTTGGTGCGGCGCGAGAGGATCTGCATGATCCGCTCGATCTCGACCTCGCGGCCCACCACCGGATCGAGCTTGCCGTCGGCCGCGAGCTTGGTCAGGTTGCGGCCGAACTGGTCGAGCAGCTTGGAGGACTTCTTGGCCTCCTGCGCGCTGGCGGCCCCGCCGCCGCCCGCGCCCTGCTGGCGACGCCCGCCGGGCCCCGACAGCATGCGGATGACCTCGTTGCGGATCTTCTCGGAGTCCGCGTCGAAGTCGAGCAGGATCCGCGCGGCCACGCCCTCGTTCTCGCGCACCAGGCCGAGCAGGATGTGCTCGGTCCCGATGTAGTTGTGCCCCAGGCTCAAGGCCTCGCGCAGGGCGAGCTCCAGGACCTTCTTGGCGCGCGGGGTGAACGGGATCTGGCCGGAGGTGACCTCCTCGCCGGAACCGACGATCCGGACGACCTGAGCCCGGACGCGCTCGACCGTGATGTCGAGGGACTCCAGGACCCGGGCGGCGAGACCCTCCTCCTCGCGGAGCAGCCCGAGCAGGATGTGCTCGGTCCCGATGTAGTTGTGCTTGAGCGTCCGAGCCTCTTCCTGGGCGAGGACGACCACCTGGCGGGCGCGCTCTGTGAATCGCTCGAACATGGGCGGGGTGAGATCGGGGACGAAAAAACCCGACTACCCGTTTTCTTCTATTCGACCTGCGAGCCGAAAGAGATGAGCGGTCGGGTTCGGTTGCCGGGCATGGCTCAGTCTAGCAACCGCCCTCCCGGCGTCGGCAGGCTCCCCCATGCGGCATCCGCAACGTGGGCGGAGGGCGTCTCTAGGGCTCCCGAAGCGCCGGAAACAGGACGACCTCGCGGATCGACGGGCGTCCGGCGAGCAGCATGACCAGACGGTCGATCCCGATCCCGATCCCGCCGGTCGGCGGCATGCCGTACTCCAGCGCGCGGACGAACGACTCGTCATAGGGCTGCGCGTCGGGGTCGCCGGCGCGCGCCTGCGCGAGCTGGGCCTCGAAGCGGGCGCGCTGCTCGTCGGGATCGTTGAGCTCGGTGAACGCGTTGGCGAACTCGATCCCGCCGGCGAACGCCTCGAAGCGCTCGACCAGCCCCGGCTCGGTGCGATGTCGCTTGGCGAACGGGGACAGCTCGACGGGATAGTCGAACAGGAACGTCGGCTCGCGCAGTCCGGGCTCCACGTGCTTGGAGATGAGCTCCAGGTCGACGAGCTGAGCCCAGGTGTCCGCCTCGGGGACCTCCAGCCCTCGCTCTCGCATGGCGGCGTCCAGCGATTCCCGGTCGCGGTGGGCGAGGATGTCGATGCCGGTGGCTTCCAGGATCGCCTCCTGCACGGTCAGGCGCCGCCACGGCGCCCCGAAGGCGATCTCGCCCTGGTAGCCGACATCCCGCGCCACGTCCGCCACCAGCCGCTCGCAGCGATCGGCCACCTGCCGGTAGTCCGCGTACGCCTCGTACCACTCGAGCATCGTGAACTCCGGGTTGTGCTTGGGCGACAGCCCCTCGTTGCGGAAGTCCTTTCCCAGCTCGTAGACGCGCTCCAGCCCACCGACGATGCAGCGCTTGAGATACAGCTCGGTGGCGATCCGCAGGTACAGGCGGCGGTCGAGCGCGTTGTGGTAGGTCGTGAACGGCCGCGCCAGCGCCCCGCCGTACAGCGGCTGGAGAACCGGCGTCTCGACCTCCACGAAGCCCTCGGCGTCGAGGAGCCGACGCAGCGCCGCCACCACCTGGGCGCGCGTCACGAACAGCTCGCGGGTCTGCGGGTTGGCCATCAGATCCAGCTCGCGCTGGCGCAGGCGCGTCTCCACGTCGCGCAGGCCGTGGTGCTTGTCGGGCGGCGGGCGCAGCGACTTGGCCAGCACGGTGAACGACTCGACGAGGAGCGACAGCTCGCCGGTGCGGGTGGTGACGACGACGCCGTCGGCGCCCAGCAGATCGCCGAGATCCAAGTCCAGCAGGCGCCCATAGCCGACCTCGCCCAGGGCGTCCACGCGGGCCAGCAGCTGGATCCGTCCCGAACGGTCCACCAGGTCGAGGAAGGCCGCCCTGCCGCTCACCCGCCGGGCGCTCAGGCGCCCGGCCACCCGCCGGCGCTCGGCGGTCTCCTGGCCGGGGCCCAGCGAGCCGAATTGCGCTCGCAGCTGCGCGATCGGCGTCACGCCTGCAAAGGCGTGCGGAAACGGATCGACGCCCTCGGCGCGCAGCCGCTCGAGCTTTTCCCGGCGGGCGGCGAGCAGGTCGGAGGACGGCTCGCCGCCGGCGCCCTGCTCAGAGCCGCTCATCGGCGGCAGGCTACTTCTTCAGCCCCGGCTCGATCTTGGTGATCTTGAGCTTGCGCTTGGGGCCGCGCGGGACGGCGACCTCCACCTGCTCGT
The DNA here is from genome assembly GCA_045805565.1 of Solirubrobacteraceae bacterium. Taxonomy (GTDB): domain Bacteria; phylum Actinomycetota; class Thermoleophilia; order Solirubrobacterales; family Solirubrobacteraceae; genus DATAEY01. The sequence goes on along the minus strand of JBJMKZ010000005.1, from coordinate 48,620 downwards.
TGCGCCGGTGGCCGAGCAGGGCCTTCCCCACCGGCGACTCGTTGGACAGCCGGTTGGCCGCCGGGTCGGCCTCGGCCGAACCGACGATCGTGTACTTGACCGACTTGCCGGTCTTCTCATCCTTGACGTGGACCACCGAGCCGACCCGGACCTCGTCGTTGGAGAGCCGCGACGAGTCGATCACCGTGGCGGAGCGCAACTTCTCCTCGAGCTGGGCGATCTTGGCCTCCAGCATCGCCTGCTCGTTCTTGGCGTCGTCGTACTCGGAGTTCTCCATGATGTCGCCGAACTCCCGGGCTTCCTTGATGCGGGCGGCCACCTCCCGGCGCTTGTCGTTGGAGAGGTACTCGAGCTCGCCCTTGAGCTTCTCGAGCCCCGTGGGGGTGAGGATTACGTCCTTGGGCATCGTGTGCGCTCGCTGTCGGGGAAGCCGTCGCGGCCAACGAAAACCCGCCGGGCAGGCGGGATGGCGGACCGGCACGGCGTGGATGGAGGGCGGGAGAGTATAGCGTCGGGGTCAACCCGCCCCGGCTGCCTCGATCGCCGCGATCAGGCGGCCTGCGCCAGGCGCCGGCGCGCCAGCGCGCGGACGGCTTCCTCCACCGACTGGCTGCGCTGAAGCTCGTCCTGCAGCGCGCTATCCCCACCCATTCGCTCCACGTACCAGGGATAGAACTTGCGCAGGTACCGCGCGGCGCGCTGGGCGCCGAGGTGATCGACCGCGCGGTGGATCACCCACTCGAGCTCGTCGATGACCTCGTCGCGCGAAGGAGGGCCGGCTCGACGGCCGAGAAGCTGCGCGAACAGCCACGGGTTGCCGAGCGCGCCGCGCGCCAGCATCACGGCGGCGGCCCCGGTCCGCCGGAAGGCTTCCCGGACCGCTTCGGCGCTGCGCAGCCCGCCGGACACGATCACCGGGACGGGAGACAGCCCGGCCACCAGCTCGCGGGCGAGGTCGTAGTCGGGGCTGCCGCGGTGCTGCTGTGACGCGTGGCGGGGATGGAGGGTGATCCCGGCCACCCCGGCCTCGGCCACCAGCCGACTTGCGAGCTCGACGCCGTCGCGGTCGTCGGGCTCGCGCCCCGAGCGAAGCTTCACGGTCACCGGCAGGCCGCTGCCCTGCCCGGCGGCCACCGCCAGCTGCACGGCGCGGGCGTGGTCGCCGAGCAGGGCGGCCCCGGCGCCGGTCTTGCAGACCTTCGGAACCGGACATCCCATGTTGAGGTCGATGAGGTCGGCGCCCGCCTCCGCCACCCGGGCGGCGGCCGAGCGCATCACGTCGGGATCGTGTCCGAACAGCTGAACCGAGACCGGATGCTCCTGCGGATGCAGCCGCAGCATCTCCCGGCAGGTCCGCTCGTTGCCGTGGTGCACCCCGAAGCTCGAGACCATCTCGGAGACCACCAGCCCGGCGCCGTGGCGCTTGGCCTGGAGCCGCACGAACCAGTTTCCAATCCCGGCCAGCGGGGCCAGCACGACGCGGTTGGCGATCTCGACGCCGCCTAGCGTCCAGCGGTCGGTGAGCGTGCGCATCGCCTGATCCTAGGCCCCGTCGCGCTCGTGGATGAGCCTCAGGCCGGTCAACGTCAGCAGCTCGTCGGCCTCGCCGATGGTCTCGGTGAACGGGAAGACGGCCCGCGCCAGGCCACCGGTGGCGATCACGTCGGCCGTGCCGAGCTGGCCGTGCAGCCGCGCCACGATCCCGTCCACCAGGCCGGCGAAGCCGTAGACCATGCCGGAGCGGATGGCGTCCACGGTGGACTTGCCCAGCAGGGTGCGCGGCTCGGCCAGGTCGATCTGGGGGAGCTTCTCGGCCCGCTCGACCAGTGCCTCGAGCGAGATCTCGGCGCCGGGGGCGATGATCCCGCCCAGGTACTCGCCGTCGGCCGAGACGGCGTCGAACGTGATCGCGGTCCCGAAGTCGACGACGATGCAGGGGCCATGGAAGCGGTCGTAGGCGGCGATCGCGTTGACCAGGCGGTCGGCCCCCAGCTCCTTGGGGTTGTCGATCCGAATCGGCATCCCCGTCCGCATCCCGGGGCCCACGATCGGCATGGCGTGCCCCAGGTAGCGGCTCGCCATGCCCGCCCACTCATGCGCCAGCCGGGGGACGGTGGCGGAGACGATCGAGGCGTGCAGGTCATCGAAGCCCAGGCCGCGAAGCGCCAGCAGGCTGCGCAGCGCGGCGCCCAGCTCGTCGGCGGTCGAATCGCGGACGGTGGCGAACCGCCAGTGCTCGACCAGCTCGCCGGCGGTGAAGGCGCCCAGGTGGGTCTGCGTGTTGCCGACGTCCACCGCTAGCAGCATCGAGCGACAGTATCGCGCGCCCCTGGCGGCGTGCCCGCCGGCCGGGGAGCCCGGGGGCGCGAGCGTGCGTGCCGCTCAGACCAGCGGCGGCCCGACACGCCGGACCCGCTGGCCGGGGTCCAGGGCGACCAGCGCGTCGGCGGCACGCCGGCCGTCCGGCAGGACCAGCCCGGGGCTCAGCTCGAGCAGCGGGACGAGCACGAATCGGCGGGCGCCGAGCTCGGAGTGGGGCAGGCGCAGGCGCGGGGACTCGTGCCGGCAGTCCCCCAGCAGCAGGAGGTCCACGTCGATCGGCCGGGGGGCGTGGCGCCGCCCGCCCGGCGCCCGGCCCAGCTCGCGCTCGACCGCCTTGCAGGCGTCCAGCAGCCGCTCCGGGCCCAGCGCGGTGCGGACTCGCAGGCAGGCGTTGAGGAAGTCGGGCTGATCGGTCACCTCGCCCACCGGCTCGGTCTCGTAGACGGAGGAGCTGGCCTCAACCGTCACCGCCCGGCGGGAGAGGGCGGCCAGGGCGGCCTCCAGATGGGCGCGGCGATCGCCGAGGTTGGAGCCAAGGCCCAGGTAGGCGATGCGCGCGGCCGCGTCGTCCCTGGGCGGCGCCTCAGCCGGCCGCGGACCCGGGGCCGGCCGCCTCAATCCGGCTCGCGGAAGAGCTCGACCGAGACCTCCTCGACCGCGAGCGGGATGGGGGGCTCGGGCTTGGTGGCCTTGATCCACGCGCTCTGCGCCTCGAAGTCGGCCAGCAGCCGATCTGCCACCGCCGCACAAAGCCGCTCGAGGGTCCGGTACGACCGCTGCTGGGCGACCAGCGCGACCGTCTGGCAGACCTGGCCGTAGTCCACCGTGTCCTCGATGCGGTCGGTCAGCGTGGCGTCGCACTCGCCCACGTCCAGGCGCACGTCGAACACCAGGCGCTGGCCGACCGCCTGCTCCTCGTCGCTGACGCCGTGATGGGTGTACAGCGACAGTCCGGCCACCTCGACGCTCACGAACGTCTCGGACGCACTGCCCTCGTCGTCCAGGCCGTCTAGCCCCTCGTCGCGCTCGAGATCGTCCGCCGCCATGGCGAGCGGACCGTAGCAGCCGCCATCGCCAGCGCATCGCGCACGGGAGCGACGTCGTGTACGCGGAACACCGACGCTCCCCGCTCCCACGCCAGCACGTTGGTGGCGATGGTGGCGGCCAACCGCTCGCCCACGCCGCGGCCGGTGACCTTCCCGAGGAACGACTTGCGCGAGGTGCCGACCACGACCGGTCGCCCGATGGCGGCGATCTCGTCCAGGCGCGCCAGCAGCTCGAGGTTGTGCTCCAGCGACTTGCCGAAGCCGATGCCCGGGTCGAGCATCACACGTGCCTCGGGCACACCCTCGCCGATCGCGAACGCCAGCCGCTGCTCCAGGAACGCCCGCACCTCGTCGACCACGTCGTCGTAGCGCGGGTCCTCCTGCATGGTGCGCGGCTCGCCGAGCATGTGCATGAGGCAGCACTCCAGCCCCCGGTCGGCCACCACTCCCGCCATCCCCGGGTCGCCGCGAAACGCGGTGACGTCGTTGACGCAGGAGGCACCCGCGTCCGCCGCCGCCTCCGCCACCGCCGGCTTGTAGGTGTCGACCGATATCTGCGCCGCCTCACCCGCCGCCAGGCCCTCGATCACCGGCAGCACGCGCTGCAGCTCCTCGTCCACCGAGACGGGGCGGGCTCCGGGATCGTCGGGTCCGCTCACCCCCGGCGGCCGCGTCGACTCCCCACCGACGTCGAGGATGTCGGCGCCCTCGGCGGCCAGCCGTCGGCCATGGGCAACCGCCGCGTCCGCAGCGAGGAACCGCCCGCCGTCCGAGAAGGAGTCGGGCGTGACGTTGACCACGCCCATGATGCGGAATTCGTCCGCCACCGGCCCATCTTGCCAGGGCCGCCGGCCCAGGGCGGGCTACTGGCTGGCCAGCGGGTCGGGCGCCCCCAGCTCGCTCACCTCGGGTGCCTCGTACGCGTGGCCCGGCCGGCCGCCCAGGGCCAGGATCCGCGCGCCTTCGGCTCCGGTGCGGATCGTCCGCGTGGTCGACGGGCCCACACGCACCATGGTTCCAGGGTCCAGGGGTATGCGCTCGCCCTCGACGTCCAGCTCCGCCTTCCCTCTGAGCACGACGTACACCTCCTCCTGGCCATCCGAGGCGTGGTCGTGCTCGGGATACTGCCCATCCACGTTGGGCGGCATCTCGAGCACCTGCATGCCGAACGCGCTTATCCCCAGCTCGGCGCGGGCCCGCTTGAACCCTCCGCCGAAGACCGCCTCCATCTCGTCGACCTTCCTGACCGTGTAGTCCGCCATCGTGAACCTCCTGGGGGGTTGAACGTCCGAGCGCCGCTCACGAGGCGCCAGCGGACGACTCGCGCACGAAGCCGGCTATCAGCTCCGCGGTGCGCCGGGGCTGGTCCTCGGGCACGAAGGTGTAGGAGTCCTCGATCCGCTCGAGCCGCGCGTCGGGGAAGGCGTCCGCCATCCGCTCGGCGTGGCGGAGGTCGAACACCCGGTCCTCCGGAGCCCAGGCCAGCAGGACCGGCTTGCGGAAGTCGGCGAAACGCCGCGCCGCCTCGAGCGTGTAGCGATTGGAGATCCCGCTCAGGAAGCGCTCCACGTCGCGCCGGATGTCACGGCGGGAGAGGACGGGTGCCAAGTAGGCGTCGGTGATGGCGGAGTCGATCTCGCGCTTCGCCAGCAGCCCGAACCCGACCGGGAGCCGGCGCAGGGCGTGAATCCGCATCGGGCGCGTGAGCGCGTAGATCGCGCCCGGCACGCGGGCCGCCCACTGCAGCGGCCTAAACAGCGGCGGCAGGAAGTTCTCGTGGGCGTCGCAGGGGGTCAGCACCAGCCGGGCCAGGCGCTCGGGGTGTCGGGTCGCCACCAGCTGGCACAGGGCTCCGCCGGTGTCGTTGCCCACCAGGGTCACCCGATCGAGGTCGAGGGCATCGAGGAAGCGGGCGATCAGGCGCGCGACCCCCGGCGGCGAGAGGTCCGCGTCGGCCGCCATCGGGATCTCGTGGGATCCGAGCGGCCAGTCGGGCACCACGCAACGGAAATCGCCGGCCAGCTCGGGGATCACCTTGCGCCAGAGCAGACCGTTGACCAGCAACCCGTGGACGAAGACGATCGGCGGCCCGGAGCCCGCCTCGCGGTAACGGATCCCACCCTCGGCGAGGCGGACCTCCCGCTGGTCGCCATCGCCCGTCGTCTGCACCATGCTCGACACTCCACGCCGGCCGGAGCCGGCTCTCGGGCTTTACATACAGTCGGTACGTACTAACATACAAACAGCATGGATGTCAAGGGAGGAGACCCCGCCCCGGCTGGGCGCGGCCGGCAGGGCGAGCGCTCCAAACCGGTTCCGGGTGGACCGGGGCGTCAGGCCGAGCGCTCGCAGGCCACCCGCGCGGCGCTGATCGGCGCGGCGCGCGAGCTGTTCGCCGCCCGTGGCTACGGCGGCGTGGGGACGGAGGAGATCGTCCGGCGCGCGCGGGTCACTCGCGGGGCTCTGTACCACCACTTTCGCAACAAGGAGGACCTGTTTCGTGCCGTCTTCGAGCAACTCGAGGACGAGCTGACCCAGCAGATCGCGGCGGTCGCCGCCTCTGCCGAGGACCCCTACCGCGCCCTCGCCGCCGGTGCCGACGCCTTCCTCGACGCCTGCCTCGACCCCGCCGTGCAGCGCATCACGCTGCTCGACGCGCCGGCGGTGCTGGGATGGCAACGGTGGCGCGAGATCGGCGCCCGCTACGGGCTCGGGCTGATCCAGGCGGCGTTGCAGGCGGCGATGGACCAGGGATTGATCGTCGCGCAGCCGGTGGCGGCGCTCGCCCACGTGATGCTGGGGGCACTCGACGAAGCGGCCATGCTGGTCGCGCAGTCCACGGACGAGGGGACGACACGCGACGAGGTCGGCGTCATCGTCGCGCGCCTGCTGACCAGCCTCAGGGTCCCCGACGACCCACCCGGCTGACGGGGCGAGCCGGCGGCCGCGCGCCGGGCCGCGAATGCGGTCAGGCGAGCTCGGGCTTCTCGGGGCGGTCGGGGCCGCGCAGCTCGGCGGTCCCACCGGCCAGCCCCGGACGCGGGAGCGGACGCGGCCTCGGCGCCGGCCGGTCGGCCGGGGCCGGGGGCGCGGGCAGCTCGGGGCCGGGTGTCTCTTCGGGGCCGAAGACCTCGGCCTCGGTCTTCCCGGACAGCAGCGCCTCGAAGTCCTCACGCTCGATCGTCTCGCGCTTGACCAGGGTCTGGCTGATCTTCTCCAGGCTCTCCCGGTGGTCGGTGAGGATGTCCTTGGCCTGCTGGTGGGCGGACTCCACGATGCGGCGGATCTCGTCGTCGATTTCGCGGGCGATCTCGTCCGAGTAGTCGGGCTCGGCCGAGAACTCGCGGCCCAGGAACGGCTGGCCGTGGTCGTGGCCGAACACGCGCGGCCCCAGCTTCTCGGACATCCCGAAGCGCATCACCATCTGCTTGGCGGTGGCCGTCACCTTCTCGAGGTCGTTGGACGCGCCGGTGGTGATCTCGCCGAACACGATCTCCTCGGCGGCCCGTCCGCCCAGGGTCATCGCCATGTTGTCGTTGAGCTCGGCCCGCGTGGTCAGGAACTTGTCCTCGGTCGGCAGGGAGATGGTGTAGCCGAGCGCCTGGCCGCGCGAGATCACCGAGATCTTGTGGACGGGGTCGGCGTGCTCGAGGAAGTGCCCCACCATCGCGTGGCCCATCTCGTGGTAGGCGGTGACCAGCCGCTCGCGCTCGCTCATCACCCGGGTCTTCTTCTCCGGGCCGGCGATCACCCGCATGATCCCTTCCTCGAGCTCGGTCTGGGTGATCTCCCGCTTGCCGTTGCGAGCCGCCAGCAGCGCCGCCTCGTTGACCAGGTTGGAGAGGTCGGCGCCCGTGAATCCCGGCGTCTGCCCGGCGAGCGCGTCGACGTCGATCTCCCGCGCCAGCGGCTTGCCGCGCGTATGCACCTCGAGGATCTTGGAGCGCCCCTTGCGATCGGGGCGATCCACCACGATCTGGCGATCGAACCGCCCCGGGCGCAGCAGCGCCGGGTCGAGGATGTCCGGACGGTTGGTGGCGGCGATGAGGATGATGTTGTCCTTCATCTCGAACCCGTCCATCTCCACCAGCAGCTGGTTGAGGGTCTGCTCGCGCTCGTCGTGGCCGCCGCCCAGGCCGGCGCCGCGGTGGCGGCCCACCGCGTCGATCTCGTCCATGAAGATGATGCAGGGGCTGTTCTGCTTGGCCTGCTCGAACAGGTCACGGACGCGTGAGGCGCCCACTCCCACGAACATCTCGACGAAGTCCGAGCCGGAGATCGAGAAGAACGGCACGCCCGCCTCGCCCGCCACCGCGCGCGCCAGCAGCGTCTTGCCGGTCCCAGGCGGGCCGTAGAGGAGCACGCCCTTCGGGATGCGTGCGCCCAGGGCCTGGAACTTCTTCGGGTTCTCGAGGAACTCCTTGATCTCGTGCAGCTCCTCAACCGCCTCGTCGACGCCGGCGACGTCCCGGAAGGTGATCTTGGGCGAGTCCACGGACAGCCGCTTGGCGCGCGACTTCCCGAACGACATGACCTTGGACCCGCCGCCCTGCACCTGGTTCATGAGGAAGATCCAGAAGCCGAGGAACAGCAGGAACGGCAGCACGTAGGTCAGCAGCGACAGCCACCCGCTGGACTTGCGGCCCTCGACGTCGAACGGGACGTTCTTGTTCTGAAGGCGGTTGATGAGCTCGTTGCCGGCATCCGGCTCGTAGCCGACCTCGTACTTCTGGTTGTTGTTGCGCGTGACCTCGACCGTGTTGTCCTTGGTCTTGACCAGCGCGGCCTTGACCTCCCCGCGGTCCACCTGGGCGATGAACTGGGAGTAGGTCGTCTTCGGCCGGTCCGCGCCCGGACTGATGAGCTTCTGGGCGAAGAACGCCAGCACGATCACGATCAGGATCGGGAAGGCGGCGCTCTTGAAGAACCTGCTCATGGCGTGCTCCCGGCGCGTCCGGCGCCAGGCATGGCAGCGGCGCTGCGGGCGCCCAAGCGTACCACGGGGTATCTGGCCCTCCCGGAGGCCGCGGACGCATCGATCGGATCGTGTGACGGGCTGCTCATGGCTGCTTCGATACCCCGTTAACCCACGCGGCGAGCACATGGATCGCGGCGCCGGGGCGGCTCGACCGCGTCAGGAGCCGGTCAGCGCGGCGACGTAGGGCAGGTTGCGGTAACGCTCGGAGTGGTCCAGCCCGTATCCGATCGCGAACCGGTCGGGTATCTCGAAGCCAACATAACGCGTGGGCAGCTCGACCTTGCGGCGCTCCGGCTTGGTGAGCAGCGCGCACACCTCGAGCGAGCGGGGGTTGCGCGCGCCGAGGTTGCGCAGCAGGTACTGAAGGGTGAGCCCGGAGTCCACGATGTCCTCCACGATCAGCACGTCGCGCCCCTCGATGACCGCGTCCAGATCCTTGAGGATCCGCACGACCCCGGAGGAGTCGGTCGCCGACCCGTACGAGGCCACCGCCATGAAGTCGACCTCGCAGGGGATCTCGATCTCCCGCATCAGATCCGACAGGAAGAACACCGCTCCCTTCAGCACCCCGATCAGCAGCGGGTTGCGCCCGGCGTAATCGCGGCTGATCTGACCGCCGAGCTCACGTACGCGGTGCCGGAGGTCGTCCGCCTGCACGAGGATCTCCCCGATCGCCGGGTCCGCCATCGACGGCAATCTAGTGGTTCGTCCTGGGCGCCCTAACCGGACACCGGAGCGCGGGGGCCGCGGCGGCGGGACACGTGGTCCCAGAACGCCCGCTCGTCGGTCGGACCCCACAGGGGGTCGGGGCCATCGCCGTCGCCGGGATCCCCGGCATCGGGGCCGCGGCTGTCCCCACCTCCACCCCCGCCGTCGTCGTCCTCTCCGCCGAGCCCGCGTCCGAGCCAAGCCACCACCGAGAGCGTCTCGACGCCGACGCCGACCAGCGCGGCGCTGATCGCCACCTCGTCGAGCAGCAGCGCCCCGCACCCCGCGCCGTAACACAGGGCGCCCGCTCCGGCCAGCCGGCGCCACGTCGCCACACGCGGCCGGCGCCTCGGTGGCCTGCCCCAGAAGGCCAGCGCCATGGTGGCGACGAGCACCGCGACGAAGGAGCAACGCAGCCACAACGGCACGTGCGTCATGACCATGCCACGGTAGCGCGCCCGCGCCGCGCCGCCAAGGGCCCCGGGTCCCGGGCCCGTCGGCCGCGGTCAGCCGGAACCAGGCGGGAGCTGTCCGCCGGCCGCCCGCGGGCGCCGTGTCAGCCTGGCCCTCCAGCGCTGCCACCCGGGGTGAGCTGGCCCGGCCGCGAAGCTCAGCTCACCTCGTTCGAGCAGCGCCCGCAGGCCGCCGCCGAGATCGATCGACGCGCGTGTGCGCCGCGTCCCCACCGCGACGATCTCGTCCACGCGCCGGGCGGCGTCCGGCGCGGGCCGGCCCGCGGCGTCCTCGGCCATGCGGCGCACGACCAGGCGCCGCAGCGCGGTCGGCATCGCGGACAGGCGCTCGACGGTGATCCGCCCGCCGTCCGCGAGCTCGCCGTCGACCAGAGCGTCGAGCACCTGCCCCTCGTCGCGCAGCAGCTCGGCGGTCCGCAGGACATTTGCCTCCGCCGCCGGGTGCACCGAGCGCAGCGCCGGCAGGAGCCGCTCACGTACGCGCGCGCGCGCGTAACGGTCGCCGCGATTGGTCTCGTCCTCGCGCCAGGTCAGCCCGCGCGCGCGGCAGTAGCCCGCGGTCTGGTCACGCGAAACGTCCAGAAGCGGCCGCACCACTCTCTCCTCGCGCGGGCGCATCCCCAGGAGGGCCCGGCGGCCCGGCGAGGCGGCCAGGCGGTACAGGACGGTCTCGACCTGGTCGGTGGCGGTGTGGGCGACTGCGACCGTCGCGTCGCGGTCGTCGGCCAGGCGCCCGGCCGCGCGGTAACGGATGTCCCGCGCCCAGGCCTGGACGTTTCCGCGGCGGAGGCGGGGCGGGCGCTCGACGTGCAGCGGCACCCCGAGCGACCGGCACAGATCGAGGCAGTGACGCTCGTCCTGCGCCGCCTCGGTTCGCAGCCGGTAGTTGACGTGCAGCGCGCACACCGCTTCGCGGCCGCACAGGCGTACGGCGACGTCGAGCAGGCAGACCGAGTCCTGCCCGCCCGAGAGCATGACCACCACCGGTCGCCCGGGCGCCAGCAGCCCGCTCCGGCGAGCGGCGTGCAGGACGCGGGCCTCGTCGTCGGCCACCCGGCGAGTGTAGAACCGGCCGGCCGGTGGCCTCTCGCGGCTCAGTCCTCGGCGAGTCGGGCGAGGAACAGCTCGGTGGGGCCGGCGAAGCCCTTGAGCCGAACCTCCCCGATCGGCTCGAACTCGAGGTGGGAGCCGGCCGCCTCCACCACGGGGCGCGTGACCAGGACCTCGCCCCCCGCGGCCCGAGCCGCCACCCGGGCGGCCTGGTTGACCTCGCGCCCGTAGTAGTCGCCGTCCCGGTACAGCGTCTCGCCGTAGTGGATCCCGATGCGCGGAAGCGGCCGGTCAACGTACAGCTGCTGGAAACCGACGGCCCAATCGGTCAGCGCGGCGGCATCGGAGCCCACGATCATGACCTCGTCGCCGATCGTCTTGATCACCCGCGCGTCGTCCGGGAGCGTCTGCTCGACGGCGTCCACGAACCGCTCGACCGCGTCGACCGCCTGCTCCTCGCCCTCCTCCTCCGTGAGGCGCGTGTAGCCGGCCAGATCGGCGAAGGCGATCGCCACCCGCATGCGCCCGAGCTCGAGGAGGTCCCCGTCCAGGTCGGCCTCCATGTGTCCGATCACGTCCTGCTCCACGAAGTGCTGGAGGAAGCGCTGGTGGATGTGATCCATGATCGGCGAGGCGAGCGGCAGGGTCTCCCGGGCAAGCCCCTCCATCTCCTCCGCCATCTCCAGCCCGGGGACGCCGTCGCGCATCAGGGGCTCGTGCACGTAGAGGTGGAAGAGGCGGACCTCGGCGTCGGCGACCTGCGCGATGGCCTGACCGTAGACGCGCACCAGCTGCAGGAGCGCGACCAGCGGAAAGCCGGCCGCCAGGACGGCGCCGACGTAGCGCAGGAGCTGGATGTCCTCCTCGGAGATCCGCTCGAGCGACTCGCGGCTGAACCCCACCGTGGCGTAGATGCGCTCTATGAGCGCGGGCTCGAGCCCGGTGTCGCGTGCCGCCTCCTCGAGGCTGTAGGTGCGGTCGGTCGGCGCCGGGAACAGGTCCTCGATGTACCCGAACGCCAGGCGCCCGTTCTCCGCCGCCTGGCGGATCTCCCGAAGCGGATGTCCCCGCTCGCGCAGCCGCGCCACGATCCGGGCGTGGGCGGCGGCGGCGGGGGTCCACTCGCCGTCGTACTCGGGGATCACCCCCTCGCGGGCCCATCGCCGCAGGGTGTCGGGGGTGACGCCCGCCCGGTCGGCCGCCTCCCGGAGCGTCACCGCCGCGACGCCCCTCGGGTGCTGCCCTTCGCCCGCGTGGTCATGAGCTCACGCTACCCCCCTGCCTTCGCCGGCTGTCCCTCGCCACGCCCGTCCGAGTGCACTACACGGCGGCGGGACCGCCACGAGGGTGGCCCCGCCGCCCGCGGGCGAAACGGCCCGCTGCGTCGGCCGGCGGCGCTCGTCTCGGGTCCGGCGGCGCCTCGCAAGCGGTGGCCCGCTCACTCCTCGGCCTTCTGTCTTCTCCGGGCACCTAGGTCTAGCCGCCAGGGCCTCGTCTGTCAATGCCCGCTTGGCGGGGCGTCCTCAAGCGGCCAGATGCGGGTATTCCTGGTCGACCAGCGCCCGGTAGCGCTCGTACACCGGCTTGGTGACGGGGATGAGCGAGAGGGCCGCCCGCACGTCGCCGCCGGCCCTGATCCGCCGGCGGGCGATCGCGATGGCCACGTTCTCCCTGCCCTGGAAGTAGCGGTTCGCGGTCCCCGAGCCCATCTTCATCGTCACGCGCGGCTCCCAGTCGACCTCGTCCGTCCACTCCCAGTGGAGGTTGGAGTCCTCATCCTCACGGCCGGCCCGCACGTTGACCACCAGGTCGAGGTCGTCGAACTCGAATCGCTGGGGAACGTCCGCGTCGCGCAATTCCACCCCCATATCGGGGTCCTCGCTCATCATCGTGAAGATCTGATCCATGACCTCGCGAAACTCGTCGCGGGAGCGAAACGGAGAGGCCATCCGTGGCCGGGGGCTCAGGCCCCGGGATCGCCGACCCGCATCCGCTCCTGCGCCCGCGGCATCGGATCCGGCGCTCCCGGGAGCGCCTCCCGAACCGCCTCGAGCTCGCGGGCCAGGCCGGTGAGCTGCTGCTCGATGCGCGCGAGCCGGTCGCCCAGCGCCTCGTCGCGGGCCAGCGAGCGCAGGTGCTCGTCGAGCCGGTCCACGCCGTCCTCGATTCCCTCGAGGCGCTGGGACACCGACCGAACTCGCCGGGTGAGGCGCTCGATGTCCGCGGCGGAGGGGATGTTGAGGGCCCCCAGCGCGACCTCCTGGGCCTGGGCCGCCTTGTCGCGAGCCTCGAACGCCCGGCTGAGCGCCGCGTTGACGAGCGGGTTCTCGAGCAGGTCCTGCGCCAGCTTGCCCAGCGCGTCCTCGCTCTGGCGCGTCAGGCGGTCCTTCATGCTCTGGCTCGACCTGTCGTCGGTCAACTCGTGCGCTCAACGGTGTGGGCCGGCGGACCATATCGCACCCTCGTCCGCCCGGCGGCCCTGCTGGGGAGCGGGTCGACCGCATCGCGGCCTCCAGGCCCCGACAGCTAACCCTCGACTCGAGGGTTAGATACGCGTCGGAGCGCGGGCCCGGCCGCAACGTTCCGCGGATCCGCGGGTTGCATCGCTCGACCGCGTCCCGCGGACGGCCGATCGGTGCCGCCGGTCGGCCCGGACCGCGGCGACGTCCCGGCTGGCATGTCGCCCGGCCTCCGGCTCGGAGGCTGACAGGAATGTTCCACGTACGGTTCCGCGTTGAAAACGTCGTCCCCACCAAGTAGCTTCCTCCCACCCGAGCGCCGGGCTGGGCTCCGACCAGGGACAGCGGGGCCCCCGGAGGAGCCTGTGATGGGAGGAGACAGGCGGCACGGATGAAGACGCGGAAGCTGATCACGAGCCTAGTGGTGACCGGGGCGCTGTCGGTCGGCCTCGGATCGTCCCTGTCCCCCGCCTCCGGCCTGGACCGCTGCGAGATCAAGGATCCCCCGCCGGATCCGCTGCTCTGTCCGAACGCCGCCGCGAACCTGTCGGCCACCGCCGCCGGGCCCAACACCGCGACGACCCCGGGCGCGAACACCACCCAGCAGACGACCGAGGCCCCGCCTCCCACACCGCAGCCGACGGTCGTCACGCCGCCCGCTCGACGGCCCGCCGACGCCGCCCCCCGCAAGACCAAGGCGCAGCCGAAGAAAAAGAAGAAGGACGAGGAGCAGACCCAGAACCAGGCGAACCAGCCTCGGGCCGCCGCCCCGACCAACCCGGGATTCGCGCTCTCGGTGCCCGGGCCGGCCGCGATCGGCGTCCCCAACTTCTTCATCGAGAAGTTCCGCATTCCGCCGTTCCTGCTCCCCATCTACCAGGCTGCCGGCACCGAGTACGGCGTCCCGTGGCAGGTGCTCGCCGCGATCAACGAGATCGAGACCGACTACGGCCGCAACCTCAACGTCTCCTCGGCGGGAGCCATGGGATGGATGCAGTTCATCCCGTCCTCGTGGAAGACGTACGGGCTCGACGCCAACGACGACGGGCGCAAGGACCCCTACAACCCGGTCGACGCGATCTTCGCCGCCGCCCGGTACCTGAAGGCCGCCGGCGCCGAGACCAACCTGCGCCAGGCGATCTTCTCCTATAACCACGCGGGCTGGTACGTCGACTCGGTGATGCTGCGAGCGAAGCTGATCGGCGGGCTGCCGGACGACCTCGTCGGAGCGCTGACCGGTCTGACCCAGGGGCACTTCCCGGTGGCGGCCCGGGCCACGTACACCGACGGAATCTCCAAGCGCCAGCTCGCGCTGCGCACGCGCAGCGGCAACGCCGCGATGCCGGTGGGCAGCTCGCCGACGCGGCGCGGGATCAACATCTACTCCCGTCGTGGCGCCCCGGTGATCGCCGTCAACGACGGCATCATCAAGAAGGTCGGCTTCAGCCAGAGCCTCGGGCACTACGTCGTCCTCCAGGACGTCTACGGCAACGTCTACACGTACGCGAAGCTGGGAAGGGTCGCGCCCTCCTATCCGGCGCCCAAGCCGCGGCCCCTGAACGCCACCGCGCTCGCCAAGACCCTCGACCTGCCGCCGCGTGACCCCAAGCCGCTGCAGCCCGCTACCGCCGGGCGCCAGCCGGCGGCATTCGCCAAGACCGCGACCCGCTCCCGGCACGGCCGGGGCCTCGTGCGGCCCGCGCCGCTCGCCAAGGAGCGCCTGTTCGCTCATCCGGGCCGTCCCAGCTCCTACCGCGCCGGCGGCGAGGAGCAGCTGCTCCAGTCAGGCAAGCCGGTGGCCGGCTACACCACCTTCCAGGCCTATTTCAAGCAGGTGCTGGGCCTCGACCGCAAGGACGTCGTGCTGCGCAAGCTCAAGCCCGGCGCCCAGGTGATAGGCGGCACGATCCTGGGCCGGATCGACAAGACCACCTCGCTGGCGCCGCATGTCAGCTTCTCGGTTCGTCCCGCCGGGCCCAAGTCGCCCGCCGTCGACCCGAAGCCCATCCTCGACGGCTGGAAGCTGCTCGAGTCCACGGCGATCTACCGCGCGGCCGGCAAGAACCCGTTCTTCGGGCCTGACGCGCGCAACCCGACGATCGGGCAGATCCTGCTGCTGAGCAAGGAGGCGCTGGAGCGTCGCGTCCTGGCCGACCCGCGGATCAACATCTACGGCTGCGGGCGCCGCGACGTCCAGGCCGGCCAGATCGACCGCCGGGTCCTGGCCACCATCGAGTTCCTGACCTCGGCCGGGCTGAAGCCGACCATCACCAGCCTGAAATGCGGCCACTCGTTCTACACCAAGGGGGGCACGGTCTCCGAGCACTCCTCGGGCGACGCGGTGGACATCGCGGCCGTCAACGGGATCCCGATCGCCGGCCACCAGGGCGCGGGCTCGATCACCGACATCACGATCCGGCGCCTGCTCACCCTCCAGGGGATCATGAAGCCGCACCAGATCATCTCGCTCATGACCTTCGAGGGAGCGAGCAACACGCTCGCGATGAGCGATCACGCCGACCACATCCACGTCGGCTTCCAGCCGCTGTTCGGCGCCAACGGCAAGCTCGGCCAGCAGTTCAACGCGGTCCTCAAGCCGGACCAGTGGGTGAAGCTGGTCAACCGCCTCAACGAGATCGACAACCCGGTCGTCCCGGTCAAGCCCTCGAAGGCCGCGATCCCCGTCAGCACGACCTCGAGCCGCGCCCGCCACGGCGAGTAGTCCGCCGCGCGGGTGTCCGCGCGCGTGACGGAAGTCGACCGGCGGTTCCGGTTCGCCCAGTTCGAGTTCCCGTGGTCGCTGGGTCCCGAGGACGGGCGCTACGTGCTGCGCACACCCGGGACGCAGGAGCCCAGCCACGTCCTGGTCCTGGCCACACTGGGAGCGCCCCAGCGGCGTCTGCTGCGCCGCCGCCGTCCGCGCCGGGCGCAGGCCGAGCCCGACGCGCAGCCGGTATCCACCACCCGGGTGACCGTGATCGACGCCGAGCCGGTACCGCCAGCCGCGGCCGAGGCGTGGTTGGAAGGGATGAGCCGCGAAGCGTCGGCGGCCGCCCTTGACGAGGCCCTGCGGGCGGTGAACCGCGCGCTGCGGGCGCATCGCCTGACCGCCGCCGACGCCTCGATCCACGATGTGTCCCGCGACCAGGCCCTCGTCGCCCGGCTCGGCCACGGCCGCGGCGAGCAGGTGGCCGACGGCCGCTGGAGCCAGGCGGTCGAGGTTCCCCTCGACGTTCGTCGCCGCCAGCGCCGGATCGCCGCGCTGCGCCCCCAGGAGCGCCTCGCCGCCCTCCTGGGCGGGCGCGACCAGCCACTGGCCTGCGAGGAGCTCGCCCTGCGCGCGCGCGTCGACCTGAAGGCCGGCCGGTCGCGTGAGGCGGCGCTACAGCTCCGGGTCGCGCTGGAGGCGGCGATCACCGAGCTGCGACCCCAGGACGCCGCCGACATGAGCCAGCGCCTCGACGAGCTGCGCGGCCGCAGAGCCGCGGTGGGACCGGCGGCCAACGAGGCGCTGACCGGCGAGCTCTCGCCCGCGACGGTCGCCGCGGTCGAGGAGGCGCTTGGCCGGCTCGAGGCGGCGCTGCGGGCGCGAGCCGCCGCCGGCGCTCCCTCTAACCCTCGAGTCGAGGGTTAGAGCGCTGCGATGACCGCCTCGAGCTCCGCCACCACATCACCGTCGCGCCGCACCTCGGCCAGATGGTCCACCGGCGTGGCGCCGCGGGTGACGATGGCCAGCGCCCCACCCGACCCCAGGGTCACGTGCGGCAGGCCGGCCACCGGGTAGACCTCGAGCGACGAGCCGACGCACAGCAGCAGGTCGGCGGCGGCCGCGAGCTCGTAGGCGCGCTCCATGGCGTGGTCGGGCAGCAGCTCGCCGAACAGCACCACGTCGGGCTTGAGCACTGTCCCGCACTCGCACCGCGGAACGCCGCCCGGATCGGCCGCCAGTCGGGCCCGAGCGTCGTCCAGCTCCACCGCGCGCCCGCAGCTCGGGCACGAGCAGGTCGCGATCGAGCCGTGGACCTCGACCAGCTCGCGGGTGCCCGCCCGGCGGTGGAGCATGTCGACGTTCTGGGTGATCACCGCGTCGAGGCGGCCGCGCCGCTCGAGCTCGACCAGGGCGAGGTGCGCGCCATTGGGCTGGCGGTCGCGCAGGCTCGAGAAGCGTTCCGCGTAGAAGCCCCAGAACCGCTCGGGATCTCGCCGGAACGCCTCGATGTGGGCGACCTCCATGGGGTCGACCTTCTCCCACAGGCCGGTGCCGGGCGAGCGGAAGTCCGGGATGCCCGAGGGGACCGATATTCCCGCCCCGGTGAGCGCGACCACCGAGCCGGCCGAGCGGATGAGCCCGGCCAGGCGCTCGGCGCCCTCTTGGACGGGGACTACTCGCCCTTCCACGTCGGCGAGCGCTTCTCCAGGAAGGCGGTGATTCCCTCGCGTGCGTCCTGGGAGCCGAACACGGCGGCGAATCCCTCCTTCTCGGCCTCGATGCCCTCATCCAGGTCGGCGCGGTCCGAGACCCGCTTTAGCCGCTCGATGGCCAGAGGCGCCTGCCTGGCCAGCTTGCGCGCCCAGCTGCGCGCCACGTCGAACAGCTCGTGGTCCGGGACCACCCGGTTGACCAGGCCGTGGTCGTAGGCGTCCTGCGCGGAGATCGCCTCGCCGGTGGCGTTCATCTCGAGCGCCTTGGCCGGCCCCACCAGGCGCGGCAGCCGCTGGGTGCCGCCGAAGCCGGGGATGATCCCGAGGTTGATCTCGGGCTGTCCGAACATCGCCGAGTCGGCCGCGATCCGCACGTCGCAGGCCATCGCCAGCTCGCACCCTCCGCCCAGGGCCAGGCCGTTGATCGCGGCGATGGTCAGCGTCCCGGACCGTCCCAGGGACCGCAGGATCTCGTGGCCCTTGTCGAGCAGCTCTCGCCCATCGGCCTCGTCCATCCGGGTGAACGACTTGATATCGGCGCCGGCGCAGTAGAGCATCGGGTTCGCGGAGGCGATGACCAGGGCACGGATCTGGGGGGAGCCGTCGACGTGCTCCCAGACCCGCGCCAGCTCCTCGAACAGCTGCGGTGAGATCGAGTTGGCGGGCGGGTTGTCCAGCCAGGCGATCGCGGTCCGGTCGTGCGTCTGGAGCTTCACCACCTCGCCCTGGTCGAACCCGTCATCCGGCTGCGGGTAGGGGAAGAACCCCTGGCCGGTCTTCTGGCCAAGCCGGCCCTGCGCGACCAGCCGGCGGAGGATGAGCGGCGGCTCGAACGCATCGCCCCACTCGGCCTGCGCGCGCTCCAGCGAGGAGAGGACGTCGTCGAGCCCGGTGGCGTCGGCGCGGGCGAACGGAGGCGGGATGATCCCGAAGCCGGTCATCATCGCCAGGTCGATGTCGCGGACGGTGGCGACGCCCTCCTCGAGCACCAGGCACGACTCGACGAACGCCTTGAGCGAGAAGCGCTCGACCAGGCGCTCGGTCGAGACCTCAGCTGCCGTGCTCATAGAACCCCTTTCCGGTCTTGGCGCCCAGGTCGCCGGCCTCGACCAGCTCCTTCATCCCGCGGTGGACGTAGAAGCGGTCGCCGTAGGACGCCCGCAGGTGCTCGGCGACATGCAGGACGGTGTCGAGCCCGAGCATGTCGGTGAGGAAGAACGGGCCCATGGGCATGGCCTTGGACTCCGAGACCATCTTGTCAACCTGCTCGGTGGAGATCCCCTCCTCCTCCTGGACACGCCACACCTCCGAGATGGCGGAGTTGGCGATCCGGTTGCCCACGAAGCCGGGGCACTCGGCGCAGCGGATGGGCATCTTGCGGATCGCCTGGGCGAAGTTGGTCGCCGCCTGCACGGTCTCCGGCGAGGTCTCGGCGCCCTCGATGACCTCGATCAGCCGCATCATCGTGGCCGGATAGAAGAAGTGGAAGCCGAGCACCTTGTCCGGGCGCGTCGTCGCCTCGGCGATCTCGGAGATCGGCAGCGACGAGGTGTTGGAGGCAAGGATCGCGTGACCGGAGGTCACCGCGTCGAGCTCGCCGAACACCGCCCGCTTGACCTCCATCTTCTCGGGCACCGCCTCGACCACGAAGTCGACGTCGGCGAACCCGTCATAGCCGGTGGTGCCGTGGATGCGCTCGACCACCTCCTCGACCCCGGCCTCGGCCTGCTCCTGGGTGAGCTTCTCCTTCTTGACCAGCCGGCCGAGCTGGCCCTCGGTCACCTCACGGGCCTTGTGCAGGCCCTGGTCGACGAACTTGCGATCGACGTCCTTGAGCACGACGGGGACGTCCGCGCTGGCGATCACCTGGGCGATCTCGCCTCCCATCGTCCCCGCGCCCACAACCGCGGCTTTGAAGACGAACATGCTGGCTCCGGGTCCTTTTCCTGAGGGGAAGGGCGGGCGCGCGAGGCGCCGGCCCGGGAGCGCGGAAGGCTATCGACTCCGGCGCGCGCCGCCGCGGCTGGCGTCGGGCGCCGGCTCAGCGCAGGAGCTCGAGCTCGGCGCGCAGCTCGCGCGACAGGCGAGCCAGCGTGCGCCGCAGCGAGTCGCGGATGGCCCGGCGGATGAACAGCGCGTCCACCAGCGCCGTCAGCGGCCCGCGCTGCTTGAGCCGATAGTCGAGCTCGAGCCCGACCGCGGTGCCGTCCGCCAGCCGCTCGAAGCGGACCCGCTGGGTACCGTGCAGGCGCGGATCCTCCACCTCGACGGCCTGCCCCACGCCTGGCTGGTGCTCGACCACCCGCTCGACCACGCGGCCCCGCCCGGCGGGAGTGGAGTCCCAGACCACGCGCGAGCCCGGCGCGGGCCAGTCACCCTCGACCTTGACCAGGTGGCCGAATCCGTCGATGAACGCCGGCCAGCGAGCGGTGTCGTACCACAGGCGCTCGGCCGCCCCCAGCGGGCCTTCCATGTCATGCACGGCGGCGACGCGACCCATCGCTTCGAGTTGTCAGCGCGGGCGGACGACGCGTGGCGTCAGGCCACTGCCGAGGCCGCCGGCTCCTCGACGCGGCGCGGGAGCAACGTCTCGCGGGCGATGACCAGCCGCTGGATCTGGGAGGTGCCCTCGTACAGCTGCATGATCTTGGCGTCTCGCATGAGCTTCTCGACCGGATACTCCTTGATGAACCCGTAGCCCCCGTAGACCTGGACGGCGTCGGTGGTGACCTTCATCGCGGCATCCGCCGCGAACCGCTTGGCGTGAGAGGACTCCAGCGTGTTGCGCCTGCCCTGGTCCAGCAGCACGGCCGACTTCCACACCAACAGCCGCGCCGCCTCCACATCGGTGGCCATGTCGGCGATCATGAACTGGATCGCCTGGTGCATGGCGATCGGGACGCCGAACTGGACGCGCTCCTTGGAGTAGTCGGTGGCGAACTCGAACGCGGCCCGGGCGATCCCGACCGCCATCGCCGCCACCCCGGGACGTGTGCGGTCCAGGGTCATCATGGCCAGCTTGAAGCCCTTGTTCTCCTCACCGAGGAGATGGTCGGCGGGAACCTCGCAGTCGTTGAACGTGATGGTGGCGGTGTTGGAGGCGCGCTGGCCCATCTTGTCCTCCTTCTTGTCCACCACCACCCCCGCCTCGCGCGGAACCACGAACGCGGAGATGCCGCGGTGCCCCGCGTCCTTGTCGGTCTTCGCGTACACCGTGTAGAAGTCGGCGTAGCCGCCGTTGGTGATGAAGCACTTCGAGCCGTTGATGACGTACTTGTCACCCTTCCTGACGGCGGTCGTGCGCATGCCCGAGACGTCGGAGCCGGCGTCGGGCTCGGTCAGGCAGAACGAGGCGAGCTTGAACTCCTCGGTCAGCGACGACAGGTAGTGACTCTTAACCTCCTCGGAGCCGCCGATGACGATCGGCGCGGTGGCGAGCCCGTTGCACGCGATCGAGGTCCCGATCCCCGAGCAGCCCCAGCCGAGCTCCTCCTCGATGAGCGCCCCACCGAGGAAGTCGATCCCCGGCCCGCCGTACTCCTCCGCGATGTGGGTGTTGAGGATGCCCAGCTCCCACGCCTTGCGGAGGATGTCCTCCGGCCAGGTGCTGTCCCGGTCGTAGTCCCAGGCCACCGGGCGCATCTCGTTGGCGGCGAAGTCATGGGCCATCTCGCGCAGGGCCCTCTGCTCGTCGGTGAGCGTGAAATCGACCACTTGGCTGCCTCTCCTTCGAGTCCGCGCGGACGGGCGCAAAGACGGTCCACGCGTCGCGGGATAGATTGACTGGTCAGTCAACCAAATAGGCTACCGCAGGGTAGGCGCGCCCTCAACCGGGGCCTCGCTACCGCAGGAGGCCGATGGCCAGGGCTATTCCGGCGCCGAGCAGGACGACCGTCACCAGGGCGAGCGCCCACTGTTCCATGAACAGCGGCGGGCGCCGCGGCGCGAACGTCCGACGCATCAGCCGGCGCCACATGGGAGACAATCTAGGACAGTGCCGTGCCACTGCCCCCATTCGCGCTCGCGCGCCCGTCCAGGCGCGCGCCGCTGCTGAGCGCGGTGC
Organism: Solirubrobacteraceae bacterium; assembly: GCA_045805565.1. Classification (GTDB taxonomy): domain Bacteria; phylum Actinomycetota; class Thermoleophilia; order Solirubrobacterales; family Solirubrobacteraceae; genus DATAEY01. The sequence continues at coordinate 27,099 of JBJMKZ010000005.1, read as the reverse complement.
AGGACGTCTTCGGGACAGTGCTCATCGTCGTCGTGGTCGGCGGCACGCTGATCGCCCTGATCACCTTCCTGAGCACCGGCAGGCTGTACGACCAGATCGGTCGCGGAGCGTTCTCGATCGACGAGGAGCGCGGACGCGGGCACCGTCCCCCGACCGGAGGCGGGGGGCTCGGCGCGCGCGAGCGCGACGAGGAGATCCGCCAGCTGCTGCAGGCTCGCAACGAGCGCAGGATGCGAAGGGGCGAGCCGCCGCTCGACGTGGAGGCCGAGCTGGCACGGCTGACCGCGCCCGCCGTCGATCCGGAACTGCGGGCCGAGATCCGTCAGCTGGTGATCGCCCGCAACGAGCGGCGGATGCGCGCCGGCAAGGAGCCGCTCGACGTGGAGGCCGAGGTCGAACGCCAGGTCCGCGAGCTCGGCTGAGGGCGCGGTTACGACCCACCCGCGACGCGGGTAGGCTGCCGGCATGGCCGACCCGCGCGCGTTCGAAGTGGACGAGGCCCTCAACCGTCCGGGCACGTACTTCAACCCCCAGACCGAGGTGCTGGTGGTCGTCGACGACTCGCCCGAGCTCGACGCCGAGATCTTCAACATGGAGGAGTTCGAGGGAGCGGATTGGGTGCTGATCTCCGACGAGTCCCCCATCGACGAGCACCAGCGTGACGAGCTGCTCGAGGCGTTCCAGGTCCGCTATCACCCCGGCGCGTCGGCTTCGGTCACCGACGAGGACGACAACGAGGCCGACGAGCTCGAGGAGGACGACCAGGAGGTCGGGCGGGAGTAGGCGGGCGCGTCGCGGCCGGGTCGTTCAGGCGAACAGGAAGGCCGTGACCAGCACCGCGTAGACGGCGAGGAGCTGCACGCCCTCGAACCACGTCGACTGCCCTTCGTTGGTCACGTGGTTGGCGATCACGACGGCGAGGAAGATCGCCGCCAGCTCGAAGCCGTTGAGCACGAACGCCATCGGAAACGGCCCGACCGCGAACGACGCCAGCACCAGGACCGGCGCCACGAACAGCGCCACCTGGGCGCTGGATCCGATCGCGATGTTGACCGCCAGGTCCATCCGGTTCTTGCCCGCCACGAGCACCGCCACCCAGTGCTCGGCCGCGTTGCCGACGATCGCCACGATGATCGCCCCGATGAAGAACTCGCTGAGCCCGGCCGACTTCGCCGCGGCGCTGATCGAGCCCACGAGGATCTCGGACATCAGGCCGACCACCACTCCGGCGAGCCCCAGCAGCATCGCCGAGCGCCGGACGCTCCAACCGGCGCCGCGACGGTCCTTCTCCTCCGGTGGATTGAACAGGTCCCGGTGGGTGCGAAGCGAGAACACCAGTCCGAACCCGTAGGTGACGATGAGAATCGCCGCCACCACGAAGGACAGGTCGTCCGCCATGCTCGAGAAGTCGGTCCGCTCGGACCCGACCGCCGGTAGCGAGCGACCCTCGACGAGCTGGAACACCGCCGGCATGGCGAGTGCCGCGGCCGCGAGCAGCAGCATCGCCGACTGGGCATTGGCAGCCGTCCGGTTGAAGCGCTGATGATCGTGTCGCAGGCCGCCCCACAGCATGGCGCCGCCCAGCACCAGCAGGACGTTGCCGAGGATCGAGCCCACCAGGGTCGCCTTGACCACCTCGTGCAGTCCCCGGGCGAGGGCGAACAGCGCGATGATCAGCTCCGGCGCGTTGCCGAACGTCACGTTCAGGAGACCCCCGATCCCGGGGCCGGCCCGATCCGCCAGCTGCTCGGTCGCCCGGCCCATCAGCGCCGCCGGCGGAATCACGCCCAGGGCCGACGCGGCGAACACCGCGGCCGGCGGGCCGTGCAGGATCTCGAGCGCCACCGCCACCGCGATGAACGGTGTCAGCAGGTACGGCCAGCCCTCGCCGAGCGGGAAGGCGCGCAGGCCGGAGCGGTTCGGGCCGCCGCTCATGGCGCGCAACAATACGGCCGCGCCCGGGCGTGCCGGCGCCCTTCTACACTTCCCGCGGTGCAGATCCGGCGTTTCGGCGACACCGACCTCCACACCTCCGCGATCGCGTTCGGCACCTGGGCGCTCGGCTCCGACTGGTGGGGCGAGCACGAGGACCCGGACCGGCTGGTGGCGCGGGCGCTCGAGCTGGGAATCTCCCTGTTCGACACCGGCGACACCTACGGCCAGGGCGCCAACGAGGAGATCGTCGGAACGGCGCTCCAGCGCGCCGGCGCTCGGCGCGATTCGATCCAGATCGCGACCAAGTTCGGCTACGTCCTGGACTCCGAGCGCCAGGGCCACGCGGAGGGTGAACGCCCGCACGACTGGTCGGCCGGCCGCACCCGGCGGGCGCTGGAGGCGAGCCTACGACGGCTGCGCACCGACTACGTCGATCTCTACCAGCTGCACAACCCCCGGATGGACGCGCTCGAGCGCGATGAGCTGTGGGAGACGCTGGAGGAGCTGCGCAAGGAGGGCAAGCTCCGCCACTACGGCGTCGCGCTCGGGCCGAAGATCGGGTGGAGGGACGAGGGGCTGCGGGCTATCGATGAGCGGCCGATCGCGTCGCTTCAGACCGTCTACAACCTCCTCGAGCAGGAACCCGGATCGGAGTTCCTGGGCGCGGCCGAGAGCCGTGGCGTCGGAGTCATCGCGCGGGTTCCGACCTCCAGCGGGCTGCTGGAGGGCCACCTGACGCCGACGTCCAGCTTCACCGGTAACGACCACCGCCGCCATCGCCCGCGCGAGTGGCTGATAGACGGGCTGCAGAAGGTGGATCGGCTCGATTTCCTGCTCCGCGGCGGCCGCCGGACGCCGGCCCAGGCGGCGATGAAATGGATCCTCGCCCAGCCGGGCATAGCCTGCGTGGTGCACACGGTCAACACGGTCGCCCAGCTCGAGGAGTGGGCGGCGGCCGGCGGCGACGAGGTGCCCGACCTCGACGCGTCGGAGCTGCGTCGGGTGGACGAGCTCTACCGCGCCGGCTTCGGTCTGGCCGCCGCCACGGGCGCCTCGGGCTGAGAAGGCGGCGGCTCCGGGTGGGGCCGCCGCCTACCGGTCAGCGGCCGGCCAGGGCGGCGCAGCGCTGTGCCTTGGCCACGTCGCCGCCGGCCTGCTGGATGCAGCGTATGTAGGCCTGCTGGGCGGCGGGACTCGGCGCCCCGCCACTGGGCGCTCCGGCTCCCGACGCACCGGCTCCGGGAGCCCCGCCCGCCCCGGCGCCGGCCTGGCCACCGGTAACCAGCGAGCGCACGGCGGGCCCGAGCTCGTTGAACGGCCTCGGGTTGGCGGGGGTGCTGACCTGCTGCGGCCGGTTGAGGTCGGAGATCTGGAAGTCGAAGGCGAGACGTCCGCCGGTGACTCCCCGCGCCGAGGCCTGCTCCGAGGGCGGAACCCGGAAGTTGAGCTTGATCACCAGCCTGCGCAGGATCTTGTCGTCCTTGCCGGTCCAGAAATCGAACGTCGCGCCCCTGATCGCGTCGCTGATCCGCTTCTGCTGCTGCGGGGTGATGGACTGCGGCAGTTGACTCGCCTGCGGGAGCCCCTTGGCGCGCACCTTGGCCAGCGCGCGGTTGAGATCCCCGAGCATCTTCGGCACGTCGATCTTGGCCGACACGTGGGCGGTGTCCGTTCCGGCGACGTCCTCGCTGCCCTCGTTCTTGGCGTCCCGCAACCACGTCCGCGGGGTGACGCCCAGCGCCGCTGGAGTCGTCTGCGTGCTGCCGCCCTTCTGCGCCTGGGCCTGTGAATAGGCGCGCTTGAGCATCGCGAAGATGTCGTCACGCAGCTGGTAGGCGCTTCCACCGAGCTTGACGAACCCGGCCTGGCCGGTCGACACCGCAGCGGCGCTGAACGACCTTCCGCTGGTGCTCACCGAAAGCCCCAGGTCGAACTTCGGCAGGTTGCCCTTGCCCTGGCTCTCGAAGGGCCCGTTGATCCTCAGCGAGACCGGCTGCGAGGCCTGGGCCGAGCCCTGAGGGGTAGCGCTCAACCCCACGCTCACCTTTCCGCTGTGGACGTTCTTGCCTGCGCTGAACGTCTCGTCAATCAGCTTCTGGGGGTCCTCGCCTCCGCACGCCGCGAGCGTGAGTGCAAAAGAGCCCAGCAAAAGTGCGACAAACCCGCGTGAGACGTAGTTCCGGGGCGACAAGTGATCCTTCCTCGGTTGCAAGCCGGATTGCGGCCAGGGTGGCGCGCGAGCGGCGAGCGTACCATCAGCCGGTGCGCCGGATGCGCCTGGCCTGCGCGGCCGCTTTCCTCCTGTGGCCTGCGGCGAGCGCCTCGGCGTCGCCGGTGCTGGTGCTCGACCACGGGCGCGTCCACACCGAGAACGACCCGTTCGTGCCCGACACCACCGTCCGGGCGCTGGCCAGCGTGGCCGACGCCCCGACGCCTGGCTCCAACTCCACCCCCCCGCCCCCGCCCGGGGCGGTCCGCGCCAAGCTCGCCCAGCTGCTGGCGAGCGGCCAGATCAGCCAGGCGACGCACGACGCCAAGCTCGCCGTCTGGGAGAACGCGCTCGCGGCCCGCAACCGCCTGGGCGGTGTCCTGCGGGCCGGGCAGACGAACGCGATCGGCACCGTGGGCTGGCTCGCCCAGCGAGGCCAGCTGACCGCCTCCCGGCTGAACCTCGCCTTCACCCAGCTCGAGCGAAACACCGTCTGGTGGACGAGGGCCAGGCGCGTGCCCGCCCCGGGCTCGCGGGTGCGCGTAGGGCACAGCCGCGTGCTCCTCGAGTACGTCCCCGGTGACGCGCTGCAGTTCCACGCCCTGGCCAACTGGGGCCGCGCTCAGGCGCTGCTCCGCCACGGCTACGCCGGCCAGGGGCTGGCGATGGTCAACGAGCTCCTGGCGCTCGGCTCGATGCGCGGGTCGGCGCTGACCTGGGAGTACCTGTTCCGGTTCGGGCGCGGCCTGCCCCCCTGGACGAGTGGCCTATCCCAGGGCACGGCGCTGGTCGCGCTCAGCGCCGCCTTCCGGCGCACGCACGACGGTCGCTACGCCGACGCCATCCGCCAGGCGCTACGGCTCTACGATCTGCCGGCGCCACTCGGCGTCCGCGCCCCCTCCCGGTGGGGCGCGTACTACGCCGAGTACAGCTTCGCTCCGCGCTACCGGGTCATCAACGGGTTCGTCCAGGCGCTGAACGGACTCTGGGACGCCTGGCACTCGCTGGGCGACGCCCATGCCGCCGCCCTGTTCGCGGCCGGCGATCGCGACGCCCGGCGCTCGCTTCCCGGGTTCGACATCGGACATTGGTCGCGCTACAGCAACCGCGGCGAGATCTCGGATGTCAACTACCACGTGCTCCTGCGCGATTTCCTGGCCGGCCTGTGCCGCCGAACCCGTGTCGCCATCTACTGCGCCAAGGCCGCGCGGTTCAGCTACTACCTGCGGCGCTATGCCGGGCCGGGGCGGCTGCCGCCCGGAACTCATCTGGTCTGAGCGTCCCGACTCGTCGTGGCGGCGCCTAGACTGCCGCGGATGGCGCCACGGACGATCCTCTACACCGGCAAGGGAGGGGTGGGAAAGACCTCGGTGGCAGCCGCCACGGCGCGGCGCTGCGCTTCCGACGGCCTGCGCACGCTCGTGCTCTCCACCGACCCCGCGCACTCGCTCTCGGAGGCGCTGGAGGCGGAGATCGGCAACGAGCCCACCCGGGTCGTGGGGCGCCTGTGGGGCCAGCAGGTCCAGGCCCAGGACGAGATGGAGCGCCACTGGTCAGCGGTGTCGGGGTGGCTGGGCGAGCTGCTGATCGAGCACGGAGTCAACCGGATCACGGCCGAGGAGCTGACGGTTCCGCCGGGCATGGACGAGCTGTTCTCGCTGCTGCAGCTCAAGCGCCATCACGCGTCCGACCGCTGGGACGCCGTCGTCGTGGACTGCGCGCCGACGGGCGAGACGCTGCGGCTCCTCTCGTTCCCGGACGTCGCGCGCTGGTGGCTGGAGAAGGTCTTCCCCCACGAGCGCCAGCTCCTGGCGGCGGCCCGGCCGCTGGCCCGCTCGGTCCTCGACGTTTCGCTGCCGGGCGAGGCCGTGTTCGCGGACGTGCAGCGACTGATGGACAACCTCATCGCGATGAACGAGATTCTCCGTGATCGCTCGCGGGCGACCATCCGCCTCGTTACCAACCCCGACAAGATGGTCATCGGCGAGGCGATGCGCACCTTCACCTACCTCAACCTCTACGGCTACCTGACCGACGCGGTGGTGGTGAACCGCGTCTTCCCCGCCGCGGTCGCCGGCACCTACTTCGGCGCCTGGCGCGATCGCCAGCAGGATCACCTGGAGCGCGTGTACTCGGCCTTCGCGCCCGTGCCGGTGCTTCCGGCTCCCTACTTCGAGCACGAGGTTGCGGGCCCGGCAATGCTCGACCGTCTCGGCGACGCGGTGTTCGGGGATCGCGACGCCGCCGCGGTCCTCCACACCTCGCTCTCCCACGAGCTCGAGGTGGACGAGGCAGAGGCCCGGCTGCGCCTCGAGCTGCCGTTCGCGCGCCGGGGCGAGATCTCGCTGAAGAAGATCGGCCCGGAGCTCGTGGTTCGCGTCGACGGCCACAAGCGCACGATCATGCTCCCGCCGGCGCTTGCCGAATACCGTCCCGCCCACGCGGCCTTTGCCGACGGCGTCCTCCAGGTCACGCTCGACCATGGTTTTGCCCCCGGATAACCGCTCCTCGTTCGATCCGGGTCCGGGTGGCGACCCGGGCGCGGGTGCCCCCGGCGAGCCGGACCCGCTCGAGGAGCTCAATCGCCGCGTGCGCGCGGCCCAGGAGGCGGCGGAACGGGTCATCGCGCAGGCCGGCGGCGAGGCGCGCCGCGCGGGCGCCCAGGCCGGGCCGCAACGTCCTCCGGCAAGCGGCTACGCCAGCCCCGCGACGGAGGAGGCGGACGGGCGCAGCCTCGAGGCCCAGGCGCTCCTCGCGCTGCTGGACCTCGGTCGCGGGCTGGTGCCGCCCGAGCTGCGGCGCGCCGTGGCCGAGCTGGTCCGTGAGCTGCTCCTGCTGCTGCGCGCGCTGATCGACTGGTACCTCGAGCGCCTCGAGCTGCGCCGGCGCGAGCCCGTCGAGGTGGAGGACATACCGATCAGCTGACGGCGCCGGTCCGGACGGGGGCGGGACGGCCGGCCGTACAATCGGCCGATGGCGAGGGAGCCGTCGCGAGCCTGGATCCTCACGGGATCGCCCGAGAACTATGCCGCCACGCTCGAGCGCGGCCTGCGGCTGATCGGGCTCAAGGAGCGCCGCCGCAACTTCGCCCTCGAGATCGATCGGGGCGACCAGATCTTCCTGTATCTGACCAGGCGGATGGCGTTTGCGGCGAGCGTCCGGGTCGTCGGCGAGCTGTTCGAGGATCGCAGCCAGATCTGGCCGGGCAAGCCGGGACGCGCCGACGCCTATCCCTGGCGCTTCCCGACCGAGCCCGAGGTCGTGCTCGACGAGCCGGACTGGCTGCCCGCGGAGACGCTGGTGGACGAGCTCGAGCACATCCGCAAGTGGCCGCGCGAGCACTGGAAGCTCGCCTTCCAGGGCCAGATCCGGCCGGTGTCCGCCCACGACTGCGCGCTGCTCGCCGACCGTATGGGGGCCCGCGCCGGCGCACGGGCCTAGCCGGGTGGCGAGCTCCTCGCCCACGACCGAGCTCGCGGCTACCGGGGCGCGCCGGATCGCCACGGCGTGGCGAGCGCTGTCGCCCGAGCAGCGGATGGCCGGGGTGGCGGCACTCGGGCTGTTCGCCACCATGTTCCTGCCGTGGTACTCGACCAGCGCTCCGGTCCGGGCGGTGGTCAACGGCAGGCTTCAGGTCGCCACCGCGTCGGGCACCAAGAGCGCCCTGTTCGTGTTCTCCTTCGTCGAGGCCGCGGTCCTGCTGGTGTGTGTAGGAGTGCTGGCCCTGCTGCTGGCCCGCGGCGAGCGCCGCGCCTTCCACCTGCCCGGTGGCGACGGTCCCGTCCTCACCCTGGCGGGCGCGTGGGCGTCGCTGCTGGTCGTCTGGCGGCTGTTCGACAAGCCGGACCTTGGCCGGGGGGTCTCGGTCGGCACGCACTGGGGGATCTTCGTCGCGCTCGGCGCCGCGGGCATGCTGGCCTACGCCGGCAACCGGGTGCGCGCCGCCCATCGCCCCGAGCCGCCGCTCCCCCGCGCCCGGGAGCGCGAACCGGCGGCCGATCGCCACTCGAACCGGGAGGTCCACCTCCCGGACGAGCGGCCTCACCTGGCCGACACCGAGGTGCTGGGCGCCGAGCGCGCGCGGCGGGGGCCCGGGGACGGCGACCACGTCGGGGGCGACTCGACGCCCGCATAGCCCCGCGAGCCATGTCGTCGCAGCGGCGCTGCGCGGGTATGGCCGGCGAGCCGTTGCGCCCGGCCCTGGGCGGACCTCGCAGCGCGCTCAGATCGGCCAGTCCTAGTCGTCGAATAGCGTGTATCCGTACGCGCCGCGCTTGTAGGCGAGACGGGCGATCGAGTGCATCCGATCGTCGTCGTTGCCCTCGACCTTGTCGAGCTGGGCCTCGACGCGCCGGCGTGCACGCTCGCAGAAGGTCTGCGCGATGTAGCGCTCCTGGCCCGACGCCTCGACGCCCTGGTCCTCGAAGATCGCCGTCACCCGTGACAGCACGGCGACCTGCGCGTAGACGTCGCTCAGCGCCGACGCCAGGCGCTTGTGGGTCATCCCCTGTTGCGTGATCTCCCGCCCGTGCCGGCGCAGCGCCGCCTCCCCGGTGGCGCGCAGGCGCTTGACCTGGTCGCCCACCGTGGCCGCCAGGTCCGAGAGCTCGTCGTGGGCGAGGGTGATCGAGTCGGGGAGGACCTCGCGCTTGACCCGTCCCCCCACGTAGCTGGCCCAGGCGCCGACCAGCTGGGTGGGCCGCGACAGGTCGAAGTCGGTCAGGAGCCGCAGCTCGTCGCCCAGGGGCTTGAGCACGGACAGAGCGATGAACGAGCGCAGGACGTCGTTGGCGCCCTCGAAGATCGGGAAGATCCGGATGTCGCGCATGATCTGCTCGTAGGGCTCATCGCGCATGTATCCGGCGCCCCCCTTCAGCTGCATCGCCCGGTTGGCCTGGTACCACACGAACTCGGTCCCGATCACCTTGGCGATGGCCGACTCGACCGAGTAGTCCTCGATGCCGGCGTCCACCAGCCCGGTGGTCAGGTAGGCGAGCGACTCGAGCCCGAACAGGTAGGACACCATCCACCCGACCTTGTCCTCCACCATGTCGAAGTCGGCGAGCGGCTGGCCGAACTGCCGGCGTTGGGTGACGTGCTCGATGGTCATGTCGAGGAGGCGCTTGGCCAATCCCACCGACCCGGTGCCCAGGCCCAGGCGGCCGTTGTTGAGCACCTGCATGGCGATCCGGAACCCCTCGCCCGGTTCCCCGAGGACGTTCTCGCCCGGAATCCGGACGTCGTGGAAGTACAGGGGGCAGAGGTTGTTGCCCCGCAACCCCATCGTGTCGTACGGCTCGCCCGCCTCGAAGCCCTTCATCCCCTTCTCCACGATCAGCGCGACGTGGCTCTCCTTGCCGTCGACCTCGGCGCGCGCGAAGGTGGTGAAGACGTCGCCGCGCCCCCCGTTCCCGATCCAGCGCTTCTCGCCGTTGAGGATCCACGACCCGTCGGGCTGGCGGACGGCCCTGGACTCGAGGTGGTAGGCGTCGGAGCCGGCGTTGGGCTCGGTCAGCGCGAAGCCCGCCAGCTTGCGGCCCGCCGCCAGGTCGGGCAGGAAGCGCTCCTTCTGCTCGTCGGAGCCGAACATCGAGATTCCCTTGAACCCGATCGACTGGTGGACGCCCATGCCGATCGTGAGCGACCCGTTCACTTGGCCGATGGCCTCGAACACGCGCGCGTACCCGGTCTGCGACAGGCCCTGCCCGCCGTACTCCTCCGGCACGTGGAGGCCCATCAGCCCGAGCTCGCCGAGGTCGCGGTAGATCCGGTCGGGGATCCACGCATCGCGGTCGATCTTCCGCGAGTCCACGTGCTCGGCGGCGTACTGGCGGAAGCCGGAGACGAGCTCGCGGATCCTGTCGGCCTCGGCCGCGTCGGGCGTCGGATAGGGGAACACCAGCTCCTCGTGGATCTCGCCCAGCATCAGCGCCTTGGAGAACGAGGTGACTGCGGTAACGGTCTCGGGCATTGGGGTCTGCGTCAGATCGCGCCGCCGCGTGCGACGAGCCGACGCGACCAAATCATGTCAGCGTGAGCAGGAGTCGGTCTCAAGACCGGGCCAGGAAGATCCCGATCGGCAGCAGCACGGTCCCCATGAAGACCGCCAGTACGCCGATCGCCACGAGGGTCCGCGAGCGGACCAGGTGACCCACCGCGCCCACCACGAACCCGAAGAGCATCAGCAGCAGGTAGGGCGTCGGGTTGGTGGGCTCGACGTCGGGATGCTGTTCGGGAACGATCTCGGCGAGGAGCCGGGCGAACTGGGACACGACGGAGCGAGTATCCCCCAGCCGGTGGGCATAATGGGTTCGGTGATCCCGGATCCCGGATCGGTCGGCGAGGTGGCCGACGGCCTGCGCTCGGTCGGCTACCTGCCCGGCGACTCGACCGCCCTGGTCTCCTACCTGGCGACCAAGCTCGGCAAGCCCGTGCTGGTGGAGGGACCAGCCGGCGTGGGCAAGACCGAGCTGGCCAAGGCGCTGTCGCGCTATCTCCAGCGCCGGCTGGTGCGGCTGCAGTGCTACGAGGGCCTCGACGAGGCCAAGGCGCTGTACGAGTGGAACTACCGCAAGCAGCTGCTGCGCATCCAGACCGAGGACCCCGGGTCGGGATGGGACGCGGTCCAGGACGACATCTTCTCGGCCGACTTCCTGCTAGAGCGCCCGCTGATGACCGCGATCGCCTCCACCGACCCGGTCGTGCTGCTCATCGACGAGATCGACAAGACCGACCAGGAGTTCGAGGCGATGCTGCTCGAGCTGCTGTCCGACTTCCAGATCTCGATCCCCGAGCTCGGGCGGATCGATGCCCGGACGCGTCCGGTGGCGGTGCTCACCTCGAACAACTCGCGCGAGCTGACCGAGGCGCTCAAGCGCCGGTGCCTGTATCTGTGGCTGGATTACCCTGACCTCGACCTCGAGCTCGCCATCGTGCGCCTGCACACCCCGGACCTGGCCGAAACGGTGGCCCGCAAGCTGGTCGAGGTGGTGCACCGGGTCCGCGAGCTCGACCTCAAGAAGCCCCCCTCGATCGCCGAGTCGATCGACTGGGCACGGGCGCTGCTGCTCTTGGGCGCCGATGACATCGACGCCGAAACGTTCCGTGAGACGATGAGCGTCATCGTCAAGCACCGGACCGACCTGGACACCGTCGCCGAGCGCGTGGGCGTCCAGCTCGCCGGCGCCGACGTGCCGTCCGGGGCGCCTCGGAGCGCCTAGATGGCCGCCACGACGCCGGGCGCCGAGGGCCGGGACGGCGCCGCCGGGGTGCCGGCCCAGCTTCTCGCCTTCGCCGAGGAGCTTCGCAGCGAGGGGTTGGCGGTCGGCACCTCCGAGTTGCTGGACGCCTTCGCCGCGCTGCGGGAGGTCCCGTGGGCCGAGCGCGACGACGTGCGCGAGTCGCTGGCCGCGACGCTGGCCAAGTCGCAGGAGGACCGGCGGGTGTTCGAGCTGATCTTCGACCGCTTCTTCTTCCGCGCCCCGGAGGGCGAGGCGGTTCGGCACGAGGTGCGGGAGGAGGGCGGGCTCGACGGCGGCGATCAGATCAACCTCGACACCCTACGCCAGCAGATCGCCGCCGCCCTGCGCGACGGCTCGGAGGAGGCGATGCGCGACCTCGCCCGGCTGGCCATAGCCGCCTTCGGCCGGCAGGCCGAGGGGTCGGGCGTGATCGGGGTCGACGTCCAGCGGATCCGGCGGGCGCTGGGGATGCGCTCGGAGCCCCAGCCCGACCTTCCGGCCGGTGACCCTCGCCGCGAGGGCCTGCCTCGCGAGGCGCTGCGGGCCTTCGAGGCGCACCTGCGACGCGAGCTCGAGCGCGCGATGATCGAGCGCAACCGCAAGCTCCCGCCCGCCCGGCCGCTGAGCGAGCTCGACCGCGCGCTCCCGTCCGGCCCCCTGCAGGATCTCGCGGCGGTGCACCGCATCGTCGCGCAGCTCAAGCGCCGCCTCGCGACCCAGGGCCACGAGCTGCGGGGGCGCCGGCGCCACGCCCACGTCGACGTGCGCCGGACCATGCGCGCCTCGCTGGAGACCGGCGGGGTTCCGGTCAAGCTGAAGTTCCGCCCCCTGCGCCCGCGGCGACCCGAGATCTACGTGCTGTGCGACGTCTCGACCAGCGTGACGTCCGCCTCGGTCTTCTTCCTGTCGGTCCTGCACGCCCTGCATGACGCGTTCCGCAAGCTGCGGTCGTTCGTGTTCATCGAGCGCATCTCCGAGGTCACGGACATCTTCGAGCGCGAGCGATCCTTCAAGGCGGTGTCCGAGGCGATCGGCCGCGACGCCGGGGTGGCCGACGTCTCCGGTTACACCGACTACGGCCGGGTCTGGTCCGAGTTCCTCGCCCAGGTGGAGGACGAACTCCATCCCCGCGCCACCGTGATCGTGCTGGGCGACGCGCGGACCAACGGACGCGACCCGCGGGACGACCTGTTCGCCGCGCTCGCTGAGAGGGCCGGCCGCACCTACTGGCTCAACCCGGAGCCGCGCCTGTACTGGAACTACGGCGACTCGGTGATCGCGGCCTACGAGCGCTACTGCGAGGCGTTCGAATGCTGGACCACCAACCAGCTCGAGGACTTCGTCAAGGCGCTGACCCGGCCGGTGGTCGGGTCCGGGGCCTGACCGTGCGGGCCCGGCGAGCGACCGGGCCGCCCACCGCGCAGGGATCCGCCCGCCGAGGTGCGGCGGAGCCCGGCGCGGGCTGCGCTACGATGGCTCGGCAACCGAACAGGGGGGCTGGCGGGCAGAGCCGGCTGAGATAGCGCCTCCGGGGACCTAGGTTCCGCCTGGCGCTGACCCTTCGAACCTGTGGGGTAATGCCCGCGAAGGGAGCGACGACAATCCGTCCCGAGGCTCCCGTCCAGGAGCCTCGAATCGTTGGGGGCCGCGCCGCCCGCGGGGTGCTGGTCCGCGCGGCGAGCTTCTCGTATCGCTCTCGCCGCGGTCCGGTCGAGGCGCTGGCGGGGATGTCGCTGCGCGCCGCGCCCCGGGAGATCGTGACCGTGGTAGGGCCGAGCGGCTGCGGGAAGTCGACGCTGCTGGAGCTGATCTGCGGCCTGCGACGGCCGGCTGCGGGCCACGTCGAGACGGATCCGGCGGTCTACATGCCCCAGCGGGATCTGCTGCTGCCGTGGTCGAGCGCCCTCGACAACGCGGCCCTGCCCCTGGTGGTGGCGGGCTCCAGCCGGGCGCAGGCCCGGGCCCGGGCCCGGCCGCTGTTCGCGCAGCTGGGCCTGGGCGGGTTCGAGCCCGCCATGCCTCACGAGCTCTCGGGCGGCATGCGCCAGCGCGTCGCCTTCTTGCGCACGCTGCTGTCGGGCAAGCCGGTGCTGGCCCTCGACGAGCCGTTCGCGGCGCTCGACGCCCTCACCCGCGCCCAGATGCAGACCTGGCTGGCCGACGCCCTGGCCCGGGAGCCGCGGACCGTCGTCCTGGTCACCCACGACGTCGAGGAGGCGGTCGTTCTGGGGGACCGGGTGGTCGTGATGTCGCCCCGGCCGGGCAGCAACGTGGCCGAGCTCGCGGTCGATCTGGCCCGGCCACGCAGCCGCACCGACGTGGCGGTGGTGAGGCTGCGCGAGCGGGCGCTGGAGGGCCTGGCGTGACCCGGGCGCTCGCGCTGGCGCTCCTGCTCCTCGTGGGCTGGGAGGCGTACACCCTGCTGAGCGGGATCGACGACTTCCTCCTCCCCGCGCCGACCCAGGTCGCGGCCGCCCTGTATGACGACCGGACGCTGCTGTGGCACAACTTCGAGGTCACCGCGGCGGAGGTGATCCTGGGCATCGCGGTGGCAGTGGCGGCCGGCCTCGCCTGCGCGGCGGCGATCCACCTGTCGCTGACCCTGCGGCGCACGGCCTATCCCCTGCTTGTCGCCTCCCAGACCATCCCGATCGTGGTCGTCGCGCCGCTGCTGGTCGTCTGGCTCGGCTACGACCTCGCACCCAAGCTGGCGATCGTCGGGCTGGTGTGCTTCTTCCCGGTCACGGTGACGACCCTCGACGGGCTGGCCGGGGTAGACCCCGACCTGCGCAAGCTGATGCGCACGCTCGACGCCTCGCGGCTGCAGACCTTCCGGCGGGTCGAGGCTCCCGCCGCGCTGCCCGCATTGTTCAGCGGGACCCGGATTGCCGTGGCGGTCGCGGTGATCGGGGCGGTCCTGGCCGAGCAGGCGGGGTCGTCCGACGGTCTCGGGCACCTCATCCTGCAGGCGATTCCCCAGTTCGAGACCGCCCGGGCCTACGCTGCCGTGGTGGTGCTTTCGGGCTTCGCGATCGCGCTGTTCACCGTGTTGAGGCTGGCCGAGCGGCGGCTGCTGCCGTGGGCCCACCGAGGCGACGAGGTGGCGACGTGACGAGGAGACTCGCCCTGGCGACCGCCGCAGCGACGCTGGCGCTGGGGGCGGTCGGGTGCGGGACCAAGCGGGAGTCGACGACGCCGCCGCGTGCCCAGCCGTTCAACCTGGTGCTCGACTTCTTTCCCAACGCCGACCACGTGGGGATCTATGCCGGGCTGGCGGACGGCGACTTCCGCCACGAGGGGCTCGACGTCCGCCCGCGGGCGCCCTCGGACCCCGCGGCGCCGCTGAAGCTGCTGGCGGCCGGCAAGGCGGACCTGGCCATCTCGTACGAGCCCGAGCTGCTCCTGGCCCGTGACCGCGGCCTGAAGCTGGTGTCGGTGGGGGCGATCGTCCAGCGACCGCTCACCTCGGTGATCGCGCTGGCGCCCGAGCACGTCCGCCGTCCGGCCGACCTGGGCGGCAAGCGGGTCGGTACCGCCGGCATCCCGTACCAGTCGGCGTACCTGCGGACCATCCTCCAGCATGCGCGGGTCAATCCGTCATCGGTGCGCGAGACCGACGTCGGCTTCAACCTGGTCCCCGCCATGCTGTCGCGCAAGGTGGACGCGACCCTGGGGGGCTTCTGGAACTACGAGGGGATCCAGCTCGCCCAGCAGCGCCGCAACCCGGTGGTGATCCCGGTCGATCGTGCCGGTGTCCCCCCCTATGACGAGCTGATCGTGGTCGCCCGAGAGCGGGACGCCCGCGAGCGGGGCGGCCGCATCCGCCGCTTCATGCGCGCCCTGGCGGTCGGCTATGACTCGGCGCGCCGGGATCCCGGGCTGGCGGTCGCCCAGCTGGTGCGCGCCAACCGCGACCTGGATCCGCGCCTCCAGCTGGCCAGCGTCCGCGCCACGCTGCGCGTCTTCTTCCCGAGCGACCCCCGCAAGCCGTTCGGCTACCAGGACCCGGGGCAGTGGGCGGCGTACGGCGCCTGGATGCTGCGCAACCGGCTGATCAGGACCCCGCCGAACACGGCCCGGGCGTTCACCAACGAGTTCCTGCCCGGAGAGGGCCTGTAGCGACCCCCTCGCCCGGGCCGCGCCGGATCTAGGCCGCGACGGCGCCCGCGGGCCACCCGCCGCGGCGCCCGGAGTACAGGTACGCGGCCGCCAGGCCCGCCCACGGGTGATAGCGGGCGAACAGCTCGCGGACGTCATCCTCGCCGGCGCGTGAGAGCGGGTTGCCGGTGCGCATCCGCCCCACGAGCTTGAGGTACTTGAGGTCGCCCGCCGGCACCTGGTCGAGTCGACCCTGGCCGTGCAGCGCGAGCATCTCCACCGTCCAGCGCCCGATCCCCGGGATCGTCCGCAGGCGCCGCCAGCCTCGCTCGTGGTCAGCGCAGTGCAGATCGATCCGCCCGGCCGCCACCTCGCGCGCGACCCGGACGAGGGCTACGGCGCGTCCGCCCGCCAGCCCCAGCGACTCGAGCAGCGCCGGCGCGGTCCCCGCGAGCCGCGATGCCTCGGGCACGTCGCGCAGGCCCGTCCGGGGGCACCGGCGCCCGAGCCGGCGCACGATTCGCCGCTGGATCTCAGCCGCGCGCCCGAACTCGATCAGCTGCTCGCACACCGCCCACGCCAGCGCCTCGAACGGCTCGGGACGGCGCAGGGTGCGCAGGTACGGATTCGAGCGCGCCGCCCGCCCGATGAGCGGGTCCCAGCGAAAGCGCTCGTGGAATTCGCGCAGGTCGTCGTCCACGCCGAGGGCGAAGCGCAGGCGCTCGACGGCGTGCTCCGCGGCATCCCGGCGCGCGGCGCGGGCCGTCAGGACCACCCGGTCGCGGGCCGGCTGGCGCGCCCAGGCGAGGACCGGCTCCCGATCGACGTGCAGAAGGCGCGTGAAGGTGCCGCCGCGAACCCGGGCCACGCCGTCGGGTCCCCCGAACCGCGGGAGCCGGAACGGCCACCGCGGCCGGACCTCGACGCAGAGCTCCGTCACCCCCGGTCGAGCAGATGCACGTCGACCAGGAATGAGCGGCTGGCCAGGATCTGGGCCGGCCGGCGCGAGCGGCGGGGACGGCGCACCGAGGGCCGCCACCCCGTTCGGATCCGGCGGACCGCCGCCACGGTGACGGCGCCGGCCATCAGGCCGGTGGCGGCGGCGGCGGCCGCCTGGACGGCGGGCGACGCGACCGGACCCGCCCGATCGACGTCGCGAGGCGGTGACACGACCGGTAGCGCCTGGCCGTCGGGCTCGACGACCCCGGTGACCTCCTCGAACTCCTCCTCCGGCTGGTTCACCCGCCGGAGTCTAGTCCCGCTTCGGACGCGGGCGCGGAGCCAGGCGCCGGGGCTGCCCGATGCCTCAGACCGGGCGCGAGTAGACCCGGAAGCGCTTGACGACCCGGCCGCCCATCGCCTCCATGCCGCGGTTCATGTCGTCGTTGGTCTCCAGGATCCAGCCCGTCTCCCCCCAGGTCTGGGGCCTGACCGCCGCCATGTCGAAGTGCTCGACGTAGAAGCGCGCCGCCACCCCGGTGTGGCGGTATTCGGGCTTGACCCCGAGGAACCCGACCCGGACACGGTCGATGCGCCGGCGCTCGCGCAGGAACCGAAGCCACCCGAGCGGCAGGAGCCGCCCGTTCATGACCCGGAGCACCCGGTTTATGTCCGGAAAGGTGAGCGCCACCCCCACCGTCTCTCCGTCCTTCTCGGCGACCATGCACCAGTGGCGGTCGAAGACGAGCTGCATCTCCTGGGCCAGGTAGTCGAGGTCGGCCTTCGTGTACGGCGAGAACCCCCAATTCTCGCTCCAGGCGGCGTTGTAGACCTCCGCGAACCGGTCGAGCTCGCGACGCAGGCGCGGCCGCGACATCTTGCGCACCTTGATCCCGTGCCTGGGCTCGACCTGCTCGGCCAGCTGGGAGATCACCGGCAGGACCTTGGCCCGGTCGGCGATCTCCAGCTCCCACATCAGCAGGTCCATCGCCTTCTCCAGGCCGGACTCCTCGCAGCACCGCTGGTAGTGGGGAGGATGCCAGGGCTGCTTGATCATGGGGTCGCGGTCGAACCCCTCGACCAGGACACCGCTCTCGTCGTTCATCGTGAAGTCCATCGGCCCGACCATTCGGTCGCGGCCGCGAGCTCGCAGCCAGGCGGCGGCGGTGTCGAGCAGGGCGTCGGTGACCTCGGGGTCGTCCTCGAGCTCCAGGAAGCCGAACATCCCCCAGGCGTTGCGGTGGTAGGCGTTGAAGGAGTGGTCGATATGGGCGCTGATGCGCCCCACGACGCTTCCGCCCCGCCGGGCGAGGAAGTACTCGGCCTCGCCGTGGGTGAAGAACGCGTTGCGCCTGCGGTCGAGGAACAGCCTTCGCTCCAGCCGCAGGGGGGGAATCCAATGGGGGCGGGTAGAGTGGAGGCGAAACGGGAGCTCGATGAACTCCCCCAGCTCCCGCCGCGACGTGACGGGTACGACGTCCACGCTCACGGCGGCGGACCCTACATGGCCAAGGTTGCCACCGATGTATTCGCCAAGGTTCGTGGCCACCCGCGCGCGGAGCTGCTGCACGCCGCGCGCGAGGCGGACATCGTGCCCTACTGGCGACCGCTGGAGTCGGCCGTCGGGCCGGTCGTGCGGATGGAGGGGGCGGAGCGCATCATGCTGGGCTCCAACAACTACCTGGGCCTGACCGGCGACGAGCGCGTCAAGCAGGCGGCCCGCGACGCGCTGGAGCGCTACGGCACCGGGCTGACCGGGTCTCGCTTCCTCAACGGCACGATCGACCTGCACCTGGAGCTCGAGGCGCAGCTCGCGGCCTGGTTGGGGACGGAGGCGGCGATCGTGTTCACGACCGGCCACCAGGCCAATCTAGGCGCGATCGGCACCCTGCTGGAGCCGGGCGACACCGTGGTGGTCGACTCCGCGGACCACGCCTCGATCCTCGACGGGGCGGTCCTCTCGCGGGCCAAGCTGCGTCCCTTCCGCCACAACCGGATCGATCGCCTGGAGCACACCCTCCAGCGGGCCGCAGACGACGGGGGCGGCGTCCTGGTGGTGGTCGACGGCGTCTTCTCGATGGAGGGCGACATCGCGCCGCTGCCGTCGCTCTGCGACCTCTGCGAGCGCTTCGGCGCCCGCCTGATGGTCGATGAGGCCCATGCCTGCGGCGTGCTGGGCGAGCGCGGCGTGGGCGCCAGCGAGCTGCTCGGGGTCGAGGACCGGGTGGACCTGAGGATGGGCACGTTCTCCAAGTCCCTGGCCTCCTGCGGAGGCTTCATCGCGGGCCCGGCGGACGTGGTCGAGTACCTCCAGATCGCCTCGCGGCCGTTCCTGTTCACCGCCGCGGCGGTCCCCGCGGCGGTCGGGGCCGCGCTGGCCGCGGTGCGGATCTGCCGCTCGGAGGAAGGGCCACAGCTGTTCGCCCGGGTGCTCGACAACGCCCGCTACCTCCACCGGGGCCTGAGCGAGCTGGGCCTGCACGTGGTCGAGCCGACGCCGCTGCCCGACGGAGGCGAGGTGACGACCCCGATCGTGGCGGTCCTGGTGGGTGACGACTGGAAGGCGGCGCTGCTGTGGCGGGCCCTCTACGACGCCGGCGTCTACGTCAACGTCGCGCTGCATCCCGCCGTGCCGCCGGGTGGGGCGCTGCTGCGCACCAGCGTGATGGCGACCCACGACAGGCGGGACCTCGAGCGCGCGCTGGAGCGCTTCGCGGACGTCAAGCGGGCCTTCGAAGCCGAGCACGGCCCCCTGCCCGGGGGCTGATCTGACGCCCCGAACTTGTCCATTTCCCCACAAGGCCGCCTGGGGAAAAAAAGGGCGCTCTGAGCGAACGACTTGGAGGTTTCTCGGTTGACCCTCGTGGTAGCGACCCCTTAGCTTCCCGGCTGTCTCAAGAGCCCGGTGCCGCCGCCGGGCGAGGGGGGTCTCGGAGCATCAAGGGCATGCCCGTCGGTCGGCAGACCGGCACGGCGGGCTGGCCTGTGCCCGCCGGCCCGGCTCGAGCGGCGGTCCGGCTCCTGCGACGGCACGGCAACCCAGCGACGTGTTCGCCGCCGGCGAGCAGGGAGGACAGGATGTACCGCACTGCGATGATCGAGAGCCCCGCCCAGCACATGCGCGCGCTCGAGGAGGCAAACCGGGTCCGACTGGCCCGATCTGACCTCAAACGGCGCGTAGGCAGGGGGGAGATCACCGTCGATGAAATAATCGCGAGCTGCCCCTGGGAGGCACGGACGATGGCGATCGCCGAACTGCTGCGCAGTCAGCACAGATGGGGAGGCGCGCGCTGCCGCCGGTTCTTGAACTCCGCCCAGATTCACGAGACGAAGCAGATCGGGGCGCTGACCGCGCGCCAACGAGAGACCCTCGTCAGGTGCCTGTCGGAGCCGGTCCGGGACGGCGAGGGCGCGCGTATGCGCCAGCTCTGGCCGGCCTGGGCCGCGTAGGCCGCGACCACACCCGCTCCAGTCGTGCCGGCGAGGCCGCCGGCACGGCCGGTGCGGGTCGCTCACCCGCGATCCGCCTCCCCCGGTTCGCCGGTGGCGATCTCCACGATGTGTCCGTCGGGGTCACGGAAGTAGAGCGACCGCAATCGTCCGCGGTCGAGGACGTCGGTGCACTGCACCCCGTGAGCCGGGAGGTAGTCGCGCCAGGCGATCAGCTCCTCGGCCGACGCCACGTTCAGCGCGAGGTGGTGGGTGGAGCCGACGCCCACCGCCCCCTGGGGCAGCGACGGGTACTCGAGGAAGGAGACCAGCGTCCCCGGCGAACCGTGCTCGTCGCCGAACCAGAAGTGCCGGGCTCCGGGATCGTCGTCGTTGGTGGCCTCGCGCACCAGCGCCAGCCCGAGCAGGTCCCGGTAGAAGGCGCTGGTCCTGGCGAGGTCGCGGCAGATCAGGGTGACGTGGTGGAGGCCGGTCAGCCGCATCCGGCGCTGCGGCACCGGTGCCCGCGGCGCGCCGGGGATCATGAGCGGAACCCGAGTCCGCCCGAGCGGCGCTTGAACAGGGTTCGCAGCGCGTAGAAGGCGGCGGCGAACACCGCCGCGCCGGCGCCCAGCATCACGCCCCGAGGCGCGTGCGAGAAGAAGAGGACAGCCAGCGCCACCACCGCCGCGGTGCCGGCCAGCACCGTCGTATGGGAGCGGTAGCCGGCGAAGTGCTCGCGGACCGAGACCTCCAGACCGGCCAGCGAGCCGAGCGCGACGCCCGCGGCCAGCATCAACTGGCCGCGCTGGCCCCAGACCACGATTCCGGCGACGCTCAGCCCCATCGCCAGCAGGATGCACAGCTCGACGAGCGGAAAGCTTCCCCACGGCGCCCGAGGGGGCTCTCCGCGCCGGCGTGAAGCTGCCCGTGGAGCCGCCGGTCGCCGCGCGGGCGCCGGCGCGAGGCGGTCAGGCGAGCCCTGGGCGCGCTTTCGGCTGCGGCGGCCCATCCGCTACCGAAGAGCCTCCGCGTGGGGCGGGGCCGCGGCCTTCATGCCGCGGCCCCGACGCTAACGGACAGCCGGAGGAGAGCTTGACCTGCCACCAGCCCATCAGCATGCCGATGAGGCCGAGCCGCGGACGCACCTCCCAGTGGCCGCAGCCGCGCTCTCCGATGTCCTCGCGCGAGACGCGGACGAACTTGTAGCGGGCCGGCGCAAGCATCATCCGCTCGATCAGCCGGCGGTTCTCCTCCTCGATCGCCGTCCGCGCGGCGAGCGTCGCCCGGGCCTGGCGAAGGCGCTGCGCCAGCCCGTCGCGCAGCTGCTCGAGCTCGCCCAGCGACAGCAATCGCGGTCCGCCCCACGACCGCACCGAGACGTCGATCCCCGCCCGCGGATAGGCGGAGACGAAGACGTCGCCCAGCTCACGCTCCAGCTTGGCGATCTGGTCGCGCAGCGAGCGGCGAGCCGCGCCCTCGTCGAATTCGACCTCGACCGACTTGGGCGGGTACGCCGGGAGGGCCCTCACCTGCTGTTCGAGAAGCTCCACCGCTGCCTCCTACGCTGGGCGCGAG
Source organism: Solirubrobacteraceae bacterium (assembly GCA_045805565.1). Lineage (GTDB taxonomy): Bacteria > Actinomycetota > Thermoleophilia > Solirubrobacterales > Solirubrobacteraceae > DATAEY01. Next base: position 5,670 of record JBJMKZ010000005.1, on the reverse strand, counting down.
TCTATCACCGGTCTCCGGGGCCGGGCGACGCCCCCGCGCGGTGGCGCATGGCTCGCGGAGGCTCGAGCTGCGCGGCCGTGGGCCGCCGTTTCAGCCGCTGCGGAGTATGTCCACGCAGGTGAACAGCGACTCCTCGACGTGGATGCGCGGGACGCCGGCCACCCGCAGGGTGAACAGCGTCATGCGCCGGGTCTGCGAGGTCACTCCGTGGCCGGGAGCGAGCTCGCCGAACAGAATCGCCAGCGGCGAGCGCTCGTCGGCGACCACCAGGCGTCCGGCGTGGACCGGCGGCGCGGCTGCGGCCCGCCCAAGCCGCTCGCCGGCGGCGGCCAATCGCAGCATGAGGGGCCCTTCGACCGCCGCCGCGTCGAGTGCCCAGATCGGCACTCCGGTCTCCACCAGCGAGATGGTCAGCGCGTCGTCGACCAGGTTCTGCGACTTGAACGCGCCCCGCAGCAGCCGCTCCAGCGCCGCCGCCTCGATCGGGGTGCGGTCGGCATCGGGGTCCAATCCGATGTGGCGATAGAAGACCCGGTAGGCCCACGGGACGGGGGCCTGGCGCAGGCTCACCGCATGCGAGCCGCGGAACCGATCCGACAGTCCCCGGAGGCGTTGCTTGACCCCGCGTGAGCTGCGGCCGGGAACGGCGTCCACGGCCAGGGTGACGAGACCCAGCTCCGGGAACTCCTCGCGGATCTCGTCCGCGACGGGGCCGTCCCGCGGCTCGACCTCCGCGGCGGCGTCGCCTAGGCCGGGGGGCGAGTCCTCCATCCGCGGCGCCTCGATCCCATGACCAGCCGCTCGAGCACGGCGCTGAGCTGAGGGTCGGTCAGCGGCTTGACGGTGGTTCGCATGGCTAGCCCGCCAGGATAGGCGAACGTCAGCGTCGGGCAGTCGACCACCACGTAGCGCGCGAACACCGCCCCGTCGCGGTCATAGGCGATCGGGAAGCGCCAGCCCCGGCGGCGGATGAGGCTGCGCAGGCGATCGCGATCGGTGCGCGCGGCGACGGCGGCGAAGCGCACGTCCCGGAAGCGGACGCGCGCCCGCTCCATCCGATCCAGCTGCGCGGCGCAGCCGGGCTCCTCGGTGGCCACGAAGGCGAGCACGGACGGGGCGCTCGCGGTGAGCTGGCACGAGTTGAGGATGTCCGGTCCGCGCACCTGGCAGGCCGGCCGGTGCCCCCGCTGGCCCTGCCGCGGCCCGGTTGCCACGTTGGCGTCGCCTCCCAGGCGGCTGAGCGCCAGTGGGGCTGCGAAGGGCGGGAGGCGGTCGTTCGGTTGCACTCCGTGTGACGAATGCGCGTTACGCAGCGTATTGACGCCGATGTAGATCAGGACCATGGCGACGATGACCCCGAACAGCCAGCCGTAGGGGTTGCGCGGGCGCGGCGGAGGCGGAATCCGATCCGCTCCTGCGCCGGCCGAGGGCTCGAGATCGGGGTCCTGACGATGGACCAAGCGGTCGGCCTCGTCGTCGGGTTCGAAGCTGAGCGGCCCCGAGCGCTCGCCGTCCGGACGCTCGCCTGGGCGCTCCTGCCGCGCGCTCATCCGGCGGGTCGGCCCGCGTGGCCCGCGGGGCGCGGCCGGCGCAGGCGCGGCAGCGCGGCGACGGCGGTGCGCCAGGCGCGCGCCGGCAGCTGGCGCAGCTCGCCGCGCTCGTCCAGCAGCAGGACGGCGGGCAGCACGATCATCACGCCGAGCAGCGAGACCACCATGTCGACCACCGCCACCGCGCCGAACTCGCGCAGCATGCGGATGCTCGAGAACACCAGCACCGCGAAGCCCGCGATCGCCGTCACCCCCGAGGCCATCACCGCCCTGCCGGTAGACCCGTACGTGCGCGAGAGGGCCTGCGCAGGCTGGTGACCCGCAGCGCGCTCCTGGCGGTAGCGGTCGGCGAGCAGCACGCTGAATTCGGTCGAGATCGCGATGACCAGCGCTCCGAGGGTGACCGACATGGGGTTGAGCGGGATGCGGATCAGGAACAGGATCAGCGCCGACCAGCCCCCCGCCAGCGCGATCGGGACCAGCGGCACCAGCGCCCGATCGGTCCGCCGGTACGCGGCGAGGAGCACCAGCGCCACGGCGGCCAGCGACGCCACCACCGTGAGCAGCCGCCGCCAGGCGGAGGCGACCTTGGCGTTGGCGTCGGCGGCGAGGACAGGCAGGCCGACCAGCGACGCCTGGACGCCGGGAGGCGGCCGCAGCTGGCGGCGCATCTCCTCGATCACCTCCTGCTGGCGGTCGAGCGGCATCAGCCTGATGCCGAAAGCCATCGTCGCCAGCCGGCGATCGGGGGTGATCACCGCCTGGGAGAAGTAGGGCGGCACCGCGTCCAGGAGAGCGCGGATCCTCTGCTGGTCGCGTACCCCGCTGGGGCTGAACAGGTCGGGCAGCGAGAGCGCGGGGCACAGCTCGGCCTTGCCGCAGCCACGCGCCGCGGTGTAGTGGTAGCGACGCAGCAGAGAGCGCTGATAACGCGTCATCCAGTCGATCACCCGCGGGTCCGTGAGGTCGGGCGCGGAGACCATGACGTCGATCTCGCCCGAGACACCCGTCGCGCGCTGAAGCGTGTTCAGGTCGCGCAGGGCGGGCAGGTCACCGGGGACGAGCCGTGTCAGGTCCGAGACGACCCGGGTCTGGGTGTCCACCACGAATCCCAACAGGGCCAGCGCCACGCCGATCCCCAGCACTCGCGCCGGCCGGTGACGCGCCTGCGCCAACGCCGCCCGCCACCCGCCCAGGGCGCCGTCGCGGGCGTCGCGCCAGCCCTGCGTGACGACACCCTCGAGCCTGGAGGTGCCCCGGGCCCTGAGAAGCTGGACGGCGCCGCGCCCGACCGCCGCCAAGATCTCGGCGGCGCCGCGGCGGGCCTCGGCGAGCCCGCGCGTCGCGGCCCGCAGGCGCGGCGAGCCGTCCCAACGGGCCTGGCGAGGGCCCCGGACCAGTGTCAGAGCGGCGAAGCCGGCGGTCAGGGCGCAGGCGAAGGCGAGCCCCACGCCGATCACCAGCAGCAGTCCGAAGCCGCGCACCATCGGCACCGGCGACAGCAGCAACACGAGGAATCCCGCGGCGGTGGCCCCGCAGGCGGTGGCGATGACGGGGCCGCCCAGACCCGCGGCGCGGATCGCGGTCGTGCCCGGCGGCGCGCGGTCGTCCTCCGCCACCTCGTCGAAGCGTGACTGCAGCTGGATCGCGTAGTCGACCCCGAGTCCGACCAGGATGGGGAGCACGGCGATCGAGGCCATCGTCAAGGAGGCGCCGACCAGCGCCATGCCGCCGAACAGCATGCCGCTGGCGGCCAGCGCCAGCGCCAGCGGCAACAGCCGCGGGCGGCTGCGGAACACCAGCGCCAGGGTGGCCGCCATCACCACCAGCGCGACGATCAGCATCGTCACGATCGAATGGGAGATGGTGGCGCTCACGTCGGAGACGACCACGGGCGCGCCCGTCACCGTGTAGGTGCCGCGGTGCACGAGCCGGTACTGAGGCATCCGCGTGGCGGCGCGGATGAGGTCGATCGCGCGGGCGCGTTCGGCGTCGGTGAGGTCCGGGCGCAGCCGGGCCTGGACCAGGGCGCTGTGGGCGTTGGGCAGGAGGTAGGCGAAGCGCGCCTTGGGGGTGGTGGGCCCGCGGCCCGAGTCGAACACGAGATGCGCGACGAAGTTCGGATCGTCGATCCGCGGGATCGCCCTGATGCCGTAGAGCAGCGCCAGGCGCACGGTGTTGCGCAGGTACTCGGCGCGCACGAGCGTCTGCGCCTGTCGCGCCAGGCGCTCCTGGGCCGCGTGGCTGAACCCCCGGGCGTGCGCGAGCCCGCGCGCCGCCGCCATCGCCTGGCGCTCGCGCCTGATCTCGTCGCGCTGCTTGGACGTGAACTGGGCCGCGATCTCATCGGCCGCCTGGTGGATGAAGGTGCTGGGCCCGTAGACCACCTGCGCGGGCTTGTCGCGCGCCAGGGCGGCACACGGGCCGCGCGGCCCACCGGGCGGCTGGATGCCGGGCGGCGCGTTGCCCGAGATGCAGCCCTCCAGGCCGAGCAGTCTTCCGAGATCCGAGGTCAGCAGGAGGTAGCCGAGGTCCTCGCGGACGAGGATCAGCACCGCGTCGTCGCCGAACCGCTGGTGGAAGCGCGCGGTATCCCGGAAGGTGGCCGAATCGCGGTCCACCAGGGTGCCGGTGCCGGCGCTCGGACGCAGGCCCAGCGCCAGCACCCCACCGACCACCGCCAGCAGCGCCGCGGCGCCCACCACCGCGACCGGACGGCCTACCGCGCGAGCGACGACCTGCCGCAGCCAGCCGGAGAGGCGAAGCATGGGCTCAGGCTAGCGGCGGCCGGCGCGGACCGCGCCGGCCGAGCCGGCTGCGGATGCTGCCGCCGGAATCTGTCCTACTCCATGCCCAGCGGGCCGTGGGACTCGCCGGACAGGAACTGCCTCACGAAGGCGTTGTCGGAGTTGAACAGCTCCTCGGCTGGTCCGGACTCCACGATCCGCCCCTTCCACAGCACCGAGATGTGCTCGGCCACGCGACGCGCCGAGGCGATGTCGTGCGTGATCACCACGTAGGCGCCGCCGTTCTCGGCGTGGACCTCCTGGATCAGCTCGCACAGCAGCGCCGTGCGCACCGGGTCCAGCCCGGAGTCGGGCTCGTCGAACAGCACGATGTCCGGGTCGAGCACGAGGGCCCGGGCGAAACCTGCGCGCTTGCGCATCCCACCCGAGAGCTCGTTGGGCATCTTCTCCCCCGCGTCGGCCAGCCCCACCTCGCGCAGCCGGCGGTTGACGATCTCGGAGATCTCCTCGTCGCTCTTGTCGGTGTGCTGGCGCAGCGGGAAGGCGGTGTTGTCGAAGAGGTTCATCGAGCCGAACAGCGCCCCGTCCTGGAACAGCACCCCGAACTTCTTGCGCATCTCGAAGAGCTCGTCGTCAGGCAGGTTGGGAACCGACTGCCCGTGCACGATGATGTCCCCCTCGTCGGGATACAGCAGGCCGACGATGTGCTTGATGCACACCGACTTCCCGGTCCCGGACGGCCCGAGGATCATCGAGATCATGCCCTCCGGCAGGCCCATGTTGAGGCCCCGGAGAACCGCGTTGCGCCCGAACGCCTTGTGGACGTCTATGAACTCGATCGCGTCCTCGCGGCCGGTCGGGCGCTTGACGCCGGTGTGCCACTGGTATTCGTCCTCGTCCTGGTCGGGCTCGGACACCACGGCCACACGCGACTGCTCGCGGGTCTCGGCCTCGTCCGCAGGTGCGCCGTCGCCGGACTGCGGCTCGTCCGCGCGCTCGCGGTCCCCGTCGCCCTCGGCCCGGGCGGAGGGTGTCTCCGGGGCGTCCGGCTCGGCGTCGCCGGCGCGCTGCGCGGGCTCCCGGTCGTCGTCGTCCATTGCGAAGGGCGTCATGTCCCTAACCTCCAATCGGCGCCCGCGGGTTGGCGCCCCAGAAGAGCTGTGTGCCCAGCATCCCGATCAGGTGCACCAGGACGATGTTGAGGACCATCGACTTGGCGGTGGCGGTGCCCACCCCGACCGGCCCACCACCGGCGTTGTAGCCGTAGTAGCAGCCCACCAGCACGATCGCGGTGGCCATCACCATGCCCTTGATCACGCTGTAGAGCAGGTCGGGCGGGTTCTGGAACATCCAGAAGATCAAAAAGTAGCCGC
>JBJMKZ010000004.1:0-114256 GCA_045805565.1 Solirubrobacteraceae bacterium | reverse complement strand
GGACGAGTAGGCGGCATCGGCCGGCGCGGACGTTTGACGGGCGAAGCGCCGGGCAGTCCACAGCCCAACCGGTCCGAAGGAGCCACGATGAGCCCCAATCAGATCCTGCAGCGCACGTTCGGGATCGCCCGGGACACCTCGAGGCAGGCCGAGCGGCTCGGCCGGCGGGTGGCCGGCGACGCCTACGGCGTGGTGCAGAGAACCCGGCATCTGCGCTCGACCCCCAAGCCCGGCATGGACGACGCCACGCTCGCCCGCAAGGTGGAGACCGAGATCTTCCGCGCCGCCGACTCGCCGAAGGCCACCGTGAACGTCAACGTGGTGGACGGGGTGGTATGGCTTCGCGGCCAGGTCAAGCGGCCCGAGCAGATCAAGCGGCTCGAGCGCCAGGTGGCATCGATCCCGGAGGTGACGGGCGTGGAGAACCTGCTCCATCTGCCCAAGACGCCGGCGCCGACCAGAGCCGACACGCCTCGCACCCAGCAGCGGACACGGTCATCAACCCGCCGCCCGAGCCCACGGCCGCAGGAGCGGGTGACCGATGACCACTCGAGCGATCTCGCCCAGGATGCCGAGCCGCCTCCCCGCGAGGTGGCCGAAGAGGGCCGCGGACGTTCGACCGCGCCGCTGGGCGCGCAGCGCGACGAGGAGCAGGGCTAGGCGTGGACAGCGCCTCGCGCAGCGCGGCGCCTGCAGAATCGCCTCCCGACGGCGCGCCGGCCGGCGAACGGCGGGGCCTGCTGAGCGGCTACTCCGACGAGCCCAAGCCGCTGACCGAGTACGCGGCAATGACCGTGCTGTTCAACGCGAGCGTGGCGGCGGCGATGGCGGCGGGGCGCGATCGCCTCCCCGATCGTGTGGGCTTCGCCGACGTCCTGCTGATGGGAATCGCGTCCCACAAGGTCAGCCGGCTGATCGCCAAGGATCGGGTCACCTCGTTCGCGCGCGCCCCGTTCGTGCGCTACGAGGGCGAGGGGGCCCCGGGAGAGGTGAGCGAGTCGCCTCGCGGAACCGGCATGCGCAGGATGCTCGGCGAGCTGGTGAGCTGCCCGTATTGCCTGGGACAGTGGGTGACCGGCGGCTATGCCGCGGGCCTGCTGTTCGCGCCGCGGGCGACCCGCTTCGTGGGATCGATCTTCGCGGGCCTGACCGTCTCGGACTTCCTCCAGGTCGCCTACAGGGCCGGCCAGGAGCGGATCTGATCGCCGGTCCCGAGGGGGACGGCGCGGGTCAGCGACTCGAGCGCCGGGAGGAGGCGCGTGACGATGAACGGCCGCGGCTCGAGGAGCCCGAGGACGAGCGTCCCCGGCCCGACGAACGGGACGACGAGCGGCCCGAGGACGAGCGGCCCGACGACGAGCGGCCCGACGACGAGCGGCCCGAGGACGAGCGGCCCGAGGACGAGCGGCCCGACGACGAGCGTCCCGACGACGAGCGTCCCGACGACGAGCGTCCCCGGCCCGACGAACGGGACGACGAGCGGCCAGACGACGAGCGGCGACGCCCTGACGAGGCCGCGCCTGACCGGCTGCGCCGCCTCGACGTCGATCCGCGCCTGCGACCCCCGTCGCGCTGGTCGGCGGGGATCTCGTCGCGCGCCACCGCCTTCGTCAATGTCGGGATCAGGCGCTCGAGGAAGTTGGCCATCCGCTGCTCCTCGCGCAGGATGCCGCGCGCGAGCTGGGCCGTCTGGCGGTCTCCGACCGACTCGGCCAGCGACAGGATGGCGGTGTAGGTGGCGATCTCCTCGGCCTCGGAGGCGTACTCGGTCTTGGCATTCTTGAGCTGCTTCTCCTCCTCGCCGGTCCCGCGGAGCACGTGGACCGGGCCCTGCGCGGCCGCCGCCGCCTTGCCGACCGCCGTCTGGACCGCCTGCGCCAGCCCGGTCGCCGCCTGGGGGACGGGGACCACGGTGGCGTCGGGCATGCCCCCGAGCTGCTTGACCCGTCGTTCGACCTCACGGCCATGGCGCTTGGTCTCAGTGAGGTGCCGGCGGAGCCGCTTCTTGTAGGACATCCGCGTGGTCATCGCGATGTGGGCTTCGAGCGCCGTCTCGAGCTGCTTCTCGGTCCCGTAGGCCTCGTTCAGATACTGGATGAGCTTGAGATCGCGGACGATCTGCTCCGCCATTGCGGGGCTCCTCTCGATGGGTGACGAGGTCGTCGCCTACCCGCGCGGGATGCTTCTCAACCGTTGCGATCCAGGCGGGGGAGACCCTGCACCAGCGTCAGCACCGGGGCGAACAGGTCGCCACGCTCCGCCACCCGCTCGAGCACCTGCTCCCAGTCGAACGCCAGTTGTTGCGGCCGCCGCTCCGACAGCACCTCCTCGACCTCTTCCCAGGCGACCGGCGTTGACACCATCGGCCGGCGTCCCTCGCGGGGCGAGTAGACGCAGACGGTGGTCTTGTGCCGGTCGTTCTGGCTCCAGTCCACGAACACCTTTCCGGCGCGCAGCTGCTTGGTCATCCGCGACACGACCCGGTCGGGATGCTGCTTGGCCAGCAGCTCGGCCACCGCCTTGGCGAACGGCTTGGTCTCGTCGTACGTCGTCGGCGAGTTGAGCGGGACATAGGCCTGAAGCCCCTTCGAGCCCGAGGTCTTGACGAAGGTCTCCAGCCCGAAGGCGGCGAACAGCCCGCGCAGCCACAGCGCGACCTCGGCACACTCGAGCACGCCGGCCGGCGGGCCGGGATCGAGGTCGAAGACCAGCATCGTGGGGCGCTCGACGTCGTCGGCCAGTGACAGCGAGGTGTGCAGCTCCAGGTCGGCCAGGTTGCCGAGCCACACCAGCGTGGCCGCGTCGTTGGCGAGGCAGTAGTCGATGTTGCGCTCGTCGCCGCGGCTGCGAGCGACGGTCGCGGTGGCGACCCAGTCGGGGCGGTGGCCGGGGCACTGCTTCTCGTAGAAGTGCTCTCCCTCGACGCCGTCCGGGTAGCGCTTGAGCGTCAGGGGACGGTCGTGCAGGTGCGCCAGCAACGCGTCGGCGATCCGCCGGAAGTAGTCGATCAGGTCGCCCTTGGTAAAGCCGGTGGCCGGGTAGAGCACCTTGTCCGGATTGGTGAGCTTCATCCGGCGGCCCTCCACCTCCACCTCCTCGCCGCCTCGCACCCGGCGGACCGGACGCAGCGCCGGCGTGCCGCCGCCGTCGGCGGCCGGCCGCGGCTCCTCGCGCACGACCCGCCGCGGGTCGCGGTCGGTGCGCAGCCCCTTGTAGGACGGCGCCCGCAGGCAGCCGTCGGAGGTCCACTCCCGGAACTCGATCTCCGCCACCAGCTCGGGGTCCACGAACATGGAGCCGCGCGGCGGCCCCCCGGCTCCCCGCGGACCGCGGCGCGCGAACGGGCTGGTGCGGCGCTCCAGCGGCTCCAGGCGGCGCTGCAGCCGCTCCAGCTCGCGCTCGGTGAACCCCGTCCCCACCTTGCCGGCGTAGAGCAGCCGCTGGGGCTGGTCGCGGGCGTCGGCCTCCTCCGGGCTGGTGTCGTAGTGGCCGATCAGCAGCGCCCCGACCCGTTCCCGGCGGCGCCCCTGGCCGGGCGCCCAGCCGCCGATCACCAGCTCCTGCCGGCGGGTGTGCTTGACCTTCAGCCAGGCGCCCGACCGGCGCCCCGGCTCGTAGCGGCTGTCCAGGCGCTTGGCCACGATGCCCTCGAGGCCCTGCCGGCCGCTCGCCTCCAGCATGGCGCCCCCGTCGCCCGCGTGGTATCCCGGGGTCCGCCATGCCGGGCCCTCGAGGGCGAGCGCGTCGAGAAGCTCCCGGCGCTCTCGGTAGGAGGCAGGGCACAGCGTCCGCCCGTCGAGATAGAGGAGGTCGAACACGACATAGGTGACCGGCACCTGGCGCGAGCGGCGGGCGGCCGCGCTCGCCGAGGCGAGGTGCATGCGCTGCTGCAGGCGCTCGAACGAGGGACGGCCGTCCTCCCCGAAGGCGACGATCTCGCCGTCGAGGACCGCGCGTCGCGAGCCCAGCTGGCGGCCCAGGGCGCGGATCTCCGGGTACTGGCCGGTGATGTCGTTGAGGTTGCGGCTCTCCATCCGCAGGCTCCCGGGCTCCCAGTACAGCAGTGCCCGCACCCCGTCCCACTTGACCTCGTACGCCCATTCGCGGTCATCCGCCGGCAGGTCGCCCGTGCGCGCGAGCATCGGCACCAGATGCTTCGGCATGGGCTCGCCCTCCGGATCGGCGGGCGGGTCCATGCGATGGATCATCCAGTCCTTGCCGTCGGTCTGGAACAGCGCGTAGCGGCCGCGCAGCCGCTCGCCGTGGAAGGTGGCGATCACCTCGTCATCGCGGAACTTCTCCGCCTCGTAGGTGCCGGCGTCCCACACGGTCATGCGCCCGGCGCCGTACTCGCCCTCCGGGATGTCGCCCTCGAAGTCCAGGTAGGAGAGCGGGTGATCCTCGGTGCGGATCGCCTTGCGGTTGCGGTCGGGGCGGTCCGGAATGCCGTTCGGCACCGCCCACGATGCGAGCGCCCCGCCGTGCTCGAGACGCAGGTCCCAGTGCAGGCGTCGGGCGTGGTGCTCCTGGACCACGAACCGGGGCAGCCGGGCCTTCCCACGCCGGGGGCGCCGCGCCGCGTCGGGCTCGGGAGTGCGCGCGAAGTCGCGCTTGCGCCGGTAATCGATCAGGCGCTCGGCCACGACTCAAGTATGGCCGGGACCGCCCGGCCAGCTTGGGCGGTCAGGTCGCGAGCGTGGTCCGGTCCACCCTGCGGTGATACCGCTGCCCCGCCTTGCCGCCCAGCGTGGCGGCCAGCAGCGTGCCCAGGACGATTGCGGCCAGGGTGATCGCGCCGCCGGTGGCCAGCGAGCCCTCGTCGATCGGGACGCGCGGCAGGTTGAGCTGGCTGAGGACGTTGTACTGCGAGCCCGCGACCGCGCCCAGGATCGCCAGCAGGATGGTGACCAGCAGGCCGATGATCCACACCGCCCCTCCCTGGCGGCCCCCGTCGAAGCGCGACATCCGCCCCGCGACGTAGCCGCCGCAGTAGTAGGCGATCATCAGCGCCAGGATCAGCAGGACCGCGCCCACGACGCTCACCGTCCCGGCGGCGCTGCGGGCGTCCGCGGGGTTGCTGCTCAACCCGATCGCGGCGCCGGCGGCGCCGAGCAGCGCGATGAGGATGGCGGCGAGCCCCACCGCCACCAGCCACCCGAAGAAGGCGGCGCCCCAGTTGATGCCGCCGAACTCGCGGTACTGGACGGCCGCGACGTCGCCCGGCGCCGGCTCGCGACCGGCCTCTGGCGCCGGCGCCTGCGCCGCAGGAGCAGTCCCCGCGCCGCGCCGCTCGGTGCCGGCGTCATCGCCACTCCGGTCACGTCTGAATCGCTCGAACATCGTGTCTCCTCGACCCGATCGGTGTCGACTCGGCTATACCCGGTCGCGCTATCCCTTCACCACCCCGATCGGGCGCAGCCGGACGACGGGCACCGCGAGCTCCGCCCGGGCCACCACCTCGACGACCCGGTCGACGTCCTTGTACGCGAGCGGCGCCTCCTCGGCGAGCCCGCGCCCGGAAGCGCAGCGCACGACGATGCCCGCCTGCTCGAGCCGGCGGCGCACCTCCGCTCCCTGCACGCGCCTGCGAGCGGCGGTGCGGCTGAGCTGGCGACCGGCGCCGTGGCACACGGTTCCGAACGAGCGCTCCATCGCGCCGGCGCGGCCGGCCAGCACGAACGATGCGGTCCCCATGCTGCCGGGGATGAACACCGGCTGCCCGACACGGACGTATTCCGCGGGTATCTCGTCCGAGCCGGGAGGAAAGGCGCGCGTCGCACCCTTGCGGTGGACGCACAGTCGGCGGCCGGCGTGGTCCTCGAGCTTGGCGACGTTGTGGGCGACGTCGTAGACCTGCAGCGTTCGCGCCGCCGCCTTCGGTCCCATCACGCGGCCGATGGCGCGGCGGATCTGGTTGGCGATCGCCTGGCGGTTCGCCCACGCGAAGTTGGCGGCCGCCGCCATCGCCCCGAGGTAGTCGCGGCCCTCGGGCGAGGAGAGCGGCGCGCACGACAGCTGGCGGTCGCGGAGCCGAATCCCATGGCCGACCAGGCCGGCGTCCATGCGCTTGACGTAGTCGCTGCACACCTGGTGGCCGAGCCCCCGCGACCCCGAGTGGATTAGGAGCGTGACCTGTCCCTCGCTCAGGCCGTAGGCGGCGGCCGCCCGCGGCTCGAGGACACGCTCGACCTCCTGCGCCTCGAGGAAGTGGTTTCCCGATCCCAGCGTCCCGAGCTGCCGCGCCCCGCGCTCCCGGGCCCGCGGCGACACGGCGTCCGGCCGCGCGCCGTCGAGGCGGCCGCGCGACTCGGTGTGCTCGAGGTCGCGCTCGTCGACCTCGCCGGCTTCCGGCGGGAGCGCGCCGGGCCCGTCGCGCAGGATCGCGTCCAATGAGGCGCCGCGAAGCCAGAGGCCGCCCTCGCGGCCGGTGCCAACCGGGACCTCGCGCGAGATCTGGTGCACGAGCCGCTCGCGCCGGCTGGCGAGTTCGGCCGCCGAGAAGGGCGCCGCCAGCAGTCGCACCCCGCAGTTGATGTCGTAGCCGACGCCGCCGGGGGAGACCACGCCCTCCGGCCCGGCGGTCGCCGCGATCCCGCCGACCGGGAAGCCGTACCCCTGGTGGATGTCGGGCATCGCGAGTGCCGCCTCCACGATTCCGGGCAGCGTGGCGACGTTCTGCAGCTGCTCGAGCGAGCGGTCACTGCTGATCGCCTCGATCAGCTCGCCGTCCGCGTACACCCGGGCTGGCACCCGCATGTCCGCCCTGGCGCTGGCCGGGATCTCCCACAGCACCGGGCCGATACGGCGTGGCTCAGACATCGAGGACCAGGTGTGCGCGCCACCGATCGCCGTCGCGCTCGAAGCGCAGCTCGTGGTAGGTCACCGCCTTGACGAGGTGCGCGGGGCGCCCCGTGCGCCCCTCGACCGTCGCCTCCAGGCGGTCCGCGGTGAGTCCCAGCTCGGCGACGGACAGCGGCACGAAGCCCTCGGTCTCGGCGCGGAAGGCCAGCTCGCCCAGCCACTCGGCCAGCAGCAGTGCGCGCTCGGGCGCGGTCACCGAGACCTGCTGGCGATCGGTCGCCGGCCTTGTCCCGCCGCCCTCGTCCAGGAGCTCGCCCAGTGCGGCGAGCGCGTCGGCGAAGACGCCCTCCTCGGTGGAGGAGCTCAGCTCGAGCTCGAGCTCGCCGGTGTGCTCGACCCAGCGGTGCAGGCGGCGGTCACCCAACCTCAATCTTCCCCGGGGCCGGGGGCCTACACTGCGTGGCGGAGGGTGAAGCCGTGCTGACGCTGGGCATCGTCCTGTTGATCGTGGGAGCCGCTCTGGCGGTGGCCGAGGCACACCTTCCCACCGGGGGTGCTCTCGGCGTCCCGGGGATCGCGGCGCTGGTGGCCGGCGCGGCGCTGACCCTCACCGGCCTGGGCGGCGGCGCCGCGCTGGCCGTCCCGGCGGCCGCCGGCGCCGGCGCGGCGGCGACCGGTTACCTGCTGCTCGCCACGCGTAAGGTGGCGCTGGCGCGCCGGACGCTGGCCCGCGGCGGGCCCGAGGCGCTGGTGGGATCCGCGGCGGTGGTGCGCAGCTGGGAGGGCGGCGCGGGCCAGGTATTCGTCCACGGTGCGCTGTGGCAGGCCCGACTGGGATGGTCGCACGAGGATGGCCCGCTCCAGCCCGGCGACCACGTCGTGATCGAGCGCGTCAACGGCCTTACGCTGTCGGTGCGCAAGGCGGAAGAGTGGGAGGTGCCGTGATGGAAGCCGTGGCGGCCGTAGTGATCGTGCTGGCGGGAATCGCGCTGGTCCTCGCCGGCGCCTCGGTGCGGGTCCTGCGCGAGTACGAGCGCGCGGTGATCTTCCGCCTGGGGCGCCTCATCGACCAGAAGGGGCCGGGTCTCATCCTGCTGATCCCGGCGATCGACCGCATGGTCCGCGTCCAGCTGCGCACCGTCACCCTCAACATCCCGCCCCAGGAGGTGATCACCCGCGACAACGTGCCCGCCCGGGTGAACGCGGTGGCCTACTTCCGGGTGGTGGATCCCAACAATTCCGTGACCGCGGTGGAGGACCACCTGGCGGCGACCTCCCAGATCGCTCAGACCACGCTGCGCTCGGTCCTGGGCAAGGCGGAGCTGGACACGCTGCTGGCCGAGCGTGAACGCCTCAACGCCGACCTCCAGCAGATCATCGACGAGCAGACGGAGCCGTGGGGCATCAAGGTCACCACGGTGGAGATCAAGGACGTCGAGATTCCGACCACCATGCAGCGGGCGATGGCCCGCCAGGCCGAGGCCGAGCGTGAGCGCCGGGCCAAGATCATCAACGCCGAGGGGGAGTTCCAGGCCGCCGCCAAGCTGTCGGATGCCGCCGACGTCATCAGCCGCAATCCGACCACCATCCAGCTGCGTTACCTGCAGACCCTGCTCGAGGTCGGCAACAGCCAGAACTCGACGATCGTGTTCCCGCTGCCGCTCGACCTGGTCAAGCCGCTCCTGGAGGCGGGCGGCGCAGACACCGGCGGTGGGGCGCCGAGCGACGTGCGCGAGATCGAGCGCAAGCGGGCCGAGGCCGAGGCGCAGGCCGAGGCGGCCACGGGCAGGGCGCCGGAGCTCTCGGGGGGCGACGACGAGTTGCAGACCCCGCCCGAGCTGCCGCCTTCGCGGCGCTAGCCCGGCGCGCTAGGCGGACGTCCCGGCGCTCGTCCGGTCGACCACGCCGCCCGCGTGAAACACGCCTGTGCCGGGCGCGGGTGCCGTCCGGGCCCGCCAGCATCATCGCGACGGTGATCGCCATGCGCTGGCTGGTCTGGTGGGCGTTCCTGGGTGCCCTGTGGCTGGCGGTGGACGACACGGTCGCACTACCCGAGCTGATCGACGGCGCTGTCGCTGCCGCGCTCGGGGCGACCGTTGCCGAGATCGTGCACGCCCAGCGGGTGGTCCGTGCGCGCCCCCGCGCCCGCTGGCTGCTCGGCGCCTGGCGGCTGCCGCTGGCGACGGCGCGTGACGTGTGCCTGCTGCTCGCGACGCTGATCTCCGCGCTGCTGCGCCCGGGCTCGGTGCACGGCGAGTTCCGCGCGGTCGACTTCCGCGCCGGCGCCGACGACGACCCCCGTGACACCGCCCGCCGGGCGCTGGCCAAGGGTGCCGGCTCGTTCGCCCCCAACACCTACGTCGTGGGGATCGACCGGGCGCGTGACTCGATGCTCGTCCACCAACTGCGCGCCAGCCGCCGGGCGCGCGACCCCGACCCGCTGGAGCTGCGGTGAACCAGTGGCTGATGGCGGCGCTGGTCTTGGTCACGGGCCTGGTCCCGTGCGGCATCGTCTGCCTGCGGGCGTCGGTGATGGAGGCCCTGGTGGCGCTCGAGCTGGCCGGCGTGCTGGTCATGCTGGTGCTGCTCCTGGTCGCCGAGGGGTTGCACCGGCAGCCGTTCGCCGACCTCGCGCTGGTTCAGGCGCTGCTCTCCTTCGCCGGCGGGCTGGCGTTCGCTCGCTTCCTGGAGCGGTGGCTGTGAGCCTCAGGGAGATCGTCGCCGCGGCACTGCTGGTGTCCGGAGTCGCGCTCGAGGTCGGCTGCTGCCTGGGCGTCCTGGTGATGCGCGATCCGTACGACCGGCTGCACTACGTCGCGGCGTCGGCTGCGGGCGCGTCGCTGGTGGCCGCCGCGGTCACGGTGGCCGAGTCGTTCTCCCTGATCGCCGACAAGGCGCTGCTCGCGGCGGGGTTCGTGCTCCTCACCGGTCCCGTGTTGGTGCATGCCACCGCCCGCGCGGCGCGGGTCCGCGAGCACGGCGAGTGGCGCATCCCACCCGATGGGCAGCAGGGGGACGGATGAGCCTCGCCGCCCTGCAGGCGGCCACGCTGGTCCTGCTGGCGGTCGCCGGCGCGGCCGTGGTCCAGGTTCGCGACCCGCTGCGCCAGGTGATCGCGCTGGGGCTCTACGGGCTCGTGCTCGCGGTCCTGTTCCTCCTCTTCCAGGCACCGGACGTCGCCCTGTCGCAGATCGTCATCGGCTCACTCGGCCTGCCGCTGATGTTCCTGCTCGCGCTCGCCAAGGTCTCGGGTAGGGAGAAGTGAGCCGTCGGGGGCGCCTGGTGCTCTTCGCCGCCGCGGCCGCGGGGCTCGCGGCGCTCTTGGGCTGGGGGCTGGCGGGCCTGCCTGCGGTCGGAGAGTTCCACGGCGCCTACGGCCGTCTGCTGGGGCGCGTGGCGGTCGGCGAGCGTCACGCCACCGACATCGTCGCGTCGGTGGTGTTCGACTACCGCGGCTTCGACACCCTGATCGAGGAATTCATCCTGTTCACCGCGGGCCTGGGCCTGACCGTGCTGCTGCGGCAGCAGCGCCGGGAGCACCGGCGCGGCGTCTCCGAGGCGCAGGCCGCCGAGAGCCGGATCCAGGACACCAGCGACGTGCTGGCGGTCGTCGGCCTCGGGCTGGCGGGTCCCACGGTGTTGCTGGGGGTCTACGTGGTCACGCACGGGCACCTGACTCCCGGGGGAGGCTTCCAGGGCGGCGTGATCCTGGCCAGCGCCCTGGCCCTGGTCTACCTGGCCGGCAGCTACCTGGCCATGCGCCGCATCGGTCCGATCCCGCTGCTGGAGGCCGGCGAGTCGGTCGGGGCGGCCGGATTCGCCCTGATCGGCGCGGGCGGCCTGCTCCTGTCGACCGCGTTCCTGGCCAACTTCCTCCCCCTGGGCGTGCCGAAGATGCTGCTGTCGGGCGGGACCATCCCGCTGCTCAACGTCTCGGTCGGGCTCGAGGTGGCGGGCGTGTTCGCGCTCGCGTTCGCGGAGTTCCTCGACCAGGCCGTGCTGGTGCGACGCGGATGAGCGCGCTGGCCTACGGGGTCGCGGCCTGGCTGCTGCTGGCCGGCCTCTACGGCGTGGTCACCAGCCGGAACCTGATCCACCTGGTGATCTGCCTGTCCGTGGCCCAGTCCGCCACGTACGTGCTGCTGCTCTCGGTCGGCTACCGCGTCGGCGCGCAAGCGCCGGTGTTCGTCGACATCCCGGGGCGGACGCCGGCCGTCGACCCGGTGGTGCAGGCGCTCACGCTCACCGACGTCGTGGTCGAGGCCGCCGTCACCGCCCTGCTGCTCGCTCTCGCCGTCCAGGCCCAGAACCGCTTCGGCACACTGGACCCCGACGAGCTCGGAGCGCTCAGGGGGTGACCGCGCTTCCCGCGCTGGCGGTGGCGGTCCCGCTCGTCGTCGCCGCCGCCCTCGCCGCCGCGCACCCGGTCCTCAGCCGGCTGGCATCCGACGCGGTCACGCTGGTGACCGCGGCTGCGGTCACCGCCCTGTGCGCCATCCTGGTGGTCCGCAGCGCCCAGCACCCGATCGTCGCCTGGATGGGGGGCTGGCAGCCGCGGCACGGGATCGCGATCGGCCTCTCGCTCACCGTCGATCCCCTGGGGGCGGGACTGGCCACGTTCGTCAGCCTGACCATGGTGGCGGCGGTCGTCTTCTCCTGGCGATACCTGCGCACGGTCGACGGCGTCTACCACGCCCTGATGCTCGTCTTCCTCGCCGCCATGGTCGGCTTCTGCCTGGCCGGCGACCTGTTCAACCTGTTCGTGTTCCTGGAGCTGATGAGCGTCTCGGCCTACGCGCTCACCGGCCTTCGCACCGACCGCAAGGCGCCGCTCGAGGGTTCGCTCAACTTCGCCATCACCAACAGCATCGGCGGCTTCCTCGTCCTGATGGGGATCGGGCTGCTGTACGGACGCACCGGCGCGCTCAACCTCGCCCAGATCGGGCAGGCGCTCTCGGGACACGGCGCCGACGGCCTGGTGGTGGCCGCCTTCACGCTGCTGGCGTGCGGCTTCTTCGTCAAGGCAGCGGCGGTCCCGTTCCACTTCTGGCTGGCCGACACGTACGCGGTCGCCCCCACGCCGGTCTGCGTGCTGCTGGCGGCGGTGCAGAGCGAGCTGGGACTCTACGCGGTCGCCAGGGTCTACTGGACGGCGTTCAGCGGCGCGGTCGGCCCCCACGAGGCCGAGCTGCGGGCGGTGCTGGTGGGAGTCGGCGTGCTCACCGCCCTGCTGGGAGCGGTGATGTGCTTCGCCCAGACCCACCTCAAGCGCCTGCTCGCCTTCGCCACCATCAGCTACATCGGCCTCTTCCTGATCGGGGTGGCGCTGCTGAGCGCCGAAGGCCTGGCCGGAGCCGCGGTGTTCATCGTGGGGGACGGCCTGGCCAAGGCCTCGCTGTTCGTGTGCGTCGGGATCCTGCAGCACCGGCGCGGCGGCCTCGACGAGCTGGCGCTGCGGGGCGAGGGACGCGGGCTGCCGGTCACCGGCACGCTGTTCGCCTTCGGCGGACTGGCGCTGGCCTCCGTCCCGCCCTTCGGCGGCTTCCTGGGCAAGTCGCTGATCGAGCGCGCCGCGGGCGACGCCGGCTACGGGTGGGTGGTCGCGGTGTTCGTGCTCGCGTCAGCCGTCGTCTCGGGCGCGGTCCTGCGCGCAGCGGGCCGGATCTTCCTGGGCATCGGTCCCGCGGGCGAGCCGGACTCGTCGTTCGAGCCCCTGGACGAGGAGCGTCGCGACGAGGAGGAGACCGGCCGGGAGTCGGAGCGCACGCCGGCGGTGCTGATCGGCCCGGCGGTGGCGCTGGCGGTCGGTGCGCTGGTCGTCGGGATGTTGCCGGGGATGTCGCACGCCGCCCTCTCGGCGGCCGACCGGCTCCAGGACCGAGGCGCCTACGCGGCGGCGGTGCTCGAGGGCGCCGCGTCGGCGCCGGCGCGCGTGCAGGCGCGAGGGCCGGAGGCGTCCGACTACGGGCTCGCCGCGCTGTCGACGGCCGCGGCCCTCGCCGTCGCCGTCCTCTCGCTGGTCGGCCCGGAGTCCACGCGACGCCGGGCGATCATCGCCGCCAGCCGGGGGGTCCACCGCCTGCGCGAGCTGCACAGCGGGCACGCCGGCGACTACGTCGCCTGGCTCGCGCTGGGCACCGCCGTCCTCGGCGGCCTGTTCGCGCTGGCGCTGCGCTAGCCGGAGCGATTCGGGTCGAGCGCCCGTTCGGCTCCGGTGTACACGTTGATGCGGCCGTCGCGCGCGAAGCCGCACAGCGTCATCCCCCGGTCGGCGGCCAGCGAGACCGCCAGGGACGTCGGGGCGCCCACCCCGACCAGGATCGGCGCGCCGGCCACAGCTGCCTTCTGGACGAGCTCGAACGACAGGCGCCCCGAGACGCAGAGCAGGCGCCCGGCGAGCGGGAGCTCCCCGTCCAGCAGCGCCCGGCCGATCAGCTTGTCCATCGCGTTGTGGCGCCCGACGTCCTCGCGCACCCCGAGCAGCTCGCCGCCGGCGTCGAACAGCCCGGTGGCGTGCAGCCCCCCGGTGCGCGCGAACTCGGGCTGGTGCAGGCGCTCGGGCAGGGCGGCCAGCAGCGCCCGCGACACCCGCGGCCCGGGCCCGGCCGGGGGAGCCTGGACCGCGACCTCCTCGAGCGCTCCCTTCCCGCATACGCCGCACGAGGACGTCGTGTAGAAGCGCCTGGCCGACGGCTCGCGCCGCAGGGGTCCCGCGACCTCGACCCGGTTGCCGGCCAGCGCCGGGTCCGCGACGAACTCGGGCGCCCGGTCGATCAGGCCCTCGCCGTAGAGGAAGCCGGCGGCCAGCTCCTCGTCGTGTCCGGGCGTGCGCATGGTGATCGCCAGCGGGCGGCCCGCGACCGCTATCTCCAGCGGCTCCTCGACCGCGACCTCGTCCTGCACGCCGTCGTGGACGACGGCCGCGTGCATTCCCTGTACGCGTACCTCGGCCATCTCGCTCGGTATGAGGCTACGCGACCGCGCTCGCCGTCCGCCGCCGCAGCCGGCCGACGACGAGGGGGATCCACCACAGCACCAGCCCGGCGGCCAGGGCGATTGCCAGGTTGACCAGGAACCCGGTGACCCCGACCAGCAGCGCGACCGCCCACGCCCACCTGCCCGACAGGTCGCGCAGGAGGCCGATGTGGAGCAGCCCCGCCGCGGCGAGCATTCCGGCCAGGATCGGCAGGGGAAAGGCCGCCAGCAGCACGGTCAGCCCGGCGCCGAGGCCGAGGGCGAGGGCGACCAGGCCGGCGCCGATCGCCAGCGGCGCCCCGCCGGTGCGGGCCCCGAATGCCCGGTGGGCGGTCATTCCGCCCGCGCCGTGGCACACGGGCATCCCGGCGATGGCCGCCGACAGGAGGTTGGCCACGCCCAGGCTGGTGGCCAGCCGGCCGGGCCGTACGCGGCGGGCGGCGTCGCCGAAATAGGTCCGCGCCGCATCGCTGGTGGCGATGCAGGAGTTGGCGAAGGTGAGCGGCAGCTGCGGCACCACCAGCGCCACGAACGCGGTCGAGAAGGTCGCGGCGTCGAAGGATGGCAGCGCGATGGCCGACGGGCCGAGGTCGAGCTGGCCGCCGACCCGGACGATCGCCACCGCCATCCCCGCGCCGACCAGGAGGAGGCTGACCAGCCGGCGGCGCAACGCGAGCGCCAGCACCATCGCCCCCAGCCCCAGCCACAGCAGCGCCCGCGGGTCGCCCGCGTGATGGTCGAAGCTGGGCGGTGGCATGTGGACCAGCCCCCAGGCGATCTTCAGGAACAGGAGGCCGACCGTGAGCTGGACGGCTCGGATCAGCGGCCGGGGGAACGCGCGCGCCGCCAGGTCGATCAGGCCGGTGCGACCGAGAACCAGGAAGGCGACTCCCATCAGCAGGGCGCCGGCGGCGATCACGTCCGAGCCCAGTCCCTTGGCGATCGCCACGGCGCCGAACGCCTTGAGCGGCTGCACCGGCACCGGGAGCCGGTAGGCCACGGCCGCGATCAGGTAGAGCACGCCGGCGGGCAGCAGCACCGCCGTGGGCGCCAGCCGGTTGGCGACGATCAGGGCGGTGGCGATCGGGACCAGCACGCCGACATCGCCCACGGCGCCGGCCAGCTCGCGGCGGTCGAGCCTCATCGGGACCGCCGCCGCCGCGGAGGTCAAGCCGGATCGCTTCGCTCGATCATCACCGATGTCGCCTTGACCGCGGCGGTGACGCGCGCCCCCTCAACCAGTCCCAGCTCCTCGACGGCGTCGCGGGTTATGGCGGCGGTGATCCGGAACCCTCCCGCCTCGAGCTCGACCAACGCCATCACTCCGTCCGCCTCCACCGAGCGCACGACTCCGGGAAAGCGGTTGCGGGCCGACAGGCGGTCGCCCGCCCGGTGGCGGCGGGGCGCGCGGCGCAGCCGCGCGACCTCGCGGGCGGGGACCCTGCGGCGGTTGCGCTCGTCACGGGTGGTGCGCAGCCTGCCCGCGCGGTCCCACCGGCGCAGGGTGTCGACGCTCACGCCGATCGCGCGTGCGGCTTCGCCAAGGCTGAGGTCGGCCATCTCTGCCTAAGCATTGCATAGGCAGGCTCGACCGGCGCGGAACCCAGGGTTCAGTGACGGTGCGGGCGGGCGTGCGGCTGGCGGCCGGCGAGGAGTTCGAGCGCATGGGTCAGCGCCGGGGCGAGTCCCTCGGCGGTCTGGCTCACGCTGACCGGGTTACCCGGGAAGTTGACGATCAGCGTCCGCCCGCGGATGCCCGCCGCCGCGCGGGAGAGCATCCAGTAATCGGTGTGGGGCCGCGAGGCAGCGCGCATCGCCTCCGGGATGCCGGGGGCGTCGCGCTCGACCACGGCGCGGGTCGCCTCCGGGGTGTGATCGGTGGGCGCGAAGCCGGTGCCGCCGCTGGTCAGGACGATCGCGCACCCCTCGCGGTCGGCCCAGTGGCACAGTCGCGCCGCGATCCGCTCGCGGTCGTCGGGCAGGACCTCGGAAGCGACGCGCTCGGCGCCCAGGCGCCGCGCCAGGTCGCACAGCAGGGGGCCGCTGTCGTCGTGGTGGCGACCGGCGGCGACCGAGGTGCTGATGGTGATCACCGCCGCGTGCATCGCCGGCTAGTCCTGCCGCGTCCAGTCGTGGCGCCCGCCGCTCTTGGCCATCAGCTCGACGCGCTCCACGCTCACCTCCCGCTCGAGTCCCTTGACCATGTCGTAGACGGTCAGAGCGGCGACCGCGCATGCGCACAGCGCCTCCATCTCGACGCCGGTCTGCGCCACCGTGCGCGCCTCAGCCTCCAGGCTCACGGTGCCCTGGGCCGCGGCGACCTGCGCGCGCACGTCGATGAAGCTCAGCGACAGCGAGTGGGCGAGCGGGATCATCTCGGCGGTCCGCTTGGCCGCCTGGATCCCGGCGATCCGCGCGGTGCCCAGGACGTCGCCCTTGGGGGCGTCGCCCCGCGCCACGGCGTCGGCGGTCGCCGGAGACATGCGCACCTGCGCGCGGGCCACCGCCCGGCGCTCGGTCGCCGGCTTGCCGCCGACGTCCACCATGCGGGCGCGGCCCGTCTCGTCGAGGTGCGTCAGCCTCGCGTCGGTCATCGCGGGACCGGATCGCCGGCGGGCGGCGTCCCGGGCAGCCAGCGGTCGCCGTGGCGCGGGTCGACCTCACGCTTCCAGATCGGCACCTGCGCCTTGATCCGATCGATCGCGTCGCGGGCCCCGGCGAACGCCTCCTCGCGATGCGCGGCCGACACCGCGACCACCACGCTCGCCTCCCCGAGCGCCACGCCGCCGACCCGGTGCTCGGCGGCGGCGGCCTCGAGTCCGTGACGCTCGACGCACTCGCGCAGGATGCCGGCGATCCGCTCCTGCGCCATCTCGACGTACGCCTCGTACTCGAGACGCTCGACGTCGCGGGTGGTTCCCTGGAAGGTGACGATCGCGCCCGCCGCCGGGCGGCCGACCAGGGCGGCCACCCGCTGCGCCGACAGCGGCTCGGCGGTCACCCTGGCGTGTACCGCGTCGCCGGCACCGCCGCTGACCGGCGGGATCAGGGCGACCTCGTCGCCTTCGCGCAGAGCCCGATCGTCGGGGGCGTAGTCCCGGTTGACCGCCATGACGACCGGCGCCCGATCCAGGATCTCCGCCAGCCCGTCCTGGGCGCGCAGCGCGGCCAGGGCGTCGGACACGGTGGCGCCCTCGTCGAGCTCGAGGGCGACCGAGTCGCGGCCCGCGCGCTCGCGCAGCATCGCGAACAGCCGCACCGAGATGACCACGGGGTCATGGTATCCCCGCCGGTGTCCTCCGAGGCCCCGCCGGCAAAGGACGCATGGACCGCCCGCCGTCGAGTGCCCCGCATGTCCAGCCGAAGATTCAGGCGGCGCCCAGGAGCTCGGCAGTAACCGTCTCGCCGGCGCTGACGTCGCCGCGGTCGCGCTCGAGCAGCGCAAGCGCCTGGGTCCCGAGCATCGAGGTGAGCACGTGCGAGCCCTGCTCCTTGGTGGGTCGTACGTGCCAGCCGTCGGTGCCGGCGTCCAGGCGGCAGCGGACGGCGTGGGCGCGGCCGGGGCGCTTGGAGTAGTCGGCGTCGAAGGTGGCGGTCACGCGCGTCCGAGACGGGTCGGCGCCGGACAGCGCGGCCAGGGCGGGTCTGGCGAGCAGGTGGAAGGTGACCATCGCGGACACCGGGTTGCCGGGGAGCCCGAACACCAGCGTCCGGCCCTGATGCACCCCGAACCAGGTCGGCTTGCCCGGACGCAGGGCGATGCCCCAGAAGTCCGGCGTCACGGCCAGCTCGCCCAGCGCCGGCTTGACGTGGTCGTGCGGACCGACCGACATGCCGCCGCAGATCACCAGCACGTGCGCCCGGAGGCCGGCGCGCAGCGCGTCCACCGTCAGCCCGTAGTCGTCGGGGACGGTCTCGACTGCCACCACCTCGGCGCCCGCGGCCCGGGCCTGGGCCGGCACGGCGTAGGCGTTGGTGTCCCGCACCTGCCCCGGCTCGAGGGGCTGGCCGGGGCCGCGCAGCTCGTCTCCGGTGGTCAGGACCGCGACGCGGGGCCGCAGCGAGCACCGCAACGGCGTCGCCCCGACCGAGGCCAGCACGCCGAGCTCGGCGGGGCCGAGCCGCGTCCCGCGGGCCAGCACCTGCGCTCCCGCCGTCACGTCCTCGCCCGCCCGGCGCACGTTGCGGCCGGGCTCGACCTCCACCACGACGGCGACCTCGCCACCGGACTCGGCCGTATCCTCGACGCGCACGACCGCGTCGGCGCCGGCGGGCAGCATGGCGCCGGTCGAGATCCGGATCGCCTCTCCCGCGGTCAGCTCGCGCCCTGCGGGACGGCCGGCGCGCGACTCGTCGACGACGGGCAGCCGAACCGGACGGCCGCCGGCCGCCCCCGCCGTGTCGGCGGCCAGCACCGCGTAGCCGTCCATGGCGGAGTTGTCGAACCCCGGCACGTCCTCGGGGGAGACGACGTCGGCGCCCAGCACCCGGCCCAGCGCCAGCTCGAGCGCGACGTCCTCGGCACCCAGCGCCGTCGCGTGCGCCAGCACCCGCGAGCGGGCGACCTCGACGTCGATGAGCTCCTCGGCCATCGCGCCCCCTTATATCGCGGCGCCCGTGCGCGCCATACTCGCGCCATGGCAGCCCAGGACGCTCCGGCGCTGGCGGCGGTGCTGGCCGGCGGGCGGGGGAGCCGGATGGGGGCGCCCAAGGCGACCGTTCCCCTGGGGGGACGAGCGTTGATCGAGCATCCGCTGGACGCGCTGCGCGAGGCGGGCCTCGAGGCGGTGGTGGTGGCCAAGCCAGGCTCGAGGCTGCCGGCGCTGGACGTAGCGGTGTGGGAGGAGCCCGCGGAGCCGGTGCACCCGCTGTGCGGCGTCCTGCGGGCGCTGGAGGGCGCGAGCGGTCGACCCGTGCTGGCGGTGGCCTGCGACATGCCGTTCCTCGCTCCCGGGCTGCTCGCCCGGCTGGCCGCCGCCGACGGGCCCCTGGTGGTGCCCGAGGTGGCGGGGCGGCTGCAGCCCCTCCTGGCGCGCTACTCCCCGGCCCTGGCGGTGGCGCTGGCCGACGCGCTGCGTCGCCGCGCCGCGCTCACGGACGTGGTGCGCGAGCTGGCACCGTCGGTGCTGGGGGAGGCGACGCTGCGGCGGTTCGGGGATCCGGAGCGCCTGCTGTTCAACGTCAACGACCGCGACGACCTGGCGCGGGCGCAACGGCTGCTCGCCGCCTAGCCGATCGGTTCTGCCGCCGCGTGCGCCGGGGTCGCGGGGTGGGTCGTCAGGGCTCGGTGGGCCGCGGCCCGTCCGCCTCCCCGTAGGACGCCCGGTCGACCTCGGCCTCCTCGCCCATCTGGTCCGGCCGCGGGATCCCCTCACCGGCGGTGTGCTCGGCATGCTCGACCAGCTCCCGCTCGGCTGCCTCGAAGCCCTCCGCCTCGCCGCCGCCGGCCTCTGTCAGCGGGCTCTGTGCCGGGTCGTCCCGGTCGTCTCCGCGTCCGCCGATCGACCCCGCCTCCGTCCCGGCGGCCTCCTCCTCGCGGCGTACCAGCTCCTCATCGCGCTCGTGCATGCGAGCGCGCTACCCCGGCCGGCCGGCGGCGAAACTGCAGGCGGTTTTCGCCCGCCGGTGGCGGGTAGGCGTCAAGCGAACCGATTCGAAGGGAGCCATCGCATGGGCCTGATCGACAGGATCACCGGCAAGGCCAAGCAGGCGGCGGGCGACGTGCTCGACGACGCCTCCCTGCGCCGCGAGGGCCGTCTCGAGGAGCGCAAGGGCGAGGCGAAGCACGACCTGGCCCGCCAGGAGGAGCGCATCGAGCGCGAGCGCGAGCGCGCCGAGGAGGAGAAGGCGCAGGCACAGGCGCGCGCCGACGAACGGGTGGCCGAGCAGGACGAGCGCGCCCAGCGCAAGGCGCAGGAGATCGCCGACCTCGAGCGCAGGACGACATGAGCGAGGCGCCCGGCGGTCGCGAGCCGGAAGCCCAGCCCGGCCCAGACGCGGAAGACGCCACCGAGGAGGACGAGCTGGGCTACCGCGACGCCGACGAGGACTCCGGCTACGACGAGCGCGGCGAGCAGTCGGACGAGAACGCCGGCTCCTCGCCCGCCTGGTAGCCGGGGCCGGCCTCAGCCGCCGATCGCGCTCATCGTGCGCGGCGGCCGGCGGAAGCCGGGCTCGCCCACGTGGTGCTTGAGCTCCTTGCGCCAGACGGCGTCGCGGACGATCGCCTCCAGCTCGTCGTCGTCCGCCCCGTCACGCAGGGGCCCCCGCAGATCGGTCTCATGCAGCGAGAACAGGCAGGTGCGCAGCTTGCCCTCGGCGGTGAGGCGGATCCGGTTGCAGTCCGCGCAGAACGGCTCCGAAACCGGGTTGATGAACCCGATCTCCCCGCGCCCGTCGCGGAATCGGAACACCCGCGCGGTGGCCGAGCGCTCCCGGGGCAGCTCCTCCAGCGGGTGGACGGCGTCGATGATCGCGCGCAGCTCGTCACCGGTCAGCACGGCGTCGCGGGTCCAGGCGTGGTCGCCGTCCAGCGGCATGAACTCGATGAAGCGCACCTGGAAGGCGCTCGAGCGCGCGAAGCGCGCGAACGGGATCGCCTCCTGCTCGGTGAACCCGCGCAGGGCGACGGCGTTGACCTTGATCGGACGCACCTGGGGATGGGCGGCCAGCGCCTCAAGCCCGCGCAGCACCCGCGGCAGGGCGTCGCGCCGGGTCAGGGCGAAGAAGCGGTCGCGCTGGAGCGAGTCGATCGAAACGTTGACCCGGCGGATCCCGGCGCCCACCAGGGCGTCGGCGTCGCGCTCGAGCAGGTACCCGTTGGTGGTGAGCGACAGGTCCGTCACGCCCTCGATGGCGGCGAGCATGGCGACCAGCGCCGGGCAGTCGCGGCGCACCAGCGGCTCGCCGCCGGTGAGGCGGACGTCGGCGACCCCCATCTGCGCCAGCAGCGCTACGACGCGGGCGATCTCCTCGAAGCGCAGGATCTCCTCCCGCGCCAGCCACGGCAGGCCCTCGGCGGGCATGCAGTACTGGCAGCGGAAGTTGCAACGGTCGGTCACCGACACCCGCACGTCCTCGATGCGCCGGCCGTGGCCGTCGTGCAGGGGCTCGCGCGCCGTCATGTGCGCGGGACCTCCCGGTCGGGTCCGCGGGCGCCGGCGGCGATCTCGCGCGCCAGCGCCAGCGACTCCTCGAGCGACCGGCCGGACCGGGCGCTCACCCAGCAGGCGACCGGCGCGGCGACCCGCTCGGACGCGTGCGCGGCCTCGGCGGCGAGGTCCAGGATGGCCCTGAACTGCTCGGGAGCGGGGGGCTCGACGCCCAGCTCCCGGGCAAAGGTGGCGATCCACGCCTTGGCATCCATCGGCTCGCCCTCACGTTACTTCACCGCGACCGGGGCTGGTTCTCGCCCTGACACCGCGGTTCTGCGCCCGCCCATCCGCAGCGATACGGTTTGCCGCCCACCGGCCGGGGGGTAGTGCTTCCTGGCCAACAACACCATCGGGAGAGAGTTGGAGAGCGGGAACACGACGGGGGGCTGGCCAGCGCTCCGCCAGCTGAGGGGCGACCCGTTGGGGCTCGGCCGGGCCGCGCGCTCCGCGCGCTCGGAGCGGCTCGAGCCGAGGACGAAGACCGCCGACCGCGTGGTCGGCTCGATCTGCCCCTACTGCGCGGTCGGCTGCGCGCAGCGTGTCTACGTCAAGGACGAGAAGGTGGTCCAGATCGAGGGAGATCCGGCTTCGCCGATCTCGCGCGGGCGACTGTGCCCGAAGGGGGCCGCATCCAAGCAGCTGGTGACCCATCCCAGCCGCGAGACCAGGGTGCGCTACCGGCCGCCCAACGCGACCGAGTGGCAGGACCTGGACCTCGACACCGCGATGGAGATGATCGCCGACCGCCTGATCGAGGCGCGCGAGCGGACCTGGGAGTCCGAGGACGAGAGCGGCGCGACCCTCAACCGCACCCTGGGCTTCGCCTCGCTGGGGGGTGCCACGCTGGACAACGAGGAGAACTACCTGATCAAGAAGTTCTTCTCGGCGATGGGCGCCGTGCAGATCGAGAACCAGGCCCGCATATGACACAGCTCGACGGTCCCCGGTCTGGGGACCTCGTTCGGGCGCGGCGGTGCCACCACCTTCCAGCAGGACCTGCAGAACTCGGACTGCATCGTGATCATGGGCTCCAACATGGCCGAGTGCCACCCGGTCGGCTTCCAGTGGGTGGTGGAGGCTCGCAGGCGGGGCGCCAAGGTCATCCACATCGACCCCCGGTTCACGCGAACCAGTGCCCTGGCGGACCTGCACGTGCCGATCCGCGCCGGCAGCGACATCGCCTTCCTGGGCGGAATCGTGAACTACATCCTCGAGAACGAGCGCTGGTTCAAGGAGTACGTGCAGGCGTACACCAATGCGCGCGTGATCGTGTCGGAGGAGTTTCGCGACACCGAGGACCTGGACGGCGTGTTCTCGGGGTTCGATCCCGAGAGCGGGTCCTACGATCCCGCGTCCTGGCAGTACGCGGGGCTCGAGATGGGGGCTTCCGCCGGCCAGCGGGAGATGGGGGCGGCGGTCGGCGAGCGGGCCCACGGCGCCCACGGCGGTGAGCTGCGCCATGGCGAGGCGCCCGAGGAGGACGAGACGCTCCAGCACCCGCGCTGCGTGTTCCAGCTGCTGCGGCGCCACTTCCGCCGCTACACGCCGCAGATGGTGGCGGAGGCCTGCGGCGTTCCCGCGCAGACCTTCCTCGAGGTCGCCGAGGCGCTGTGCCAGAACTCGGGCCGCGAGCGCACCTCGGCGTTCTGCTACGCGGTGGGCTGGACCCAGCACACCGTCGGCGTCCAGTACATCCGCACGGCGTCGATCGTGCAGCTCCTGCTGGGGAACCTCGGCCGGCCGGGCGGCGGGATCCTCGCCCTGCGCGGGCACGCCTCGATCCAGGGCTCGACCGACATACCCACGCTCTACAACATCCTGCCGGGCTACCTCCCGATGCCGCACGCCCATGAGAAGAGCGGCCTCGACGAATACGTCGCCCGCAACGCGCCGCCGACCGGCTTCTGGGGGAACACGAAGTCCTACATGGCGTCGCTGCTGAAGGCGTGGTGGGGCGACGCCGCCACCGAGGACAACGACTTCTGCTTCCACCACGTCCCCCGGATCACGGGCGACCACTCCAACTACCAGACCGCCCTGGACATGCTGGACGGGAAGGTGCGGGGCTACTTGCTGCTGGGGGAGAACCCCGCCGTGGGCTCGGCCCACGGCAAGCTCCAGCGCCTGGCGATGTCCAAGCTGGACTGGCTGGTGGTGCGCGATCTGACCATGATCGAGAGCGCCACGTTCTGGCGCGAGGGGCCCGAGATCGAGACGGGCGAGCTGCGTCCGCAGGACGTCGCGACCGAGGTGTTCTTCCTGCCGGCCGCATCCCACGTCGAGAAGGACGGCTCGTTCACCAACACCCAGCGCCTGCTGCAGTGGCATCACCGGGCCGTCGAGCCACCCGGAGACTGCCGCTCGGACCTGTGGTTCATGTTCCACCTCGGGCGGATCGTGCGGCGCAAGCTGGCCGGGTCGACCGACCCCAAGGACCGAGCGATCCTCGACCTCGTCTGGGACTACCCCGCGCACGGACCCCACCAGGAGCCCGACGCCGAGAAGGTGCTGGAGGAGATCGGCGGCTGGGACGGTGACGGCACGCCGCTGCGCGACTACATGCCGCTGAAGGACGACGGCTCCACCGCCTGCGGTTGCTGGATCTACGCCGGCTGCTATGCGGACGGCGTCAACCAGACGGCCCGCCGCAAGCCCGGCTCCGAGCAGTCGTGGGTGGCGCCGGAGTGGGCCTGGGCGTGGCCGATGAACCGCCGGATCATCTACAACCGCGCGTCCGCCGACCCCGAGGGCAAGCCGTGGTCGGAGCGCAAGCGCTACGTGTGGTGGGACGAGGCGCAGGAGCAGTGGACCGGCGAGGACGTGCCGGACTTCTCGCCCGACAAGCGCCCCGACTACATTCCCCCCGAGGGCGCCACGGCCCAGGACGCGCTGCGGGGCGACCAGCCGTTCATCATGCAGGGGGACGGGCGGGCGTGGCTGTACGCGCCGAGCGGGCTGGTGGACGGGCCGTTTCCCACCCATTACGAGCCCCACGAGTCGCCGCTGCGCAACCCGCTCTACGCCCAGCAGTCCAACCCGGCGCGCCAGCAGTACGCGCGCAAGGAGAATCCCTACAACCCGTCCGGCGGCGCGTCCGGCGCCGAGGTCTTCCCCTACGTGATGACGACCTATCGCCTGACCGAGCACCACACGGCGGGCGGCATGACCCGCGGCCTGCCCTACCTGGCCGAGCTGCAGCCGGAGTTCTTCTGCGAGGTGAGCCCCGAGCTGGCCGCCGAGCGGGGGCTGGAGAACGGCGGCTGGGCGACCATCGTCTCGTCGCGCAGCGCGATCGAGGCACGCGTCCTGGTCACCGAGCGCATCGCGCCGCTGACGGTCGGGTCGGACCCGCCGCGAATCGTGCACCAGGTCGGGCTGCCCTACCACTGGGGCAACCGCGGCTACACCACCGGCGACTCCGCCAACGACCTGTTCCCCCTCGCCCTGGATACCAACGTCCACATCCAGGAGGTCAAGGCCGCCACCTGCGACATCAGGCCCGGCCGCCGCCCGCGCGGCGGGGCGCTGCTCGAGCTGGTCCACGACTACCGCCGCCGGGCGGGTATCGAGGCGCAGGAGGATGACGATGGCTGACGTGTACGGGCTCGAGACCCATGCGTGGCCGGGCTCGTACGGGGACGAGGCTCAGCCGCGGATGGGCTTCTTCACCGACACCAGCGTGTGCATCGGGTGCAAGGCCTGCGAGGTGGCCTGCAAGGAGTGGAACGGCGTGCCCGAGGACGGCCTGAGCTTCACCGGCGACTCGTACGACAACACCGGCGGCCTGGGAGCCGACACCTGGCGCCACGTGGCGTTCATCGAGCAACGCAAGCTGCTGGGGACGCGGGAGGCGCAGCCCGGCTCCCTGGTGCAGGACGCCGCTCTGTCCCAGCTGGCCGACGAGGCCGGCCTGGAACCCCAGGCCGACGGCGACGGCTTTCGCTGGCTGATGTCCTCGGACGTCTGCAAGCACTGCACCAGTGCGGCCTGCCTGGACGTCTGCCCGACCGGCGCCCTGTTCCGCACCGAGTACGGGACGGTGGTGGTGCAGGAGGACGTCTGCAACGGCTGCGGCTACTGCATCCCCGCGTGTCCGTTCGGTGTGCTCGACCAGCGTCAGGACGACGGGCGCGCGTGGAAGTGCACGCTCTGCTACGACCGTCTCAAGGACGGCGAGGAGCCGGCGTGCGCCAAGGCGTGCCCCACCGACTCGATCCAGTTCGGCGAGCTCGAGGAGCTGCGGCGCCGCGCGCAGGGCCGGGTCGAGGAGCTGCGGCGCACCGGTGAGAGCGACGCCCGCCTGTACGGCGCGGACCCCGGCGACGGGGTCGGCGGCTTCGGCGCCTTCTTCCTGCTGCTCGACGAGCCCGAGGTGTACGGGCTCCCGCCCGACCCGGTGGCGACCACCCGCGACCTGCCCGCCATGTACCGGGCGATGGCGCTGGCGGCGGGGACGGTGGCCGCCGGTGTCCTGGCGGCGTTCGCGGGAGGCCGCCGGTGAGTGCGGCCGCCGCGGGCGGAGCGCGGGCCGGCGGTCGGCATCCCGGGACCGGCGGCCAGACCGCGGTCTCGCCGGCGGGGCAGCCCCGCCATGGGCGGGCGCAGGGAATGATGGTCCCCGACGATCGGCCCACCTCCTATTACGGCCGCCCGGTCATCAAGGAGCCGGTGTGGACCTGGGAGATCCCCTGCTACCTCTTCGCCGGAGGCCTGGCGGGCGCGTCGGCCGGCCTCGGCTTCGTGGCGGGGGCGCTCGGCAACCGGCGGCTGGCCCGCCGGGCGTGGGCCAGCGCCCTGGCCGGGGTGACGGCCAGCCCGCTCCTGCTGATCTCCGACCTGGGCCGGCCGGAGCGCTTCCTCAACATGCTGCGCATGGTCAAGCTGTCCTCGCCGATGAGCGTCGGCTCGTGGGTGCTCAGCCTCAGCTCCGCGGCCACCGGCCTGGCGGCGGCCAGCTCGTTGCTGGGCTGGTTCCCCCGCCTCGGGGCGGTGGGCAAGGCGGGCGCGGCGGCGCTGGGGCCCGTGCTGGCCACCTACACCGGCGTGCTGCTGTCGGACACCGCGGTGCCGGTCTGGCACGAGGGACGGCGCGAGCTTCCGTTCGCCTTCGGCGGCAGTGCCATGGCCAGCGCCGGCGCCGCCGCGGCGGTCCTGACCCCGGTACGGGACGCCGGGCCCGCGCGCCGGCTGGCGGTGGCCGGGGTCGCATTGGAGGGCGCCGCCATGCAGGTCATGGAGCGCCGCCTCGGCGACCTCGCCGAGCCTTACAGCTCCGGCGAGGGCGGGCGCTACTCGCGGGCGTCGAGGGCGCTCAACGCCGTGGGCGCGGCGACGCTCGCGCTCGCCGGCCGCCGCCGTCGCCTGGCGGCGGTGGCGGGCGGCGCCGCCGTGTTGGCGGGGGAGTTCTGCGAGCGCTGGGCGGTGTTCAAGGCCGGCTTCCAATCGGCACGCGATCCCAGGTACACGGTCGACCCGCAGCGTGCCCGGGTGCAGGAGCGCCGCGCGGCGCTCGCCTGACCGGTCTCTGCCGCTCAGAAGCGCAGAAGCGCTCCGATGCCCTCGAACGGGCCGAGGTCGGGGTGATGACGGACGACGATCACGTCCGCGGATTGGGCGATCGCCGCCTCGACGGCGCTCTCCAGGACGTTGTCGCGAGGGTCGGTCGGCGTGCTGTCCACCGGGCAACGCTCGGCCGACGCGGTCATCCAACCGCACTGCGGGCAGTGCCGGCCGGCGTGCCGAAGACCTTCCTGGTAGAGGAGCGCCTCCACCCGGCGCTCGTAGAGCGCGGAGAGCACGTCGTCCAGCCCGGCGGCGGCGCGCCCGTTGGCCCCGAGCCCGGCGGCCAGGCGGTCGAGGGCCCCGCGCTCGCGCTGGCGGCGCCGGGATTCGAGCACGTCCAGGGCCGCCCGGTGCACCTCCTCGGGCGAAGAATGCTCCACGTCCACGTCGATCCGCCCGGCGACGCGCTCCAGCACCTGGGGATGGAGCTTGCTCTCCAGCGCGCCCCATAGCTCCCCCGGCGTGCCGATCAGCAGGTGATTCACCGGACGGCGACGCAGGTGACGGAACAGGGCTTCCGCGGTGCGACGCAGGTGCCCCTCCACGTCCTCCTGGATCGAGCGCTGGTAGCGCGCCTGCGACCAGCCACCCTGGTCGTGCCAGCCGTGCACCTCGTCTTGGAACGACGCGACCTCGGTCAGCCGCTCGCTGGACCCGCAGAGCAGGCGGGTGGTGCGCCGGTTGACCAGCGCGACGCATACGTCGGGGACCTCGACCAGATCGGCCAGCGGCTCCACGAACGGGCTGTCGTCGATGACCACCGCGGAGGTGACGGGGCGGGGCAGGCGGATCGCCTCGAACAGGCCCGACGGGCCGCAGCAGTACAGGGCCAGCCCGTGGGCGCCGCGGGCGAAGTCGCCGCGCTGGAGGAACGCGCGGGCTCGTTGGACATCCTCCACCAGCGCCCCCCGGGCGTCGTGCGACAGGTCGGTGGCGTCGCGCGCCCGGCGCTCCGCCTCGTCGCACAGCGAGGTGACGGCCGACGCCCGGGCCGACGGGGTCGGTAGATCGCTGGGATCCAGTCGCAGGAAGAGGCTCAGGACCCTGGCGCCCTCCGGCCGCAGCTGCGCCAGCCGGCGCAGGGTGCTGCGGTCGAGGTCGTTGAGCTGCATGCTCCGCTTCTGCCGGTACTGACCGCCCGCCTGCGGCCTACCCGCGCGCTGCGGAGAACATGCGCCCGAGCGCCTGGTCGGCTCCCCGCCGGCCGCTAGGCCCGGCGGCTGCGCGCCGGGGCGGTCCCGAACACGTGGTCCCAGAACGGCGCGCTGATCCCGAATCCGCGCGTGTCGTCCTGGAAGTGGTGGCGCATGTGCAGCTCGCGCAGCAGGCGGCCCACGGGCGTGCGCGGCTGGCCGTGGTGAAGGTGGAAGTGCAGCATGTCGTAGGCCAGATAGCCGCCCAGGAAGCCGGCTCCGAAGCCGAGTCCCACCCGGGTTCCGAGCGCGAGCACGAACGCCACCACGAACCCGCTGGCCAGCGGGAGGCTGACCGAGGGAGGCATGACCAGCCGCAGCGGGTCGTTGGGATGGTCGTGGTGGACCCCATGCACGATCCAGTGCAGGCGCGCGCCCCAGCCCTCCTCGGGCTCGAAGTGGAAGACGAAGCGATGGATCCAGTACTCGGTTAGCGTCCAGAACAGCCACCCCGCCGCCGCCCAGGCCGCCGCCGCGACGAGGCCGTCGCGCTTCCAGGCCAGGCCGGCCAGGACTCCGATGGCGGGAAGGAAGATGACGACCGGAACCAGGTGGTGGACGCGCGAGAGCCGGTCGAGCAGGCCCGACTCGAACATGCGCGGGGACGCGCGCAGCGCCTCGCCGCGGGCGAGCCCTCCGCCGTCGCGACCGGGCGATGTCATCGCGCCTGGACCGTCCGCTCCAGGGTACGGAAGGGCGCCGCTGTGCGATGACGATGACATCCGGCGCCTCAGACTACCGCGCGACCGGCGGGAAAAACCACCTCGGCGAAACGGCTGCGCGGCGTCAGCCCGACGCGCTGGGCGCGGAGACCGACGCCTCGCCGAGGCTCGCAACGGATCGGGGTGCGCAGACCGCCCCGCTTCGAGGCACGGCCCGCGGGGTATTGGGCTGGGGTGCCCGAGCGGTCGTTCGAGGGGTCGGTGGTGGCGGTGACGGGAGCCTCGGCTGGAGTCGGCCGGGCCACCGCCCGTGCGTTCGCGGACCGGGGCGCGGCGGTCGCACTGCTGGCCCGCGGCGGCGACGGGCTGGAGGCGGCCCGCCGCGAGGTGCAGGACCGAGGCGGGCGTGCGCTGGCGCTGGCGGTCGACGTCGCCGACTTCGACGCGGTGGATGGCGCGGCGGACGCGGCCGAGCGCGAGCTCGGGCCCCTCGACGTCTGGGTCAACGACGCGATGGCGTCGGTGTTCGCACCGGTCTGGGAAGTCGAGCCGCGGGAGTTTCGCCGCACCACCGAGGTCACCTATCTGGGCGCCGTGCACGGCACGATGGCTGCTCTGCGGCGGATGCGCGCGCGGGATCGCGGGACGATCGTGCAGGTGGGGTCGGCGCTGGCCTACCGCGCGATCCCGCTCCAGTCGGCCTACTGCGGCTCCAAGCACGCGCTGCGCGGATTCACCGACTCGCTGCGCTGTGAGCTGATGCACGAGCGCTCCGGCATCCACGTGACGATGGTGCACCTGCCGGCGCTGAACACTCCGCAGTTCGACACGGTCCGCTCACGCCTGCCCCGCAGGCCGCAGCCGGTGCCGCCGATCTTCCAGCCCGAGGTCGCCGCCGAGGGGATCGTGCTGGCCGCGCGGACGCGGCGCCGGGAGGTGTGGGTGGGAGGGCCGACCGTGATCACCATCGCCGGGAACAAGCTCGCGGCCGGGCTCGCCGACCGTTACCTGGCGCGCACCGGCTTCGACTCCCAGCAGACCGACGAGCCGGCGGATCCGGACCGTCCGGACAACCTGTTCGAGGCGCTGCCCGGCGACCGTGGCGCCCACGGCCGCTTCGACGACCAGGCCAAGCCCGACAGCCTCCAGCTGCGGGCCACCGCCCGCCGGCGCGAGCTGGTGGCCGGCGGGGCGGCGCTGGTGGCCGGCCTGGGTGTTGCGCTCTCACGGCTCAGGCGCGACTGATCGCCGCCGCTAGGCCTGCGCCGCCCGGGCCTCGGCCTCGGCGGCCTCGCGTTCGTGCTCGACCTCCTCGGTCTCCCGCAGCTCGATGCAGGCCCGCCACACCACCACGAAGACCACGAAGGGGACCACCAGGACCGCGACCTGGAACGCCATGAGCAGCTGCTCGTACGGCAGCCCGAACAGCACCGTCATCCGGTCGGCGGATCCAGAGATGAACACCAGGAACACCCACGACAGGAAGCCCATCCCCAGCCCCGTGCGCAAGGGGGCGTCGCGGGGACGGTCGAGGAGGTTGTGGAAGCGGTGGTCGCCGGTGAACCTCCGTTCCGCCCATGGCCACGCCATCAGCACCAGCAGCACGACCAGCGGGAACAGCGCTCCCCCCCAGAACGGGTTCGGGACGACGGTGTAGTTGCCGATCGTCAGGTCGAAGTGGGGGACCAGGCGCATTCCGCCGATCAGCCACCCCAGGTACCAGTCGGGCTGCGCTCCGTTGGTCGACTGCCCCACCTCGTAGGGCCCCCACAGCCAGATCGGATTGATCTGGACGAGGCCCCCCAGCAGGAACAGCACCGACGTCACGTAGAGCATGAGCCCGAGCGAGCGCGGCGTCTGGCCCGGGAAGCTGGGGACCCCGACAAGGACCCGCTCGCTCTGGCGTTGGCCACGGAATTGCGTGTGGTGTCGCAGGGCGACCAGCCCGAGGTGGAGGGCGATCAGGATCCCGATCAGGATGGGGAAGATGAAGACGTGGGCGACGTACATGCGCGACTCGAACGCGGGATCGCCGGGATACGGAGCTCCCCAGAGGAGCAGGGCCAGGTTGGCGCCCACGACCGGGAGCGCCATCGCCACCGAATACCCGATCGCCAGCCCCATCCCGGAGAGGAGGTCGTCGACCATCGAGTAGCCGAGGTAGCCCTCGATCAGCGCGGTGAACAGCATCAGCAGGCCGATGATGTAGGTGAGCTCGCGCGGCTTGCGGAAGGCACCGGTGAAGAAGACCCGCATCAGGTGCAGGACGATCGCCACCACGAAGACGTCCGCGGCCCAGTGGTGGGTCTGGCGCAGCAGCAGGCCGGCCTTGACGTCGAACGAGAGGTCGACGGTCGACTTGTACGCGTCGCTCATCTGGATCCCCCGCAACGGCGCGTAGGTGCCCTGGTAGACCGTCTTGGCCAGGCTCGGCTCGAAGAACAGCGTCAGGTAGACGCCGGTGCCCACGAGGACGATGAAGGCGTAGAGCGCGACCTCGCCGAGCAGGAACGACCAGTGGTCGGGGAACAGGTAGCGCAGCAGCTTGAGCACCAGCGGCGCGGTGCCGCTGCGCTCGTCCAGGAAGCGGACGGTGCGGCGGATCATCAGGTCGGACGCCCCTTGCGTACGCCCCACCACGATGGCCCTACCGGTCCCGAGAAGTTGCCCGCCGCCCGCAGCTCGCGGCGGGCGTCGATGGCCAGGGGCAGCTGGGGCAGGGGCCGGCCGGCGGGGCCGAACGTGACGGTGCCGCCCGAGGCGGGGTCGAACGTCGAGTAGTGGCACGGGCAGACCAGGGCCGGCCCTGGCTCGACCGGCTCGAACAGCGGCGTGCGGTACAGGGCGATCGCGCAGCCGGCGTGGGTGCACACCTTCGAGTAGGCGAGGATGCCCTCCGGCGCCCAGCCGGAGCGCTCGGCGGGCAGCTCGAGCAGCGTCGGGTCCAGGCGCACGACCACCACCGGCGCGGACATCTGCTCGGGGTCGGCCCCCTCGGGATACGCGGTGTAGAAGTTGGCGCGCTCGACGTCGTCGGCGCGCAGAGGCCGGCCCTTGTCGTCCACCAAGCGCCGCCCCCGCAGCCACGGGGTCCGGTAGAACGACCGGGTCTCGAGCGCCGGCCCCAGCGATGCGGCGGGTGCCAGCAGCGCCAGCCCGAGGGCCCCGCCGGCGGCGCCCGCCGCCGCGCCGAGCAGGCGCTTGCGCGTCAACCGGTCGCCGCTCTCGTGCAGGACCTCGACGATCGCGTCGCGATCCTCGGGGTGCTCGGGCTCGGGGTACTCCTCCGTCAGCTCCTCGGTCACGATCAGGCGCTTGCCGGCAACGATCAGTGCGGTGGCGATCAAGCCCAGCGAGAGCCCGATCGCCAGCCCCAGCAGCTGGGTCTGGTGGGCGAGGCCGTCCATCGCGTAGACGACGATGAACGCGATGGCGCATGCGGCTCCCGCCACCAGCAGGAGGATCACCGTGTTCTCCGAGCGCCGGTCGGCGGCGCCGGACGGGACGATCCGCTCCTCGGGCTCGGCCTGCCGGCGCCGCCGGCGCCCGAGCGTCGCCACCAGCACGACCATCCCGATGATCCAGTTGCGAAGCCGACTCACCCGCGAAGCCTCGTTCCAATGATCGCGCAGGCGATGACCAGGACGATGCCTGCCAGCAGCCACGCGACCATCCCCTCCGGGACGGGCCCCACGTGGCCGATCCCCCAGCCGCCGACGTCCGCCGGTCGCTGCGCCGACTTGATGTAGGCGATCATCGAGTCGAGCTCGTCGTCGCTGATCGCCTTCTTGGAGAAGGTAGGCATCACGTACGGGCCGATCCTCACCGCCTCGGCGATCTCCACCGGAGACGACTTGGTCAGCGGGGGGACGCGGGCGCCGCTGACCACGCCGCCTTGGGCGGCGACCTGATGGCATCCCGCGCAGTGCTGGGTGAACAGCTCGAGGCCCTCCGACACGCTGCCTCGCTCCGGGTGGGGCCGGGGGATTCCCGGGCCGGGCGACAGTGAGGCGATGTAGGCGACCAGCGCCCGGCGCTCCGGAGCGGTCAGTAGCACCCGCTTGCGGGTTGGCTGCTCATGGGCGTTGGACAGCGGCATGTAGCCGGTCCTCAGGTAGAAGTCGGCGGCGAGCGCGCCGACGCCTCGAAGCGACGGTCCACGTCCCTCGACGTCGCCGGCGCCCGGCTGGGGGGCGGAGACCACCCCGCGCGCGTCGCTGCCATGGCAGCTTGCGCAGTTTCCGGCGAACAGCTGCGCGCCCAACTCGAGGGGAGACCGCGTGCTCTCGTTGGTCGGGCGGACGATGCCGCTGGGCGGCTGCGCGTACGCGATCCCGCCCGCGAGCAGCACGCAGACGACGGCCCCGGCGAGCAGGTAGTGCGTGCGCACCGGCTAGACCGCCACTGCGAGCCGCGGGGTCATCCCTGGTGGCAGTTGGTGAGCGCGATGACGCCGATTCCGCTCATGACGATGGCGCACAGGAACAGGGGGGCCACCGTGAGGCCGACCGTGGCGAGGAAGTGGATCCTGCCCGCGGGCGGCTCGCTTCCGCTTCTCCGCGTAGCCCGGAACATCGCGATCGCCGCCACCTCGGAGGCCAGCGCCACCGTGGCGGCGGCGGCGGTGGCGATGAGCGTCCAGGTGTCGATCGGGATTCCCCACCGGCTCCCGGCGGCGTCGCAGGCCGCCTCGGTGACCGCGTAGCCGAACACGAACTGGACCACCCAGGCCGCGGGCGCCCCGAGGACCCCGAACCACAACAGGGTCCTGGTCTGGCGCCGCGGGCTCATAGCGAGGGCGATAGCACGGTCGCGGTGACCAGCACCGCCAGGACGTCGACGAAGTACCAGTACAGCGCGATCACGCGCACGCCGATCGCCCGGTAGTTGCTCAGCCCGGTGAGCAGCCGGCCGGCCAGCCAGGCGTTGAGCAGGATCCCCACCAGCACGTGCGCGTGGTGCGCGCCCAGCAGCGTGTAGTAGATCGATCCGTAGGCGTTGTCCTGCGGGGTGAACTTCTGCAGGTCGCCGGCCATGAGGTGGATCTGCAGCCCGAGGTAGACGGCCTGGACGACGAGCGCGAGGACGATGGCAAGCCACGTCAGCCGTGTCCTCCCGGCCTGGGCCGCGCGGACGGCGACGAACATCGGAACGGCGGTCGCGACCAGGACCCCGGTCAGGACGAGCGGCATGACCACTTTGGGCGCCGGAATGCCCCCCGGCGGCCAGTGGACCACCTTGAAGCGCAGGTAGAAGTAGGACGCCATCAGGGTGCCGAACAGCGCCGCCTCGGTGGCGACCAGGAGCGCGACTCCCCACCACCCGCTGGGGAGGCCGACTCGGCGCCGGGCGACGCGCGCCGCCTCCCCCGCGGTCGTCGCCTCCATGCTGCGGGTGACCGGCGTCATGCCTCCTGAGGCTCCCGGTGGTGCCAGGCGGCCAGCGCCAGCATCACCAGGCCGGCGAAGATCCCGGCGATGACGTAGTGCTCGATGAGGAGCATCACGAACATCCCGCTGAGCGCGGCGGCGAGCGCGAGGGGCCAGGGCGAGTCGGAGGGCATGTCGAGGATCTCGTCCCATTCCGCGTCCAGGACCGTGGTCGCGGCCGTCTCGTGCCCCTCGTCCAGCACGTCGGTGCCTCCCGCCAGGCGCTCGGCGTCCTTCTCCCGGTCCTCTCGATCCCACATGGCGTAGGGGCTCGTGACCCGCGGGATGACCGCATAGTTGTAGGGCTGCGGCGGCGACGTGGTGCTCCACTCCAGGGTGTCGCCGCACCACGGGTCGTTTCCCGCCGGGGCTCCCCGGAAGCGGCTGACGGTCAGGTTGGCCACCACCAGCAGGAGCCCGCTGGCCAGCAGGTATGCCCCGATCGACTCGATCAGGTTGTAGCCGGTCCAGCCGAGCCCAGCCGCGTAGGTGTACTCGCGGCGTGGCATTCCCAGCAGGCCGACGATGTGCATCGGGAAGAACGTGAGCGTGGTGCCCAGGAAGGTGAGCCAGAAGCTCGCCTGTCCGACGCCCTCGTGGTACATCCGCCCGGTGACCTTGGGGAACCAGTAGTACATGCCGCCCAGGATCGGGAACACCGCCGCCCCGAAGATCACGAAGTGGAAGTGGGCGACCACGAAGTAGGTGTCGGTCAGCGCCTGGTCGAACGGGATGGCCGCGAACATGATTCCGGTCAGGCCGCCGAGAATGAAGAACACGATGAAGCCGACGATCCACAGCAACGGCGTTTTGAACTCGGGGCGCCCGGTGACCAGCGTCGTGATCCAGGCGAACAGCTGAATCCCGCTGGGGATGACGATGATGAGGCTGGCGGCGGCGAAGTAGATGGTGGTGATCGTCGGCAGGCCGGCCGCGAACATGTGATGGGCCCACACGCCGAAGCCGATGAAGGCGACCAGGATCTCGGCGAGGGCCACCAGGGGGAAGGCCACCATCCTGCGCTTGGCGAAGGTGGGGATGATCGAGGTGGCGATCCCGAAGGCGGGCAGGATGATGACGTAGACCTCCGGGTGGCCGAAGATCCAGAACAGGTGCTGCCAAAGCAGCGGCTCCCCGCCGGCGGCCACATCGTAGAAGTGGAGGCCCAGCCCGCGGTCGAGCTCCAGGAACACCAGCGCGGTGGTCAGAGACGGAAGCGCGAAGACGAGGGCGAACGACACCGCCAGGTACGCGAAGCAGAACAGCGGCATGCGATTGAGCGACATGCCGGGCGCGCGCAGCTTGAAGATCGTGACGATGAAGTTGATCGCGGTGGCGGTGGTCGAGATCCCGTTGAAGATCAGCCCGAACCCGTAGAAGTCGATGTTGTGGCCGGG
This sequence comes from Solirubrobacteraceae bacterium, assembly GCA_045805565.1. Taxonomy (GTDB): domain Bacteria; phylum Actinomycetota; class Thermoleophilia; order Solirubrobacterales; family Solirubrobacteraceae; genus DATAEY01. The sequence continues at coordinate 79,083 of JBJMKZ010000004.1, read as the reverse complement.
GTTGAATGCCTTCGACGCGAGTGGGACGTAGTCGAACCAGCCGGCATTGGGCCCGTGGCCCAGGAGCAGGCCGGTGTACATGAACAGGCCGGAGGCCAGGTAGATCCAGTAGGACAGCGCGTTCAGGCGCGGGAACGCCATGTCGCGCGCGCCGATCATCAGCGGCACGAGGTAGTTCCCGAACGCACCGGTCGCCATCGGGATGACGAACAGGAAGATCATCGTCACCCCGTGCATCGTCATCACCTGGTTGAACGTCTCGGGTGACAGGACCCCGTTGTTGGGGCCCAGCAGCTGGGTGCGGATCAGGAGGGCCTCGACGCCGCCGGCGGCGAAGAAGCCCAGCGAGGTGAAGAAGTAGAGGAGCCCGATCCGCTTGTGGTCGGTGGTCGTAAGCCAGCCGAGGACGCCCGGCCGTTCGATCCAGATCTGCTCGAGGCGCTCGACCCGCCGCCGTGTCTGTGGTGTGGCGACGACCCCCATGGCTAGCGCAGGGTCTCCAGGTACGCGACCAGCGCCCGGTAGTCCGTCCGGCTCAGGTTGAGCGCCGGCATCCGGTTGCCGGGCTTCACCTCCTGGGGCCGGCGGACCCAGCGGTCGAGGTCGCCGCGGTGGTTGGGGATGGTCACGGCGGCCAGCGTGGTGCGGGTGGCCAGGTGGGTGAGGTCGGGGCCGATCTCGCCCCGTGCCGAGGTGCCGCGGATCGTATGGCAGCTCGCGCAGGCGTTGGAGAGGAACACCCGCTCGCCGCTCGCCGCGGCCGCCGGGGACGCCGCCGACGGCCGGGAGCGCGCCATGTTGGCGAGCCACGCCCGGAAGGCGGAGGGCGGGTCGGCGAACACGTACAGGGCCATGTGCGCGTGCTGGAGGCCGCAGAACTCGGCGCACTGGCCACGGTATCGGCCCGGGCGGTTGGCGTAGAACAGGATGCGGTTGGGGTGGCCGGGGACCATGTCGATCTTGCGGTTGAGCTGCGGCACCCACAGGCTGTGGATGACGTCGGCGGTCCGGGCGATGACGTTCACCCGCGTACGGGCGGGAATGTGGATCTCGTTGGCGGTGACCGCCGCGGTGCCGGGATAGCGGATCTCCCAGAACCACTGGTGGCCGATCACCTCGATGCTCATGGCCGTGGTGGACGCCCTGGGAGCCTCGGTCGTCTTCATCACTCCCAGGTTGGCGATCGCGAACAGGACCACGAGCGCCACCACCGGCAACACCATCCCGAACAGCAGCACCAGCCCGGTCGACGCTCCCTCGCGCTCGCCGAGCAGTGGCAGCCCCGGGCGCCCGCGGCGGACCCAGGCGATCATGAGGAGCACGACCGTGCCGGCGAAGACCACGATCGACGCCCCCAGCATCCACCACCAGAGGTCCGCGATCTGCCGCGCCGGCTCGCTCTCGGGCTCGAGCGTCGACTGCCTCGAGCAGCCCGCCTGCAGGGCGGCGAGCGCCAGGAGGCCCGCCAGCGCTGCCACACGCCCCCGCGAGTGCCTCCGCGGAGCCGAGGCTTCCCGCGTCTGCCGGCACGAAGCGGGGGTGTCGACGAGCGCGCTCAACCGTGCCTGGCCCCCCGCGCGGCCGCCGCGCGGCGGGTGTCGGGCCGCTACCCGGCGAGCTTAGCGGCGAAACGCCGGTCGGCGCGCAGGTCGAGGGCGCAGTCAGCGCGACGAAGCGCCGGGACTCGGCGCGAGCCGGCCTAGCCGGTATCTCGCAGTCGGACCAGCAGCTCCTCGCCGCCCCCGGGGCGCTCGACGAGGAGCTCGTCGGGAAGCCGCTCCAGCAGGGGCTGCAGGCCCGCGACCCCGGACGCCTTGACCAGCGCCTCGGCGCCGTCAGGCACCAGCGGGCCGACGCGCATCAGCAGCTCGCCGTCGTCGGCGTCGATCCCCACTTGGACATGCCGGCTAGGGAAGGCCGCCGGCGCGTGGGCGGCGATCGTGTCGGTCAGGATCTGGGCGTCGGAGAGCCGCTCGACCGAGAACCCGGAGCGGGCCGCGACCATCGCCACCACGCTGCTGAGGACGGGGCCGACCAGCAGCCCGCAGACCGACAGCGCGACGTCGCCGGGGGGCGGCGGGGTCGGGGTCGGGGCGGTGCCATCGATGGCTTCCACGCTCCCGGGGTCCAGCTCGCCCGGCGCCTCGAAGACCATCCGCACCTCGGTGCCCTCCCCGACGCCGCCGCCGAACTCCGCCGTCTTGGTCAGCGCCTGGATGAGCGACAGGCCGACGCCCTGCATCGGGGCATCCGGCTCCGACGGCCGCGGCTGGATTCCCTCCCCCTCGTCCCTGACCACCACGGTCAGCTCCTGCCCGATGGGGCGGACGTAGACCTCCATCGGCCCCGTCTTTCCGCCGTAGGCGTGCACCACGACGTTGTTGCAGGCCTCGCTGACGGCCGTCTTGACGTCGGCGAGAACCGCTCCGTTTAGCCGCACGGCGACCCCGAGCCCACTGAGCGCCTGGCGCACGAGGGCGACGTTCTCGGGCCGACTCTGGAGCGAGAGGAGCATGTCGGGCGGGCCGCTGCTCCTCAGCGAGCTCACTCCGTGCAGCGGCGCGGAGCGCATCGATCAGCCGACGACGGCGCTGCCGGTCGGAACGCCTCGGGCGAGCTTCGTTCGTCCGCACGAGGTTGGAGATGGCGTAGAACGGGGCATGACGGCCGCCGGGCCGCTTCGGTTCGGGAGGAGTGTGCCGCTCCTAGGCATATAGACGGGAACGCCGACGTTCAAACGCCCGGTTTGCCCCCGGGAGTTATCGGCCGCTTCGCCGCGATGTTTGAGTGGGATTCGATCCGGAGCCCCGAGGCGTGGCGGACCGCCCCGGCGGAATCGGCCCCTATTCGGGCAGGTCGGCCACGAAATCGACGAACCGGGCGGTGTCGCGCAGGGGGGCGCCGTGCCCGAAGCAGACGAGCGCCGGCTCGAGTTCTGCCAGCCGCCGGGCGGACACCCGGTTGCGGGCGGGGTCGGGGGTGAACGCGGCCGGCGGCTCGTGCAGGCCGGGGATTCCGGTCCTGACGTCCATGTTGTTGATCACGTCGCCAATGACCAGCGTCCGGTCAACCTCCCGCCAGTAGGCGACATGTCCCGCCGAGTGGCCCGGGACCTCGAGCACGGTGAAGCCGCCGACCTCGTCGCCCTCGCGCAGCGGCCGGTCGACCGGGTGCCCGGCACCGCTCATCAGGCGGTGCATGACGCGATTGATCGGTCGGTCGGGCTGATACCGGACGATGTCCCCGCTCTCGGCCGCGGCCACGTCACCCTCTCCGCACCAGTACGGGATCCCGAGCTCGCGGCACAGCCGGGCGCTTGACCCCTGGTGGTCGGGATGCGCGTGGGTGAGCGCGTGGGCGGCCACCCGGTGCCCGCGCAGCTGGCGAAGGATGCGGCGAGCGGCGTGACGGCTGGCGGCGTCCACCACGACGTCGCCCACCAGGTAGACGTTGATCGCGTTGGGCGGGAAGCCCGACAGCTGATGGAGCCCGTCCGCCAGCCGCTTCACGGCCCGGACCCTATCCCAGGCGGGTCCGCGCCGCCGGCGACTTCGCCCCGCCGCTAGAACCTGGCCCGCTCGATGCGGCGCGCCACCGTCTCGGGCCAGTCGCCGGCGAAGCGCTCCCGGACCGCGGCGGCCGCCCTGCGGTGGTCGTAGGCGACCCGACGGTGCTCGACCTCGCCGCCGTCGCCGATCAGGGCGTAGGCGGGCGCGCGGGTCGCCGTCGAACGGCATCCCGATGCTGCCGGGGTTGAGCAGCTCGATTCCACCGCCGGCCACCCGCCGGAACGGCAGGTGGGTGTGGCCGAACACCAGCCGTCGCGTCTGCACGCCCTCCAGCAGCTCCGCCTCGTCTTGCGCCGGCTGCGGCATGAACGAGCGCACGTCGGAGGCGGGAGAGCCGTGGCAGTAGAGGGTGCCGTCGCCGGTCGCGGTCTCCGGCAGACCCGCCAGCTCGTGCACCGCCTCGGGCCCCAGGGCCTCGCGACAGCCCGCGATCGCCCCCTGGACCACCGGATCGTCAGGCGCCTGGCCGGGGGACGCCGTCCAACGCTCGCCGTTGCCGCGGATCCACTCGGCGTCGCGCAGCTCACGCAGAGCGGCGACGGTCTCCTGCGGCCAGGGTCCGAACAGCGCGTAGTCGCCGCCCAGCATGAACCGGGCGGCGCCCTGGGCCCGGGCGTCATCGAGTACCGCCCGCAGGGCGGGGAGGTTGCCGTGAACGTCGTAGAGCAGCGCCAGAGGCGCCATCACGCCCGCCGCTGGTCCCAGCTGAAGCCGCGGATCGCCAGCAGCAGCCCGAGCCCGGTCCATACCGCGATCACCGCCAGGGCGCTGAGGTTGACGCCCAGGCCGCGACCGGTGACCAGGGCTCCCGACAGCCCGTCGATCAGGTGCTTGAGGGGCAGGCCCTCGGCGATGTCGCGCACGAAGTGCGGCGCGTCGGCGACGTCGTAGAAGACGCCGGAGAAGATGATCACCGGCAGGAAGACGAAGTTGACGTAGGCGGCGGCCGACTCGAAGTTCGGGATCGCGTGGGAGAGCGCGACGCCGAGCGAGGCGAAGCAGACCACCCCCGCGGCGGTGAACACGCCCAGCTCGAGCCAGTCCCTGGGCAGCCCGATGCCGAACACGCCCCAGCCGGCGAGGACCACGATCGCGATCTGCAGCGCGGTGTTGGTCACCGCGCTCAGCGCGATGCCCGACAGGTACGCCCCGGGCGGAAGGGGCGTTCCCCGGATTCGCTTGAGCACGCCCTGCTCGCGCAGGAAGGTCATGTTGAAGGCCAGGGCGTTGAACGTGGTGGCCATCACGCTCATGCCGGCGATTCCCGGCACCAGCACTTCGAGGTTGCGTCGGCTCGACGAGAACACCAGACCGAACACGCCCAGGAACAGCAGCGGCAGCAGGAAGTTGAAGAACGCGGCCGAGGGATTGCGCCAGAACATCCGCCGCTCCAGCCGATACTGGCGCCAGGTGAGCGCCGCGAGCTCAGCCATCGGTGGTCAGCTCGAGGTAGACCTCCTCCAGGGTCGGCCGCGTGACGGTGAGCTGTTCGAGGCGCTCCTCGCGGGCCAGCGCCGTGGTGGTGAGCTCGTGCAGCAGCGCGGTCGGGTCGTCGGTCTCGCGCTCGACCAGGCCGCCGCCCCCGTTGCGATACGACACGCGGTAGCGCTGCCCGCCGGCGCCCAGCGACTCGGGCGCGCCCTGGGCCAGGATCCTGCCCTCCTTGATGATCGCCACCCGGTCGGCCAGGGCCTGCGCCTCGTCGAGGTAATGGGTGGTGAGCAGGACGGTCTTGCCGAGCGCCTTCAGCGAGCGCACGGTGTCCCATGCGTTTCGCCGGGCGGCGGGATCGAAGCCGGTGGTCGGCTCGTCGAGGAAGATCAGCTCGGGATCGCCGACCAGGGCCAGCGCGAAGTCCAGCCGCCGCAGCTGGCCCCCCGAGAGCCGCCGGGTGCGCTCCTGCGCCTTGTCGGCCAGCCCGGCCAGCCCGAGGACCTCGTCGACGTCCCGCGGCGCGGGATACAGCCCCGCCCAGTGCGATAGCGCCTCGCGGACCGTGAGGTGGCGGTAGATCCCGGAGCTCTGCAGCACGATGCCCACCCGCTCGCGCAACGCGCGCTCGCGCAGGCCCGGGTTGTGGCCCAGCACCGAGACGTCGCCGTCGGTCCGGTCGCGGTAGCCCTCGAGGATCTCCACCGTCGTCGTCTTACCGGCCCCGTTGGGTCCCAGCAGCCCGAACACCTCGCCGCGGCGGACCTCGAAGTCCACACCCCGGACCGCCTCCAGGTCGCCGTAGCGCTTGCGCAGCCCGCGGACGGCTATCGCCGGCTCGCCCGCGGCCCCGGTCTGAGCGCCCGCGTTCGTCACTCCGGCAATCATGCCAACATCGCCTCCGATGACCCCGGTGCGGCGGTGAGCCCGCAGAGTCCCCAGCGACCGCGCGCGGCGCTCGCCGATGTGCGCATCGCGGCTCCCACCCGGGGCAATCGCAGGCTCGAGCGGCTCCTGGACGCGGTCAACGCCGACGATCAGCTCAAGGCCTGGTGGCACGTCTCGGCGGTCAACGCCAGCCGGCGGCTGGGGATGTCCGACCACTCGTGGGTCCACATCCAGGTGGTGGTCAACGTCGCGCTGCGGATCGCCCGGCTGCTGTTCCGGCGCGGCGTCAGTCCGGGAATGGTCGCCGACTACGGGATGAGCGAGCACGACGCCGAGGTGGTGATCGCCGCCGCCTCGCTGTTCCACTGCGTGGGCATGCAGGTCCACCGCTCGGACCACGAGTCCCACTCGCTGTTCCTAACCGCCGACAAGCTGGGCAGCCTGCTCTGCGGCCTGTACGAGGAGCCCGAGCGCTCGATCGTAGTGGCCGAGGCCATGCACGCGATCATCGGCCACCGCCGCGACGGCGCCCCGTTCACGGTCGAGGCCGGGGTGGTGCGGGTGGCAGACGCCCTGGACATGGCGCGGGGACGCTCACGGGTGCCGTTCGAGGCCGGGCATCGCAACATCCACTCCCTGTCCGCCTACGCGATCGAGGAGGTCAAGATCTCGGCGGGACGCGACCGCGCCGTGCGGGTCGAGATCCTCATGTCCAACAGCGCCGGGATCTTCCAGGTCGACGAGCTCCTGGCCACCAAGCTGCGCGGCTCGGGGATCGAGGAGCACATCGAGGTTGTCGCCCGAATCGAGGCCGAGCACGAGGAGCGCCTGATCCCGGTGTTCCGGATCTGATCCCGGGCGGTGGCTCAGCCGCCGGGCGCCCGATCGTGGTCCGCGCCGGCGAGGTCGAAGGCGCGCGCGACGTCGGGGGGCCGGCGCACGACCCCGAAGCGCGCCTCCCACCTCGCCCACGCACGCAGCCGCCCTGCGTCCACCACGCCGAAACGGCCGTGGAGCGTCATCGCCGGGCGGATGGTGGCCAGCTGGTCGGCGGCCACCGGCCGGTCGAGCCCCGGCGCCCGCGCCGCCAAGTCGCCCACGCTGGCGCGCGGATGGGCGAGCGTGAACCCGTAGCCGCGCCTCAGGGCGACGCGGACAGAGCGCACCAGCTCGGGCTGGCGGCGCAGCGTGCGGCGGGTGACGCACACCACCAGCTCGGGGTAGGGCGGAGCTCCGTAGGAGTCGACCCGGAACTCTCCGTAGTCAGGGCTGCGGCGGCGCAGGGCGACGCCCTCGACGTTCCAGAAGCCGGTGGCGCCCGCCACCCGGCGCGTCAGCAGGCTGGGCACCGCGTTGAAACCGATGGTCACCCTCCTCACGCGGCCGGGGTTCCCGTCGTCGCCGCGCACGACCGAACGCAGCACGGCGTCGTCGCTGGGCAGTCCGGTGACTCCCACCCGCCGGCCCTCTAGCTGGCGTGGGCTGTGGATCCCGGGGGCCGACAGCACGGCTGCCAGGGGGCGCTGGACGAGCGCCATGACGCCGACGATGTCGCGTCCCTTCTCGCGTGCGATGGCCAGGTCGTGGATGTCTAGGACCGCGAAGTCGGCGCGGCCCGCGACCAGGAGCTTGACCGCGTCGGTGGAGGCGGACGGCTGCCTGACCGCCAGTCGCACGCCCTCCCGGCGGTCGTACCCGCGCGCCACCGCGCTGAAGATTCCGGCGTGGACCGCGTTGGGCGTGAAGTCGAGCAGCAGCGTCGCCCGCCGTTCGCGACCGCCGCCGCAGGCGCCTATGCCGGCGGCGAGCACGGCGAGCGTGGCCGCCACGGCTCCGGCGCGTGCCACCAGAGCCCGGCGATCGGTTACCAGTGCACTCCCCGCATGAGGTTGGCCATCGCGATCTGCTCGACGGACGCCTTCTCATCCCTGTCCTTCTCGCCGCGGGCCGCCGCCGAGTCCGGGAACACCTTGTAGGCCATGTGCAGGATCTGGTCCACCGCCTTCGGCGCCAACGCGTAGGCCACCTCCCCGAACGTGCCCAACCGGGTGTTCACCTCCTTGGGCTTGCTGCGGATCGCCTCGCAGATGAGATCGGCCGCGTCGTCGGGCGTGATGGTCGGGAAGGCGTCGTACATCTTGGTGGGCGCGATCATCGGCGTGCGGACCAGGGGCATGTGGATGGTGGTGAACGTGACGCCGTCGCCGACCACCTCCGAGGCCACGCACTTGGTCCAGCCGTCGAGCGCCGCCTTCGACGCCACGTACGCCGAGAAGCGGGGAGGGCTGGTCTGGACCCCGATGGACGAGATGTTGATGACGTGGCCGCCGGCCCCCTTGCGCATGTGGGTCAGCAGGCGCATGGTGAGGCGGATGGCGCCGAAGTAGTTGATCTGCATCGTGCGCTCGAAGTCATGGAAGCGGTCGTAGGAGAGCGCGATTCCGCGGCGGATCGAACGCCCGGCGTTGTTGACCAGGACGTTGACCGCCGGGTGCTCGGCCAGCACCCGCTCCACCATGTCGTCGATCGAGTCCATGTCGGACAGGTCGGCGGGATAGACGTAGGCGCTCCCGCCGGCGCCCTCGATCTCCTGCTTGGTCTCGAGCAGCCGGTCCTCGCTGCGGGCGACCAGGAGCGGGATCCCGCCGGCGGCGGCGACCTTCAGGGCGGTGGCCTTCCCGATCCCGCTCGAAGCTCCGGTGATGAGGACGGTCTTCCCGTTGGCCGCCGCCTCGAACGAGCGGTCCTTGAACAGGTCCGGGTCGAGGGTGCGCTCCCAGTAGTCCCACAGCTTGTCCGCGTAGTCGTCGAGGGGCGGAACCTCGATCCCGGAGCCCGCCAGGGCCCGCTCGGTGTCGCGCGTGTCGAACTGCGCGGTCAGCCCGACGTACTCGACCACCCCCTCGGGAATCCCGAGGTCGGCCAGCATGCTGCGCCGCACGTCCCTGGCCGGCGGCAGCTTCATGAGCATCGACAGCGTGCCCCTGGGCAGGGCGTTGAGCAGGCGGGCGTCCACGCGCATGGCCAGCTGGGGGGCGTGGGCGGCGCGGGCGAATGCGTTGAGGACCTCGCCGGAGCGCTGGGACTTCGGGCTGGTGAGGTGGAACGCCTGCCCGTCGAGCCCCGGCTGGTGGGCGATGTGGTCCATCGCCCCGGCGACGAAGTCGACCGGCACGACGTTGGTGTAGCCCAGTTCGAGCCCGACCAGGGGCACCCACTCGGGCAGGTAGTGACGGATCGTCTTGATCGCGGTGAAGAAGTAGTAGGGCCCGTCGATCTTGTCCATCTCGCCGGTCTGGGAGTTGCCGACCACGATCCCGGGCCGATAGATCCGCCACGCACCCTCCAGCTGGGTGCGGGCGAGCTTCTCGGACTCGAACTTGGTGCGGTGGTAGGGGTGGTCGAGAGGCTGGCCCTCGTCGAACATGTCCTCGCGGAACAGCCCCTTGTAGAGGCCCGCGGCGGCGATCGAGGAGACGTGATGGAAGATGCCCGCCTCGATCGCGTTGGCGAGCTCGATCGCGTGGCGGGTGCCGCCCACGTTCAGGGCCTCGTTGACCTCGTCGTCGGCGGTCATGTCGTAGATGGCGGCCAGGTGGAACAAGTGGTCGACGTCCTGGCGCAGCTGCTCCACCACGTCTTCCGGTACGCCCAGCCGCTCCTGCCCGAGGTCCCCGACGACCGGGACGATCCGATCGCGGACGTCACCGACGCCGGCGCTCCAGTGCTCGATCAGCTCGTCGAGCTTGCCGACCGAGCCCTCTCGTACGAGCACGTGTATCTGGCCGTCCCGGGCCAGCAGCCGCTCGACCAGATGCCTCCCTATGAACCCGGTTGCGCCGGTGACGAAGTAGGTCATCGCTTGCGCCGCATGCCGCCTGCGCAAGCCTATAGGTCGCGACCCCGAGGCTCAGACACCGGCGCCGGCGCCGCCGCGACCCTCGCCTCCGGCGAACCGACCCGCGCCCTGCAGCGCCGTCCCGAAGGTTCGGGCGCCGCTCTGGGCTTCGATCGCCAGACCGGCCTCCAGCGGCAATCCGAGCCCCTCGATGGCCGCGCGGCGGTCGGCCAGCAGCGTGTCCTGGGGGAAGGCGGCCAACCCCTCCGCCATCTCCAGCGCGCGCTCGAGATGGCGGCCCGCAGCCACCACCTCGGTCAGCAGCCCGATGGCCAGCGCCTCGTCGGCCTCCACCATGCGCCCGGTGATGATCATGTCCAGCGCCCGGCCCAGGCCGACGATCCGGGGCAGACGCTGGGTGCCGCCGTCGATCAGGGGCACTCCCCAGCGGCGCTCCGGGAATCCCAGGGTCGACCCTTCGGCCGCGATCCGCAGGTCGCACCACAGCGCCAGCTCCAGGCCACCGGCCAGGCACCAGCCGGATATCGCCGCGATGGCCGGCTTGGGCGGGGTCAGGCGCGTGAACCCGAGCGGCCCCTCGGGCGCGGCCAGCCGTGGCCCGAACGTCTCGAGCGCCTTGAGGTCGGCGCCGGCGCAGAAGGCGTCCTCGCCGGCGCCGGTGAGCACCAGGACCCGGGCGCCGTCGTCGGCCTCGAAGCGCCGGTACCCGTCGCCCAGGGCATCGGCGGTCGGCCCGTCGACGGCGTTGCGGCGCTGCGGCCGCTCGATGGTCAGCACCGCCGCCGCCCCGACACGCTCGTAGCGGACCGGGTCCGTCACCGCGTCGGCCCCGGCCCGCCGGCGGCTACCAGCCGCCGCGCCACTCGGGCCGCGCGCGGCGGGCCCGCTCGGCCTTGAGTCGCTCGTCCTTGCGCTTCTCGAGCCGCCACTGGATGGCGCTCATCACCGCGACGAACAGAGGGAAGAACGCGATCAGGACGAAGCCGGCGCCGGTGACGACCTTGTCGTTGGTCTCGCCCCACAGCCCCTGGCCCTCGTCGCCGGCCAGCGCCAGCGGCGCGATCAGCGCCGATATGAGGCACCAGGCGACCAGCGAGACGGCGACCCTGCGCACGGCGGGAAGCCTAACGCTCAGGCGCCGAAGCGCAGGTCGACGCGGCCCAGGGGGCCGAGGTCCAGTGCGACCGAGTCCCCGGCCGCCACCGGCACCGCCGGCGCCAGCGCTCCCGCGATGATCCGGTCGCGGGCCTCCAGCCGCTCCCCGCAGGCGGCCAGGGTCCGGGCGATCACCGCCACGGCCTCGACCAGGTCGCCCGCGGCTTGCGAGACATCCAGCCGGTGCACCGCGGCGCCGTTGACCAGGAAGGTCGCCTCGGCGTCGCCCAGCGACGAGCCGGCCGGCTCGCCGAGTGCGAACGCGCGGTGGAAGACGTTGTCGGCCACGATCGTCTGCACGTCTTCGAACGGCCGGTCGACGTCGACCACCTCGAGCGCCGGGGCCAGTCTCGCGATCGCGTCTCGGGCGGCATCCGGGCCGGCGTCGCCCGGCACCGCTTCGCCGACCTCGATCGCGATCTCCGGCTCCACGCCCAGGTTCGTCCCGCCCGCGACCGAATGCCCCTCTCCCGCGCGCACCAGCGTCGCGGTGGTGAGGTGGCCGACCACCGAGCTGGCAAGCCCGAGCTCGCGCTGCAGCGAGGGAGCGTTGAGCCCGATCTTCCAGCCCACGCGTTCGGCGCCCGCGTCCAGCTGCGCGCGCCAGGCGCGCAGCTGCTCGCGCATACCGGCGGCGACACGCGGATCGAGGTCCACCACCGCAGCTTGCCAGCTCGCGGGGGAACGCGACCGGACGCTATCGTCGGCCGTCTCACCATGCGAGAGTCAGAGTTCGCAGCGCTGCTCGAGGTGGACGACCACCACTGGTGGTATCGCGGCCGGCGCCGGGTGCTCGCGGCCGCGCTGGAGCGCCTCCCGGTGCGGGCGGACGCGGCGATCCTCGATGCCGGGTGCGGGTCCGGTCGGACGATGGACGAGCTGAGGCGCCTGGGCCGCGTAACGGGCTTCGACCTCAACCCGCTGGGCGTCGAGGCGGCCAGGACGCGCGGGCATGCCGACGTCCGGACCGCCGCGGTGGAGCAGATACCCCACGGTGACGACTCGTTCGAGCTGATCACCTGCCTCGACGTGCTGGAGCACACGCCCGATGACGTGCTTTCCCTGCAGGAGCTCTACCGGGTGGCCCGCCCGGGCGCGCTGCTGGTCGCGACGGTGCCCGCCTACCAGGCGCTGTGGTCGGACCACGACGAGGCCAACCACCACTACCGGCGCTACCGCCGGGCGAGCCTGCGCCGCGCCGCCGCGCACGCCGGCTGGGAGCCGGTCGCCTTCACGTACTTCAACTCGATCCTGCTGCCGGCGGCCGCGGCCCTGCGCGTGACACAGCGCGTGGCGCGCCGTCGCCGAGTGGCGCAGCCGCGTTCGCAGCTGCACATGACGCCGCCGCGGGTGAACTGGCTGCTCGAGGTCCCGCTGCGAATCGAGGCCGCGCTGATCGGTCTCGGGGTGCGCCTCCCGGCCGGCCTGTCGCTGCTGGCGGTGCTCCGCAAGCCGGCCGCGAGCGCGGACCAGCGGGCGCCGGCGCCGACGAGCGAGCGCCGCCAGCGCGATCCGGCGGCCAGCCCGCTCTAGAGTGCAGGCCACGTGAAGCACGTGCGCAACATCGCGATCGTGCTCGGGATGGCCGCCGTCGTCTACCTGGCTCCCGGCGCGGGCTTCGCCGCCGGACTGCTGTCGTGGCTGCTGGGCGTCGTATTCCTGGGCGTCCTGGCCTGGTTCGTCGCCGTGATGTACCGCCATTACCGGGGCGAGGTGTTCTCGCTGAGCGACGGCATGCGCGCATTGCTGTACGCGTGCGTCGGCCTGATCGTCCTGACCGTCACCGCCACTCCGCGACTGTGGGCCTCCGGCCCCGGCACTGCGGTGTGGTTCGCGCTGCTGGCGGTCGCCTCGTGCGGCGTGTTCGTAGCCTGGCGCTCGTATCAGCGCTACTGACCTAACGCGTCCGGCGCCAGTTACTGCGCCGAGTCGTTACTCGCGCGCCTAGTCCCATGAAGGCGCCCGGGGGGACCCTGGCGGCCATGAGGCGGCGGGCTACGGCGCAGGGAGGACAGGCGGCGGTTGAGCTGGTGGCCGTCCTCCCGTTCGTGGCGCTGCTGGCCATGCTGCTGTGGCAGCTCGCCGTAGCCGGGCAGGCGGCGTGGCTCGCGGGGTCGGCGGCACGCGCCGCTGCCCGCGCCAACGCGGTGAACGCAGACGCCACGGCCGCCGCCCGCAGCGTCCTGCCCGACCGGCTCGAGCAGGGCCTGCGGGTGCACGGCTCCCCCGACGGCGACGTGACGGTCACGCTCTCGGTGCCGTCGGTGGCCGGAACGGCGAGCCTGGGCTCGATCGAGGGGCGCGCCCGGTTCGAGCCCCAAGGGCGATGAGGTCGCGGCAGGGCCAGTCGACCGTCGAGGTGGTGGCGCTTCTGCCGGTCCTGGCGGTGGCCGGCCTGGCGCTATTGCAGCTGCTGGCCGCGGGGGCGGCGGCGGAGTACGCCGGCCACGCCGCCGAGGCCGGGGCGGTCGCCATCCTCCAGGGCCGCGACCCGGCGGCGGCCGCTCGGGCGTCCCTGCCGTCGTGGTCGGCCCGCCGGGTCGAGATCAGGGTCAGCGGCGATCGGGTCGAGGTGCGCCTGCAGCCGCCGGCGCTGATGGCCCGGGTGGGGGCGCTGCTCACCGCCACCGCGCGGGCGAACGCGGGCCCGCCGCCGTCATGAACGGGGTGCTGGCCCGGGTTCGCGACTTCTACGTGGCGCCCGGTTCGGTCAGGGGGGCGCCTGGCGGGCGGGCGGCCGCACCTGCGGCCATGGCGGCGGTGCTCGGACCGCCCCACGAGTCGGCGGTGGCCGCCGCGGCACTGGCTCTCGCGCTGGCGCGCGCCGGTGGATCACCATGCGCGTTGGCGGCGTTCTGGGGGACCCGGCCGGCGGCGCCGCGGCTCCCGGCATATCCGTCCGCGAGGCGCCTGGCGGCACGGCTGGCCTCGCGCGGCGTCGAGGCGGAGTCCTCGCTGCGCCTCGTTCGTGTGCCGCTTCCGCGACCGTCCGCGGCCGCGGTCGCCACCGCGCAGCGCGCGGGCGGCGTGGCGCAGGCGCCGGTTGCCCTGGCCCTCGCCGGCCCCCGGGAGCCCGAGATCGACGAGCTGCTGCGGCGCCAGGACGTGATCGTGCTCGCCTGTCGTCCCGACGAGGACCCGGCGCTGGCATGCATGGCACGGGAGAGCCTGAGCGGCCTGGCGGCGCCGGTGGTGACGTGCCAGGTGGGGACCGGACTGTCGAGTCGCGCCCTGACCCTCGCCGGGGTCGGCTCCGCGGGCGGGCTGCGCGGCGCCCTGTGGCCCGCGCTCGAGGCGGCGCGGTGACCCGCGCCCGGGACCAGCGGGGACAGGCCCTGCTGCTGCTGGTCGGGGCGCTGGCGGCGGCCGCGGTGGGCGCTTTCGTGCTGGGCGCGGTCGCGAGGGGGGTCGGGCGGCAGGGCGCCGACCAGCGCGCCGCCGACCTGGCGGCACTGGCCGGCGCGCGGGCGATGCGCGCGTCCTACGAGCGGCTGTTCGAGCCCCCGTTCATCGGAGACGCCCCCAACCCCCGGCATATCGAGAAGGCCGCCTACCTGGCGCTGGGGCGGGCCGCGGCCGACCGGACGGGACGGCTCAACGGCGCCCGTTCGCTGGCGATCGCCTTCCCCGACGCGACCAGCTTCGCGCCGGTGCGCATTCGCGCCGAGGTCTCGGATCCCGCCGTGGTGAGCGCCGGCGGGACTACGCGCTCGGTTGCGATCAGCGCCGGCGCCGAGGCCGAGCTGAGCCCTCCCGGCGGCGGGTTGACGGGCTGGGCGAGTGGAGGCGCGTACAACGGGCCGCTCGCCTACCGACAGGGCAAGCCCATGCGCCCCGATGTCGCGCTGGCTTTCGACCGCATGGCGGCCGCTGCAGCAGCCGCCGGCGTGTCGCTGACGATCAACAGCGGCTATCGCAGCGACGCCGAGCAGGCGGTTCTGTACGCCCGCCATCCCGATCCACGGTGGGTGGCGCCGCCCGGGAAGTCGCTGCACCGTCTCGGGACCGAGCTCGACCTCGGGCCGCCCGGCGCCTACCGGTGGTTGGCGGCCAACGCCACGCGCTTCGGGTTCGTCCAGCGGTACTCCTGGGAGCCCTGGCACTTCGGATACACCCGCAACCCGGGGAGCGCTTCGGTCGGCTTCGGCGACTCCCGCGGCGACGGCCGCAGCGCGGTCCCCTCGTTCGTGCCCGCCCGTTTCGCGCCGGCGATCATTCGGGCATCGCAGCGCTGGAGCGTCTCCGCCGGCCTGCTGTCGGCCCAGCTCTATGCGGAATCGAACTTCAACCCGTTTGCCCGCTCGTCCGCTGGTGCCCAGGGCATCGCCCAGTTCATGCCGGGGACCGCGCGCTCCTACGGCCTGTCGAACCCCTACGACGCCGGGGCCTCGATCGACGCCCAGGCGCATCTGATGCGCGACCTGCTGCGCCGCTTCGCGTCGGTGCCGCTGGCACTGGCCGCCTATAACGCCGGTCCGGGCGCCGTGGCGCGGTGCGGCTGCATACCGCCCTATCCCGAGACCCAGGGCTACGTCGCGCGCATCCTGGGCCTGCTGAACGGCTTCGGCGACAGCGCCGGGCTGGGGTCGGAGCTGTCGGTGCGGCTCGTGCGCTGAGACGCCGCCTGTCACGGCTCGGATCCGTCCGGCACCGTGTCCCGACGCCGGTCCCTCGTATCCTCGAAGGACGATGTCCGCCGCGGCCACAGACCGGCTCGCCCAGCAGCGCCATGCCCTGCCGGACGCGCCCGGCGTCTATCTGTTCCGGGACTCGAAGGGCCGCGTGATCTACGTCGGCAAGGCGAAGTCGCTGCGCAAGCGGGTGGCGTCGCACTTCTCGGGCCGGACCGCGTTCGGGCCGGCCGAGCTGGTCCCGCTGATCGACTCGATCGAGGCCACCGTGGTCGCCACCGAGGCCGAGGCGCTGCTGCTCGAGCAGAACTTCATCAAGCAGTACAAGCCGCGCTTCAACATCCGGCTGCGAGACGACAAGTCGTATCCGTACATCGCCATCTCGCTCGACGAGGACTTCCCCCGCGTCTACTTCACCCGGGAGCGCCACCGCCGGGGACGTGCCTACTTCGGCCCCTACTCGAACGCGAAGCGGGTCCGCGGCACGCTCGACCTGCTGCAGAAGGTCTTCCTGTTTCGCTCCTGCGAGGGACCTGAGCCGGGCCGGCGCAGCGGCTCGCCCTGCCTGGACTACTACATCAAGCGCTGCGAGGCGCCCTGCGTCGGCTACGTCGACCGCGAGCGCTATCGCGGCCACTCGATCGACGGCGTGATCGCCTTCCTCTCCGGACGCTACCGCGAGATCGAGCGCGAGCTCGAGCGCCGCATGTCGGAGGCCGCCGCGGCCCAGGAGTTCGAACTGGCGGCCCTCGAGCGCAACCGCCTGCGGGCGGTGCGCTCGCTGCTGGAGCGTCAGCGCGTGGCCAACGAGTCGGTGGGCACGGTCGACGCGGTGGCGGTGGCAGTCGACGCCGCCGAGGCCAACGCCCAGGTCTTCCAGGTCCGCGACGGCGTGCTCTCCGACCGGCAGTCCTTCTATCTCGAGAACGAGGGCCAACGCGAGCTCCCCGAGGTGGTCGAGGAGTTCCTGCTCCAGTACTACGGCTCGGCGATGGCGATACCGTCCCAGGTCGTCGTTCAGCGTGAGGTCGGCGAGCGCCCGGTGCTGGCCGAGGCACTGAGCGCACGGCGCGGCGGCCCGGTCGAGGTACGCCCCGCCGAGCGCGGCGACAAGCGGCGCATCCTCGAGCTGGCCGAGCGCAACGCGCGGCTGGCGCTCGACCAGGAGCGGCTCAAGGACGAACGGCGCCGGCAACGTCGCGCCGAGGCCCTCGACGGCCTTCAGCGTGCCCTGCGCCTCGACGTGCCGCCGGTGCGGATCGAGTGCTTCGACGTCTCCAACCTCGGCGGCACCCACACCACCGCCTCGATGGTGGCGTTCGAGGGCGGGGCGCCGAAGAAGTCCGACTACCGCCGGTTCACCATCCGCACGGTCGACGGCTCGGATGACTTCGCGGCGATCGCCGAGGTGCTCGGCCGGCGCCTTGCGCGGTTCGAGTCCCAGCGAGACCTCTCACCGCACGACCCCGAGCGTGATCGCTCCTTCTCGTGCCTGCCGAACCTGATCGTCATCGACGGGGGGAGGGGACAGCTCTCGAGTGGCCTACGGGCCCTGCGGGGGTTCCGAGAGCGGGGGGTCGTCGTGGTGGCGCTGGCCAAGCGCGTCGAGGAGGTGTTCCTCCCCGGCCGGCGGACCCCGCTGCGCCTCGAGCACGACACGCCCGAACTGCAACTGCTTCAGCGGGTTCGAGACGAGGCGCACCGCTTCGCGGTCGCCCACCACCGGATCCGGCGCGACCGCGCGATGACCGCCTCCGTCCTGGACGGGCTTAGCGGCATCGGGCCGGCGCGCAAGCGCGCCCTGCTCAGCCATTTCGGCTCGCCCGAAGAGGTGCTGTCGGCCACCCGGGAGGAGCTGGAGGCGGCGCCCGGCGTCCCCGGCAAAGTGGCTCGCGAGCTGTACGCCGCGCTCAACAAGACCGGGCGCTGACCCGCCCGGACGGGGCCCCGGCGCCGCTGCGCAACCCGCTCGCGGGGGATGGGTTCTTAACTGCGTGGTCACACCGCCGTCCGGACGGGAACGCAGACTAGGCGCCATGGGCGTCTCCCGCCCCGCGAGGCTCGGCGATCGACTGCGTCACGGGCGCCACCCCGCCCGGCTGCGGCCCGCGGGCGCCAAGCTGGCCGACCTGGTGGTGATCACCGGCTTCTCGGGCGCCGGCAAGTCGACCGCGATGGCGGTCTTCGAGGACGCCGGCTACTTCTGCGTCGACAACCTGCCGCCCGAGATGATCCGCTCGCTGATCGAGCTGTTCCAGCACGAGGGGTCCAATGTCGAGTCGGCGGCGATCGTCTCCGACGTCCGCGGCGGCGCCTACTTCGACGGGCTGCGGTCGGTCCTCGATGAGCTGGCCGCCGGCGGGCTGAGCCACCGTGTGGTGTTTCTCGAGGCGGACGACCAAACGCTGCTGGACCGCTACCGCGAGACGCGCCGCCGGCACCCGATGGCTCGTTCCGGAGCGGTGGCGGACGGGATCGCCAACGAGCGCGCGCTGCTGGAGCCGATCCGCCGGCGCGCCGACCTGGTGGTCGACACCGGAGGGCTCAGCACCGCGGCCTTGCGTCGAAGGCTCTCCGATGAGCTGCTCCCGGCCGAGCGCCCGGTCAAGCTGGCGGTCAGCTTCACCTCGTTCGGCCACAAGCACGGGCCGCTGCGCGACGCCGACCTGCTGTTCGACGTGCGCTTCCTCCCCAACCCGCACTATGAGCCCGATATGCGGCCGCTGACGGGTCTCGACGACGACGTGGTCGCCTACATCGATCGCGACGGCGGGCTCGGCGAGGTCTGCCGCCAGCTCATCCCGCTGCTCGACTATCTCCTGCCCCGGTACGTCCGCGAGGGCAAGGCGCACCTCGTGGTCGGCGTCGGGTGCACCGGCGGGCGGCACCGGTCGGTTGCCGTCGCCGAGCGGCTCGCGGCTCACTGCCGCAGCGGCGAATACGTGGTCGACGTGGTCCACCGCGACATCGACAGGCGCCCCCGCGGCTGACCCGAGACCGCGCCGGGGTCGCGCGCGGGGACGTTGATAGCCTCCCGCGCCCGGCCCGGGGGACCATCGCCGGGGCATCGCAAGCTCAGCAGGAGGGCAGCCGGGGCATGGCGGTACGCGTCGGGATCAACGGATTCGGTCGCATCGGTCGCAACGTCTTCCGCGCCGGCAAGGAGAAGGGCGCCGACATCGAGTGGGTGGCGGTGAACGACCTCACCGACGCGAGGACCCTCGGCCACCTGCTCAAGTACGACTCGGTGCTGGGTCCCTACCCCGGCAGCGTCGAGGTCCGCGACGACGGGCTGGTGGTCGACGGCGGCGAGCTCCGGGTGCTGGCCGAGCGCGACCCCGCCGCCCTGCCGTGGGGCGAGCTGGGGGCCGACGTGGTCGTCGAGTCGACCGGCCTGTTCACCGATCGCGAGAACGCGGCCAAGCACATCTCCGCCGGGGCGAGAAAGGTGGTGATCTCCGCCCCGGCGACGCACCCGGACGTCACCGTGGCACTGGGGGTGAACTTCGAACAGGCCTACGACCGCGACCGCCACGACGTCATCTCCAACGCGTCGTGCACGACCAACTGCCTGGCTCCCGTCGCCAAGGTCCTGCACGAGACGGTGGGGATCAAGCACGGCCTGATGACCACGATCCACGCCTACACGGCCGATCAGCGCCTTCAGGACCTGCCGCACAAGGACCTGCGCCGCGCCCGGGCCGCGGCCGTCAACCTGGTGCCGACGTCGACCGGCGCCGCCAAGGCGATCGGGCTCGTGGTCCCCGAGCTCGAAGGCAAGCTGCACGGGTTCGCGGTGCGCGCGCCGCTGCCCAACGGGTCGCTGGTGGACTTGACCGTGGAGGCGGATCGGCCAACCACCGCGGAGGAGGTCAACCAGGCCTTCGAGCGGCGGGCGGATCAGGGCGAGCTCACCGGGATCCTCGCCTACAGCGAGGACCCGATCGTCTCCTCGGACATCGAGAAGTCGCCCTACTCCGCGATCTTCGACGCCCCGCTGACCTCGGTGGTCGACGACACGCTGGTCAAGGTGGTGGCGTGGTACGACAACGAGTGGGGCTACTCCAACCGGGTGGTAGACCTGGTTCTCAGGCTCCTGTGAAGAGCCTCGACGAGGTGGATGTCGAGGGGAAGCGAGTCCTCGTCCGCGTCGACTTCAACGTCCCGCTCCAGGACGGCCGGGTCATGGACGACAGCCGCATCCGTGCCGCCCTGCCGACGATCGAGACGCTGCGCGAGCGCCGCGCCCGGGTCATCCTGGTCTCTCACCTGGGTCGTCCGGCCGACCGCGAGCGCGAGCTCTCCCTGCGCCCGGCGGCCGACCGGCTGGCCGAGCTGACCGGAGCCGACGTGACCGTGGCGCCGGGGGTGGTCGGTCCCGAGGTCGAGGCGTTGGTCGCCAACCTCGACCCGGGCGACGTGTTGATGCTGGAGAACGTGCGCTACGAGCCCGGAGAGACCGCCAACGACGCCGCCTTCGCGCAGGCTCTGGCCGCGCTGGCGGACGTCTACGTCGACGACGCCTTCGGCGCGGCCCACCGGGCGCATGCCAGTACCGAGGGCGTCACCCACCACGTGGCCGAGGTGGCGGCGGGACGGCTGCTCGAGCGCGAGGTGACGACGTTGCGCCGCCTGGTCGAGGCCCCTGACCGTCCGCTCGTGGCGGTGCTCGGGGGCGCCAAGGTGGCCGACAAGATCGGGGTGATCGAGCAATTCCTGGAGAACGCGGAAGCCCTGCTGATCGGCGGCGCCATGTGCTTTCCGTTCCTGAGGGCCCAGGGCCATCCGGTCGGCGCCTCGCTGTGCGACGCCGACGACCTGGAACCGGCCCGCCGGGCGCTCCGCGCCGCGCGCGACTCGCACGCGCGGCTGGAGCTGCCGGGCGACCTGGTGATCGGCGACCGCGTCGCCCCCGACGCGCGGTGTCGCGTGCTCGACGGTGTCGACGTTCCCGATGGCTGGGCGGGCCTCGACATCGGGCCGGAGACGATCCGCCGCTACACCCGGGAGATCGAGTGCGCAGGCACCGCCTTCTGGAACGGGCCGATGGGCGCGTTCGAGCTCGAGCCGTTCGCCGCGGGGACTCGCGCCCTGGCCGAGGCGATGGCGGCGGCCCCCGGCATCACCGTGGTCGGCGGCGGCGACTCGGCCGCCGCCCTGGCCGCCTTCGGGCTGGCGGACCGCGTCGACCACGTGTCGACCGGCGGCGGCGCCGCGCTGGCGCTTCTGGAGCGCAGGCCGCTGCCCGGGCTGGAGGCGCTGAGGTGACTGCCCAGCGCACCCCGCTGATCGCGGCCAACTGGAAGATGCACAAGACGGTCGTCGAGGCACGCGCCTACGTCGAGGACCTACTCCCCCGGCTGGAGGGCGCCGGCGGCGTCGACGTGGCAGTGTGCCCCGCGTTCACCGCGCTGGCGGCGACCGTGCAGAGCGCTCGCGGCTCCCAGCTGGCGGTTATCGCCCAGAACATGCACCACGACGCCGCCGGAGCGTTCACCGGCGAGGTGGCACCGCCGATGCTGACCGAGCTCGGAGTCGACGGGGTGATCCTCGGGCACTCCGAGCGCCGCGAGCACTTCGGCGAGACCGACCGCGCGCTGCAGGCCAAGGTGCCGGCGGCGCTGGAGGCGGGGCTGCTCCCAGTCCTGTGCGTCGGTGAGGCGGAGGAGGAGCGTGAGGCCGGCGCCACGCAGCGCAGGCTGCGCCACCAGGTCCAGGAGAATCTGGCCAGGGTTCCGTCCGACGGTCTGGCGGGCGTGGTCATCGCGTACGAGCCGATCTGGGCGATCGGAACCGGGCGGGTGGCGACTCCGGAACAGGCCCAGGAGGCCATCGCCTTCATCCGGGCGCTGGTGGGGGATCGCGACGGCGAGGCGGCCGGCCGGACGCGCATCCTCTACGGGGGAAGCGTGGACCCCAAGAACGCCCGGGGTCTGCTGACTCTGCCCGACGTCGACGGCGCGCTGGTCGGCGGCGCCAGCCTCCAGACGGAGTCGTTCGCCGCGATCGTGGCCGCCGCGCGACCATGACGCTTGCGCCCGGGCCGGGCGCCCTGCCGGTCGAGCGCGTCTGCCTGGTGGTCCTCGACGGCTGGGGGCTGGCGGCGCCCGGCCCCGGAAACGCCGTCGAGCTGGCCGACACCCCGAACTTCGACGAGCTGTGGTCCGCCTACCCTCACGGCCGGCTCGAGGCCGGCGGCCGCGACGTCGGCCTGCCCGAGGGGCAGATGGGCAACTCCGAGGTCGGCCATCTCAATCTCGGCGCCGGAGCCGTGGTGGTCCAGGACCTGACCCGGATCGACGACGCGGTGGCGGACGGGTCGTTCGCGGCCAACCCCGTGCTGCGTGACCTGCTCGGGTCGTCCGACCGGGTTCACCTGATCGGGCTGGTGTCCGACGGCGGAGTGCACTCGGGCTGGGCTCACCTGCGGGCGCTGGTCGACCTGGGCGCCTCGATGCAGGTGCCCGACCTGGTCGTCCACGCCTTCACCGACGGGCGGGACACCCCGCCGACCGCCGCCGCCGGGTACCTGGAGTCCGTCGAGCGGTGGTTCCAGGAGTCGGGCGGGGGAAGGGTGGGCAGCGTCGTGGGCCGCTACTTCGCGATGGACCGCGACCGACGCTGGGACCGCACCCAGCGCGCGTACGACGTGCTGGTCCACGGCCGCGCCCCCCACAGCGCCGACACGGCGGTGGAGGCGATCCACGCCGCCTACGAGCGCGGCGAGACCGACGAGTTCATCGAGCCCACGGTGGTGGGGCCGGAGGCCGCGGTCAGGCCCGACCGCGACGCCGTCTTCGCCTTCAACTTCCGCCCCGACCGCATGCGCCAGATCACGCGTGCGCTGGCCGAGCCCGGCTTCTCGGAGGTCGACCGGGGCGGCGTCGCGCCGGTGGAGCGCTACGCGACGATGACCGAATACGAGGAGCGGTGGCCCTATCCGGTCGCCTTTCCGCCGATCCGACCGCAGACGACCCTGGCCCGCGTGCTGGCGGATCGCGGGATGTCGCAGCTCCACGTCGCCGAGACCGAGAAGTACGCCCACGTCACGTACTTCTTCAACGGCGGCGAGGAGGACCCGTGCCGGGGCGAGGAGCGTGAGCTGGTGCCCTCCCCACGCGACGTCCCGACCTACGACCGCAAGCCCGAGATGAGCGCCTCCCAGGTGGCGGCGGCGTTCGCCCGGCGCTGGCGGGCCGACCGGCCCGACTTCGGCGTCGTCAACTTCGCCAACCCGGACATGGTCGGGCACACCGGGGTCATCCCAGCCGCCGTGAAGGCCATCGAGGCGGTCGACGCCGGGCTCGCCGAGGTGGTGACCGCGGTCCACGAGTCCGGCGGTGCCTGCGTGATCACCGCCGACCACGGCAACGCCGACCACATGCTGGAGCCCGACGGCGGCCCCAACACCGCGCACTCCCTCAACCCGGTCCCGCTGATCGTGACCGTGGCCGGCCTGCGCCTGCGCGAGGCGGGGATCCTGGCCGACGTGGCGCCCACGCTGCTCGCGCTGCTCGGGCTCGAGCCACCGGACTCGATGTCCGGCCGCCCGCTCGTCCAGCCGGGCTGAAGACTGCACGCCGGGGGCGGTTGCTCGGCGACTCCTCGCCCCGCCCTAGGTGGTCGCGGCCGGCGTCAGCGTGCGCCGTACCCAGTCGGCGAGCGTGGGCAGTTCCCGAGGGTCGAGCGTGTGAGCGACCGGCGACTCGAGATAGGTCACGTCGGCGCCCGCCGCCCGCAGCGCGTCGCGCGCCGTGCGACCCCACTCGACGCCGATGACCTGGTCGTTGGTGCCATGCGCGATAGCCACCGGCAGCCCCTCCCGACCCTCGATCTCGAGCACCAGCCCGTCGACAGTGGGGATGAACCCGCTGAGGGCCAGGATGCCGGCTGGCGTAGGCCGCCCGGCGGCCAGCCCCAGCGCGTAGGACATCACCGCTCCCTGCGAGAAGCCCCCGAGGATGGTGCGCTCCGGCGGTACGCCCAGCTCCTGCGGGATCGCATCGACCCATTCCGCGAGGGCGGCGAAGGTGGTCGCGAACGTCGCGGGATCGGGATAGCCGATCCGCCGCACCGCATACCAGTGCTTGCCTGCGGGCGCCAGGGCCAGCGGGCCCCCGGGGGCCACGCCGACCAGGCGCCGCTGAGGGTCGAAGACGTCCAGCAGCGGGAACATGTCGTCCTCGCCGGTGCCGCGACCGTGCATCAGGACCAGCGCCCCCGCCGGCTCGCCCGCCGCGGGGCGCACCCGGTGGCGGAGGCCCTGCAGGCCGGTCACCGGGCCGGGGCTCGGACGCGCGGATTGGCCAGCGGGGTCAAAGTGCGCTCGAGCCTCTCGCGCATGGGTTCGTAGCGCTCGGGCAGCATCAGTGCCTCCCCGAGCCGCGCCAGCGGCTCGTCCACGGTGAAGCCCGGCCCCCGCGTCGCCAGCTCGAACAGCACCCCGTTCGGCTCGCGGAAGTAGACGGAATGGAAGTAGATGCGGTCGATGATCGGCGTCGGGCGGGCGCCGTGCTGGGCGACGCGTCGCCGCCAGAGCTGCTGCTCCTCGTCGTCCCGCGACGACCAGGCGATGTGGTGCACCGTCCCCGCTCCCTGGGATCCCGGTCGGGGCGGCGGGGGGTCGTAGAGGTACGTCGCGCCGCGCTGCTCGCCCGCTGCGCGGTAGCCACCGTTGCCGATCGGCGAAAACCCGAGCGCCTGCTCCAGCAGGTCGCGGGCCGCGGCCGGCTGGCTCGTGTACGCCCGCACCCCCGCGAAGCCGAGAAGCGCGTGGCCGGGCGGGATGTCGGGGGCGTCCGCGGCGAGGGGCGGGTCGGCGACGTCGTCCACCACCAGCTCGAAGCGCAGTCCCTCGGGGTCCGAGAAGCGCAGGCGGCCCTCGTGGCGCCGCACGCCCACCGCCTCGGCCTCCAGTCGCGACTGCCAGAAGTCGAGTGCGGAATCGCCGGCGACGCGCATGGCGATGGTGTGGATCATCCCGGCGCCGGCGCGGCCGGCAGCGGCGCCGGGGAACTCGAAGAAGGTCAGGACGCTCCCCGGCGACCCCGCTTCGTCGGCGTAGTAGAGGTGGTAGACGTCCGGGGCGTCGAAGTTGACGGTCTTCTTGACCAGCCTCAGCCCCAGGACCCTCGCGTAGAAGTCCACGTTGGCGCGCGCGTCCGCGGTGATGGCGGTGATGTGGTGGATCCCCTCGAGCCGCATGGTCGGCATCAGCCTAGCCGCCCGGCGCCCGCGCCTGGTCTGTGCGTGAACGGCGTACCAGAAACTTGACAGATACAGACTGAGATTTCATAATGGCAGCGGTTATAGGCTAAGGAGGTATGCAAGATGGCACTGATTCGCTGGGAGCCGGCTCGTGAGGTCAACAGCCTCCAGTCCGAGATGAACCGGCTGTTCAACACCTTCTTCGGCGACTCTCCGGCGGCCGACCCCGGAAGCCTGCGCCGGTGGGTCCCGGCCATGGACCTGGTGGAGGCGGATGACCAGTTCGTCCTCCGCGTCGATCTCCCCGGCATGCGCGAGGAGGACGTCTCGATCGAGCTCGAGGAGAACGTCCTGACCGTATCCGGCGAGCGCAAGTCCGACCACGAGGAGCGGCGCGAGGGATATCACCGCGTCGAGCGGGCGTCCGGCCGCTTCTCCCGTGCCCTGACCCTGCCCGAGGGCGTCGACGCCACTGCGATCGACGCGACATTCGACCGCGGAGTCCTCGAGGTGCGGATCCCCAAGCCGCAGCAGCGTAAGCCACAAAAGGTCTCGATCAGCGTGGGCGGGAAGCAGCCGGCCATCGAAGGCCAGGAGACACAGACTGCCGGCGACGGCCAGCTCGACGAGCAGGCCCGCGCCGAGACGGCCCAGAACTGACGCACGGGTTCGCGCCCATCCAGCCGGCGGGCTCGCGACGCGGTCGCGGGCCCGCCGCGTTTGTAGGCTCGGTCGGTGAGCTCTGCGTTCGCCATCGAGCACCGTGATCCCGGCTCCCGCGCCCGGGCGGGCACGCTGAGAGTCGCCCACGGGGAGGTGCGCACACCGGCATTCGTGCCGCTGGCCACCCGCGGGGCGGTGCGAGGCCTGCTCGGCCGGGAGGTGGCGGAGCTCGGCTATCAGATGGTCCTGGGCAACACGTATCACCTCCTGCTCGACCCCGGCCCCGAGGTGATCGCCCGGCACGGAGGACTGCACGGCTTCATGGGGTGGAGCGGGCCGATCGTCACCGACTCCGGCGGGTTCCAGGTGTTCTCGATGGGCCACGGCTCGGTCGCCGACGAGGTGAAGGGGCGCCGGAAGCCGGCGGAGGGGGACGGCGCGGTGCTCGCCATCGGGGAGGAGGGGGTGCGGTTCCGCTCCTACTTCGACGGCGCCGAACGGCTCCTCACTCCCGAGGCGTCCATGGAGGTGCAGGCGGCGCTGGGCTCGGACATCGCGCTGGCGTTCGACGAGTGCACCCCGTTCCATGTCAGCCGCGAGTACACCGAGCGCTCCACCGGGCGCACGCACCGCTGGCTCGAGCGCTGCCTGCGCTGGCATGCCGAGCACGGCCCGCGCGGACAGTTGCTGTTCGGGATCGTGCAGGGCGGCGTTCACGAGGACCTGCGGCGGGACTCGGCGCGCCGCGTGGCGCGCAGCGGCTGCGACGGCGTCGCGGTCGGGGGCTCGCTGGGCCGGGACAAGGCCCAGATGCACCAGGTGGTCGGGTGGACGACCGAGGAGCTCGCGCGGGAGGCGGACGGGGCGGTGCGTCACCTGCTGGGCATCGGCGAGGTTGACGACCTGATCCGCGGCGTCGAGCTGGGCATCGATCTCTTCGACTGCGCCATGCCTACCCGTCTCGCGCGGCACGGGATGGCGCTGGTGCCCGCCCCCGAGCGGCGCTGGCGGACCGACCTGACAAAGTCCGCCAGCCGGGATGCCCGCGATCCGGTCCTTGCTGGGTGCCGCTGCGAGGCGTGCGCGGGAGGCTACTCGCGCGCGTATCTGCGTCATCTGATCCGAGCTCGCGAGCTGACCGGGATGCGGCTGCTCACGGTTCACAACCTGGCCTTCATCTCGGACCTGATGGCCGAGCTGCGGGCCGCGCTCGCGGGCGGGACCCTGGCCGAGACGGCTGCCGCCCTGCGCGCGGGTGCGGCTCCCGCCCGGTGAGCGGTCCTCAGCGCGTGTTGTCGTTGATCAGGTCGTGGACCTCGTCGATTGCGCGCTGGGGATCCTGAGCCGAGAAGGTCCGCAGCTTCGGCCGGTTGGTGCCCGTGTCGGAGGCCAGGACCGCGAGCAGGCCTGCGAGTAGCGCGAGCACGAGGAGCGCCGCGATGACGCGGCTGCGACGAGCACGCCGGCGCCGCCCGGCCTCCCGGGCGCGGCGGCGCTCGACCGGAGCGGCGGGCATCGGCGACGGCGTCGCCTGGGGGCGGTCGTAGGGCAGGACGCGGGTGGCGGCGGTCCGCTCGACCGGCTCGCGCGAGGTCATCATCCGGGTGGCCTCGGTGGCCGAGTCCGCGACCTCCGCCGCCGGCGGCTCGAGCCCGCGGACTCCCGCCCGCAGCGACTCGGCCATCGCGATGGCGTCGGCGTAGCGGGCGTCGGCGTCTATGGCCAGCGACCGCGCCACCGCGCGGGCGAGCGTCGGCGGGATCTCGGGATTCGCCGCGTCAAGCGGCAGCGGCACCTCACGCTGCTGCTTGAGCGCCAGCTCGGACAGCGAGCTGGCCTCGTAGGGAAGGCGGCCGGAGAGCAGCTGGTACGTCACGACGCCGAGCGCGTAGAGGTCGGCGGGGGGCCCCGCCTCCTCGCCCCGCGCCTGCTCGGGGGCCAGATACGCGGCGGTGCCCAGCACCGACCCGACCTGCGTGATGCTCGACTGCTCGGTGGCCTTGGCGATCCCGAAGTCGGCCAGCTTCACCACTCCGTCGCCGCTGCGCAGCAGGTTGCCCGGCTTGACGTCCCGGTGCACGACGCCGTTGCGGTGCGCGTGGTCGAGGCCGCGGCACGCCTGTCCCACGACGTCGAGCACCTCGTCGACCGGCAGCGTTCCGTGATCACGCAGCAGCTGTGCGCACGACGGTCCGTCGACCAGCTCCATGACGATGAAGTGCTGGCCGGTGGGCTCGTCCAGGCCGAAGTCGAACACCTGGACGATGTTGGGATGGACCAGGCGGGCGGCGGACAGCGCCTCCCGCCGGAACCGCGCCACGAAGTTCGAGTCCTCGGCGAGGTGCTCCGCCAGGAGCTTGACCGCCACCCGTCGCTCCAGCCTCGGATCGAACGCCTGCTGGACGGTGGACATGCCGCCGATGCCCAGGCGGCGCTCCAGGTGATAGCGGCCCGCGATCACCTCGGCGCTCACCGGCTGCCTCCGTTGCCGTTGCCGTCGCCTCCGCCGCTGCCTCCGCCGCTGCCGCCGTGGCCGGCGCCGTCATTGCCCGCCGGGGTGCCGCCGCTGTCGGACGGAGGCGGCGGTGTGGTTGGCGGGGGCCGCGGGCTCGGAGTCGTGTGCTCGGTCGTGGTCTGCGTGGGGGTCGGCTCGGGGGCCGTGGTCTCGGTGGGGACGGTCTCGGTCGGCGTCGTGACCGTCGGGGTCTTGCGCCGGCAGCCGACGGCCACCCGCTGGGCGGCGTGTGCCAGCCCCTTCGCGAGGTTGTCGCGCAGCCGCGGGTCGATACTCGGGGGCAGCCCGTCGGCCCGGTCGAGCGCCCGGGCCAGCGCACCTTGGGCGCGCTTGCACTCATGGCTGGCGACCGCGTTCGACGCCTCGTCGAGGTCGGCATTGAGCGCGTCGGCGGCGGTGGCCGGGATCAGCCCGTTGCGATCTCCGCAGGCCACGAGGAGCGCGCTGGAGAGGCCCAGCGCCGCCGCGGTGAGGACGACGAGCAGCGAGCGCATCGGCGCCGCATCCTACTGCCCGTATTCGAGGCGCTCGGCGAGCGAATCCGGCAGCCGGGCGGCGCGGATCGCCTCCGCGGCGGCGGCGATGTCGTATTCGGTGCGCCGGTACTCGGCCGCCCAGTCCGACGTGTCGAGGACGAGCCAGGCGGCACGCGGGTCCCCGTCCCGCGGTTGTCCGACGCTGCCGGGGTTGAGCAGCCACTCGCCGTCGGAGACGTCGAGTCGAGCGCCGTCGGGCCGTGTCTCGCCGGTGGCCGGCTCGCCCTCGAGTCGGGAGAACGACAGCGCGACGTGCGAGTGGCCGATCAGGCACAGCCGGTGGCCCTGCGCGTCCAGGCACAGCTCGGCCAGCAGGGTCGAGAGGACGTACTCCCACACCGGGTCGCGCGGACTGGCGTGATAGAGCCCGACCTCGCGATCGAGCACCTCGGGCTCCAACCCGAACAGGAAGTCGAGGTTGTCCTGCGTGATCGTCTCCTGGGTCCAGCGGGCGGCCAGCTCGGCGCCGCGCGAGAACTCCGACAGCGAGATGTCGCCGCGCACGGCCAGGTCGTGGTTGCCGACCAGGCAGAGGTCGCAGTGCTCGCGCGCCAGCTCGATGCAGGCGTCCGGCTCGGCTCCGTAGCCGACCAGATCGCCGAGGCACCAGACCGCGTCGACCTCCTCGGTGGCGATCTCGGTCAGAACCTCGGCGAAGGCGGGTCGGTTGCCGTGGATGTCCGAGACGAGCGCGATGCGCATGGGCGCGGACCCTACTGGCGTGGGGGAGGGCTACATTGGCCGGGTGGATCGCCGAGGGCTGCGCCTTCCGGTTGCGCTGGTGGCCGCCGCGCTGGTGGCCGAGGTCGCCGTGCTCGTGCTGCGCCCCCGCGCCGGCATCATCGAGCCCACACCAGTGAGCGCGGGTTCGTACTTCACCTCAGTGCAGCTGCAGCGGGCGCGCGACTACCGCCGCCCGCAGCTGGCCCTGTACGGCGGGCAGATCGTCGTCCAGGGCGCACTGCTGATCCTGCTGGTGCGCAGACCGCCACGGCGACTGCGCGGCTTTCGCCGTCCGATCCTCGCGGGCGCGGCGACCGGCGCCGCACTGTCGGTCGCCCTGGCCGTCGTGAGCCTGCCGCTGGGGGCGGTGTCCCGCCAGCGCGCGCTCGACGTCGGGCTCGTCACCCAGTCGTGGGCCGGCTGGGGGTGGGATCTGGTGAAGTCGGGCGCCATCGGCGCCGGGCTGGCCGCCGGCGGCTCGGCTGTTCTGCTCGGGCTCATGCGCCGCTTCCCGCGTCACTGGTGGGCGCCCGCGTCGGCGGCGGCATTCGCGGCGGGGGCCGCCTTCCTCTACGTCGGGCCGGTGGTCCTCGACCCGCTGTTCAACCGCTTCCAGCGCCTGCCCGCGGGCCCCGCGCGCACCGACGTGCTCGAGCTCGCCCGGGACGCCGGCGTCAGGGTGGGAGGGGTCTACGAGGTCGACGCCAGCCGCCGGACGACGGCCGCCAACGCCTACGTCACCGGCCTGGGGGCGACAAAGCGGGTGGTGCTGTTCGACACGCTGCTCGAGCACTTCTCGCGGGACGAGGTGAGGTTGGTGGTGGCCCACGAGCTCGCGCATGTCCACTATCGCGACGTGCCACGCGGACTGCTGTACCTGGCGCTGGTCGGTCCCGCGGCGATGCTCGCGGCTCAGCGCCTCACCGAGCGGCTGTCCCCGGCCCGCGGGACACCCGCCGTCCTTCCCGCCGCCGCGCTTTCGCTCGCGCTGGTGTCCGGCGCGGTGGGGACCGTGTCCAACCAGCTCTCGCGCCGCGTCGAGCAGCGGGCTGACTCGTTCTCGCTCGACATGACCGGCGCCCCCAAGCCGTTCATCGCCTTCGAGCACGGGATCGCGCTGCGCAACGTCGTCGACCCCGACCCGCCGGGATGGGTGGTGGCACTGCTCGGCACCCACCCGCCGACCGTGGAGCGGATCGGCGCCGCGGTCGCGTACGAGCGCGGCGAGCGCGCCCGGCGCTAGGGCTCAGTCTCGTCCTGGGTCCCGAATTCGGGCAGGTTCTTGATCCCCTCGCGCGTGCGCCACTTCGAGTAGTTGTCCTCCATCGCGTCGATCAGCTCCCGCATGAACTTCGGCGAGAGGTTCACGCGCGATACGACCACGCCGGGGATCTCCTCGTCGTCCACCTCGTGGTCCACGCGGGCGAAGGTGACCGTGAACTCGTAGTCGGAGTGCGAGACGTTCGCGAAGTTCGCGTAGACACCGGCCATGATCTCCGGCGAGAAGTGGATGTTGATCTGGCGTTCCTGCCCCTCGTCGTCCGGCGCCATCGGTCTAGTATCGCAGGGTGCGGATCATCGTCCTGGCCGTCGGCCGGTTGCGGCCGCCGTTCGCCGACGACGTCCAGCACTATCAGAGGCTGCTCGCCGGTCACACCCGACTGGAGGTGATCGAGGTGCGCGAGGACGAGCATGTGGCTCGGCGCCTGCCGCGCCGAACCTTCGTCTCGCTGCTCGACCGGACCGGGGAGACGTTCGACAGCGAGTCGTTCGCCGGGTTCCTCGAGCGCCGCCGACAGAACGGGCGCGACCTCTGCTTCGTCATCGGCGGCCCCAAGGGGCTGACGCTCCAGTCGGCGGACCACCGATTCTCGCTCGGCGCCCTGACCCTGCCCCATCAGCTCGCACGGGTGGTCCTGCTCGAGCAGATCTACCGGGCCCACAAGATCCTGGCCCGCGAGCCCTACCACTACTGATGCCGGAGGGCCTTGATCGGCTGATGCAGTTCGCGGCGACGACCCAGCGCGCGCGGGCGCGCGGCGAGCTGGTCGCGTTCATGCGCCGGCTGGCCCAGCTGGGGCTGGTCATCGTCGCCCTGCTCGTCGCCGGCACCGTCGGCTTCATGGTCAGTGAGGGCTTGTCGGCGTGGGCCGCGTTCGTCCTGACGCTGGACACGGTGGCCACCGTCGGGTCGATCCCCTCGCCGCAGGGCACCGCGGGCCAGGTGGTCAAGGTCGTACTGATCGTCCTGGGCGTGGGTACGCTCTTCTACGCGCTGGTGACCGTCACCGAATTCTTCGTGGCCGGGCACCTCGCCGAGCTGCTGGCGGAGCGGCGCATGCAGAAGACGATCGACTCGCTGTCCGACCACTACCTGATCTGCGGCTTCGGCCGCGTGGGGCGGCAGGTGGCACGCGACCTGCGCGCGGCGGGCGCCAGGTACGTGGTCATCGACGAGAATCCCGAGAACCGCGATCTCGCCGACGGGGTGGGGGTGCGGTTCATCGAGGGGTCGCCGTCCGACGACCAGGTGCTGCTGGCGGCGGGGATCGAGCGTGCCCGGGGGATCCTGGCCTGCGTGGACTCGGACGCCGAGAACATCTTCATCACGCTCACCGCGCGGGAGCTGCGCTCCGACATCTCGATCGTGGCCCGCGCGTCGGCCGAGGACTCCGAGAAGAAGCTCAGGCGGGCCGGCGCCGACCGGGTGATCTCCCCCTACAAGGCGAGCGGCGCCGAGATGGCGCGGCTGGCCCTGCACCCCCAGGTGTACGGAGTCGTCGACGTGGCGCCCGAGTACCGGATGGAGGAGATCATCGTGGCGCAGGGCTGCGACGGGGTGGGCAAGAAGATCGGCGACATCCGCGGCGGCTCGTTCATCGTGGCCCTGCGCCGTCCGGACGGCACGTTCCACGCGCAGCCGTCCAGCGAGACTGTGCTGGAGGCCGGGGACGTGCTGGTGGCGATGGGCACCATGCGCACGATGGACCGGCTCGAGGCGCTCTTCCAGCCGGACGGCGCCGCCGCCAGGTGAACCCGCTCGCCGAGCTGAGGGCGGCGGTCGAGCGCGCCGCGGAGTCCCTGCGCGGCGACGGCCAGCCCGGCTCGCGCCCGACCCTGGAGCGCCCCAGGCGCCTCGAGTTCGGCGACTACTCGACCAACGCCGCGATGCTGCTCGCCCCCCGGCTCGGGCAGCCGCCGCGGGAGGTGGCGCAACGGCTGGGCGACGAGCTCGCGCGCACCCTGGGGGTTCGGCTGGACCGGGCCGAGGTCGCCGGTCCCGGCTTCCTCAACCTGTTCCTGGCCGACCCCTGGTATCGCGAGGCCCTGGCCCACGTGCTCGAGGCGGGTGAGGAGTTCGGGGGCGGGTGGGCATCGCCGGTCGAGCGCGTGCTGATCGAGTTCGTGTCGGCCAATCCGACCGGGCCGCTGACCGCGGCGGGCGGGCGGCACGCCGCCTACGGCGACGCGCTGGCGCGCCTGCTCGGGTTCGCCGGCCACGACGTCGTGCGCGAGTACTACATCAACGACCACGGCTCGCAGGTGCGCAAGCTGGGCGAGTCGATCCGCGCCCGGGCTCGGGGCGAGGAGCCGCCCGAGGACGGCTACGAGGGCGACTACGTCCGCGAGCTCGCCGCCCGGATTCCGGGAGCCGCCGAGGCCGATCCCGACGCGCTCGCTCGCCAGGGCATCGAGGCGATGGTGGAGGCGATTCGGGCCACGCTGCAGCGCTTCCGGGTCGAGTTCGATAGCTGGTTCTCCGAGCGGGCGCTGCACGAGCTGGATCCCAACCCGGTGGAGCAGCACTACGCCGAGCTCGAGCGCGCCGGCCACATCTACCGCTCGGAGGGAGCCTTGTGGCTGCGCACCTCGGCGTTCGGCGACGACAAGGATCGCGTGCTTCGGCGTTCGACCGGCGAGCACACGTACTTCGCGGCCGACGTCGCCTATCACGAGAACAAGCGCGAGCGCGGCTTCGACCGGTTGATCGACGTGTTCGGCGCCGACCACCACGGCTACGTCGAGCGGGTGCGGGCGGCCTGGCGGGCGCTGGGAGGCGAGCCCGAGGCGCTGGAGATCGTGATCATGCAGTTCGTCAACGTCATCGAGCGCGGCGAGCGGGCCTCGATGTCCAAGCGCCGCGGCGACTTCGTCACCCTCGACGAGCTGCTCGACCGGATCGGAGTGGACGCGGCGCGGTTCTTCCTGCTCCAGCGCTCGCACGACACCACGGTCGACCTCGACCTCGACCTGGCGCGCGAGCAGTCCAGCGAGAACCCCGTCTATTACGTCCAGTACGCGCACGCCCGCATCGCCTCGATCCTGACCAAGGCGGGAGAGGGGCGCACGGCGCAGGCGCTCGCCTCCCCGGCCGCACAGCTCGCCGACGCGCCGCTGGAGGCGGCCGAGCGGACGCTCGTACGCAAGCTCGTCGCGTTCCCCGGTGAGGTGGAGGAGGCGGTGGAGCGGCGCGCGCCGCACCGGATCGCCGCCTACGGACTCGAGCTGGCGCAGGAGTTCACGGCCTTCTACCGCGACTGCCGGGTGGTGGGGTCGGAGCCGGAGGCGGTGGAGTCGTTCCGGCTGGCGCTCTCGGTGGCCGCCCAGCGGGTCATCGCCCGCTGTCTCTCCCTGCTCGGAGTCGAGGCGCCGGACTCGATGTAGCCGCCGCGGCGCCGAGACCGGGGAAATCCCCGGCCGGACGACGTCAGCGCTCGTGACGGGCCAGGTCCTCGTCCAGGCGGCGCGCGTCGGCAGGGGAGAGCGCCGCCGCCCGGGAGGGCTCCGCCGGCTGCCGGGCGCGCCAGCGCGCGAGCGCAACGACCAGCAGCGCCAGCGCCGCCGCCCCCAGCACCATCGGGACGAGGTACGCCGCCAGGTCGAACCCGCTCTGGCGGGGCGTGGCCAGCACCTGCGGGCCGTACTGCTCGACCAGCCTGCGCTTGATCTGCGCCTTGGTCGCGCCGCGCGCGATCAGGGCACGGATGAACGCGCGCTCGCGGTCGGCCTGGGGCGCCTGCGCGAGGTTCAGCGGCGTGCCGCAGACCGGGCACATGACCTCGTCCTCGACGTCCGGAAGCGTCGTCCGAGCCGCGGCGGCCAGACCGCTCGCCGGGGCCAGCAGCATCCCGGCGAGCACCGACAGAGCTGCGAGGCGGCGTCCGGACACCACTCTCTAGGGTAGAGCGCGTGTCCCGCCACACGGCCGGATCGCTGATCGTCGCCGCCAGCGCCCTCTCGTGGGGCGTCATCGGCGTGATCGTGCGCGAGCTCCCGATGCCGGCGCTGACGATCGTGGCCTTCCGCGTCCTGCTGTCGGCGCTCTCGGTGGCGGCGATCCTTATCGCGCTGCGGCGGTGGGACCTGCTGCGCCCGCCGCCCTGGCCGGTGCTCGCGCTGGGGGCGCTGCTGGCGGCGCACTGGGGGCTGTACTTCGCCGCGATCAAGCAGACCTCGGTGGCCAGCGCGGTGCTGATCACGTACGCCGGCCCGATCGTCATCGCGATGCTGGCGCCGCTGCTGATCCGCGAGCGCGTGCCGCTGGTATCGATCGCCGCCCTGGCGGTGTCCGGGGCCGGCATCGCGTTGATCTCGCTGTCGGGCGGCAGCGGCGACGCGGCGGTGCGCCCGGCCGGCGTGGCGCTGGCGGTGGGTGCGGCTATCAGCATGGCCCTGCTAGTGGTGTTGCTGAAGCGCTTCAGCACCGACGTGGACCCCATGAGGGTGGTGGTCTACCTCGATGGCGTCGCCACGGCGCTCCTCTGGCCGGCGCTCGTCTTCGCCGACTACCGGCTGTCCGGAGCCGACATCGGCTACCTGGCGCTGCTCGGCGTCGTGCTCACGGGCCTGACCGGGATCCTCTACGTGCTCGCGCTGCGCTGGGTCCCGGCGACGACGGTGGGAGTCCTCTCCTACCTCGAGCCCGTGTCCGCGGCGATCCTGGCGGCACTGCTGCTCGGCCAGGCGCTGACCGTCGCGGTGATCGCCGGTGGAGCGGCCATCGTGGCCGCCGGGCTGACCGTCGTCCTGGCCACGCCGGACCCCGTCACCGGGTCGGTCGAGGAACCGGTCCCGGCCGCGGAGCCGCTGCGTGCCAGGGTCCGCGCCTGACCCGGCGCGGCTCTAAGATGAGCCCCGTCTCGCGGACGTAGCTCAGCTGGTAGAGCGTCGGCTTCCCAAGCCGAAGGTCGCGGGTTCGAGACCCGTCGTCCGCTCTGAACAAAAGCCCCGCACCTGCGGGGTTTTGCTGTATTCGCTGCGGGCGAGAACCGGGCCGAAATAACGGGAGTGGCAACTAAGTCGCAACTCCGCACGTGCGAAACCGCTCGGCCGCACATCGCCCGCTCGCTCGTCTCGTGCCACCGCGTCGCGCGCGAGTGGGCCACCGGGGGTCGGGCCCGAAACGGCCGCTCAGAGCGCCGCCACGAGGTTCGCTCGTGGCGGCCGGCGGCGAAACTCCGACCGCGTTTTCCAGGGGATGAGTCTGCCCGCCGAGACCACCCATCGAGGGGGCGGGGAGGGGGAAAGCGAGCTGTACCTGCGCCCAACATCCATTGCCCTTGCCGCAGATTGCCGCGGCCATCGGGCGCGCAGTGGACCGTTCTCGCATCGAGATGCGCGATGCGCTCCACCACCTCGTCGAAGGGATGGCCGCCGCGGCGACCCGGCGCGGGTCCTCCCGCGCCGTCTCACGCTGCAGAGGGTCCGAAGATGATGAACGTCGGCTCCGCGAGGCCGCCGCTGCCCGCAGCGACGAACTCCCGGACGAATGCGCCGGTGGTGCCGTTGTACTCCAGCACCGCGTTGCCCAGCTCGCTTGCGACGAACAGGTTGCCGTTCGAGCCGAACGCCATGCCCTCGGCTTCATTGAGGCCGCCGCTGTGGGCGGTGACGAAGACGCCTTTGAATTTGCCGGTCTTGCCGTCGTAGCGCTTGACCTCGCTCGTCGCGGCGCTGCTGAGGAACAGGTCGCCGTCGGGGCCAAAGACCATGCCGGTCGGATCCTCGATGTGGCTGCTCGCTGCGGGGACGAACTTCTTGACGAACGAATTGTTCGCCGGGTTGTAGACCAGGACCTCGCCGGGTGCATTTTCCGGAGTGCTGGTGACATAGACCAGGCCATCTCGTCCGAAGACCACCGCTTCGGGGTCGTCGAGGCCCGCCCTGTTGCGAGGATCGACAACGGCCTCGAAGGCGCCGGTGTGGCCGTCGAAGCGCAGGATCTGGTTGCCGCGGCCGTCATCGGTGAGGCCCGAGGCGACGAAGAGGTCCTTGCCTGGTCCGCCGAAGGCGATGCCGGCCGGATCGAGCAGGCCGTGGCCGCTGGCGAAGACATCGATGAAGTTGCCCTTCTGGCCGTCGTAACGCAGCACTGCATCGCTGCGGCTGCTGACGTACAGGTTGCCGTCGGGACCGAAGGCGAGGCCCTCGGGTTCCCTGAGGCCGCCACCACGGGCGAACTTGCGCTGGAAGGCGCCGGTGTTGCCGTCGTAGGCCAAGACGTCGTGCGTGTTGTCGCTGCTGACGTACAGAGAGACGGGGCCGGCGGCCGAGGCGGGGCGCGAGGTGAGGGTCACGGCGCTGGCGGCAAGGGCGATCAGCGCTGCCAAAGCGAGAATCAGGTAGACGCGCTTTGCGGTGGTCATCTCCAAGTCCTCCCGGTCTGGGCCAACCGAGGACGAGTAGCGGACCGACATGAAAATCCGATGAGAGACCCGACGAGAAGGGCCCTAGCGCCCGCCTCTGAGGCCGCCGATCCGGTGCGCGCCCCTCGGCCAACACCGAGCACGTGGCCCAGGGTGCCGGCAGCGCGCAGCGCGGTTACCTGGGCGGCGCAAATCCCTGGCGCTGTAGCCGCGGTCCTCGACGACCTTTAGCAGGTCGGTCGATGGGGTATCCGGTTCTCTGACAGGGTCCTTCGCTTCATCGCCGTCTCCGCAATATTCCAAGCGTTCTTCGTTGGGCCGGTCTATGCCCGGCGAACAGCACATCGCCCAGCAGTTCCCGGCGTTTAATCGAAAGCCAGCGGGGCACGATTGGCAGCGTGCCGGGCGGGTCGGCGGGGCGGCGCGCTGCGGACTCCTCAAGGATCGCCGCGTGAGCGAGGTTTAGTCGCCTCGTTTGAGGGCAGCAAGCGGTTTGATCTACCGAGGGCTCTGAGGAAACCCGGCGAATGCGAGGGTCTGTCATTACCAAGCCAGCCCGCCGACGGCTGGCATCTACGGTTGCCACTCGCAACCTCTCCAGCTAGGGGCTAAGGTCCCGGGCCGAGCGCTCCCCTTCCGCAGAGGGCGATCGTCGACTTTAGGGGACAAGGATTGACCAGGGAGGTATGAAAGTGCCGCAAAGGGAGTTGCGTTCTAACTCTGTCCATCGGCGGCGCGGAGTACTCACCTTGCTGCTGTCCGCACCGCTGGCGCTTGCCATCCTGCTGCCAGCAAACGCCATGGCGGCCACTGGCGATAGCTACGTGGCGCTGGGCGATTCCTACACCGCAGGACCGGGGATCCCCAGCCACGGACCGCCGCCCCCGCCACCGGGGTGCGTGAAGTCCGACCAGAACTACCCGCACCTGGTGGCCAACGACCTCAGCCTCCAGCTCAAGGACGTGAGCTGTAGCGGGGCCAAGACCGACGACATGACGAGCCCCCAGAACGTGACGGGCGATAGTCAACCTGCCCAGTTCGACGCGCTCGCCAACGACACCGACGTGGTGACCATGACCATTGGTGGCAACGACATCGGCTTCACTGAGATCTCAGAGAACTGCGCGAGCACCACCCCAACCGGCACCCCCTGCCAGGACCACTATGTGCGAGGTGGCCGCGACGAGATCAGCCTGCGCATCAAGCGGACGGCCGACAAGGTGGCCACCGTACTCCAGGGCATCCACACCCGTTCGCCCAGCGCCGCCGTCTACCTCGTCAACTACCTACCGATCCTGCCCGTCGACCAGCCCACCTGGACGACTCAGAACCGCGCATCGGGCCATGGCTGCTGGCCGCAGGTGCCGATCACGGATGCCGATGCCGCCTACGTAGTCGCCAAGGAGGAGGAGCTAAACGCGATGCTGGCCAAGGTGGCCAAGGCCAACAACGCCACTCTGGTCGATGGCTACCAGGCCGCCGGGAACAACCATGACGCCTGCCAGAAGACTCCGGCCCAACGCTGGGTGGAGCCCGAAGTGGCTCCGGTGGGCGCGGCGCCGCTACATCCGAACATCAACGGCATGCAGGGGTACGCCAAGGCGGTGGAGGCGGCAATCAGCAAGTAACCGGCGGTCGTACGCGCCGGTTCGTTCTGGGCATCAATCGGGGCAATGACGCCGTCCTCGAGCCTGCTCGATGCGTAGTGCACCCCGGCACTCACGCGCGAGCCACTCCTGGAAGGTCGGGCCGGCGAGCGTGGCTTCCGGGCCGGGCAGCAGGCCTCCCGTCTCATAGCGCTCACGGTCCGAGTCGGTCGGGTCGCTCACGCCCTCGATCCGCGCCGGCTCACCGCGCCGCGCCGCGAGCAGCCTCGCCATCTCGACGAGGCTCTCCTCCCGCGGACCGGCGATCTCCGGGATCGGCGCACCGTCCGGTCGCACCGGATCGGGGTCGGTGGCCAGGGCGGCGAGCGCCTCGGCGACGGCCCTGGCGGCGACGAGTTGCGTGCGCATCTCGGGCACGTAGCTCACTTCCCCCTCGCGTCCCCAGTCCACGAGCTGCGCCACGAACTCGTGGAACTGCGCCGCGCGCAGAACCTGCACCGGGATCGGGCCCGCCAGCATGGCCTGCTCGTGAGCGAGCTTCGCGGCGTTGTAGCCCGCACTGAACCGGTCGCAGCCGATGATCGAGACCACGATCATCCGCCGCACGCCGGCCCGCTCGCCGGCCGCATGCAGATTCCGGGTCGCGGCCGTGAAGAACTCGGTGGCATCCTGCTGGTCGGGCGAGGCCCCTGAGGCCGCGTCGATGACGCATTCCACGCCTGTCAGGGCTTCCGCCAGACCGTCTCCCGTCGTCACGTCGAGGCCGCTCGAACGCGACACCGCGACGATGTCGTGGCCCCCGGCCCCGAGCACGTCGACCAGATGACGGCCGACCCTCCCGGTTGCTCCCACTACCGCGATATTCATTGGCAGGCCCCCTTAGCATCGCTGGTTGGCAGGTCGTTACGTGGACGAATGGCCGGCCCCGGTGGGGACACCTCGCCCTGGCGATCCGGCGATGTGGTCGCGCAGCGCCACGGCGGCGTGCCGGGCGCGTTCCTCCGGCAGGAAGCGCCCGCCCGGCGGCTACCAGGCCTGCGGCTCGCCGCAGTGCGGGCAGCGCACCGAGGCGGTCACGGGGGCCTGGAAGGCCGACCCGCAGCGGCACACATACAGCGCTCGGTCCTGGGGGCCGCCGCTGCGCCGAGCGCGGTCCTCGGCGTCGCCGCCGCTGGAAGGCTCGACCGCCGAATCCGTCTGGGTCCGCGGGTGTGCGGCGGGCCGCCCGCCACGCCGCGCCCGGCCGGGGGCCTGGGCCGGGGAGCCGGAGCGGGTGTGGCGAAGGCGCACTCTCATCTCTTCTGTCCTACCTGCTCCAACGCGATTGCACTCGGAAAGTTTTCCCTGCCCAGCTGCGGTTTCCTGTCGGTCATCGACGGGCGCGGCCTGTGCGGGCCGGTGGGGCCGGTCCCGGCGACCGCTCGGTCTCGGTTTCCACCGCCGAGCGGGGGAGCCACGAGCGGGTGTCTGGGATACTGGACGGCCGATGGACCCCCACCGCAAGCGCCAGGTTCGGCTGGCCGCGGCGTTGACCGCCGCGCTGCTGCTGGCGGGGGCACTGGTCTACACCAGCTTCAGCGCCTCCAGCGAGGCGCGGGCGCCCAGCCAGCTGGCGCGCTCGGCCCGGCCCGGAGAGTCGTACCAGCTGACCGGGAAGGTGGTCCCGGGTTCGATCCGGCGGCGAGGCGCGGCGCTGCTGTTCCGCCTGCGCGACCGCGCCGGCGGCGCGTCGGTCCCGATCCGCTACACGGGAGCGGTGCCCGACCCGTTCCGGGGCGGGCGCGAGGTGATCGTCAACGTCCGCCGGCAGGGCGGCGCGTTCGTGGGCGAGAAGGACTCGCTGGTCACCAAGTGCCCGTCGAAGTTCACCCAGGCGGAGTCGCGCTCGACCTGACCGGATGCCGGGGCTCGGTCGCGCCTGCCTGATCCTCGCGCTGGGGATCGCCGTCTACGGGATCGGCGCGTCGCTGTACGGCGCCCGGGCGCGGCGGCGCGGGTGGGTCGACTCCGGTCGCCGCTCCGTCTACGCGCTGGCCGGTGTCCTCACGGTCGCCTTCGCCGTCCTGGAGGTCGCCTTCCTGCGCTCCGACTTCTCGCTCGACGTGGTGGCGAGCCACTCGAGCACCACGACCCCGATCGTCTACCGGGCCGGCGCCCTGTGGTCCTCGCAGGAGGGGTCTCTCGTGCTGTGGGTGTGGCTGCTGTCGCTGTGGTCGAGCCTGATCCTGTTCGTCACCCGCCGGCGGATGCGCGAGGTCGCGCCCTACGCGACCGCGGTGCTGCTCGGGCTGGCGGCGTTCTTCGCCGGCCTGACCGTCTTCCTCGCCGACCCGTTCGCGCTGAGCGCCCAGGTCCCCGCCGACGGGGCCGGCCTCAACCCGCTCCTGCGCCACCCGAGCATGATGATCCACCCCCCGATGCTGTACTCGGGTTACACGCTGTTCACCGTGCCGTTCGCGTTCGCGGTGGGCGCGCTGGTCACCCGACGGCTCGACGTGGAGTGGATAG
The DNA here is from genome assembly GCA_045805565.1 of Solirubrobacteraceae bacterium. Classification (GTDB taxonomy): domain Bacteria; phylum Actinomycetota; class Thermoleophilia; order Solirubrobacterales; family Solirubrobacteraceae; genus DATAEY01. The sequence continues at coordinate 38,145 of JBJMKZ010000004.1, read as the reverse complement.
CCGTGACCCGGCGGTTCTCGCTCGCCGCCTGGTTCTGCCTCGGGGTGGGCGTCGTGCTGGGCGCGCGCTGGTCGTACGTGGAGCTGGGGTGGGGCGGCTACTGGGGGTGGGACCCGGTGGAGAACGCCTCGCTGATGCCGTGGCTCACCGGCACCGCATTCCTTCACTCCGCGGTCATCCAGGAGAAGCGCGGGATGCTGAAGGTGTGGAACGTCTCGCTGGTCCTGGCGACCGGCATCCTGGCCGTCCTCGGCACCTTCCTGGTCCGGTCGGGCATCCTCGACTCGATCCACGCCTTCGGCGCCTCCACGCTCGGCGGGCCCTTCCTGGCCTTGATCGGCCTGCTGGTGGCCGGCTCCGTGACGTTGGTGGTGTCGCGCCGCGCGCAGCTTCGCTCCGAGCACCGGCTCGACTCGCTGATGTCGCGTGAGGCGGCGTTCCTGCTCAACAACCTCGTCCTGATCGGACTGTGCTTCGTGATCTTCTGGGGCACCTTCTTCCCACTGATCTCGGAGGCGGTGACGGGAACCAAGGCCTCCGTCGGACCGCCGTGGTTCGACCGCTACATCGTGCCGCTCGCCCTCCTGCTGGTGCTCCTGGCCGGGATCGGCCCGGTGATCGCCTGGCGCCGGGCTTCGCCGACCAACCTGGCGCGCAGCTTCCGGTTCCCGCTCGCGACCGGGGCGCTCCTGCTGGCGGTCCTGCTGACCTTCGGTGGGGTCTCCCAGCGGCCGCTGGCGCTGGCCATGTTCTGCCTCGGCGGGTTCGTGGCCGCCGCGGTGGCCCAGGAGTTCTGGCGAGGCGTCGCCGCTCGCCGGGCGGTCTCGGGCGAGCCGCCACCGGTCGCGCTGGCGGCGCTGGTGCAGCGCAATCGCCGGCGCTACGGCGGCTACCTGGTGCATCTGGGGATCGCGGTGGTGTTCGTGGGGGTGGCGGCGTCGTCGGCGTTCCAGCACGCCCGTGACGTGCGGCTCTCGCCCGGGCAGAGCACGAGGGTCGACGGCTACGACATCACCTACGTCCGCCCGACCGCCCGTCTCGGTGCCGAAAAGATCTCGCTGGGGGCGGTGCTCGACGTGCGACGGCGCGGCCGCCACGTCGCCACCCTGCGGCCGACGCGGGGCTACTACCCGTCGCCCGACCAGGCCGGGCTGGGAACGATCGGACGCTTCTTCGACGGCCAGGCCACCAGCGAGGTGGCCTTGAAGGCCGGGCTGCGGCGTGACCTGTGGACGGCGGTGGAGCCGGACCTGCTCCCGCTGCAGCGTTTCATCGATGCCGCCGACCGCCGGTTTGCCGACGCCGGGCCCAACCTGCAGGGGTTTCTCGTCGCGGCGATCGTCCAGCGCTATCAGGACGCCCCGCCGCCGGCGACGTTCCGCCTGATCGCCTCGCCGCTGGTGACGTGGATCTGGCTGGGCGCGCTGATCGTCGTCGGGGGCGGCCTGATCGCACTGTGGCCGGCGCCGCTGAGGTTGCCCGCGCGGATGCGCAGCGCCCGCGCGGCCACCGTGGCCGCCGAGCCCGAGCGCGCCTCGGCCTAGGCGTTGGACCTCGTGCAGCTGCTGCTCGTCCTCGCCGTGCTCACCGTCGCGGTGGCGGTGATCTCGGCGCCCCTGCGCGGTCCGCGCGCGCCTGCGCACGAAGGCGACGCCCCCGAGGTGGCGGAGCTCGAGGCGGCTCGGGACGCCAAGTACCGCGACATCCGTGACGCCGAGCTCGACTACCGCACCGGGAAGCTGTCCCGCGAGGACTGGGAATCCGTCGACCGGAGGCTGCGGGCGGAGGCGATCGAGATCCTCGATCGCCTGGACCGGGTTCGCGGCTGAGGCGAGCGCGCCGGCCGCGGCTCGGCGCTGGACGCGGGAAGCCGCGCGCGGATAGGTTCGTGTCCGGGCCGTAGTAGCATCGCGTCGCCATGGAGCTGGTCCTCTCCGTCCTGCAGGTCCTCATATCGGTGGTCCTGATCTTCCTGGTGCTCATGCACTCGGGGAAGGACTCTGGCCTGTCCGGCGCCTTCGGGGTTGGCACCGGCGCCGGGCCGCTGGGCGGCGGCTCGCTGGTCGAGCGCAACCTCAACCGCTGGACCATCGCGTTCGGGGTCGCCTTCGCGCTCAACACCATCGCCCTGCTCAAGCTCTAGCCGCTCGGCGTCAGACCGTCGCGCCGGTGATCCGAAGGCCGCCGACCCGGATCGCCGGGCAGACCACCCCGGTCGCGAACCGCGGCCCGTAGAACTCGGCCTCGCTGACCAGCCGGGGCAGCGACGTCAGCGCCTGTGTGTGCCCCAGCAGGCCGAGCACCGAGTCGGTGAAGCGCACGTCCCGCAGGGGCCGGGTGATCCTCCCCTCCTCGATGAGGAAGGTCCCGTCGCGGGTCATGCCGGTCAGGAGCGTCTGCTTGGCATTGACAGGATTGACGTACCACAGCCGCGTCACGTAGATGCCGCGGTCGATCTCGCCCGCCAGCGAGCTGACGTCGGTCGCGCCGCCGCCCACCAGCACCAGGTTGGTCGGCCGTGGACCTGCCGGCGAGCCGCCCGGCGCGAGTGCGTGTCCGGTGGAGACCGCGCCGCCGCCCGCCACGGCCGCCGAGCGGGTGTCGTGGACCACGCGGTGCGCGACTCCGTCCTGGATCAGCGACAGCGGAGACTTGGCGACGCCCTCGGCGTCGATCCCGCGCGGCAGGGTGTGCGGGTAGCGCGGGGAGTCGGAGAGGTTGATGGCCGGCGCGGCTACGCGCTCGCCAAGGCGCCCGGAGAGGGCGCCGTGCCCCTCGGAGTGGGCGAGGCCGTTGAACGCCAGGGCCCCGAGGAACTCGAGCAGCGATCCCACCGCGTCCGCGTCGAGAACCGCCGGATACTCGCCGGGATCGAGCTCCTCGGGCTCGGTTCCGGCGGTCTTGTCGGCCGCCGTGCGGGCGGTGGCCCACGCGTCGATGCCGGCGAGCGAGGACGCGGTCGCCGACGCGAAGCCGGTTCGCCCCGAGGCGCCGCGGCAGAGCACCTTCAAGTGCGCGTCGGTGACCGCGTCGGCGGCCCGCATGCCGGTCGAGCCGGCAACCGCCGTCTCCACCGCGCCGGCGGTCCACACCCCCGCCGCCTCGACCCTGCAGGCCCTTGCCTGGTCGAACACCGCCTGCAGGGCCGCGCCGGCGCGCGCCGGGTCCAACTGCGCGGTGTCGGCATCCCACCCGTCGTGGGGCCGCGGCTGCGCGTCGGGCGCCGGAAGGCCGGGATAGGCGCCGCGTCCGCCGCGAGCCGCGGCCTCCGCCGCCCGAGCCGCCCGGTCGCCGACCTCGCGCAGCCCGTCATCCTCGATCTCGGTGGTGGCTGCGCCCGCGGTGGCCCCGTCGCGGACGGCGAGCACCTCGACGCGGACCTCGTCGACCTCGGTGGCCTGGGTGGGGCGCGAGGCGGCGAAGCGGGCCAGCTGCGAACGCTCGCGCGTCACCGTGACCTGCGCCTGGCCGCGGGTTCGCTCGAGGGCACGCTCGGCCAGCTCGGCCAGGCTCACGCGACGCCGACCTGCACGGCGTGGAACCGAGCCGGGGCGGTCCCGTGGGAGACGTGCGCCAGCTGACCCGGCTCGCCCTTGCCGCAGTTGACCAGCCCCCACAGCCGCCATTGCGGTCGCGAGCAGACGGCGTCGAGCGATGCCCAGAAGCTGGGCGTGACCCCCGCGTAGGACGGGTTCCGGTACAGGCGTCCGAGCTGCCCGCCGCGGATCTGGCGCCCCACCTCGGTGGCGAATTGGAACTGCAGGCGCCGGTCGTCGATCGACCACGACCGGTTGGTCTCCAGGTACAGGCCGTCCTTGGTGTCCGCTATCAGGTCCTCGAGCGAGCCGGCCTCGCCGGGCTCCAGCGACACGTTGGTCATCCGCACGATCGGCTGGCGCGCGTGCCCGTCGGCGCGGGCGCAGCCGCCGGACGCGTCGAGCCCGATTGCGGCCGCCGACTCGCGCGAGGAGAGCGCGGCCCGCAGGCGGCCCTCGCGGATCAGCTCCAGCGAGCGGGCCCCGACCCCCTCGTCGTCCCAGCCGAACGAGCCGAGCCCGCCGGGGAGGGTGGCGTCAGCCGTGACGTTCAGGCGCTCCGAGCCGTAGCGCAGGCGCCCGAGGTCGTCGGGCGAAACCCAACTCGTGCCGGCGTACGACGCCTCGTTGCCCAGCATCCGGTCGAGTTCGAGGGCGTGCCCGATCGACTCGTGCAGCTGGAGGGCAACCTGCTCTCCGTCGAGCACGACGGTGGTGGCGCCGGAGGGACACTGGGGAGCGCCCAGCAGCTCCAGCGCCTCGTCGGCCACGCGCGGCGCATGGGCCCCGAGCTCGAGCGCCTCCACCTGCTCCCAGCCGGCGGCGGCCACGCCGCCCTCGTGCCCCCCGGGATAGGAGCGCTGCTGCAGCTCCGACCCGTCCACGGCCACCGCGGAGATCGAGCCGCCGCACTCGAACTGCGTCTGGGTGCAGGCGGCGCCATCGGTCGACGCGAACCCCTTCGCGGTGCGCACCGACAGGCAGTGCGCCTCGGTGCGGACGAGTCTCTGGTCGCCCGCGAGCCCGGCCTCGGCGCCCAGCAGCAGCTCGAGCTTCTCCTCGACCCCGATCGCGAACGGGTCCCGCTCGCAAGGACCGTGCCACTCGCCCCGCGCAGGCGCCACCGGCGCCAGCGCCTGCTCCGCCACGCCGGGCTGTTCCGAGGCAAAGGCGAGCGCCCGCTTGAGCGCGAGCTCGGCCCCCGCGGGCGAGATGTCGGTGGTGGCGGCGAACCCCCAGGCGCCGCCCACACGGACCCGCACCCCGATCCCGTCCGACTCGTCCACCCGGATGCGCTCGACCGCGCCGTTGCGGGTCGACAGCTGCTCGCGCGCGGTCACCACCCGGCGCGCGTCGGCATAGGCGCAGCGCCCGGCGGCCCGTTCCATGGTGGCGGTCAGCAGGTCGAGCAGCCCCGGGTCGCCGCCCGGCCGCCCGCTCACCACGCGGCCTCGTAGATCTCGAGCAGCTCGTCGCGGCCGGCCGGTGGCGGCGTCAGCGCGAGCTCCGGGCGCTCGGCCGCGGCGGCGGCGCAACGCTCCAGCGCCTCGCGCGGGACGCCGTGCTCGCGCAATCCGGTGGCGCCGGCTCGCGCCAGGATCGGCGCGGCCGTCTTCGCGAGGTCGCCGCCGACCGCCTCGCCGAAGCGGTCCATCTCGGCGGGAAACCGGCTCCCGAGGGCGCGGAGCGTGTGCGGCAGCAGGATGGCGTTGGCCGGCCCGTGGCCGATCCCCGCCACCCGGACCGCCGTCTGGGCCATCACGTGGTGCAGCCCGAACCCGGCGGCGCCGGCGGCGTAACCGGCCAGCAGCGCGCCGAGGGCCAGGGCGTCGCGATCGGGATCCGGAGCGGCCCATCCCGCGGCCAGCAGCCGCGCGCCCTCGAGCGCTGCGAGCGTGGAAACCGGTCCGGCCAGCGGCGTGAGCGGCGCCTCGGCGCCATGTGCCAGCGCGTTGAGCGCCGAGGCGGCGAGCTGCGGCTCGGGTTGCGAGGCGCTGAGCGCGGGATCGTTGAGGACGATCGCCGGGCGTACCCGGGGCGTCGTGGCCGGGACCTCCGGCACGTGCCGGTGCAGGGCGGTCATCTCGGCCGCCGAGAGGGTGGTCGGTATGGCCGCCACCGGGCGCGGGGGGTCGGCCGCGGCCAGGGCCTTGGCGACGTCGATCACCCGGCCCCCGCCCAGCGCCACCAGCAACTCCCCGTCGACGCCGCCGCGGAGGCCGGCCGCCAACTCGTCGACGTGCCCCGGCCCGACGTGGTGGACCGCCCTGGCGCCGGCCGCGACGTCGGGCGCGGCCCTCAGGGCCCGGGGCGTGGTCAGCAGCCCGTAGTCGTCGCCGAGCAGATCGGGCGCCTCGCTCAGCGTCCCGCGGCCGAAGCGCACCAGACGCTCGCCGTCCTGCCAGCGAAACGGCGCGGCGGCGAGTGGGGCGGGCTGCATCGAGGTCTGACGCTAGCCCACCTCGCCGCGTCGGGTCGATCCTGGAAGAGCGTGGACGAGCGGATGGAGGCCGGCGTCCCCGCCGCCGGCCAGGGGGGAGGCGGGGCGGGGACGCCGGCGGCGCGGGAATTCCCTACGGCGCCCGGACGAGCCCGTGCAGGGCGAGCGACGGTGGCCGCTCGGGCACGGTGGGCGCGAGGCTCGCTTCCCCGCCACGATCACGAGCGGTCAGCCCACGCCACACAGCGGCGGCGGCGCGCAGGGCGGAGCGCCCGCGCGAGCCGCCCGCGCCGGACTGCCGCAGCTGCGCGGCCTGCACCTCGAGCAGCACCACCAGGTGGGCCGTCGCGACGAACGGATCGGCGATCACGGTGCGGTCGCTGAGCGAGAGCGCCGCCCGAAGCTCGCCCCCGACATCCGCCACGAGGACGGGCGACTCCGGGACGGGAGCGCTGTCCAGTGCGGCCAGGCGGTGCAGCGCGTCGGCGTCGTCGGGATACGCACTGCGGATGGAGATGGACGGGGAGGAGAGGGGCATGTCGACTCCTTGGCGGGAAGAGGCTCGGGAGTACGACGTTCACGATGTCACGCCCGTGACATAAGATCAAATGACGATTTGCAGGGAGTGCTATAAGCTGAACTTATGCTCGACGTGAAGCGGCTGCAGGTCCTGCGCGAGGTCGCGGCGCAGGGGTCGTTCTCGGCGGCGGCCGAGTCTCTGGGCTACTCCCAGCCCGCCATCTCCCAACAGATCACGGCGCTGGAGCGCGAGACCGGCACGACGCTGGTGGCGCGCAACGCCCGCGGGGTCCGCCTCACCGACGCCGGCCGCGCGCTGGTCGAGCACTCCGCGGCGATCCTGGCCCGCGTGGCGGCCGCCGAGCAGGAGCTCGAGGCGATCGCCGGGCTGCGCGGCGGGCGGGTCCGGCTCGCGTCGTTCTCGACCGCCGGCGCGACGCTGGTGCCCCTGGCCATCGCGCGCTTCTCCCACCAGCACCCGGCGGTCGAGCTCTCCCTGGTGGAGGCCGAGCCCGAGGACGCGATCCCTCAACTGAAGTCGGGCCAGCTCGACGTGGCGCTCACCTTCCGCTACTCGCCCCTGCCCAGCTCGGATTACGAGTCGATGCACGAGGACGTGGACATCGCCCATCTGCTCGACGACCCGATGTACGTGGCGCTGCCCACCGACCACCCGCTGGCGCGCCGGCGGACCATCCGGCTGGCCGACCTGTCAGCCGAGTCCTGGGTGCAGGGCGACCACAACGGACTGTGCGGCAAGATGCACATCGCTGCATGCGAGCGCGCGGGGTTCGAGCCGCGAGTCGGCTTCCAGGTGGACGACTACAACGTGGTGCAGGGACTTGTCGCCGCGGGGGTTGCGATCTCGCTGCTGCCGGAGCTGGCCCTGACCAACCTGCGCGACGACGTCGTCATCCGCTCGCTCGGCGACGAGGCGCCGGTCCGCCACGTCGGCGCGGTGACCCTGGCCGGCGGCTACCGGTCTCCCGCGGTGGAGGCGATGCTAGAGACGCTCAGGCAGGCGGCCGATCAGTACCGGGCCCGGGCGCGCGCGGCTGCCTGAGCGCGCGTCTCAGCAGGTCAGGTGCAGCGCCGCCGCCGCTCGGCGGCGGTCGAGCTCGTTGTAGCGGCGCACCGCGTCGTCCGTCTCGAGCACTTCGACCTCGACGCCGCGCCGACGCAGCTCGTCGATCACCGCCGGGTGGGGCTTCAGGCGCCCATGGGCGCCGTTGCCGACGATCAGGCGCTCGGGAAGCTCGTCCAGCACGTCATGCAGGTCGCCGATCACCAGCGAGTGCCCGTCCCGGCGCCACCAGTCGGTGACCACCCGGTGCGGCAGGACGATCACGTCGCGCCGCTGCTCGGTGCCGTCGACGGTGAGACGACCGAAGCTGTAGTCCTCCAGACGGGCCATGGGACGGGTGGGCTCCCTGCATGCGGGAGCTTCTCCAGTGCGCCCAGGGAGATTCGAACTCCCACGGGCCATACGGCCCACAAGGCCCTCAACCTTGCGCGTCTACCAATTCCGCCACAGGCGCTCGCGGGCGGCCCAGTATAGCCCCGGGCAGACCGCCTCCCGCCCACCCCAAGGTGGATTTCCGAGCCGGTCGAACACGTGCTTGAGTACGTCCGCGGACGGCGGTATGGTTCCGAACACATGTTCGTCTGGCCGCCACAGGGACGCTAGGAGGATCGTCGCCATGGTCGATCTCGACCTCACCAAGCGCCAGCAGGAGATCTTCGAGTTCATCAAGCGCTACTCGGCGAAGTACGGCTATCCGCCCACCGTGCGCGACATCGGCAAGGCGGTGGGCCTGGCCTCGTCGTCGACCGTGCACGCCCACCTGGCCAACCTCGAGCGGATCGGCCTGCTGAGGCGCGATCCTTCCAAGCCGCGCGCGCTCGAGCTCCTGGACCGGGCGGTCGGGGGCATGCGCGAGATCGTCCGGCCCGGCGGCCTGCCGCTGGTCGGCCACGTGGCTGCCGGCCAGCCGGTGCTGGCCGAGGAGAACATCGAGGACTACGTGGACGTCCCCGAGGCGGCCGGCGGCGAGTCCGGGGAGTACCTCCTGCGAGTCCGGGGCGAATCGATGAAGGACGCCGGCATCCTCGAGGGCGACTTCGTCGTGGTCAAGTCGCAGGACACCGCTCAGGACGGCGAGATCGTGGTGGCGATGGTGGGCGAGGAGGCCACCGTCAAGCGCTTCTATCGCGAGCCTGACCACATTCGCCTGCAGCCCGAGAACGCCGCGATGAAGCCGATCCGCTCCAAGGAAGTCCGCGTCCTGGGGCGCGTCGTCGGCCTGCTGCGCAAGGTCTCGTGAGCCTGGCCGTCGTCCAACCCGCCGCCGAACCGGCGCCAAGCCCCCGCCGGGGCGGCGCCTGGCCGGCGGTCCGCGGGCGCCTCACGCTGGACGAGGTCATCTCCGGCGCTTGGGCGGGCCTGTGCGCCCGGGTGCCGGTCGCCTGCCCTGCGTGTGGCGGGCGGATGGCGCCGGCCGGGGAGCAGGCCGGGCGCTGCGGCTCGTGCTCGGCCTCGCTGAGCTGACCTCCAGCCGGGCGAGCACTTAGGCTTAGCGCCGCCACTGCCCGCTCGAGGAGGAGCCGCGCATGATCCGTCGTCGTCCAGTCGTCCTGATCGCCTTGCCGGCCGCGCTCGCGCTGAGCGCGTGCGGGACCAAGATGCTGAACACCGACAAGCTCGAGCCCAAGATCAAGCAGGGCATCGAGCAGCAGGCGGGAGTCAAGGTGAAGTCGGTCGACTGCCCCAGTGACGTCGAGCTCAAGGCCGGCGGCAAGTTCAACTGCACCGCGGTCACCACGGGCGGCGATCGCGCCACCGTGCGCGTGATTCAGCAGGACGACAAGGGCAACGTGCGCTATCAGGTGGGCGGCTGAGCCGCCTATCGACGCCGCGCCAGGAACCGACGCCGGCATCCGGCGGGGCTGCTCGGGGCCGCTACCCTTGTAGTGCAGGCTGAGCAGCCGCGGAGGTGTGTCTCCGAGGAAAGTCCGGACATCACAGGGCAGGGCGGTCGGTAACGCCGACCCGGGGAAACCCGCGGGAAAGTGCCACAGAAATGACACCGCCCAAGCTCGCGGCCGCAGCTGAGCCGCGAGCCGGCAAGGGTGAAATGGTGCGGTAAGAGCGCACCGGCGTCGCGGTGACGCGGCGGCCAGGCAAACCCCGCCTGATGCAAGGCCAAGCAGGACCGCTGGCAGGTTGCCCGCCGAGGTCCAGGTAGGCCGCTCAGACAGATGGCTGTTCCCGACAGAATCCGGCTTACAGGCCTGCTAAGGGAAGGGCCCCGGCATCGGGGCCCTTCCTAGTTCGCCCGCCCCCGACCGGCGTGCCGGAGGGCCTCGACCCTGCCGGGGGCGGACTAGGATGGGCGCCGGATGCGCTTCGGGATCTTCTACGAGCACCAGCTCCCGCGCCCGTGGGACGGCGGCGCCGAACAGGGGCTGATCTCCGATGCGCTCGAGCAGATCGAGCTCGCGGACCGCCTCGGCTTCGACTACGCGTGGGAGGTCGAGCACCACTTCCTTGAGGAGTACTCCCATTCGTCCGCGTCCGAGGTGTTCCTGGCCGCGGCCAGCCAGCGCACCCGGCGCATCCGTCTCGGCTTCGGAATCGTGGCGATGCCGCCGGGCTACCAGCACCCGGCGCGCGTCGCCGAGAAGGTGGCGATGCTGGACCTGGTCTCGGGCGGGCGCTGCGACTTCGGCACCGGAGAGACTTCCTCCGGAGCCGAGCTGGCGGGATTCGGGGTCGAGCGCGAGACCAAGCGCGCGCAGTGGGAGGAGGCGCTGGACGTCGTCACGAGGATGTTCGTCGAGGAGCCCTTCGCCGGCTGGGACGGGCGCTTCGTGGCGATGCCGCCCCGCAACATCGTGCCCAAGCCGGTGCAGCAGCCGCATCCGCCGCTGTGGGTCGCCTGCTCGCGACGAGAGACGATCCGGCTGGCCGCCGAGAAGGGAATCGGCGCCCTGACCTTCTCGTTCGTCGAACCCGAGGAGGCCAGGGAGTGGGTGGACGAGTACCACGCGATCGTCGCCTCGGAGCGCTGCGTCCCGGCCGGATTCGCGGTGAATCCCCGCTTCGCGGTGGTGCTGCCGATGATGTGCCACCACGACGAGCAGACCGCCATCGAGCGCGGGATCGACGGCGGGCACTTCTTCGGCTACTCGCTCGCCCACTACTACGTGTTCGGCGAGCATCGCCCGGGACGCACGAACATCTGGGAGGAGTTCCAGCGCCGTCGCGCCGAGATGGGCTTCGCGCGCGAGATCGTGACGCCGGACGCCGAGCCGCTCGGCGTGAAGATCATGCAGGAGGGCCTGGGCTCGCTGCGGGGGGCGATCGGCACGCCCGACCAGGTGCGCGACCTGGCGCGCCGCTATGAGCGGGCGGGCGTGGATCAGGTGATCTTCGTCTCGCAGGCGGGCCGCAACCGACACGAGCACATCTGCGAATCGCTGCAGCTGTTCGCCGCGCAGGTGCTGCCCGAGTTCGCCGAGCGGGCGGAGCAAGCCGAGCGCGAGAAGACCGAGCGGCTGGCGGTCGCCGTCGAGGCGGCCCTGGCACGCCGTCCTCCGGCCCGCATCGCCGACACCGGGCACACGATCGGTCCGCTGGACTCCGGCCCGCCCGCGGCGCGCACCGGCGCGGGCGCCGTCCCCGCCGACCGCGACCAACCTCCGGCGCGTGACGGTCGCCGCCTGGCGGCCCGGCTGGCCGAGCGAGGGGAGGCCGCCGTGGGCGCGTTCGTGCGTCGCAGCGACGACCGGCGGCTGGAGCGCACGATCGGATCGCAGGCGGGCCTGCGGGTGGTGTTCGCCGGAATGGCGCGGCGGTTCGCGCCCGAGCGCGCGCGGGGCTTCGAGGGCGACATCCAGTATGAGCTGACTCCGCGAAACGGCGGCCCGCCCCGACAGTGGGTGGTGTCGATCTCGGACGGCCGCGCCCGGGCGCAGCCGGGGCGGTCCACGGACCCGACGGTCACGATTCGCATGGCGCTCGGCGACTTCGTCCGCCTGGTGGGAGGGGAGCTCGAGCCGGGCCGGGCGCTCATGGCCGGCCAGCTCGAGGTGGACGGGGACTTCTCGGTCGCCGCGCGGATCGGCGAGATGTTCGGCGAGCCCTCGGCGTACTAGCAGTCGCTTCGCTCGCCAGGCGGTCGCGGTTCGGCCGCCATCGGCCTCCCGGCGCGGCAGATGGGCGGGCCGGCGCTTGCGGGAGAGGTCTCCCGATGCGAACATGTGTTCGTCTCCATGATCGTCTGCCTGCTGCTTGTGCGCTTCGAACTGGCCGTGGCGGCCGGCGGACGGGCGGCGCTGCTACGCCGCCCGGCGGTGCTGGCTCCAGAGCCGGGGGGTGGCCAGCGCATCGGGGAGGCCTCGCCCGCGGCGGAGGCCTTCGGCGTGCGGGCAGGGATGGGCCTGGGCGAGGCGCTGGCCCGCTGTCCGCGGCTGGCGCTGATACCGCCCGATCCCGCGGGGGTGGCCGAGGCCTGGGAGGAGGTGTTGGCCCGCCTGGAGGCGATCGGCGCGGAGGTCGCTCCCCAGAGCCCGGGCCTGGTGTGCTTCGACGGCCAGGGCCTTCGCACCCTGCACGGCGGTCACCTCGAGGGCGTGGTGGACGCGGCGCGGCGGGCGGTACGGCGTTCCGGCACCGCCGCCGGGCATCCGGCGCGACTGGGCGCCGCCGCGTCGCGCTTCTGCGCCGTGGCAGCCGCCGGCCGAGCGCGTGCCGGCGCCCGGCGCGGGCGGATGGAGATCGTCCGCGGCGGGGAGGCCGGCGCGCGGGCCTACCTGGCGCCGCTGCCGGTCAGGCTGCTGGACGTCCGCGAGCAGACCGCGGGTCTGCCTCCCGCGCTGGAGCGGCTGGGCGTGCGAACCCTCGGCGAACTGTCGCGCCTGCCCCGCGCCGCTCTGGCCGACCGCTTCGGCGCCGCCGGCGTACTGGCCCACGACCTGGCCAGCGGGCGTGACCGCCCGCTGCAACCGAGGCGTCCCCCAGAGCGGCTGGAGGAGTCGCTCGAGCTTCCCGAGGCGGCGTCCGGACCCTCCCTCGAGCATGCGGTGGGGCTCCTGATCGACCGGCTGGCCGCCCGCCGCGAGCGGCGCGGCCGGACCCTGCGCGCCATCGTCCTGTCCGCGCGGCTGGTGGAGGGAGGGACCTGGCGCGAGCGGGTCATCTTCCGCGAGGCGCTGGCCGATCCCGCTCGCATGCGGCTGGCGATTGTCCCGCGACTGGTCCTGCTGCCCGCTCCCGCCCAGTCGCTGCGCCTGGGGGTCGAGCGGTTCGGCCCGCCGGTGACCGACCAGCGCACGCTGCTGGACGAGGCCGCTCGCGAGCGCGACGCGCGTCTGCGCGAGGCGGTCCGGCAGTCGCGCGCCCTGGCGGGCCCCGATGCCGCCCTGCGGGTGGTGGAAGTGGAGCCGGAGTCACGTGTGCCCGAGCGCCGGGCCATGCTGGGCCCCTACGCCGAATGACCGGGCCGCGAAGGCTCGCCGTACCGCGCCGCGCCGCGGTGCGCGCGACGGCCGGTGGCCGCCCGGTGATGGTGGATGCCGACCGGGTGGAGACGGTTCGGGAGACGTGGCTGGTGGAGGATCGCTGGTGGACCGAGCGCCCCGTCCGCCGCCGCTACTGGGAGGTGGTCACCATCCGTGGGCGCGACCTGGTCGTCTTCCACGAGCTCGAGCAAGGGGAGTGGTTCCGGCAGCGGTGATCCCGGTTGGCGAGGCCGGCGGTTCGTATCGCCGGGCGTTTCCCGAGCGTCCGCGCTGGGGCAGGGCTACTGGCCCGCACCCGGCTCCCACAGCGGCTCGTCCGGGCCGTTGGCGCCGCGGGAGAGGATGAACAGGAGGTCCGAGAGCCGGTTGAGGTAGCGCACCACCTCGGGGTTGACCTCCTCCACGTCGAGCACCCGGCGTTCAGCGCGGCGGCACACCGTCCGGCAGACGTGCAGCTGGGCGGCGGCCCGCGTCCCGCCCGGGAGCACGAACGACTTCAGCGGCGCCAGCGTGGCGTTCACCTCGTCGCAGAGGCGCTCCAGCCACTCCGTCTGCTCCGGCTTCACGCGCAGCCGCTCGCGCCCGTCGTCTTCGGGGACCGATACGTCGGCGCCCACGTCGAAGAGGTCGTTCTGAACGCGGCGCAGCCACTCGGAATAGCGGTCGGGCAGGCCGCCGTCCGCCAGCGACACCCCGATCTGGGCGTTGAGCTCGTCGACCGTCCCGTATGCCTCGATCCGCGGGTGAGTCTTGGGGACCCGGCTGCGGTCGCCCAGATGCGTCTCGCCGCCGTCGCCCAGGCGGGTGTAGATCCGGGTCAGGTTGACCGTCATCTCGTGCCCAGGATAGAGCGCCCCGGCCGCCCCGACGCGCCGGCGCCCGCGAGGCGCAGGCCGATCGGAGTCGGTAGCTTGCCGCAGCGATGAAGGTCGGCGTGCCGAAGGAGACGGCCGAGGGCGAGCGCCGGGTGGCCCTCGTCCCCGAGGTGGCGCGCAAGCTGGCCGCCGACGGGCACGAGGTGGTGATCGAGGCCGACGCCGGGGCGGCGGCGTTGATCCCCGACTCGCTGTTCGAGGAGGCCGGCGCGACCGTGACCGACGACTCCGACGCGGTGTGGGGCGCCGACGTGGTGGCCAAGGTGCAGCGTCCCTCCGCGCAGGAGATCGAGCGCCTCGGCGCCGACAGCGTCCTGATCGGCTTCCTGGCGCCGCTGACCGCGCCGGACACGGTCCGCGCGCTGGCCGCCTCGGGCGTCACCGCCTTCGCGATGGAGGCGATCCCCCGCATCTCGCGCGCCCAGTCGATGGACGCTCTGTCCTCCCAGAGCAACGTCGCGGGCTACCGCGCCGCGCTGCTCGGCGCCCAGCTGATGGGCCGCTTCTACCCGATGCTGATGACCGCGGCGGGCACGGTTCGCCCGGCGAAAGTGCTGGTCCTGGGCGCCGGCGTGGCCGGCCTGCAGGCCATCGCCACCGCTCGGCGGCTGGGTGCCGGGGTGGTGGGGTTCGACGTGCGCGCCGCGGTCAAGGAGCAGGTCGAGAGCCTGGGGGCCGGCTTTCTCGAGCTCGACCTCGGCACCGATGCCGAGGCGGAGAGTGGCTACGCCCGCGAGCTGAGCGCGGAGGAGCAGGAGCGCCAGCGCGAGCTGCTGGCCGACGCCATCGAGGACGTCGACGTGGCGATCAGCACCGCGCTGGTCCCGGGCCGCCCGGCGCCGCTGCTGATCACCGAGGACGCGGTGCGGCGCATGAAGCCCGGCTCGGTGGTGGTCGACCTGGCCGCCGAGGCGGGTGGGAACTGCGAGCTGTCGGAGCCCGGACAGACCGTCGTCCGTCACGACGTCACGATCGCCGCCCCCCTCAACCTTCCCTCGACCATGGCGGAGCACGCGTCGCAGCTCTACGCGCGCAACGTGCAGTCGTTGCTGGGCCTCATGGCCAACGAGGAGGGCGAGCTCGAGCTCGACTTCGACGACGAGGTCATCGCCGGCGCCTGCATCACGCGCGGCGGCGAGATCGTCCACGAGGGCGCCCGGAACGCCGCGGGCGCCGCAGGCACCCCCGCCAGCTGACCGGGAGGACCAGGCGCCGTGCTGCTCAACAACCTGGCCATCCTGGTGCTCGCCGGATTCGTCGGCTTCGTGGTCATCTCGAAGGTGCCCAACACCCTGCACACGCCGCTGATGTCGGGGACGAACGCGATCCACGGCATCGTGATCCTGGGCGGGATCCTCGTGCTGGGGCTGTCCGGTCACGGTGTCCTGAACCAGCTCCTGCTGGTGATCGCGATCACCTTCGGCACGATCAACGTGGTCGGCGGCTTCCTGGTGACGGACCGCATGCTGGGGATGTTCAAGTCCAAGCCCGACGAGCGCGAAGACGGCCGGCGGCGACCGTGACGGCGGTCTCCTTCCTGCAGGATCCGCAGTTCATCCGCGTGTGCTACATCGTCAGCTTCGCGCTGTTCATCTACGGGCTGATGAACCTGCGCGGCCCGCGCACCGCGGTCCGCGGCAACGCGATCGCCGCCGTCGGGATGGGGATAGCCGTCGTGGCGACCCTGTTGACCCCGGGACTCGGCCACTGGGAGCTGATCGTCCTGGGGATCGTGGTGGGCACGGCGATCGGAGTACCCGCGGCGCGCAACGTGAAGATGACCGCGATGCCGCAGATGGTGGCGCTGTTCAACGGCGTCGGCGGCGGCGCGGTCGCCCTGATCGCCTGGGTCGAGTTCCGCAACACCGGCGGATACGCGGGCGAGCCGCTCTACGTGGCGATCGCCTCGCTGTTCGGGGCGATCGTGGGGTCGGTGTCGTTCTGGGGATCGAATATCGCGTTCGGGAAGCTGCAGGAGGTGATCCCGGGGCGCCCCATCACGCTGGGGCGCGCTCAGCAGATCGTCAACGCGGTGCTGTTCGTGGCCGCGGTGGGCCTCGGCGTGGCCATCGCCACCGGCGGACACGACGAGCTGCTGATGATCGGCGTCCTGGTCGCCGCCGCCCTGCTGGGCAACTTCGTGGTCCTGCCGATCGGCGGCGCCGACATGCCGGTGGTCATCTCGCTGCTCAACGCGTTCACCGGGCTCAGCGCGGCGGCGACCGGCATCGCGCTCAACAACCCGGCGCTGATCGTGGCGGGCATGATCGTCGGCGCCTCGGGCTCGATCCTCACCCGGCTGATGGCCGACGCGATGAACCGCTCGATCCCGAACATCGTGGCGGGAGGCTTCGGCGGCACCGTCCCGGCGGCCGCCGGCGCCGAGCTGCCGGAGGGAGCGACCGTGCGCTCGACCAGTCCGGCCGACGCCGCCATCCAGCTGTCCTACGCGCGCAACGTGGTCGTCGTGCCCGGGTACGGCATGGCCGTGGCCCAGGCCCAGCATGCGGTGCGGAAGCTGGAGGCCGCGCTCGAGGAGCGGGGCGTGCAGGTCAAGTACGCGATCCACCCCGTGGCCGGCCGGATGCCCGGTCACATGAACGTGCTCCTGGCGGAGGCCGACGTCCCGTACGACAAGCTCAAGGAGATGGACGAGATCAACCCGGAATTCCCGCGCACCGACGTCTCGCTGGTGATCGGCGCCAACGACGTCACCAACCCGGCCGCCAACAGCAGCCCCGACTCGCCCATCTACGGCATGCCGATTCTCAACGTCAACCAATCGGACTCGGTGATCGTGCTCAAGCGCTCGATGAACCCCGGCTTCGCGGGCATCGACAACGAGCTCTACTACGACGCCAAGACCCAGATGCTGTTCGGCGACGCCAAGGAGTCGGTCGACCAGATCACCGCCGAGATGCACGAGCTCTAGCCCGCGCGTCAGGGAGCGTCGTGCTCGAGCTCCCGGATCGTCACCTCTACGCCCTGCTCGCGGCGGGTCGCCTCGAGCAATCCCTCCAGTCCTTCCGCGGTGAGCCCCTCGGGCACCGCTACCTCGAGCATCATCGCGTAGAGGTCCTCGCGGTCGGGCTCGTCCACCAGCCGGGTGTTGAGATCGGTGATGTTGACGTCGCAGTCGGCCAGCGCCGACGCGACCGCGTTGACGATCCCAGGATGGTCGATGCCCTTGACGGTGACGATGTGCGACGGCTCCACCGGGTGTGCCGGTCCCGTCTCGTGGATCTCGCTCAGGGTGACGGCCTCGAGGCGCAGGTCGGCCCCCGCGCGCTCCAGCTCGCCACGCAACCGGGCCGGATCGACGTCCTCGCCCGTGCCCACGATCAGGGTCATCGCGAAGTGGCCGCGCAGGATGGTGCTCTGGGAGTCCTCGACGTTGGCGTCCTGCTCGAGCAGCGTGCGTGTCACCTTGGCCACGATGCCCGGGCGGTCGCGGCCGACGACGCAGACCGCGAAGTGGCGCATAGCCCGAGGATACGGTCTGGGCTGGCGGGCGAGCCGATCAGGCGGTGACGCCCCGCGGGGACGCGGCCCCGCTCGCCCGGGCCACGTCGGCCTCGTCGCCGGCGAGGAGGAGGTACTCCACGTTGCGAAGCCGGCCGACCCGGCCGACCCTGCGCCCGGCGGAGTCGTGGATCCCGATCCGGGCGCCGACGTAGCGCGCCGAGTCGAACCGCAGGACCCGCACCGCGCCGCGCACCGCGCACATCTCGACGAGGTCCTCGAGCGTCACCCAGGACTCGTCGTTGTAGGAGAGCACGACCAGCCGGGCCGGTACCACCTCCAGCAGCTCACGGAGCGCCCGATGGATGGAGCGGCGGGAGTTGAAGGGGCTGCGGTTGGCGGGATCGCGGCAGTCGGCGCGCTTGCAGGCGACCCCGTAGTGCTCCGGGGCGTCCCAGGCGACCAAGGTCTCCCAGACGTGGTAGTTGCCCAGGTAGGAGTGCTGGTTGTACGGCGGATCCAGATAGGCGAGGTCGACCTGCGGCAGAGAACGGGCGGCCTCCAGCGCGTCGGCGCGCAGGGCGCTCCCCGGCCCGGGGAGCAAGGCCGGCGCCCGCAGGTGGAGCGGCCGCGCAGAGCGCGCAGACCACCGCTTCAGGTACGCCATCTGCACGCCGGTGGTGGAATCCACCCGGTCGGCCGCCTCCAGCAGGCTGGTCAGCAGCACCGCGAACAGGGGCGAGCCCCGGTAGTCGCGCTCGAGCGTGTCGCGGATGGCGTCCACCCGCGCCCCGTTGGCGGGCTGCAGGTAGCGTGCGGCTCGGCAGAAGGTCTCGGTGAAGTAGCCCTCCCGCCCGGGCAGCGCGTTGAGGCGATCGAGCGCGGCCTCTAGGCCGGCGCGGTCCACCCCGCGCGCGTCGGTGGCGACGTAGCAGCGCGCCAGCACCTCGGCGTAGCGCGCGCTGTCGTTGGCCCACACACGAGTCCCCCGGCGCTTGAACTCCTGGGCCACCCGGGTGGTGCCGGTGAACAGATCGGCCGCGGTGCGGGCGCCGCAGCGCTCGAGGATGGCGCCGAGCTCCGGGACCAGGCGGCGCTTGGAGCCCAGGTACTTGATCACGCCTCGACCGTAGAGCCCGAGGCGGATGCGCCGGGCCAGGCGGCTAGAGCGCCTTGCGGAACACCTTGCCGGTGTCCTGCATACCCGCCGCCGTATACAGCAGGTGGGCCTCCCGGTGCTCGTAGCCGGACTCCAGGGTGACCTCCCAGCAGCCGTGCTCGCGGGCCAGGCGCTCGGCCTTGTCGAGGATCGCGCGCGCGGTGCCACGGCCACGCGCCGTCGGGGTGACGATCAGATCTGGAATCCAGGCCTGCGGGCGGGCGCGGTTTAGCCGTGTGCGGTAGTGCAGCGCGCAGAAGCCCACCACGTTGCCGCGCTCGTCGACCGCGACCTGGTGGTTGGTGCGCGGATCCGCCAGCTGCGCGGCGTAGACGTCACGGCAGGCGGCATAGGTCTCGTGGGTGACGCGGCCACGCCCGAGCTGCTCGAGCAGGTCGCTCACCGCGGCGAAGTCGGAGATCTGAGCGGGACGGATGGTCACGGCGCCCGCAAAGGTATCTGGCCGTAGGCGGGCGTCCCGCGTCCGCGGCACGCGGGTTCGGGTACAAAGCGGTCATGGCCGGCCGGATCATGGTGGGGACCTCGAGCTGGGCCGATCCGGGGTTCGTCGCCGAGTGGTATCCGAAGGGGATGCCTCCGCGTGACCGCCTCGCCTGGTACGCGGAGCGCTTCGACGCGGTCGAGCTCAACTCCAGCTTCTACGCGATCCCGGCTCCCGGCACCGCCGAGCGCTGGGCGCAGCAGACACCGGACGGCTTCACGTTCCACGTGAAGCTGCATCGCCTTCTGTCGCGCCACTCGGCTGAGCCAGAGTCGTTGCCCCCGCAGCTCCGCGACGACGCCCAGGTCGGATCGCGGGGGCGCGTGGCGCTGACGCCGGACCTCGAGCAGGCGATGGCACGCGCGACCCTGGAGGCGGTCGCGCCCGTGGAGGGCGCCGGCAAGCTGGGCGCGTTCCTCCTCCAGCTGTCGCCCTCGTTCGACCCCCGCCGCCACGACCTCGACGAGCTCGACTGCCTGCTGGAGGTACTGGCCCCGCATCCGGTGGCGGTTGAGCTTCGCCACCGGGGCTGGGTCGAGGGTGAGCGGGCGCAACGCACGCTCGACCACCTTTCCGCGCGCGGGGCCGTGTGGGTGGGTGTCGACGCGCCGCACGCCGAGCACTTCACGATCATGGCGCCGGTCGACGCGGTGACCCGCAAGGACATGGCCTACCTGCGGGCGCACGGGCGCAACGCCGAGGGGTACGTCTCCGGGCGCAGCGTGGCCGAGCGCTTCGGCTACGCGTACTCGGACGACGAGCTGCAGGAGATCGGCGAGCGCGTCGGGAAGCTGGCGGGCGAGGCCGCCGTGGTCAATGTCATGTTCAACAACAACCGGGGCGCGGACGCCCCGGTGGCGGCGCGGCGGATGCGCGAGCTGCTGGGACAGGACCCCGGCCCCGCGCCCGATCGCGGTCGGGCGCAGCTGCAGATGCCGGGATGAGCGCCGGCGAGCGCCTGGAGGAAATCGCCGCCGAGATCCGCGCCCACCGCGGCTGCGGTTTCGAGCCGTGCGAGACCGCGACCCACCCGGTTCCGGGCGAGGGCAGCCCGGACGCCGAGCTGTTCTTGGTCGGCGAGGCGCCCGGGCGCCAGGAGGATCGCCAGGGTCGCCCGTTCGTCGGCGCGGCGGGCATGGTGCTCGAGGCGCTGCTGGCCTCGATCGGCCTGGCCCGGCAGGAGGTGTTCATCACCAACGTCCTGAAGTCCCGGCCACCGGGCAACCGCGACCCCAAGCCCGACGAGGTCTTTCACTCGTGGCCCTGGCTGGCCGCCCAGCTGGCGGCGGTCGATCCGCGGGTGGTGGTCCCGCTCGGTCGGTGGGCGCTGCACTGCCTGATTCCGGGTCAGAGGATCTCGCAGGCGCACGGCCGGACGATCGAGCACGAGGGCCGGCTCTACTTCCCGCTCTATCACCCGGCGGCGAGCCTCCGGATCCGCCCCCTCCTCGACCTGTCGCTGGAGGACATCGGCCGGCTCCCGGCGGTGCTGGCTGGCTCGCCTGCGCATTGAGTGCGGCGTCCGGCCGGTTTGGCCGGGCGAGAATTGTTCGGAACACTGCTAGGCTGGCCTGGATGCGGGCTGGCACCCTCGACCGACGGCGGGCGTCGGATCAAGTCTTCGCCGAGCTGCTCGAGGCGCTGCTCTCCGGGCGCTACCAGCCGGGCGAGAAGCTCCCGACCCAGCGGAGGCTGGCGGCCGACGCGGGCGTGACGATGGGGACCCTGCGCGAGGCGCTCCAGCGCCTCGAGCAGATGGGCCTGGTCGACGTGCGCCACGGGGACGCCATGCGGGTCCGCGACTGGCGCCGCCACGGCGGGCTCGACGTGATCGCCCACCTGCTGCTGGCCTCGGGCGGGCTCGACGCCGCCGTCCTGGCCGACGTGTTCGAGGCTCGCGGGCTGATGCTGCGCGAGCTGGGCGGGCTGGCCGCCGGCCGGCGCTCGCCCGAGCAGGCGTCGCGCCTGCGGGAGCTGGCTGCGGCACTGTCTCGCGCCCCCGACGAAGGCGCCGCCCAGCGCCTTGACTTCGCGTTCTTCACCGAGCTCGCCGAGGCCGCCGGCAACCTGGTCTTCGTCCTGATCATGAACTCGATCCGGTCGCTGTACTTCGACCATGCGCAGCGGCTGCCGGTCACCGCCCGCCACCACGAGCTCGCGCCCCTCTACCTCGACGCCGCCCGGGCGGTGGCGCAGCGGCGTCCGGCGGTCGCCCGACGCGCGGTCGGCCTTCTCGCCGACCGCCAGCGCGATCGGGTGAAGGCCGCGCTGGCGTGATCCTGTCGCGCCGCGAGGCCGAGGTGCTCGACTGCGTGCTCGACGCGGTGGTCGCGCCGGCGGCCGGCCTGCCGCTGCCACCACGGACCGACGCGGTCGCCGCCTTCGATCGCATGCTCGCCCGGCTTCCGACGCGCAACCGCGTCGCACTGCGAGGCCTGCTGTGGGCGCTCGAGCTGGGGCCCCTGCTCGAGCGCCACCCTCGTCGGCTGAGCGGGTTGCCCGCCGGACGGCGCGCCGCGTACTTGCAGCGGCTGGAGGCGGGCCGGGCCCGACGAGCGCTTCAGGCGCTGTTCGCGCTGGTCAAGCTGGCCTACTACGGCGACGGCGGCGTGATGGCGGCACTCGGGTATGACCCGGAGCCCGTGGTGGCCCGCGGCCGTGCGCTGCGCGCGGCGGAGCGACGATGGTGAGCCGGGTGCGCGACACCGGGCCCGACGCCTACCGCGACGGCAGCGGCACCTTCCAGCCGGAGGCGCGCCGCATCGAGCCCGGTCGCGCCATCGCCGGCGAGCGGATCGTCCGCGTGGACGCCTGCGTGATCGGCTCGGGCGCGGGCGGAGCGGTCGCGGCGCGAGAGCTGGCCGAGGGCGGCATGCGGGTGGCGATGCTGGAGGAGGGGGAGTGGTGGGAGACCGACGACTTCACCGCGAGACCCCGCGACATGACCCCGCGCCTGTACCGCGACGGCGGCCAGGTGGCGACCATCGGCACGCCGCCGATCATCCTGCCTCTGGGTGTCGGCGTGGGCGGCACCACGATGGTCAACTCGGGGACCTGCTTCCGCACGCCGCCCGCGGTGCTCGAGCGTTGGCGCCGCGAGCTTGGCCTCGAGGAGCTCACCGAGGCCGAGCTCGAGCCGTTCTTCCGGCGCGTAGAGCGCGAGCTGAACGTCTCGCAGGTCCCGGCGGACCTGGCCGGGCGCAACGCCGAGGTGGTGCGGCGCGGCGTGGAGAGGCTCGGCTGGTCGGGCGACTACATCTACCGCAACGCCCGGGGCTGCGTGGGCTCGGGCGTCTGCGCCTTCGGGTGTCCCACCGGCGCCAAGCAGCACGTGGGCATCACCTACGTCCCGCGCGCCTGGGCGGCCGGCGCCACCACGTACACGGGCGCGCGCGCGGAGGCGATCGAGCTGCGCGCCGGCCGCGCGCACGGGGTGGACGCCCGCACCAGCGGCGGGGGGCGCCTGCGCATCCGGTGCGAGCATGTGGTGGTCGCGTGCGGCGCGATCCACACCCCACTGCTGCTGCGTCGCTCCGGCGTGCGCGCGGCTCGGCTGGGACGCAACCTGGCGATCCACCCGGCGACCGCGGCCCGGGCGCTGTTCGACGAGGACATCGAGATGTGGCGCGGGGTTCCCCAGTCCTATTACGTCGACCAGTTCGCCGACGAGGGCATCATGCTCGAGGCGGCGGCGGGCCCGCCCGACCAGATCGCCATGTCGCTGCCCGGCCACGGGATCCAGCTGGGCGAGCTGATGCTGCGCTGCCGGCGCATGTCGCAGTTCGGGGTGATGGTGTCCGACTCGACGCGCGGCCAGGTTCGCAGCCTCCTGGGCCGACCCCTGATCCGCTACGACCTGAACCTGCGCGACACCGCTCTGCTCAAGCACGGCCTGGAGCGGGTGGCCGAGATCTACTGGGCGGCCGGGGCGCGCGAGGTGCTGGTGCCGGTGCGCGGCGTCCCGGCTCTGCGCGAGGGGGACTCGCGCCCCCTGCGCGAGGCGAGGATCCGCCCCGCCGACCTCGAGCTGATGGCCTTCCACCCGCTGGGGACCGCCGCGGCGGGATCCGATCCGTCCCGCTCGGTGGTCGACGCGAGCGGCCGGGTGCATGGCGTGGAAGGGCTCTACGTCGCCGATGCCAGCGTCGTCCCCACCTCCCCGGGGGTCAATCCGCAGATCACGATCATGGCCCTCAGCTCGCGGATGGCCTTCGGACTGCTCGGCGCGCCGGCGCCGATGGACGAGCCGGAGCCCCGGCACATCGCGCGGCCGCGGGTCGGAGCGGTGGCGGCGGGGCCGCTGTCGCTGGCCGCCGCGGGCGGCGGTTAGCCTGTCGGCTCGTGCAGGTCGAAGAGGCCATCCGCACGCGGCGGACGATCAAGGCGTACGACAGCCGCCCGGTCGACCGCGCGATCCTCGAGGAGCTGTTCGAGCTCGCACGCTGGGCGCCCAACCACCATCTCACCCAGCCGTGGCGGTTCCGCGTCCTCGGACCCGGCGCCCTGGATCGGCTCAAGACCGCCGCCGGGACCGAGGCGGCGGCCAAGCTCGAGCGGGCCCCCACGCTGGTCGTCTCGACGGCGCTCCTGCGCGGGGACCCCGTGCAGGACGAGGAGGACCTCCACTCCGCCGCCTGCGCCACCTACATCGTGCTCCTGGCCGCCCACTCGCGGGGGCTGGCGGGATACTGGCGCACTCCGGACGTGCTGCGACGCCCGGAAGGGCGCGCCGCCTGCGCGGTGGGCGACGGCGAGCGCTTCGTCGCGCTGATCCACCTCGGGGACCCGCGCCAGGCCCGTGAGCCGCCGCCGCGCATGGCTCCCGCCGACTACGTCTCGTACCTGGACTGATGGTCTCGCGCGCGACCGCCCTCGCCGCCCTGTCCGAGCACGAGTTCGACGTGCTGGTGATCGGAGGTGGCATCACCGGCGCCGGAGTCGCCCTCGACGCCGCCTCACGCGGGTACAGCGTCGCGCTGGTGGAGAAGGCCGACTTCGCCGCCGGCACGTCGAGCCGCTCGAGCAAGCTGGTCCACGGCGGGCTGCGCTACCTGCAGCAGTTCGATCTGGGGCTGGTGCGCGAGGCTCTGCTGGAGCGCTCGATCAACGTGGCTCTGGCGCCGCACCTGGTTCGCCCGCTCAAGCTGGTGGTGGCGACGTTCGGAGGCCAGCGGCCGGACCGGCTGCTCGGCGTGGGGCTCAACATGTACGACGTCATGTCGCGCGAGCGGCTGCGACCCGGCCGCCGACGGCGGGGGGCCGAGGCCGACTCCGACGCCGACTCGGACTGGAGCCCGGCGCGCCATCGCACGATCGACGGCGAGGAGGTCACACGGCTCCTCCCGGCCCTGGCCGACCGCCGGCCGACGGCGGGCTACCTGTTCTACGACTGCCAGACCGACGACGCCCGACTCGTCCTCACCGTGCTCGGCGAGGCCGAGCGCTTCGGGGCGGTGTGCGTCAACTGGCTCGAGGTGACCGGGCTCGTCGAGCGTGAGCGCTTCGCCGCCGGGGCGCTGGTGCGCGACGGGGCGACGGGCGACGAGTTCGAGGTGCGCGCCGCCAACGTGGTCAATGCCACCGGAGTGTGGGCGGACCGTATCCGGCCCGAGGAGCTGCACGACGAGGCCGAGGTGCCCCAGATCCGGCCCAGCCGGGGCACGCACATCACCCTGTCGCCCCAGGACCTTCCGCTGGGGTCCGGGGCGATCGTCCCGGCCGGGGGGGACCGGACCATCTTCGCGCTTCCATGGCTGGGACGATCGCTGATCGGCACCACCGACAACGACTACGACGGCAACGTCGATCACGTCCGCCCCGCCGGCGAGGACATCGACTATCTGCTGGAGGCGGTCAACCGCTATTTCGGGACGTCGCTGGGGGTCGGCGACATCACCGGCGCCTTCGCCGGGGTCCGCCCGCTGATCTCGACCGGCGACCCCAAGAAATCAGTCGACATCTCGCGCAAGGCCGAGCTCTACGAGACGTCCAGCGGCATGATCACCATCACCGGCGGCAAGCTGACCACCTGGCGGCGCATGGCGAAGATGGTCGTCGACCGCCTGGTAGAGCGCGACGCGCGCGACGCACCCTGCCGGACCGCCGAGATCCCGCTCGGCATGGCGGTCGACCCCGCGCAGCTGCCGCGCGTGGAGGGAGTGCCCGAGGACGCCTACGAGGCGCTGGCCGCTCGCTACGGCCATGCCGCCCACGATGTCCTGGCGGTGGCGGCCGAGCGCGGAGAGCTCGCGCAGCCCATCGTCCCCGGGCTGCCGGACCTGCTGGCCGAGGCGGTGTTCGCCGCCCGCCGCGAGCAGGTCCGCGGTGTCGCCGACGTGCTGCTGCGCCGCACCCGGCTGGGACTGCTGGCGGCGGGCGAGCTGGCCGGCCCGGCCGCGCAGGGCCCGGCCCGGGTGGCCAGCGTCCTGGGCGCCGAGCTGGGGTGGGATGGGGGGCGCGTCGCCCAGGAGGAGCGCAGCTTCCACGTCACCGCCGAGGCGGAGGGGATTCTTCCCGCCGCCTCCATCGCCTCGTGAGCGCCGCTCCGCCGCGCCGGCTGCGGGCCGGCGGGCGGACGCTGTGTCTGGGCGACCGCCCGCTGCTGATGGGGGTGGTCAATGCCTCGCCGGACTCGTTCTCGGACCCTGGACGGACACCCACGCTCGACTCCCAGCTGCGCCTGGCGCGGGAGCTGGTCGAGGCCGGCGCCGACATCGTCGACGTCGGCGGCGAGTCGGGAGTCACCGACCGCCCGCCGGTGGACCCGGGCGAGGAGATCGAGCGCATCGTGCCGCTGGTCGAGCGGTTGACCGACGAGCTCGACGTGCTGGTGTCGGTCGACACCTACAAGCCGGCCGTCGCGCAGGCCGCCGTCGCGGCCGGCGCGGAGATGGTCAACGACGTCAGCGGCCTGAGTCGGCCGGAGCTGGCCGACGTCTGCGCGCGCACCGGGGCCGCGCTGGTCATCACCCACACCGTGGGCGCGCCCAAGCAGAAGATCCTCGACCATGACTACGGCGACGTCGGCGCCGACGTCACCCGCTTCCTGCGCGAGCGCATCGAGCTGGCGTGCGAGCGGCGGGTCGCCACCGAGCAGCTGATGCTCGATCCGGGGCCGGACTTCGGTAAGAGCCCCGCCCAGACGGTGGAGGCGCTGATCGCCCTGCCCCGGCTGCACGAGCTCGGGCGTCCGCTCCTGCTTGCCGTCTCGCGCAAGGACTTCGTCGGGGCGCTGACCGGCCGCGCCCCGCGCGAGCGCCTGGCGGGCACCCTGGCTGCGCTGGCGCACGGCGTCGAGGCCGGGGCGCACGTGCTGCGGGTGCACGACGTCGCCGCCGCCGCCGACTTCCTCGCCGTCCGCGCGGCCCTGCGTGGCGAACGCGAGGTCCCAGGCGGGCTGAGGCTCGCGCCCCGGCTGCGACGCGAGCCGCGTCCGGCGGGCGGCTGGGGTCACGGGTCGTCGTCCTGACGCGTATCCGTCGGCCCGGTCGGGCATCCTGACCTCCGGGCATTCGACCAGGAGGCGCTTGGAGCATGAGGCTGTTCATCGATACCGGCTCGATCGCGGAGGTGGAGGAGGTCGCCGCCTGGGGAGTGCTCACGGGCGCCACCACCAATCCGACCCTGCTGGCCCGCGAGGAGGGCGACCCCGGGGCGGCGATCGTGCGCATCTGCGAGCTCATCCGCGGCCCGGTGTCGGCGGAGGTGGTCTCGGACGACGCGCGCGAGATGGTCGACCAGGGCCGTGCGCTGCACGGCCTCAGCCGGCACGTCGTCGTGAAGGTGCCGTTCTCCGCCCGCGGGCTGCAGGCCACGCGCCGTCTCGCCGACGACGGGATCCCGGTCAACATGACGCTGGTGTTCTCGCCCACCCAGGCGCTGCTCTCGGCAGAGGCTGGAGCCAGCTATGTCTCCTGCTTCATGGGGCGCCTCGACGACGTCTCGGTCGACTCGGCGGAGGTCCTGGCCGGCATCGTCGCGGCCCTGCGCCCGGGTGGGGCCACCACCGAGGTTCTCGCGGCCTCCATCCGCCACCCCGAGCACGTGGTCACCGCCGCCAAGCTGGGGTGCGAGGTGGCCACCGTCCCCGCGAAGGTGCTTCACCAGATGCTCGCCCACCCGCTGACCCAGGCGGGAATCGAGCGCTTCACGGCGGACTGGGAGTCGCGGCCCGAGTTCGGCCGGTGGCTGGAGCGGCTGACCGGCGGCCAGCCGGTCGCCTCCTGAGGCGCGGGTCGGTCCCGCCGGTCACTAGAGTCTCCTGGTGCAAGGCCCCCGGCGGGGCTCCGGTCGCCGGCCGCTGACGCAACGCGGTCCGGGCGCCCACCGACCATCTACCGAAAGGACCACCCGATGTCCGTTCTCGATCGCTCCGCGCTCGAGGCCAGTCCCCTCTCCGACCTGCATGCCATCGCCTCCGAGCTCGGGCTCGACGGCTTTCGACGCCTGCGGCGCGAAGAGCTGATCGACGCCATCCTGTCCGCCCACGGGGGCGCCGACGCCGACACGTCCGAGAGCGCGCCGGGCGCCGTGGGGGAAGCGGAGGAGGCGGTGTCCGACGAGGGCTCCGAGCCACCCCGCCCCAGCCCGCGCCGACGCGGTGGCCGGGGCCACGGGCGTGCGCGGGGCGGGGAGCCCGCTGAAGCTCGGGACGAGCTCGTCGAATCCCAGGAGGGCCCGCAGGCCACCGTCGAGGGCGTGGTCGAGTTGCTCACCAACGGGTCGGGCTTCGTCCGGGTCTCCCCGCCCGAGCCGTCCGACGAGGACGTCTACATCTCGGCGGCCCAGGTCCGCCGCTGCGAGCTGGTGGCGGGCGACGTGGTCGCGGGACCGGTTCGCCGACCGCGCCGGTCCGAGCGCTTTCCGTCACTGGTCCGGGTGGAGACGATCAACGGCGCGCCCGCCGACGAGGTCGCCGAGGGCACGCGCTACGAGGACCTCCCGACCGGGTTCCCGACCGAGCGCCTACCGCTGGCCGGCGAAGACCCGACGCTGATCGCGATCGAGTCGCTCGCCCCCTTCGGACGCGGCTCACGCGTGGCGCTGGTCGGCTCCACCCGGTCGGGCAAGACCGAGGCGCTGCGGCGCCTGACCGCCGCGCTGGGCGCCATCGAGGGAGTGGACCTGCTCGTCGCGCTCGCCGGGGTGCGTCCCGAGGAGGCGGCGGAATGGAGCGCCGGGCCGGTTGCACCGGCCTCCGCCGCGACGCTGGGAGCCTCCGCCGACGCCCAGGCTCAGGCGGTCGACTCGGTCGTCGATCAGGGTCGGCGGATCGCCGCGCGGGGGGGCGATGCGGTGGTGGTCATCGACTCCCTCGACGGCCTGCCCGCCGGTGTCGCGCGCGGGGCCCTGGCGGCGGCGCGGAACATCGTCGACGGCGGGTCGCTGACCGTCGTGGCCACCGCGACCCAGCCGCTCGGCGGCGAGACCACGGTTATCGCGTTCGACCCCCGCCTGGCCGCGGCGCGAAGGTTCCCGTCGATCGACGTCGCGGGGAGCGGGACCATGCGTCCGGAGCTGCTGGTGGGGGAGGCGGGCGCGGAGGAGATCGCCCGGGCGCGAGCCCAGGCGTCCGGGAGCTAGCGCAAGCGCGGCACGTAGGCGACCTTGGCCCAGGTCGGCTCCGGCGCCAGCTCGACCGGCTCGTCGTCGCGGTCCGGCTGGATGTAGGCGAACGACTCGGTGTCCTGGTCGTAGGCGACATCGAGCTCGCCCTCCTTGACTCGCTGGTCGAGCCAGGCCGAGCGGAAGACGAGGCGGCGCAGCCAGTGAACCAGCGAGCGCTCGGCAGGGCCGACCAGGTCGGGCCAGCAGTCGTTCACGTGCTCGCCGAGGTCGGAGGCGGGGTCGTGGACCTCCCCGTTGACCACTAGGTTGACCAGGTCCTCGACCTCGGCCTCGTTGAGCCGGCCGTCGACGAAGCCCAGCTTCAGGGCCGCCTGCTCGCAGCGCTCCGAGAAGTCGAACTCGTTGAACGTGAAGCGCAGCTCCCCGTACTCGAGCACGAAGTCCTGGCCGGAATCGTAGTTCCCTCGCCGTCCCGCCTCCATGGGCGTCGGGATGATATGGCGGACTCCTGCCCTGCGCTCCTCGGTGCAGCCGAACTTGCAGGATGCGAGCGGGTAGGGTGCCGGTCGTGGACGGGGGCCTGTCAGGGCGAGTGGCGGTGGTCACCGGAGCCGGTTCTGGCATCGGGGAGGCGACCGCCCTGGCGCTCGCCGAGGCCGGCGCCGCCGTGGCGCTGGCGGGGCGCAGGGAGGACCGGCTGAGCGACCTGGCCGACCGGATCGCCGCCGACGGAGGACGGGCCCTCGCGATCCCGACCGACGTCGCCGACGAGGCCCAGGCCAACGAGTTGGTGCGCCGCGCCCACCAGGAGCTGGGCGGCCTGAGCATCCTGGTCAACAACGCCGGCGTGATGCTGTTGGGACCGGTGACCGGCGCCGACACCGCGGAGTGGCGCCGGATGATCGACGTCAACATGCTCGGTCTCCTCTACTGCACCCATGCCGCCCTGCCCCTGATGGCCGAGAGCGGGGGAGGGGACATCGTCAACGTGTCCTCGGTGGCGGGCCGCCGGGCGACGCTCGGCTCCGCCGTCTACAACCTGACCAAGTTCGGGGTGGGCGCGTTCACCGAGGCCCTGCGCCAGGAGGCGCTCCACGCCGGAATCCGCGTCTCGGTGGTGGAACCGGGCATGGTCGAGACGGAGCTGCTGGACCACAACACCAACCCGGCGGTTCTCGACGCGGCCAGGAAGCTGCGCGACGAGGTCGGCGAGCCCCTGCGCTCCGAGGACATCGCCCGGGCAATCGTCAACATCGTCTCCCAGCCGCCCCACGTGGCGGTCAACGAGCTGCTGGTCCGGCCGGCCCGCCAGCAGCGTTAGGCCGGCACGCGCGGGGGGCGAAACTCCCGCGTCCCGGTCCTACGGAGGGCCGTGGATGAGGAGCGCTCGACCCTCCTGGTCGTCGAGGACGACGTCGCGACGCGGACGTTCCTGGCCGACAACCTGACGGCCGACGGCTACGACCTGCTGGTGGCGGAGTGCGCGCGCGACGGACTGCGGCTGCTGGAGCGCAAGTATCCGGACCTCGCGGTGATCGACCTGCGCCTGCCGGACTACGACGGGCTGGAGCTGATCCGCCAGGTTCGGGAGGCCGACGGCGTGGCCAGCCGGCTGAACCCCGACACGCCGCTGATGGCGCTTTCGGGCCGCTCGAGCGAGCTCGATCGCCTGCGCGGGTTCGAACGCGGGGTGGACGATTACGTGGTCAAGCCCTTCTCGTACCCGGAGCTGCTGGCGCGGATCCGCGCGCTGCTTCGCCGCTCCGAGCGTCGTGCGCGGCTGGGGCGCCTGCGCGTCGGGGATCTGGAGGTGGACCCGGCGTCCCGAGAGGTCCGGATGCGCGGCCGTCGCGTGGAGCTGTCGCAGAAGGAGTTCGCGCTGCTGCGGACGCTGGCCGCCGAGCCGACCCGCGTGTTCACCAAGGAGGAGCTGCTGCGCAACGTATGGGGGTTCCGGGCGATGGGCTCCACCCGAACGCTGGACTCGCACGCGTGTCGGCTACGCCACAAGCTCGGCGCCGACGGCGACCGGTTCGTGGTCAACGTGTGGGGGGTCGGCTACCGGCTGGTCGACGGCCCGGCGAGCGAGGACGCGCAGGCTTGAGCCCGGCCCTCGACCTGGCCGCGTGGGCGGCGGCGGCGGGCGGGCTGGGGGCCGCCGCGGCGCTACGGGCCGAGCTGGCGCGGCGGGGCGAGCTGGTGGCGCGAGCCTGCCACGAGGTGCGCGGTCCGCTGACCGCCGCTCGGCTCGGGCTGGCGACGCTGGCGCGACCTGAGCAGCCGGTTGCGGCGCGAGCCATCGCGCTCGATCAGGAGCTTCGCCGCGCCGGGCTGGCGCTCGAGGACCTCGACGCCGCGCGCGCCGGTCGGCGCGCGCGGGAGAACGACGAGCCGGTCGACGTCGCGGCGGTGGCGCGCACGGCGGTCGAGGCGTGGCTTCCGGTCGCTCGCGCGGTTGACGGCGACGTCCGGTTCGTCTCCACCGGATGCCCCGCGATGGTTCGGGGAGACCGCGACCGGCTGGCACAGGCGCTCGGCAACCTCCTGGCCAACGCGATCGAGCACGGCGGCGGGACCGTCGAGGTCAGGACTCAGGCCGACGCCCGCGGCGTGCGCGTGGAGGTGCGCGACGAGGGCCCGGGTCTGTCGCGGCCGGTGTGCGAGCTGGCTCGTCGGGCCAGCGCCGGGCGCGGCCGGCGCGGGCGCGGCCTGGCCATCACTGCCCAGATCGCCGCCCGCCACGGCGGTCGCCTGCTCGCCGCCCCCGCCGCGCGTGGCGCGCGCGTCGCGCTCGAGCTGCCGGCAGCGACCGCCCCCTTCGCGGCCGGGCATTGAGCCGGCGCCGGCGCGCGGCGCTCCTGCTCGGCCTGGCGGTCGTCCTGGGCACGCTCGCCGCCACCGACGTCGCCCGCCGGGAGGCGGCGCTGGAACGGCGGCTTGGCCCGCCCGTCCCGGTGCTGGTGGCCAGGGACGCGCTCGGGCCGGGCACCGAGTTGTCCGCCGGCCACGTCGCGCTCCGGCGGGTTCCCGCCCGCTACGCGCCCGTCGGAGCGCTGTCTTCGCTCGCCGACGTGGTCGGGCTGCGGGTCGCGGTTCCGGTGACCGCAGGCGCCTACCTGTCGGCCGGCGAGCTCAGCGGCACTCCTGGAGGCCGGCCGGACGGCGGCCTGCGGCCCGGAGAGCGGATGGTCGACATCGTGGCGGTCGGCACCCCGGAGCTGGTGACGCCGGGCGGTCGAGTGGACGTCCTCGTGTCCCGCGAGGGCGACCGCGGTGACACCGGCCGGACGGTGCTCGCGCTCGAGGACGTGGAGGTCCTCGACGTGGCCCCGGCCACGGGCAGTGGGAGTGCCACCGGCCCCGCTGCCGACGCTCCGCGGCTGCGCGCCTCGCTGCGGGTGACCCTGCGCCAGGCGGTGTACCTGGCGGCCGCTCAGAGCTTCGCGCGCGAGCTGCGGCTGCTGCCTCGGGCGCCGGGAGACGACCGTCGCGGCGCCGCCGGCCTGACCGTCGACGGCAACCTGTAGTGGCCCAGCCGCTGCGCCTAAACCCCGGCGCTTGTCGTGAGGCCGTTCTCCGTTCCCCGGTTCGGTGCCCCTGCTCCCAGGCTGCCCCGCGTCGCCGCGACCTGACCCCGGGCGCCGGGTCGGCGAACAGAGCTCAGGCGGCCACCGGCGTGATCTCGGGCGCGCCGACGAGGAGCGCGGCGCCGATCGCCCCCCCGAGGTCGCCCAACGCGGCGACGTGGACGTCGGGCGGACGCTCGGCGAACAGATGCGGTCGCATCGCGGCTGCTATGCGGTCGGCGTACGGTTGTCCCAGACGTATCCCGAGCCCACCGCCGATGATCACCGCCTCGACGTCCAGGAGGTTGACCGCCGACGCCACCCCGGCCCCCAGCGCGCCGACCGCGCGCGCGATCAGCCGTGTCGCGACGGGGTCCTTGCGCTTCAGCGCGCGGGCCCATACTCCGCTGGTCAGCCGCGTGCGCTCGCGGCTGCGCATGATCTTGAACAGGTCGGTGCGGGCGCCGCGATCGGCCACCTTGCGCGCGCGCCGCTCCATCGCCGCCCGCCCGGCGTACGCCTCCATGCACCCCCGGCGACCACAGCCGCAGCGCGCGCCACCGGCCTTGACCACCATATGGCCGATCTCTCCGGCGCCGCCCCGGCCAAGCCACGGGCGGCCGTCGAGGATCAGCCCGCCGCCGACCCCGGTTCCCCAGAAGACTCCCAGCAGCGACCGGTAGGCCCGCCCGGCTCCGAGGTGGAACTCGGCGTCGGTCGCCACCTGGACGTCGTTGCCCAGCGCCACCGGCGCTCCCAACGCCCGCTCCAGGGCATTCCCCAGCGCGAAGCTTCCCTCCCAGCCCGGGAGGTTGCGGGCGCTGGTCACCGTCCCGGTGTCCGCGTCGACCACTCCCGGGGATCCGACGCCGATCCCCGCCAGCGAGCCGGTCGATACCCCCGCCGCGTCAGCCGCCTGCGCCAGCGTCTGGGCCATCGCGGCGGCGATGTCCGCCGGTCCGCCGCTACTCGCCGTCGCGCGCCGGGCCGAGCCCAGGACGCGGTGGTCGTCGTCGACGACCACCGCCTGGATCTTGGTTCCTCCGAGGTCGATTCCGCCTCGAGCGGTCATGTCGGCACCTGGCTCGAAGTCTATGCCCGGACCTGCCGGGCGGGGGCGACTCCGGAGCCGTCGTCCCTACCGGGTAGGTGGGGTCCGACCGGGACGAGCTCGACCGGCTGGCCGGCTCGCTGCGTGACCGGCTGCTGCGCGAGGCCCGCGAGCGGCCGGTCGAGGACGACATGCGCGCCAGGATCGGCGCGCTCGTCGACCGCGAATGCGCGCTCCTGGACGCCGACTCGCGCGCCCGGCTCGCAGGGCTCGTGGCCGAGCGGTCGTTCGGCCTCGGTCCGCTCGAGCCGCTCCTGCGCGACCCCGCGGTTGACGAGGTGATGGTCAACGGGCCCGGCACGGTGTGGGTCGAGCGCGGCGGACGCCTGGACGCGACCGAGGTCACGTTCCCGTCCGAGGCCGAGCTGCGGCATGCCATCGAGCGCATCCTGGCGCCGCTGGGTCGCCGGGTGGACGAGGCCTGCCCGCTGGTCGATGCGCGCCTGCCCGACGGCTCGCGCGTCAACGCGATCATCCCGCCGCTGGCGCTGGACGGCCCGGTGCTCACCATCCGGCGCTTTCGCCGCCGGGGATTCACCGCCGACGAGCTGGCGGCCTCCGGCACGCTGAACGCGTCCCTGCGCGACTTCCTGGCCGCCTGTGTGCGCGGCCGGCTCAACCTGCTGGTCAGCGGCGGCACGGGCTCGGGCAAGACCACGACCCTCAACGCCCTGTCGGCGTTCATCGATCGGGGCGAGCGGATCGTCACCATCGAGGACGCCGCCGAGCTTCGCCTCCAGCAGCCGCACGTGATCCGGCTCGAGTCACGCCCGCCCAACCTCGAGGGCCGGGGAGAGGTGACGATCCGCGACCTGGTGCGCAACGCGCTGCGCATGCGCCCCGACCGGATCGTGGTCGGCGAGGTGCGCGGAGCCGAGGCGCTCGACATGCTCGCGGCCATGACCACCGGTCACGACGGCTCGCTGTCCACGGTCCACGCCGGCTCTCCCGAGGAGGCGCTGCGCCGGGTAGAGACGCTCGCGCTAATGGCCGACGTCGCACTGCCTCACGGTGCCGTCCGCGATCAGGTCGCCGGCGCGATCGACCTCGTCGTCCACCAGGCCCGCCTGGCGGACGGCCGCCGGGCGGTGACCGCGGTCAGCGAGGTGATCCGATTGGCGGGTGGCGTCGCCACACGCGAGATATACGTGCTGCGCGGAGACCGCCCGTGCTGGCGGGCCGCCATGAGCGAGCGCCTGGCGGCGCGCCTGAGCGCACCCGCGTGACCCTCGGGGTCGCGCTGGCCGCCGTGGCGGGCGCGCTCGTCGTGTTCGCCGCCTGGGACGCGCTGGCGGCCATCGAACGGTCGACGCTGGTGGCCGCCGGGACGCGGCTTCTGGCTCCCCTCGCCCGCGCGGGACGCGAGGGGCGGCAGCCCACGCGGCCAGAGCGCCGGCGCCTGGCGCTGGTCGCGGCCGCCGCGCTGGCGCTCGGAGGGTGGCTGCTGGGCGGCGTGCTCGCCGGAGTCGCCCTGGCGGTCGGCGGCCCGTGGGCGGCGATGGCGGCGGTCCGCGCCCGCCGACGGCGCTACCGGGCCGAGCTGCGCCGCGAGGCGCCGGTGGTGGCGCGGGCCCTGGCCGACGCGCTGGCCGGCGGTCATTCGGTACGGGGCGCCCTGATGGCCGCCGCCCGCGGGGGCGGGGTCACCGGAGCCGCGGGGGTGGAGCTGCGGACCGCCGCGGCTCGCCTGGAGTTGGGGGAACCGACCTCCGCGGTGCTGGACCGCCTCCGCGCTCGGGCCGGGATCCGGGCGTTCGACACCATCGTGGCCGCGGTCCTGGTGCAGGCGAGGGCGGGCGGCGACCTGGCGCGGCTGCTGCGCGAGCTGGCGGGCGCCCTAGAGGAGGCGATGCGCCTGGAGGGCGACGCTCGCGCCGCAACCGCCCAGGCCCGCTTCACCGGGCTGCTGGTCAGCGTGCTGCCGCTGGCGGCGGCCGCGCTGGCGGAGCTGGGGAGCCCCGGCTACCTGGGCTCTCTGTTTCGCGCGCCTCTCACAGCCTGGCTTCTGGGCTGTGCCCTGGCCTTCCAGCTCGGGGCGCTGGTCCTGATCTCCCGCATCGCCCGGGTGGCGCGATGACTCCGGCGGTGGGCCTCGCGGTTGCGGCCGGCACGGCGGCGGCGGCCGGCGTCGTCGAGCTGGCGGCCGTCCGAATGCAGGCTGCGAGCGGACGCCGGCGCTCACCCCGCACGGCCCGTGCCGTCCGGGCGCTGGTCGCCGTGGGCCGGCGTATCGGCGCACCCGCGCCCTCGGTCGGGCTGGCCGGACGGATCGCTGCCGCGGGATCGCCGCTGGGGCTCGGCGTGGGAGAGGTCGCCGCGGTGAAGGCGGCCGCTGGAGCGCTGGCCCTGGTGGCGGGCGGGCCGCTGGCGGCATCGCTGCCCGGGCGCCTGCCGGTGCTGGCGGTTCCCGGGCTGCCGCTGGCGGGCTTCCTGGCCCCCGACCTGGTGCTGGCCAGGCTCACACGGGCGCGGGCGCGCGGGATGGAGGACGAGCTGCCCGACCTGCTCGATCTGCTGCGCGTCTCCATCGACGCCGGCCTTCCGGTTTCCCGCGCGCTGGGCGAGGTCGGCCGTGGGCACCGCGGGAAGCTGGCCAGGGAGTGGCGCGCGACGGCTGCCCAGATGGAGCTCGGCGTCCCGCGCGCCCGGGCCCTGGACGAGATGGCGGCGCGCTGTCCGGCACCCGGGGCGGCCGCCTTGGCCACGGCCCTGCGGCGCGCCGAGCGCCACGGAGCGCCTCTGTCGGAGACCCTCGCCGCCCAGGCCCAGGAGGCGCGGGCGGCCCGCGCGCGGCGCGTGCGCGAGCGCGCCGCGCGGGCCGCCCCCAAGATCCAGCTGGTGGTGGCGCTCCTGCTGGTTCCCTCGGTCCTGCTCATGGTGGCGGCGGCGCTGGTGGCGTCGCTCGCCCGCTGATCCGGCACCGCACGCGACCCCGGGGGCGGCGCGTCACCTCAGCGTGACGACCAGCCGGCTGGTGCGCCGGTCGCTCTCGGCCCGCGAGCCCACGGCCAGCGTCCGCAGTGCGCTCAGGTAGGCGCTCGCCTGCTGCGCGCCGGTACCGGTCCGGGTGCCGACCAGCGCGGCGACCGGCGCGAACGCCACGAACACCGCGGGCGGCGCACCGTCCAGCGACTCCTGCGCCGCCCGGTAATCGGGAGCGCCGGCGAGGGGACTCGTGGCGCTCAGCGCCTCTCGGGTTGCGGCGTCGCCGTAGGCGGCCACCAGCCGGTCGCCCTTGACCACCACGTCGACCGTCCCCGGCAGCTGCCCGGCGGCCACCCTGAAGCCGTGGGCGCCTGCGATGGAGGCATCCGCGGTCCGGGCGCCGTGCGCCGCCTCGCGCCGGACGACCGCCCGCAGCCTGGCGACCAGACGCCGGGCGGCCGCCGGGTCGCGGGTCGCGACGACCAGACCGCCTCCCACGGTGCGTAGGGTCGAGCCACGCGCGAACAGCGCGACGTCGCCGATCGCCGCCAGCACGTCGCGGTCGAGGTCGAGGCCGGTCCGAGTCCGAAGCGTCCGGCGAAGCGGGCCGATGAGAGCCTCCGTGGCCCCTCGGCCGAGCTGCCTCAGGGCCCCGTGCAGCGACTGCCCGACCCGCGCGAGCCCGACGGCGAGCCACGAGTCGCCGGGTAGCCGCGCCACCAGCGGGCTCGTCCGGTCCGCCGGCCGGGTTGCGCTCACGCCCCGGGCGACGGTGTCCACCGTCACCCTGTCCGGCCTGACCGACAGCGAGAAGGTGACCGGCTGGGTCGGGCTCGTCTCACCGGCGAGCGACTGCAAGACGCCCGCTGGCAGTACGCGAGCGGTGCCGAGCCCCGCCGTCGCGGCCCTCACGTCGACGTAGCCGAAGGCCAGCTTCCCCTCCGCGCCGGCGGCGACGTTCCGGTATCGCGGATCGTCACCGAGCCCCCTCCCGTTCCTGAAGGCGTCGATCACCGCCTTGAGCGCCGCCTCGTCACCTGCGACGAGGTAGTCGTCGACCACCCCCTGGCCCGACGCGTCGCTTGGATCGAAGCGGTAGTCCACTCCCCGGTACGAGCGCTTCGGCCATCTCGGGCTGGCGTCGTCGCCGACCTTGTCGACGAATCGCTTCGCCTTTCCGGTGTCCTTGGCGGCGAAGATCGCGACCTTGGTCTGGCCGCCACCGCCCAGCCGGGTGATCGCGACGGCGGCGCGCCTGCCCAGCCATGGCTCCACATCGTCCGTGTAGGTGACGTTGCGCGTCGCCCGGTGCTGGTTGAACCACCGGTCCACGAGCTGCTGGAGGCGCTTGCCCGTGTCCGATACCCGGAAGACCTTGCGGCCGATCTGGTCGACCGCCTCCTTCTGGTCGCCGTCGGGCCTCATGGTCGCCACGACGTAGACGGCGCTGCGGGCCGGAGCCACCTTCGCCGGGTCCGCACTCTCGTCGCCGCCCGCACCGCACCCGGCGGACACCGCGGTCAGCGTGGCCGCGACGAACGCCGTGGCGGGCTGCGCCAGGCGTCGTGACCAGGCAGCCGGCGACGGGCTCATCGGCAAGGGCGCTCCTCGGGACGGGGGAGCGGGATCGTAGATGGCCTTCGCGCCCCCGGCGGCGAGGCGGCAGCGGTAACGCGGTCGAACCCGCGGGCTGCAACTTTGCGCCCGTCGCGCGCGTCTGCAAGCCGGATTGCGGTTCTCGGCCGCGGCGCGCAGCGCGCCCGGACACCCCGCAATCCCCGCAGCCATCGGCTTTGCGGCCTCCCGGTGTTGCGACAGTAGGAGTGGGTGGGTGACTTAGCGAGAGATGTGTTGCAGAGTGGGACGAAGTGGGGTACAGTCGCGCCGCTTGCCCGACCGGGGTGGCGGGGCTCCTCCCACTCCGTCACCCCGGTCGACAGCGTCCACCGCAGGAGCGGCCG
>JBJMKZ010000003.1:0-15962 GCA_045805565.1 Solirubrobacteraceae bacterium | reverse complement strand
CGGACTCAGTCGCAGTCGCGGGACCCGCCAGGCTGCTTCCACGACGATCCCGGTGGACATCTTGCTCGCGCCCTCGCGCCGCTCGCGAAACAAGATGGGGATCTCGACCACGGAGAGTCCCTCTCTGAGGGCGCGATAGGTCATCTCTACCTGAAAGGCATAGCCCTGTGACCGAATGCTGGGAAGATCGATCGCCTCGAGGGCGGTCCGCCTGAAGCACTTGAATCCGCCGGTGAGGTCTCGGATGGGGACACCCAGGACCTTGCGGGCATACCAGCAGCCCGCCCGGCTGATGGATCGACGCGTGGCGCCCCAGTCGACGACGCCGCCGCCGGACACGTAGCGCGAACCCAGGACCAGATCCGCGCCCTGCTCGGCCCGATTCAGCAGGCGTGGCACATCGGCAGGGTCATGCGAGAAGTCGGCGTCCATCTGTAGCAGGTAGGCCGCCCCGCCCTCCAGGGCAGCGGAGAATCCTGCCAGATAGGCCGGGCCCAGCCCTGCCCGCGAGGGCCGGTGCAGGACCTCCACCGACTCCAGGCGAGCGGCCATCGCATCTGCCAGGCGACCGGTTCCGTCCGGAGATGAGTCGTCCACTATCAGGACAC
Organism: Solirubrobacteraceae bacterium; assembly: GCA_045805565.1. Lineage (GTDB taxonomy): Bacteria > Actinomycetota > Thermoleophilia > Solirubrobacterales > Solirubrobacteraceae > DATAEY01. The sequence goes on along the minus strand of JBJMKZ010000003.1, from coordinate 15,354 downwards.
GATGCCCGGCCGGTGCCGCACGGGCTAGCAGCGGAAGAACCGACGTAACCAGCGGCTCGAGGTTCGCGACCTCGTTGTAAGTGGGAATGATGAGCCAGGCCGGCCCGCTCATGCGCGGCGGCACCTCCAGCCCTCAGGAGGGTGGCGTGATAGGCCCCGAGGAGCAGGCCTTGCCGCGACAGTGGCGCAGCCGACCCAGCTCGGCGTGGAGGCGAGCCCGAAGTCGTGCGTAACGGGGGTCGTCTGCCCGGTTGGTCAGCTCCCAGGGATCGTGGCGGAGGTCGTAGAGCTCGGTTTGGCCCTTGCGGTACTCGGCATAGGCGTATCGGCGTGTGCGAAGTCCCCAGAACGCCCGCTTTCCAAAGGCCCTGCCGACCATGATCAACAGGTCGCGCCGGTAAGTCATATGCGGATTTCGGATCAGCGGGAGCAGCGACCGTCCATCCACGGGAAGGCCGGCGGTCGCGTGGGCGGCCTCGATGATCGTCGGTGCCAGGTCGGCATTGATGACCATCTGGCTGCGGTGTTGATCGTGAGGAATGCCTGGCCCTCGCATGAGCAGCGGAACCCGGATCGCCGGCTCGTAGATGTATTCCTGTCTCGGACCGAGACGGTGCTCGCCGAGCATGAAGCCGTTGTCCGACGTGAAGATGATCAGGGTGTGCGCCAGCTGTCCGGTCTTGCGGAGGGTCGAGATGATCGACGCCACCGCCGCGTCGACGGAGAGCAGCGCCTCGCGGCGTTGCTGGAACAGCTCACGGAACGCGCGCTGCTTCTCCGGCGTCAGGCGCGCACGTCGTACGACTTGGGGCTTGTCCGAGATGTCGGCTTCGTTGAAATTGGGCGGCCTCGGCAACGGCAGGGAGCGAAAGTGATCCCGGTACTTGGGCGCGACGGCTGGTGTACGGACGTCTGGGGGATCGTCCGGCTCGACGGGCGTGCCCTGGTGTGCGGCGACGAACGGCAGCCACATGAAGAACGGCTGCGAGGAACGGGCAGCGCTACGGATCGCCGCCCGGGCCGTGGCGGCGTCGGCGTCGGTGCGATATAGCCCGGGGGGCAGTCTGACGATTCGCCCGTTTCGGTTGTACAGCTTCCGGTAGTAGCTGAGGAAGTAATCGTTGCCCTGCTGCGCGTCATCGTCCTTCTCATTCGGATACGCGACCGCAGCATTCCAGTCGTCCCATCCGGGTGGAATCAGGTCGGGGCCCTTGGTTCCATAGTCATTGAGGTACTTGCCGATCATCACCGTGCGGTAGCCAGCGTCGTGCATCCATACGGCGAGCGTGTTGTCGCTGTTCAAGCGATAGAAACCGCCGTCGGGGGGGTGGTTGCTGAGGACGCCGTGGTTGTGCGCGTACTGGCCGGTCATAAAAGTCGCTCTCGACGGGCAACACTCCGAGAGATTCACGAAAGAGTTGTCGAACGTCACTCCCTGGCGCCCGATCAGGGACCTCACTCGCGGAAGCGCGGCCATGTCGGCGACCGTCTGGTCGTCGGTCTCGAACACGATCACGTTCGGGCAGCCGCGGCAGGCTCGAGGCATTCCCTGCAGACGTGTGAGTGCCAGCGCGGCGAGCACCACCACGACGGCCGCCCCTACCAGGAAGGCAGCCCTCCACGGCCGCCGGCGCATTGCAGTGAGGAGCGCCCCCAAGCGGCGAGAGGCTAGCAGCGATCAGCAGCGCGATCGAACACCTGGCCGGTGCCGGGCATTTGGCCAGGGAGCATCCCGGCGGAAGGGAGACTTAGCGCGGTCGTCGTACACGGGAGGTCACTCCCCACGCGAGGAGAGCCATTGCCGCGAGCAGCGATACCGCGGCGCCCGCGTCCAAACCGGGGGCGTGGTAGCGCAACGCGACGGCGTGGTGTCCCGCGGGAACCGGGACCCCCGTCACCAGCCCGTCGGCGCGCAGGACGGGAGCCGAGCGACCATCAAGGCGGGCCTCCCAGCCTGGAAACCACGCCTGGCTGAGAGTGAGGAGTCCCGGCCGGCGGGCGTGTACCTCCAGACTCGTAGAGCTCATATGACGGCGCTCGCGAAATACGGTTCCTGCCCTACCCGCGTCACGAAGCGGGCGACACCATTCGCCGCAGCGCTCAACCAATGCGACCCTGCTCGGATCGAACGGCCGACGTCCATCCACCGCATCCAGGATGTCGCGCCGCGAACGCTGCTCCACCTGGCCAACCACGAACGCGTCGGGCAGTGCGGGCTGACGGGGCCGAACGACCGCCGCCTGATCCTTCGTATGGCGGACGATGACCGAGGCGCGTAGCAAATCGGCACTGTGTGCCTGCGCGCGGAAGAGGCTGCTGCGACGCTTGATCCGCCCGCTCGCGGTGACACCGAGCGCCTCGCTGTAGAGGTTGGGACGGAGTTGCTCCTTACCGTTGACCGACGGGAATCCCTGGAGGGCGTTGACGAGCAAGGTCCAGCCCTCGAACTTTCCCTGTACCAAGTACCGGTCTAGGCCGGGGGTCCGCGTCTGGAGCGAGCGAAGCGCGGCTGGATGTGGACTGGAGTACAGCTGCCTGGCGGCGGCGATCGTCCCTGAATCCCGCCACTGGAAGAAGCCTCCGAAGGAGGCAAGCGGATCGACGATGACCAGCGCCAGGAGCAATGCCGACGCAGCGCCCGGGCGGCTGCGCGCCAGCAGGCATCCGCCAGCGGCGAGAGACGCTGCCGCCGCCGGGATGACGATGGCCAGCACGCCGGGCGTGCCTGGGGCCACCAAGCCATGTATGCCGGGAAGTCGCGGGATGACGAGAGCCGCGCCGACGATGACGGCCGCGGCGATCAGTCCTCGGCGCGCCGCGGCGCGGCGAGTTTCTCGGTCGGCTTGCCGAAGAGCCGCTATCCCGTAGCCGGCGAGAACCGCGACGACGAGGTCCACGACCACGACGTAGCGCGCCCAGGCGCGAAACTTCCCGTAGATCGGCAACTCGGCAATGAGTTGCCCAGCCGGTGTGCTGTCACCCAGCATCGCGATGAGGGCGAGCGCGGCGGCGGGAAGGAGAGCCAGCGCCCGGCGATCCCTGCGAGCGAGTCCAGCGCCGGCGACCGCCACGACCAGCAAGGCCATGCCCGGATATCCCGTCACCGCATGGAGGTCGATCTGGCCTCCGTATCCGGCAGTGAACGGTGCATGCGGGTAGTCGTTACCGAACAGGTACGGAAACATGAGGAGCGGAGCGTGAGACCACGACAAGGAGTCACTAGTCACAAAGCTGATGTCCGCCCACGCACGCGCGGTTTCGTCGAGCACGCTCAGCGTGGGAAGCAGCTGTACGCCTGCGAGGCTCGCCCCTGCGACGGCCACCACAGCGGCAAGCCATGCTGCGCGACCGCGCCCGCGTCGTCCCTCGAGCACTGCGAGCGTCGCCGCGTAGACGACCAACATCGCCAACGTTATGGCGAACATCTGGAGGAAGCCCGCAACCAGTCCGAGGCCGAGGGCAGCCCCGGCCTGAGCCAGTCGCCACGCGGAGAAGTGGTCACGCAGTCGCTCGAACGCGAGCAGCGTCCAGGGCAACCAAGCGGCAGACGCCTCGAGGTTGGCCTGCGCCACGTGCGCGAAGAAGAACCCGCAAAGGGCGAAGCCGACGCCAGCCACGGCGGCACCGACATCATCACGGCAAAAGCGACGTGCAAGGGCCGCCGCGCCAACCCCGGCTAGTGCGAAGTGCACGATGATCAGCGCGTTGTAGGCCCAAAACGTCGAAACCAGGAACAGCGCGTTCGGCGGGTAGAAAACCCCGGCTTGGCCGATGGCGAGCAGCGGCGCCCCGGAAAAGATGTACGGGTTCCAGGCCGGGACTTGTCCGGCGTGCCAAGCCTGCGCGGCGAGCGTATAGAGCGGCAGGTCGTAATGCAGGCCGTCACCTACAGCTAACAGCCGCGATCCGAGAAGCGCGGGTAAAAAGATCGCAACCGGGACTACAACCGGTACGAGTCGCAGCGCAACGCCCCGTCTGCGTGCTCCCGCTGAATTGCCTGGACAGCGCGCGGCGGGGACGTCCCCTCCAGCCAGCTCCATCGTCCTAACACTATCGGCGGGCGCCGGCGGTCGTTCGCTCCGAGCGGCTCATGGGCGACGCATGTGCTCCTCTCGGCAGCGGCCCGCGTCACGTAAGCGTCTGCCTAGAGCCGACGGCCTAGGTGAGCGCGCGCTCGGCACGGCGATGAGCAATGATGCTCGGCGATGGCGACTCGTAGATCAGATGTCCGGGCGGCTGATGCGAGCAACCGGACCGCAACACTTTCGGTCCTGATTCCGGTCTTCAATGAGCGTGCAACGGTGGCAACCTCGATCGAGGCGGTCCTCGAGGCGAAGTTGCCGGTCCGGGCACGGGAGGTGATCGTCGTTGACGACGGCTCCACCGACGGCACACACGACGTGCTGCGCAACGGCAGCTGGCCATCTGAGGTACGGATTCTCTCGCATCCGCGCAACCTCGGCAAAGGGGCGGCGATTCAGACCGCGCTGCGCCATGCGCAGAATACGTATACGACAATCATGGATTCGGACCTCGAGTACGACGCTGACGACATCGGTCTACTGCTCGAGCCACTGCTCGCAGGTGAATCAGCCGTCTTCGGAGCGCGCGGCTTTCAGGCTCACTCTTCGTACAGCTTCTGGTATGTGGTGGGCAACAAGACTGTGACGCTCGTTGCCAACCTGCTCTACAACAGCTGGGTGGCCGACATAATGACGTGTCACAAAGCTGTGCGGACCGATCTTTTTCAGACCTTGCCGCTTCGTGAGGCGGGGTTTGCAATCGAGGCGGAGATCACTGCGCGGCTGTTACAGGCCGGCGTGCGCATCTACGAGGTACCCATCAGCTACCGCGCCAGGTCACGAGAGGAGGGTAAGAAGCTTACGCCGCGAGATGGCCTTCGGGTACTGCGCACGCTTATCCGGTGCCGGTGGGTGTAGGTCCGCTCGCATTGCGGCGTTTACCGCGGTCGCCCTGGGGCGCTCTCCGAGCCGGATCTTGCGTAGGATGCCCGGCTCCCATGCTTGGCCGACGCGTCCGTGTAGCGGCTCTGATGGTGATCGTGCTGGCCGCCGGCGTCGCGATCGTCCTCGCCCTCGCCAGCTCGAGCCACGGGCCACCGCTGCTCGGGCGCGCGACGATCGGGCCGCCGCTGCTGCAGCTCGTGAAGGTCGGCAGCTTCGACCAGCCCGTCTACGTCACCGGCCCACCCGGCGATCGGCGCCGGCTGTTCGTGGTCGAGCGCACCGGACGCATCCGGGTCCTGCGCGACGGCCGGCCCCTGGCGGCGCCGTTCCTGGACCTCTCGCCGGTGGTCAACCATGGGGGAACCGAGAATGGGTTTTTGTCGATGGCCTTCGCGCCCGACTATGCCAAGTCCGGGCGCTTCTATGTCGACTACACCGGCAAGGACAACGACGTGCGGGTTCTCGAGTATCGCCGTGCGACCCCCGAGCGGGCTGACCCCCGTACGCGCCGCTTGGTCGTGCTGCTGCGCAAGCCTCGCGTGAAAAATCCGCGCAAGGCACGCAGGCAGCACTTCGACACCCACAACGGGGGGCTGCTGCTGTTCGGGCCGGACCGCCTCCTGTACATCAGCATCGGCGACGGTGGGACGGCGTTCGACCGATACAACCACGCCCAGAACCTGGGATCGCTGCTTGGCAAGATCCTGCGCGTCGACCCGCGCCCGAGTGGAAATCGGTCCTACCGGATTCCACCCGGCAACCCCTTCGTGCATCGGCACGGCGCGCGGCCCGAGGTCTATGACTACGGGTTGCGCAATCCCTGGCGCTTCGCCCTCGACCCACGTACTGGCGCCATGGCGATTGCGGACGTCGGGAAAGGCTGGGCGGAGGAAATCGACTTCGCCTCGCGTGGGAAGGCCGCCGGGCGCAACTACGGCTGGCGCGTGTTCGAGGGGTTCCACAAGGCCGGCCACCCGCTGACGGATGGCGACGAGGAGCGCGTCGCCGCGAAGGAGAGGGCTCCCGGCGCGGTGTTTCCGGTGTTCGCGTATCGGCGGCCTCCCCACATGTGCGCCTCGATCACCGGCGGCGTGTTTGTCCGCGATCCGGCCCTACGCGGCTATGCCGGCCGCTATGTCTACGGCGACTACTGCAGTGGGCGCATCTACAGCATCGCGCTGGGACGTAGCTCGGCAAGCGCCTCGAATGTCCCGGCGGTGGCACGGCGGGCGCTCGCCCTGACCTCCTTCGGGGAGGACGCCGTCCGCCACGTCTACGTCTGCACCCAAGGCGGTGCCGTGTACCGGCTCGCCCTCCACCGCTTGCACTGATGACGCCGGCTCGCCGGATTGGCTCGTCGAGGCGGGTGGGGCTTCTGACGTGCGGCTCCGCATGACCGGGCCGGTCTCGCACGGGACGCCGCCGGGCGAGCTGGGGACGGCTCGGACGCCCGCACTCATGGTCGATCGGCTCGGTCCCCGTCTCGGCCGGGTGGTTGGCTCGACATGGCTTCTGGGAGCGGCCCTCGCGCTGCTGATCTGGCCGCCGCTCGACTTCGGCCACATCGGCGCCTCGCTGGATGACTCGTGGATCGCCGCGCTGCATCTCGCCTCCCACCGGGGGCTTGAGTTCGGCAGGCAGATCATCTGGGTGTATGGGCCGTTGGGGTTCCTGACGGTTCCCCGGCTTACGTTCGTCACCCAGGGATTTCTGTCCCTCGCATATGTGGCGCTGGTGGTCGGATCGTCCGCGTTGACTTTCGTCTGGGCGGCGCGGCGCAGCCTGCCGCTGTGGGCCGCCCTGCCGATGGCCGCGGCCGGCGCGGCTGCCCTGACCACCACCGAGCACGACGATGTCCTCACCGCCGCGGTGGTGGCGGTGGTGGCGGTGTGGGCATTGGCGGTGCTGGACCCCGCCCGCCCGCGCTGGATCGAGCACCGGTCGCTTCCAGTCATCGCCGGCGCGGTGGGCGGGCTGGAGTATCTGGTCCGACCGAGCTCCGGACTGGCAATCCTGCTGGTCATGCTGATCACGTGCGGCGTGGCTTTCCCATCCCGTCGATTGCCGGCCGTGGCGACCTGCGCCGCCAGCTTCGCAGTGGCGGTCTTGGCGCTGGGCCTCGTAGATGGTCAATCGCCGGGAGCGCTACTCGCCTACACAGCGCGGTCGGTCGATTTGATGGCCAACTACGCCGATGGCATCGCGGAGGAGAAGGGTCCAGGCTCCGACTATCTGCTGGCCGGAGTCGCCCTGCTGTTGGTGGCCACGCTTGCCTGGCGGGGCACCGCCGGCTGGCCACCCGCCTCGAGGCTCGCCGCCTTCGTGGTGGTGGCATTGATCCTGTTCACCGGCTTCAAGCAGACCTTCATGAAGCACAGTCCACATCACATCTCGTACTACTTCGCCTGTGCTGTCGGGCTCGGGTTCGGCTCGGCCGCCCTGCGACGGGGTCTCGCCGCGCCACTAGCGGGGCTGGCCGCGCTGGTGGTGGTGTACTTCGCAGCCACCGGGTCGGACGAGCTCGTACATCGCGCCGGGTCATTCGCCGGCTGGCGTGGCGAGCTGGCGATGCTCACCCAATCCAGGCAGTCGATCGCCGCCGAGCGCGGCGCTCTGCGCCGGGAGGAGGCGCTCGACGCCGGGTCACTGCAGGCCGTGGCCGGAAAGACCGTGCACGTCTGGCCGCTGCAAACCGCGGTCATGTGGGCCTATCCCCAGCTGCGCTGGGACCCGCTGCCGGTGTTCCAGCCTGGAGTGGCCTTCACCTCCCGTCTCGACGACCTCGACGCGCACAAGCTCGCCTCGCGCAGCGCGCCCCAGCGCATCCTGCGAACCAGCGACGACGTTCCGCCGGCCTATGCGCCCGCGACCCGGCTGTCCCTCTTCTGCCACTACCGGCAGCTCCGAGCCGCGAATCGCTGGCAGGTGCTCGCCCGCGGGACGGACCGCTGCGGCCGGGCACGCCTCATCGCCTCGGTTGCGGGCGTAACCGACCGTCCGATAAGTGTGCCTCGCCCCCCCAGACCGAACGATCTCGTGCTCGCCCGCTTCCGCGGCCTAGAGCCCTCGCTGACCGAACGCGTTCAGGGGCTCGTGTTCAAGGGACCCCGCTGGACCCTCTCGCTTGGAAAGCGGGATGGCAACGCCAAGCTCGCCGTGGGCGTTGCGCGCCAGCCGTTCCTGCTGGCAATACCTCGTGCGGTCGACTACCCGGCCCCATTCCGCTTCGCCCCCGACCCCAAGCGCTTGGCGGTGGGGGCACTCGACCCGATCCGAGGCCGGCTGCATCGCGGCCTGACGGTGGACTTCCTCGCCGTAGCGGTCCATTAGCCCCCGATGGTCGGAGGGAGCCGGTGCGGGGCAAGCCCGCGGAGGTCGAAGCAGACCCGACCGGGCGGGCGGCCGGCTCAGTGCCCCCCGCCGACCTCGTAGCCGAGCTGCGCGAGCAGGTCCCCCGCGACCCTCTCATAGGAGGCGCGGTCGCCCGCGCTCATCTCGGTGCGCCAGCGCCCGACCCGCTCGCCCTTCGGGGGCTCGCTGGTCAGGGCGTGGATACGCGGCCCGTATCCGGTGGGGATCGGCTCGAGGCCCTGACGCTCGCGTCGACGGGCGATCACCTGCATGCGCTCCGCGGCATGGCGGTGGTACTCGAGCATCGCCGGGTCCCACGGCAGCTCGATGTACTCACACACCGAGCGCAGCGTCGTCTCGGGCTCGGCGACGAGGTCCTCGTAGCGCACCTCCCGGTAATGGCGCAGCCTCGAGGCCTGTTCGCGGGCTCGGAGCACCTTTCGCTTCCAGCGGCGGGCCGCCTCGCCGACGGAGTCCGGGCCGAAGAGCAGGCCCAGGACCGACAGTGCCACGTCGCGCCCGTCGCGGATGATGTGGATGAAGCGGGCCTCCGGAAGAGCCTTCTGGATGGGCCGCATGTTCTTGCGGTACACCGGCGTCTTGTCCCCCCAGCGGGGCTTGCCGACGCTCTCGGCGTAGGCGGCATAGAAGGCGCGAGCGGCCTCGCGGCCGTCGACTGGCCGCTCCGACGGCAGCCGCCGCAGCAGCTGGGACGGCTCGAGCTGGAAGTCCTGCCAGCGCTTGGTGGCGGTGAGCAGCGCCATCACCCGCTCGGGCGTGCCACGCCCCGACCTGCACGCCCGCAGCAGCTGCGGAAGGAAGTGGGTCTCGGGCGGAATCGTCAGGTGAGGGTGCGCGTCGAGCATCAGCCGCAGCAGCGTGGTCCCGGATCGGGGGACTCCCACCACGAACGGCGCCGGCGGCTCGGAGCGCGCTCGCCACGGTCGGATCGCCAGAGGCATGGGTCCAGGCCAGTCTGGCAAACGCCGCCGCGGGGTCGCGGTAACGTGGCCGCCCATGAGGCTCGTGATGACGCTCGTCGTGCGCGACGAGGGGGACGTCATCGAGGCCAACCTGCGCTACCACCTCGCGCAGGGCGTGGACTTCGTCATCGCCACCGACAACGGCTCCACCGACGCAACGGTGGAGGTGCTCGACCGCTACGCCAGGGCGGGCCTGCTGCACCTGATCGAGGAGCCCTCGGACGACTACCACGAGCTCCAGGCGGAGTGGATCACCCGGATGGCGCGCCTGGCCGCCACCGACTTCGACGCCGACTGGGTGATCAACAACGACGCCGATGAGTTCTGGTGGCCTGCGTCCGGCACGCTGGCCGACGCGTTCGCGTCGGTGGACGAGCGCTGGGACGCGCTGGCCGCGCCCCGACCGGAGTTCGTGCCCGGCCCGGACGGCGCCGGCTCGTTCGCCGAGCGGATGGTGATCCGCGAGGCCCGCTCCCATACCACCCCCAAGCTCGCCCACCGCGGGATCGACGACGTCAACGTCTTCATCGGCAGCCACCGGCTGACCCGGGGAGGGGGAGGCCCGAGCTTCGACCGGATCTCCCGCCGCGCGGTGCGACCGGTGCTGCGTCCGGTCGGCGCGGAGCTGCAGGACGGCGATCTGCTGGTCCCGGCCCCGCGGTGGCCGATCCGGATCCTGCACTTCCCGCTGCGCAGCTACGCCCAGTACGAGGCGCGCGTCAGGCGGATCGCGCTGCAGGAGCGCGGCGACCTCGAGGGGCGCCGTCGCGAGCTGCACGACGCCTACCTCGCCGGTCGGCTGCCCGAGGTCTACGCGGATCTGGTCGGCGACCCGGCGGTCCAAGCCGGCCTGGCCGCGGGCCGCCTGGTGCGCGACGAGAGCTTCCGCGACTATCTGCGCGCCTGCCCCGATCCCCTGGTCGGTGGTGCCCCGTCCTCAGCGCTGCCGGCCCGGATCCCGGTCGCCGTCGAGCCGGCCCGCGCGGAGGCGGAGCTGGCCGCGCTGGAGGAGGACATGATGCGGGCGCTGGTGCGCAACGAGCACACGTTGCTCGGCCAGCGTGCCCGCGCCCGCCGGCGGCTTCGCGAGTGCCGGCGGGAGCTCGAGCGCCGCCGCCGGGCGGGCGACGGCGCGGCGGCGGACGTCAACCGGTCGATCTGGTCGCGCCTGAGGCGTGCCGCGGCTCGGTTGCGCCCGAGCGGCTCGTCGGCGCGCTGAGCGAGTCGCTAGGCGCCGGGCCGTGACCGGCCGTCGTCAGCGGCGCCGTCGCGTGCGGCGCCCGCGCCCGTGAGCTGCGCTCGGCGATCCCGCCCGTCGGCGCCGACGTGCCCGTTGCGGCCGCTGACCCGATCGGAGGCGGCGATTCGCAGCCGACCGGCCGCCTGGACCCCCGCGCGGCGCGTGCGCCTCAGCCGGCGGCGCAACGGCTTCAGCCGGCGCCTGGCCGACGTCGCCCAGCCGGTCTGGGGTCGCTTGGCGGCGGTGGCGAAGACTCCGCGCTGCGCCAGGGCGGCCAGCGGTCGCAGGACGACGCCACCGAGCGCGCTGCGCAGCCGGGCCGGTGCGGGGCTCGGCGCCGGCGCGGCGAGCTGCTGCCCGATCGCCTCGACCAGGACGGGCAGGGCGGGAGTCTCGAGCCCGTGGGGGCGGACGAAGCGGTGGACGAATCGCTCGATCTGCGCGTCGGGCGATTCGTCGGACAGGGCCGCGGCAAGCTGGGCGAGGTGCTCCGCGAGGTCGTGGGCGACGGTCAGCGGCCCGCCGTTGTCGCGCAGCAGGTAGCGGAAGTGCAGGGTCCCCTCCTGGGTGTCCTCGAACTGGGGGTCGAGCACGGTGAACACCGGGCGCCCGACGATCGCGCTCTCGATCAGGGCGCTGGTGTTGATCCCCACCACGGCGTCACTGTGGAAGATCGAGTCGAAGTAGGAGGACTTGGACTCCTCGTCGGTGGGAAGCGCGCCGGCGGGCGGCCAGATCTGTACGCCCGACCACTCGCCGAGCGGGCTCTCGTCCCAGCGCACCTCGCTCTTGGGGTGGGGGCGGATCAGAACGCTGGCGTGGCGCAGGCGCTCGTCGGGGTGGCCGCGCAGCGCGGTGAGCCAGCGCTCGACGAACTCGGGCTCCTCGGGGGCGATGAAGCTGTAGGAGCAGACGTAGAGCAGCATCGCCCCGTCCGACGGGAAGCCGAGTCGCCGGCGAAACTCCTCCGACGTGGTCGACGGCGCCCACTCGAACCACTGGTCGAAGCACTGGGCTCCCGTTGCGACCACGCGCTGCCCGGGCACCCCGTGCAGCTCCACGGCCTCGCGGCGTTGATCGTCGTTCCAAACATAGATGCGGTCGGGAGGAGTCTGGATCAGCCCCTTGTTGGTGAGGTTGTCCCAGGAGGCGACGCACAACCCGGTCCTCACGCCCCGCGCTCGAGCGCAGCGGATGTAGTCGGCCTGCCAGGGCTCGAACATGAGCGGGGTGATCAGCATGAGGTCCGGGCTCTGGGAGCGGATGAACTCATCGACCCGCGGGCTGGGCGGGATCGCGGTGTCCAGCCGGCGCAGCAGCCGGTCCAGCGCCCGGACGACGGCCGGCGCCCGCAGCGCCCGCGGCCCGGTCAGGCGGACGAACAGCTCGGGCGTATGGCGCGCCGCGCGTGCGCGCAGCTTGGGCGCATCCGCGTAGACCGGCGACATGTAGCGCAGGTAGTCGATCGAGCGGCGCAGCGCGACGGTCAGCGAGCTCCAGCGATCCTGCCGCACCGGGGCCGGCCCCCGCGTGATCGTCGCGTGCTCGGCGCACAGGCGATCGATCAGGTCGTAGCTGCGTTCGTCGATGCGCCGCAGCAGCTCGGGACCGGGCTTGCGCCGACGGGTGGTCTCGCGGCGCGAGACGGGCCTGACCGCGATGTGGACCCGGTGTCCTTGCGCGCCCAGCTTGTCGATCAGCGACTCGAAGTAGCGGACGAACGAGGGCTTGTGGAAGACGAAGAGTATGCGCATGGCGGACGCCACGTTCTTGAGCGGGCGGCGCAAGGCACCCGGCTGGCAGGGTGGGCACCGCGGCCTGGCTCGCCTCGGGCGCCGCACAAGGGTAGCGTCGCGGTCATCCGTCTCGGGCCGCGTCAGGCGGTGCTCGGTCTACGATCACCGCGGTCTGCCATAGTGCTGCGCCGATGCGCTTGCGGCTCGGCTGATCACCCGGGAGCCCGTCTGGGCCTCTTCGCCGTACCGCTCGGCCCCCCCGATCCCAAACGGTTGCAATGAAGCTCGTGATGACCCTCAAGGTGCGCGACGAGGAGGACGTACTGGAAGCCAACCTGCGCTACCACATGGCGCAGGGGATCGACTTCTTCATCGTGACCGACAACGGCTCGGTGGACCGCACCCCCGAGATCATCGCCGCCTATCAGCGCGCCGGCTTGATGCACCTGCTGGACGACGACAGCCCCGACTACTTCGCGATGCACGGAGAGTGGGTGTCGCAGATGGCACGCCTGGCGGCCAGCGAGTTCGCCGCCGACTGGGTGATCCACACCGACGCCGACGAGTTCTGGTGGCCCGTCATCGGGACGCTGCGCGACGTCTTCGCCGCGGTTCGCGAGCCCTACGGCGTCCTGTTCGCACCGCGCCCGGAGTTCGTCCCGCGGCCTGACGGCCCGGGCCCGTTCTACGAGCGGTTGGTGATCCGGGAGGCCCGTTCGCGCCTGCGTCCCAAGATGGCCCACCGGGCGGCGCCGGACGTAGTCGTCTCGGGCGGCGGCCATCACGTCGGCGGCGCCTCCGACGAGGACGAGGTGCGGCCACCCGGACGGCTGGCCACGGATCCGTACTCGGGCCCGGCGCGGTCGCTGCGATTCGTCCCCGCGCCGTGGTGGCCCGTGCGGATCCTGCACTTCCCGCACCGTTCGTCGGGCCACTTCCTGCGTCGCATGGACCAGTACGCGATCGACGAGAGCTTTCCCGACAGCGCGTCGGTCCGGGAGCTGCGGCGCCAGCGTGCCGAGGACCGTCTGCTCGAGCGCTGGGAGGCGCTGGTCCCCGACGAGGAGCAGGTGCAGACGGGCCTTCGAGACGGCCGCTTCGTCGAGGATCACTCCCTGCGGGATTTCCTGGCCGGCTGCCCCGATCCGCTCGCCGAGGGCGGGATCGCAGCCGCGCGCCAGTACGCGGCGGGCCTCGCGCGCGCGATCCCGGCCGAGCGCCGCGAGCGCGAGCTGGCGAGGCTCGAGCTGGAGATGATGGAGGCAGGCGCCCGGACCAACGCCGCCCGCCAGCGCCAGCGCACCCGCCATCGCGCCCGCGCCACCAGCTCGGCGCGGCGGCTGGCGCGCACGCGAGAGCGCCTCGACCAGGTCAAGCGGGACAACCGGCGGCTGAAGCGCCGGCTGGCGGCGGCGCGGTCCTCGCCCTGGCGCCGGCTCGCCGGGGTGGTCGCCCAGCCGCTGGCGCGGCTGCGCCACCGGGAGGACGAGGGGCGATGAGGCTCGTGATGACCCTCAAGGTCCGCGACGAGGAGGACGTCATCGAGTCCAACCTTCGTTATCACGTCGCCCAGGGCGTGGACTTCTTCGTCGTGACCGACAACGGTTCGGTCGACCGCACGCCAGACATCCTGCGCGCCTACCAGCAGGCGGGGCTGCTTCACCTGATCGAGGAGCCGGCCCGGGAGTTCGACCACCAGGCCCGCAACTGGGTGACGCGCATGGCGCGGATGGCGGCGACCGAGTTCGGCGGCGACTGGGTCCTCCACGCCGACGCCGACGAGTTCTGGTGGCCGGTGGGGGGCAACCTCAAGGACGTCTTCGCGGCCATTCCCGAGCCTTACGGCAGCGTGCTCGCGCCGCGGCCGGAGTTCGTGGGACGGCCCGACGGCCCCGGCTCGTTCGCGGAACGGCTGGTGGTCCGCGAAGTCCGCTCGCGACTGCGGCCCAAGGTGGCGCATCGCGCCAGCGCCGACGTGCGGATCGGACACGGCCACCACCGGGCGCGCCTGAGGCCCAAGCCGTCAGACGGGACGGCGCCACCGCGTCCGCCCGGTCGCGCGGTCCTGCGCGCGGTGTCGGCGCAGTCGGACTCCGACCAGCCGGCGCTCGTGCCCGCGCCGATGTGGCCGGCGCGCATCCTGCACTTCCCGCTGCGCTCCTTCGAGCAGTACCGCCGACGGGTGGAGGTCAACCTGTTCGGCGGCAATGACGAGACTCCCCGGCGACGGGAGCTTCGCCGGCTGTACGAGGAGGGACGTCTGCCCGAGCTCTACGCGGGACTGGTCCTCGACGACGCGCAGGTGGAGGCGAGGCTGCGCGAAGGCACCCTGGTGGTGGACCATGGCCTGCGGGACTTCCTGGCCGGCTGTCCCGACCCGCTGGCGGGCGCCGGGCCGGCACTGGCGCCTCCCGAGCAGGACGTCGAGTCCGAACTGGCCGCCATCAGGCTCGATGTGATGTCGGCGCTGGCGCGCGGGGAGGAGCTCGAGACACGTCGGCGTGGCAAGCGCAACCAGCGGCTCAAGCAGCTGAAGGCCCAGCTGCGCGAGCTGCGCAGGCGCGCCCGGCGGCTCGAGCGCGAGCGTGACCGGCTCGCCGCCCGGGTGAGCGCCCTGGAGTCGCGACCCCTGACCCGCGCCCGCGTCAACGCCTCCCGGATGATCCGAGGATCATGAGCCCCCTTCGGCACGGTGGCCGGTCCGCCGAGCGGTCTGACGACTGAAGGTCCATGCGGTTCCTCTTCTGCACCCTCCAGTTCGACGAGAGCGATTTCTACGGCCGGGTCGGGCGTGAGCTCGAGCGCCGCAGCCACGAGGTCGCTCACGTCGCCTACTCGCGGCGCTCGGCGCGGCGGCTGGGTGGGCACTGCCTGCCCGATGAGATGGCGCGTCTGGGGCCGCTCGACGTCGACGCCGAGGCGGTCCGGATCGAGCGGACGTACGACACCCCCTCGCTGCGCGACGTCTACCGCACCGACTGGCCGCTGAAGGGGCGTTCGGAGCGCTACTGCATCGAGCGCACGGTCCGGCACTTCGTGGCGCTGGAGCGGATCTTCGACGCGGCGGAGCCCGACGT
>JBJMKZ010000002.1:0-31386 GCA_045805565.1 Solirubrobacteraceae bacterium | reverse complement strand
CCACCGTCTCGAGCAGGTGGCCGAGCTCGACGGTGTTCTGTACGTGAACGACTCCAAGGCCACCAACGTCGCCTCCGTCCTGGTGGCGCTGGCCTCCTTCGAGCCCGGAACCGTCCACCTGATCCTGGGCGGTCGGGGCAAGGGCGGAGGCTACGAGGCGCTCGCCGCCCCGGTCGCCGCCCGCTGTCGCGCCGTTTACCTGGTCGGCGAGGCCGCGGACGAGATCGCGCGAGCCCTGGCGGGGACCGGCGTCCCGCTCGAGCGCTCCGGCGATCTACCACACGCGGTGGCCGCCGCCCGCGCCGCGGCTGGTCCCGGCGACGTCGTGCTGCTGTCGCCGGGATGCACCTCCTTCGACCAGTACCGCGACTTCGAGCAGCGCGGCGAGCACTTTCGCGCCCTGGCGCGGGAGGTCTGAGGTGGCGCGGGGCAGGGCGAAGCCCGAGCCGCCGCTCGAGTACCGGATCCTGGTGACCGCCACGCTCTGCCTGCTGGCGGCCGGCGCGGTCATGGTCTACAGCGCCTCGTCGGCGCGCGACCTGCTGGCCGGCCACGGCGACGGCAGCGGCTATCTCGAGCGGTATCTCGCCTGGGCCGCGGTCGGCCTGCTGGCCATGCACGTCCTTTCCCGGCGAGGGCTGGACGCGCTGCGCCGAGCCACCCCGATCCTGATGGCGATCTCGTTCGCGGGCCTGGTCGCGGTGCTGGTCCCGGGCGTGGGCGTCCAGGTGAACGGCGCCCAGCGCTGGCTGGGCGCCGGGTCGCTCCAGTTCCAGCCCTCGGAGCTGGCGAAGCTGTCGCTCGTCCTCTACGCCGCGCAGCTGATCGCCGCCCGTCCACGGGAGATCCGCACCCTGCGCGGGATGGCCAGTCCGCTGCTCCTGGTGGCGGGACTCGCCTGCGTCCTGGTGGCGGCCGAGCCCGACCTGGGAACGGCGCTCGTCATCGCCTTCACGATGGCCGCGCTCCTGGTCGCCGGCGGCGTGCCGCTCCGCCACCTGGTGGCGATCGCCGCCGTGACCGCCACCGCGGTGGCGCTGTTCGCCCTGGTGGAGCCGTATCGCCGTGCCCGGCTGACCGCCTTCGTGAACCCGTGGGCGGACGCCGGGGGGGCGGGGTTCCAGTCGGTGCAGGGCCAGATCGCGCTGGGCTCCGGCGGCCTGTTGGGGGTCGGTCTCGGGCAGTCGGTCCAGAAGGTCTTCTACCTGCCCGAGGCGCACACGGACTTCATCCTGGCGGTCATCGGCGAGGAGCTCGGCGTGGCCGGCGTCTGCGGCGTCCTCTTCCTGTACGGGACGATCGCGTACGCGGGGCTGCGCGCGGCGCGGGCGGCCACCGGCCGCTACGCGCAGCTGGTCGCCGCCGGACTGACCTCGCTGATCCTCTCCCAGGCCACGCTCAACGCCTTCGCGGTGCTCGGCCTGGCGCCCCTTACCGGGGTGCCGCTGCCCTTCATCTCGTACGGTTCGAGCAACCTCACGGTGTTGCTGGCGGCGATGGGGCTGCTGCTCAACGTGGCCGCCGGCGGCGCCACGCGCCTGCGCGCGGCGGACCTGCGCGGCGGGACGCGAAACGGCCGAGGCACACCCACCCGAGCACAAACCGCTCTCCATGCCCAAGCAGATCGTGATCGCCGCCGGCGGGACCGCCGGACACGTCGTGCCCGCGCTGGCGGTGGCCGACGTGCTGCGGGCTGACGGAGTCCACGTCGTCTTCATCGCGGGCCAGCGCGCCGAGGCCGAGCTGGTCCCGGCCGCCGGGTACGAGCTGCGGCCACTCGGCCTGGAGGGGCTCGACCGCAGTAATCC
Organism: Solirubrobacteraceae bacterium; assembly: GCA_045805565.1. Taxonomy (GTDB): domain Bacteria; phylum Actinomycetota; class Thermoleophilia; order Solirubrobacterales; family Solirubrobacteraceae; genus DATAEY01. The sequence goes on along the minus strand of JBJMKZ010000002.1, from coordinate 29,578 downwards.
CATCCAGGCGCTGAGGGCGCTCTTCCGCGCTTCGCTGGCGACCGCCCGGGCCCGCCGCCTGCTCCGCGACCTTCACCCGGCCGCGGTGATGGGTGGCGGGGGGTACGTCTCGGCCCCGGTCGGGCTGGCCGCGGCGCTCGAAAGGGTGCCGCTGGTGCTGACCGAGGCCGACTCGCAGCTCGGCCTGGCCAACCGCCTGCTCGCCCCCTTCGCCCGCCGGGTGTGCCTGGCCTTCCCGATCGATGGCCGCCGCGGCGAGCGCTTCCGGGTCACCGGCCGCCCCATGCCGCCTCCGGCCACCGACCGGCGGGCCGCCCGGGCGCGCTTCCACCTGGGTCCCGCCGAGTTCTGCCTGCTGGTCTACGGAGGATCCCTCGGCGCCAAGTCGATCAACCAGGCTGCCATCGCGGCGTTCGCCGACGCCGACTTCAGGGTGCTGCACGTGGCGGGCCGGCGCGACTTCGGGAGCCTGCGCAGCCCGGGACCCCACTACGAACTGCATCCCTACCTCGACGACTTCGGCCAGGCGCTGCTGGCCAGCGACCTGGTCGTGGCCCGCGCCGGCGGCTCGGTGCTCGAGATCGCCGCCCACGGACGCCCCGCGGTGCTCATCCCGTATCCCCACGCCGCCGGCGACCATCAGACCACCAACGCGCGCTGGATGGCCGACGCCGGCGCGGCGGTGGTGATCGTCGACGACGAGCTCATGCCGATGCGGCTGACCGAGACGGTGTCGGCGCTCCTCGACGACCCCGACCGGCTGGCCGAGATGCGCGACGCCTCCGCCGCCCTGGCCCGGCCGGCCGCGGCGCGGGCGGTCGCCGCCCAGGTGCTGGCGGCCGCCCGGTGAGGCCGTGAGCGCTCCCCTGCCGTTCTCGGGTCGCCGCCTGCACTTCGTGGGCGTCGGCGGCGCGGGCATGAGCGGGCTGGCGCTGGTGGCCCGTCGCCTCGGGGCGCAGGTCAGCGGGTCCGATCGGGCGGAGTCCCCGTACGTCGTCCGTCTGCGCGCCGCGGGCATCGAGCCCGCGCTCGGCCACGACGCGGCCAATGTCCCCGACGGGGCCGAGATCGTCTACTCGACCGCCGTGCCCCCGGACAACCCCGAGCGCGCGGTCGGGCGGGCGCGCGGGGCGGCCGAGCACCACCGCGGCGCGCTGCTGGCGCAGGTGGCGTCGCTCAAGCGCTGCCTGGCGGTCAGCGGAACGCACGGCAAGACGACCACCGCCGCCATGGCGGTGGTAGCCCTGCGGGCGTGCGGGATGGAGCCGGCCTACCTGATCGGCGGCGAGCTGCGCGACACGGGGACGAACGCGGAGTGGGGAGGCGGCGAGTGGATCGTGGTGGAGGCCGACGAGTCCGACCGCTCGTTGCTGGAGCTGCGTCCGAGCATTGCGCTGCTCACCAACCTGGAGCTCGACCACCATGCGACTTACGGGTCGCGGCTGGAGCTCGAGCAGACGATGCGCGCCTTCCTGCGCGCTGCCGATCGGAGGGTGGTCTGGGATCGCCCCGACCTGCTGCGGCTGCAGGATGGCGTGGACGCGACCTTCGACGTCCCGGCGCCGCAGCTCGAGCCCGGGGGCTCGCGCTTCGCCTGGCGCGACCTCGACGTGCGACTCGCCGTTCCCGGCGCCCACAACGCCCTCAACGCCGCGGCCGCACTCACCGCGACCCGGCTCGCCGGCGCGGATCCGGCGCTCGCCGCCGGCGCCCTGTCGCAGTTTCGCGGAGTCGCGCGCCGCTTCGAGCTGCGCGGGCGGACCTCACGGGGGGCCACGGTCTACGACGATTACGCCCATCACCCCACCGAGGTCCGCGCCGCGATCGATGCCGCCCGGACGCTCGGGCCGCGTCGCGTGGTCGCCGCCTTCCAGCCCCATCTCTATTCCCGCACCGCCGCCCTCTGGCGCCAGTTCGGCGCCGCGCTGGCGGCCGCGGACCTGCCGGTGGTCCTCGACGTCTACCGGGCGCGTGAGCGCCCCGAGGACCACCCCGGCGTCTCGGGGCGGTGGATAGCGCAGGCCGCCGCCGACGCGTCGCGGGGTAGGCAGGTCGGCTGGTTCCCCGGGTTCGACGGGGCCGAGCGCTTCCTGAGCTCCCGGTTGGGTGAGGCCGACGTCTGCCTCACGCTGGGGGCCGGCAACGTGGACGAGCTGGCCGCGAGGCTGGTGGCGTGAGCGGCGTGCCGACCGGAGTGCAGTCCGGTTACCCGCTCGCGCGGCTGACCACCGTGCGCACCGGGGGCCCCGCCGAGTTCTTCGCGCGGGCCGGGAGCGAGGAGCGCCTGCGCGAGCTGCTGGCCTGGGCGGCCGACGCGCAGCTGGAGGTAGGGGTCGTGGGGTCGGGGTCGAACCTGCTGGTGGCCGACGAGGGCGTGAGGGGACTGGTGATCAAGCTGGACGCCGAGCTGGCGCGCATCGACGTCGAGGGGACCCGCGTGCGCTGCGGCGGGGGAGCGCGCCTGCCGAGCGCGTCCGCCCAGGCGGCGCGTTCCGGACTGACCGGCCTCGAGTTCGGGGTCAACATCCCCGGCACGGTGGGCGGGGCGGTGAAGATGAACGCCAACGCGTACGGAGGGGACCTGGACCGCGTGCTCGAGTGGGTGGAGGTGGTGACGGCGGATGGCGCCGAGCGCCGTGCTCCGGAGTCCCTGGGGTTCGCGTACCGGCGCTCCAACCTGCGCTCGGGGGAGGTGGTGGCGCGGGCGTCGTTCGCCCTGGCCCCGGCCGCCACCGAACGGGTCAAGGCGACTCTGGCTGAGATGCGCTCCCAGCGGCGAGCCGCCCAGCCCTCGGGCGTCAAGACGTTCGGCTCGACGTTCAAGAACCCGCAGGACGCACGGGCCGGGGGACGGACGGCGGGGCAGCTCCTGGAGGCCGCGGGGTGCCGGGCGCTCGCGGTCGGGGGCGCCCGCTTCTCCGACAAGCACGCCAACTTCGTGGAGAACGCCGGCGGCGCCACCACCTGCGACGTCATCGCCCTGATGGCCGAGGGCCGCCGGCGCGTGCGCGAGCGCTTCGGGGTGACGCTGGAGCCGGAGGTGCAGACACTCGGCCCGGTCGCCTGGCCCGACGAGCCGGAGGCGCCGTGATCCGGCTGCGGCGGCTGGCCATCACGGCGCTGGTGGGGCTGCCTCTCCTGGCCGGCGGCTTCCTATGGCTGCGCGATTCGTCGCTGGTCGAGGTGCGACGGGTCGCGGTGACCGGGACCGGCGGTGGCGACGGTCGCGCCATCGCCGGCGCGCTGCGGGCCGCGACTTCCGACATGACGACCCTTCACGTCCGGATGGACGAGCTGCGCGCCGCGGTGCGTCCCTACCCGATCGTCAAGGACCTGCGGGTCGCCAGCGACCCACCGCACCGGCTGCGCATCGAGGTCGTCGAGTACGAGCCGGTGGCCGAAGTGATGGCGGATGGTCGGCCGGTGCCGGTGGCGGCCGACGGGACGCTGCTGACCGACCGCGCGGCGGGCCCCGATCTGCCGACCGTGCCCGTCTCGGGGCCGGTGGCCACCCGGCGCCTGACCGACCCCGGCGCCCTGTCGGTGGTCGCGCTGCTGGGTGCGGCCCCTGCGGTGCTGCGGCCTCTGGTCGACGATGTGCGCCGTGACGGCGACGGTTTGCACGTCGGACTGCGCTCGGGGCCGCGGATCGACTTCGGGGCGCCGGTCCGCCTGGAGGCGAAGTGGGCGGCGGCCGCGCGGGTGCTCTCGGACGGGCGGGCGGCCGGGGCCTCGTATCTGGACGTCAGCGCTCCTCAGCGTCCGGTGGCGGGGCAGTTTGCCGATGACGGCACGGGCCCCGTCCCGCCGGCGTCGCCGTCCCCGCCGACGACGTGATCCCATCGCCACCACCGCGAAGATTCCCCGCGGGGGCCAGGCTCAACCCTCTACTCCAGGTTGACTGTGCGATCGTCAACCCTCAGCCCGAGCCGGAGACTTCCGGCATCTGCAACGCAGCTTGCGCGATTGACGGATCCGCCATTTGGCCCTAACGTGCGTAAATCCATGCGACGGGAGGGGTCTGCCAAACCCTCAACGCTAGCTGAAGGGTCGGACCGAACATGGAGAGCGGCAGCTACCTGGCAGTGATCAAGGTCGTCGGCGTCGGCGGCGGCGGGACCAATGCGGTCAACCGCATGGTCGACGCCGGCTTGCGCGGCGTCGAGTTCATCGCGGCGAACACCGACCACCAGGCGCTGCAGATGTGCGACGCCGACGTCAAGCTCAACATCGGGCATCAGCTGACCAAGGGCCTGGGGGCGGGCGCCGATCCCGTGATCGGACAGGGCGCCGCCGCCGAGTCGCGCGACGAGATCAAGGAGGCCCTGAAGGGCGCCGACATGGTGTTCGTCACCGCCGGCGAGGGTGGCGGGACCGGCACGGGCGCGGCGCCGATCATCGCCGAGATCGCCAAGAACGAGATCGGCGCCCTCACCGTCGGCGTGGTGACCCGCCCGTTCGAGTTCGAGGGAGCCCAGCGCGGCCAGCAGGCCGAGGAGGGCATCGAGCACCTCCGCGACGAGGTCGACACCCTGATCGTGATCCCCAACGAGAAGCTGCTGACCATCGTCGAGCGGCGCACGAGCCTGATGGACGCCTTCCGCGAGGCCGACGAGGTATTGCGCCAGGGCGTCCAGGGCATCACCGACCTGATCACCGTCCCGGGCCTGATCAACCTCGACTTCGCCGACGTGCGCACGGTCATGCACGACGCGGGCACCGCGCTGATCGGGATCGGCGCGGCGGCGGGCGAGGGGCGCTCGGTCGAGGCCGCCAAGGAGGCGATCTCCTCGCCGCTGCTCGAGGAGTCGGTCGAGGGCGCGGCCGGGGTCCTGCTCAACATCACCGGCGGGCACGACCTGGGCCTGTTCGAGGTCAACGAGGCCGCCGAGATCATCTCCAGCGCCGCCGACGCCAACGCCAACGTCATCTTCGGCGCCGTCATCGACGACGCCCTCGACGACGAGGTCCGCGTCACGGTGATCGCCACCGGCTTCCATCACCGGCCATCGTCGCCGTTCACCGCCCGCGACTCGGTCCGTCAGCGCCGCCGCGACCGCGACGTCACGCTCGACTCGCGCCAGCGCTCGTCGCTCGAGATCTCCGACGACGAGATCGACATCCCGTCGTTCCTGCGCGACTCCTAGCCCCGTCCGGCCACTCGCGGGGCGGCCGCGACATCCCGTCGGACGGCCGCGACGCGCGCTGAGCAGCCGCCATCCAGCCCTCGGGCCGCCCCGGGGCCGCTGGTAGCCTGGCCCCCGCATGCCGGCCGCGCAGACGCTTCGCCGCACGCCGCTGTTCGAGCGGCATCGCGGCGCGCAGGGCCGGTTGGTCGCGTTCGCGGGGTGGGAGATGCCGGTGCGGTACGCGGGCGTCCGCCCGGAGCATCTCGCGGTCCGCCGTGACGTCGGCGTGTTCGACGTCTCCCACATGGGCGAGGTCGAGATCCGCGGAGCCCAGGCCCAGGACCTGCTGCAGAGCGTGCTGTCCAACGACGTCTCCAAGCTCGCGGTGGGCGGAGCGCAGTACGGCCTGATCTGCCGCGAGGACGGCGGAGTCCTCGACGACACCTTCACCTACCGTCTCGAGCCCGACCGCTTCCTCACCGTCACCAACGCGTCCAACCACGAGGGCGACCTCGCCTGGATCGGCGACCACGCCGGTGGATTCGACTGCGAGGTGATCGACCGCGCCGCCGACTACGCGATGCTGGCGGTCCAGGGCCCACGCGCCCGCGCCCTGGTCCAGGGCCTGGCCGAGGGTGAGCTCCCGCCCCGCATGCGCACCGCGCAGCTGCCGCTCGGCGGGGCCGCCGCGCTCGTGTGCGGCACCGGCTACACCGGCGAGGACGGGGTGGAGGTCCTGGTCGCACCGGACGCGGCGCCGGACGTGTGGGACGCCCTGGTCGCCGGGGGCGCGACCCCGGCGGGGCTCGGCGCCCGTGACACGTTGCGCCTGGAGGTGTGCTTCCACCTCCATGGCAACGACCTGACCCCGGAGCGCAATCCGATCGAGGCGGGACTCGGCTGGTGTTGCAAGGAGGACACCGGGTTCATCGGCTCCGAAGCGGTACGGGCTGTCCGCGAGGCCGGGCCCCGCGAGAAGCTGGTGCCGTTCAGGTTCACCGGTCCCGGGATCCCGCGCCCCGGCAACCCGGTGGCCGGCGGCGGCGAGGTGACCAGCGGGACTCTGTCGCCGTGCCTGGGGGTGGGAATCGGGATGGCCTACCTGCCGGCGCCGCGCGCGCGTCCGGGGCAGGAGATCGAGATCGACGTCCGCGGCAGGCTCCGTCGCGCCGTGGTGGCGGAGAAGCCGCTCTATCGAAAGGAGGGCTAGTGCCCGAAGCCTCGTACCCGGACGACCTCCTCTATCACCCCGAGCACGACTGGGCGCGGGTCGAGGGCGACGTAGGGACCCTGGGCATCACCTGGTACGCGCAGGACCAGCTCGGGGAGGTGGTGTTCTTCGAGCCGCCCGAGGTCGGTACGAGGACAACCAAGGACGAGCCCTACGCGGAGGTGGAGTCGGTCAAGGCGGTGTCCGACGTCGTGGCGCCGCTGTCGGGCGAGATCATCGAGCGCAACCAGGCGCTGGCCGATCGCCCGGAGACCATCAACGAAGATCCCTACGGGGAGGGCTGGATGGTCAAGGTCCGCCTGTCCGAGCCGGGCGAGCAACAGCAGCTGCTGGATGCCGAGGCCTACAGCGCCGCGCTCGAGTGAGCGGCAACCAGCCAGCCCGACCTCGCCACCCGCCACACTGTCGGTGAGCCGGTGACCACCTACACCTCAGCAACCGGGCGCGACCGCGCGCAGATGCTGGCCGAGATCGGGGTCGGCTCGATCGAGGAGCTGTTCGAGTCGATCCCCGCCGCCGTGCGGCTGGGTCGCCGCCTCGACCTGCCCGAGGGGATGTCGGAGGCCGACGTCTACGCGCACCTGCGCGAGCTGGCGGCCCGCAGCGTCTCGGCCGAGGACGAGCTGACGTTCGTCGGAGCCGGGATGTACGACCACTACATCCCCGCGCTGGTCGACTCGATCGTCGAGCGCTCGGAATTCCTCACCCCCTACACGCCCTACCAGCCCGAGGTGTCACAGGGCGGGCTGCAGGCGATGTTCGAGTACCAGACCGCGATCAGCGAGCTGACCGGCCTGCCCGTCTCCAACGCCTCGGTGTACGAGGGGCCTTCGGCGGTGGGAGCGGCCGGCTACCTGGCTCGGCTGGCCAACCGGCGTGAGCGCTTCGTCGTCTCGCGGGGGCTGCACCCCCACAGCCGCGAGACGCTGGTGACGATGTCGGCCGGGTACGGCACCGAGGTGGTAGAGGTGCCCCTCGCCGACGGGGTGACCGACGCCGACGCCCTGGCCGACGCGGTCGACGATCGGACGGCGGCGGTGTTCCTCCAGCAGCCGAATTTCCTCGGCGCGGTGGAGGACCTCGAGGCGCTCGTCCCGCGCGCCAAGGCGACCGACGCGGTGGCGGTGTGCGCGTGCGACCCGCTCGCGCTGGGGATCCTGCGCACGCCCGGCGAGCTCGGCGTCGACGTCGCGGTGGGGGAGGGGCAGCCGCTCGGCAACCGGCTCGACTACGGCGGCCCCTCCTTCGGGTTCTTCGCCGCTTCCGATGCCTACCTGCGCCGCATGCCTGGGCGCATCGCCGGGGAGACGACCGACGCGGACGGCCGTCGCGGCTTCGTCCTGACGCTCCAGACGCGCGAGCAGCACATACGCCGCGAGAAGGCGACTTCGAACATCTGCACCGCCCAGGCGCTCAACGCCCTGGCCGGAATCGTCTACCTGTCGTGGCTGGGGCAGCGGGGGCTGGTCGAGCTGGTCGAGCTGATGGTGGCGCGCACCGCCTATGCCCGGGAGACGCTGGCGGCGCTGGACGGCGTTCGGCTGCTGCACGAGGCTCCCGTGGTGCGGGAGTTCGGGCTGTCGCTGGACGCTCCCGTCGCCGCGGTGATCGAGCGCTGCGCCGCCGCGGGCGTCAACCCCGGATACCGGCTGGGTGCCGACTACCCCGAGCTCGAAGACGGGCTGCTGGTGGCGATCACCGAGCAGCGCACGCGCGCCGACATCGACCGGCTGGCCGACGTGCTGGGCGACGCGGTGGCGGCGGAGCGCGCCGGGACGCCCGCGGAGGCGCCGGCATGAGCGCCCCGGCCGCAGCGCCCAGGCCGGACTCGCCCGGTCAGGCGCGGCCCGAGCGGGCGATGACCATCTTCGAGCGCTCGCAGCCGGGCCGGCGCGCGTTCACGCCGTCCGCCCTGGACGTCCCGCGGCGGCCGCTGGACGAGGTGCTGCCCGCCCGGCTGCGCCGGCGCCGGCCGGCGCGCCTGCCCGAGGTGGCAGAGCCCGAGATCGTGCGCCACTACAACCGCCTGTCCAAGCGCAACTTCGACCTCGACACCGGCTTCTACCCGCTCGGCTCGTGCACCATGAAGCACAACCCCAAGCTGCACGAGCGGGTGGCCGCGCTCCCGGGCAATGCCCGGCTGCACCCCGCCCAGCATCCGCGTCGCGCCCAGGGGGCGCTCGAGCTGATGTGGCGCCTGCAGCGCGCGCTGGCCGAGATCGCCGGCCTGCCGCACGTCTCGCTGCAGCCATCGGCGGGCTCGCACGGCGAGCTGGCGGGCGTCCTGCTCACGCGCGCCTATCACGAGGATCGCGGCGACCCCCGCAACAAGGTCCTCACCCCGGACACCGCGCACGGCACCAACCCAGCCACCGTGACCATGGCCGGCTACGACCTGGTCAAGCTGGCCACGGCGGACGACGGGGGCGTCGACCTCGACGACCTGCGCGCCAAGGTCGACGAAGACGTCGCCTGCCTGATGCTCACCAATCCCAACACCCTCGGCCTGTTCGACTCCAACATCGAGGAGATAGCCGAGATCGTGCACGCAGCGGGAGCCACGCTCTACTACGACGGCGCCAACCTCAATGCCGTGGTGGGGATCTCCCGGCCGGGCGACATGGGCTTCGACATCGTCCACTTCAACCTGCACAAGACGTTCACCCAGCCCCATGGCGGTGGCGGCCCGGGGGCCGGCCCGATCGCCGTGTCCGACCGAATCGAGCCCTACCTTCCGCGGCCCCAGGTGGTGCGCCGGGCCTCGGACAACGGCGGCGAGCCCTACTTCGACCTCGACTTCGACCGCCCCAAGTCGATCGGGCGGCTGCGGGGCTTCCAGGGCAACTACGGGGTCTTCGTGCGCTCCTACGCCTACATCCGCTCGCTCGGCGCGGAGGGCCTGCGGGAGATGTCGGAGACGGCGGTCCTGAACGCCAACTACCTGCTGGCGAGGCTCAAGCGCGCGGGCGTCGCCGAGTACCTCCCCGTGGCCTACGACCGCCTGTGCATGCACGAGTTCGTGCTGTCGGGCGCCCCCATGAAGCGCGAGCTGGGGATCAGGACACTCGACCTGGCCAAGCGCCTGCTCGACCACGGTGTGCATCCGCCGACCGTCTACTTCCCGCTGCTGGTCGACGAGGCGCTGCTGGTCGAGCCGACCGAGACCGAGACCAAGGAGACGCTCGACGCGTTCGCGGACGCGGTGGCGGAGATCCTGCGCGAGGCGGCGGAGGATCCGGAGCTCGCGCGCCGGGCGCCGTACACCACTCCGGTGGGCCGCCTCGACGAGGCGGCCGCCGCCAAGCGGCCGGTGATCCGCCAGGCGCTCTGAGCCCCGGACCCGCTGCGCCTGCGCGACCTCCCGACTGGCTAGGCTCGCGGCGGTGACCGGCTCGCCGCGTCCGACGCTGCGCCAACGCCTGCGCTACGGGTTCGACAACGCGATGGCCCGCGGGCCGGTCGCGCTGATCGGCCTGCTGTTCGTGGCCACCTTCGCGATGATCCTGCTCGCCTCCGCGGTCATCCAGCTGGCCGGGCTGGGGCCGCCCGGCCACTCGTTCGGCAGCCGCCTCTACCAGACGCTGCTGCGGGCGATCGACACCGGCACGGTGGCGGGCGACACCGGGGCCTTCGCCTACGTCCTGGTCCTGGTCCTCGTCACCTTCGCCGGCATCTTCCTGGTGTCGAGCCTGATCGGCGTGCTGACCACGGGGATCGAGGGCCGGCTGCGGCGGCTGCGCCGCGGCCGGTCGCTGGTGCTCGAGCGCGACCACACGTTAATCCTCGGGTGGTCGGACGAGGTGTTCACCATCGTGCGCGAGCTGGTGATCGACAACGCCAGCGAGCGGCGGCCGCGGGTCGTGATCATGGCCGACCGCGACAAGGTCGAGATGGACGACGCGATCCGCGAGAAGGTCGGCGACACCGGCCGGACGAGGGTGATCGTCCGCAGTGGCAACCCGATCGACCTCACCGACCTGCCGCTGGTGAACCCGCACGGGGCACGCTCGATCATCGTGCTCGGCCCGGGCGGCGAGGACCCGGACGCCGAGGTGATCAAGATCCTGCTCGCGATCACCAACGACCCCGCGCGTCGCCGGGAGCGATACCACCTGGTCGCCGAGATCCAGGACCCCGACAACCTGGAGGCTGCGCGGCTGGCGGGGGGCGACGAGGTCCAGCTCATCGACGTCAACGAGACGATCGCCCGGCTGATCGCCCAGACCTCGCGCCAGGCCGGCCTGTCGGTCGTCTACCTCGAGCTCCTGGACTTCGCCGGCGACGAGATCTACTTCCATCCCGACGGCGCCACGCCGGGCCGCTCGTTCGGCGAGCTCCTCAACGCGTTCGAGCGGGTATGCGTGATCGGGCTGCTCAAGTCCGGGCGCGCGGTGCTCGACCCCCCGATGGACACGCCGATCGAGCCGGGGGACGAGCTGATCGTGATCGCGCAGGACGACTCGGTGCTGCGCGACGCCGCTCGGGCGGCGGCCGGCGTGGACCGGGGCGCGCTGCGCGAGCCGCCCCGTCGCGCGACCGCCCCCGAGCGCATCCTGCTGCTGGGCTGGAACGTTCGCGCCACCGCGGTGATCAACGAGCTCGACGCCTACGTGAGCCCCGGCTCCAGCCTCACCGTGCTCACCGAGGTGCCCGGTGCCGACGACGAGATGGCGGCGCGATGCGGCGAGCTGCGCAACCTGCACCTCGAGTTCCACGCGGGCGACCCGGTTGACCGCCGCACCCTGGAGACGGTCGGCGTCGATGGCTACGAGCACGTGGTCGTGCTGTCGGGCTTCGACCGCTTCGACCACCAGCGCGCCGACGCCCGCACGCTGCTCACCCTGCTGCACCTGCGCGAGATGGCGTCGCGGGTGGAGCGCGGCTTCTCGATCGTCAGCGAGATGATGGACGATCGCAACCGCAAGCTGGCCGAGGCCACCAAGGCGGAGGACTTCATCGTCTCCGATCGGCTGGTGAGCCTGCTGCTGGCGCAGATGTCGCAGAGCCACCACCTGCAGCCCGTGTTCGCCGACATCCTCGACGCCGAGGGCGCGGAGATCTACCTCAAACCGGCGCAGGACTACGTCGAGCCGGCTCGCGAGGTGGCGTTCGCGACCGTGGTGGAAGCCGCCCGGCGACGCGGGGAGGTGGCGATCGGATACCGCACGGCGGCGGCCAGCGCCGACGCGTCGGCCGCCTACGGCGTCAGCGTGAACCCGCCCAAGTCGCGGCGGGTGACGCCGGCGCCCGGAGACCGGGTGATCGTCATCGCGCAGGACTGAAGGGAAGGGACGGCGGCCGGTCGGCGTCCTGCCTGGAGACGGACCCAACCGACCTCGAGGAGGACCGATGCGAAACCGGTCGACCAGGATCGCCGCCCTGACCGCCGCGGCGCTCGTCGCGGGCTGGGCTGCCACCGCCGCTCCCGTGGGTGCGATCGCGCCCACCGTCCGGGCCGCTCACAACGTCACGTTGAACCGCACGATCGTCGTCTCCGCCACCGGGCGGAGCCTCTACCACCGGATCGGAGAGCACACGGGACACGTCCTGTGCGGGACCGTCTGCTCGCGTGTGTGGCCGCCGTTGACGGTCGCATCGGCCTCGACGCGGCTGGCTCGTGGCGCCGGGGTCACCGGCGTGCTCGGGAAGTTCCGGCGGCCGGACGGCCGCTGGCAGGTGACGTTGCGGGGGCTTCCCCTGTACCGCTTCGCGGGCGACCACGCGGCCGGTCAGGCGCACGGCCAGGGGGTGGCCGGGATCTGGTTTGCGGTGTCGGCATGGACCGGCTCCTCGGCGCCGCCCCAGTCGCCGCCCCCCGCGTACTAGCGGCGGGCTGACCGCCGGGACGCCCGCCCTACCGGACGGCGGGCAGCGCTAGCCTGCCGCGCGTGCGGATCTTCTCCGGCATCCAGCCGACCGGTCGCAAGCACCTCGGCAACTACATCGGGGCGATCCGCCAGTACGTGGCCGGCCAGGATCGCGGCGAGGCGATCTACTGCATCGTCGACCTGCACGCCACCACCGTCCCGTACCGGCCGGCGGAGCTGCGCGAGCGCCTGTACGACACCGCGGCGATCCTGCTGGCCGCCGGCCTGGACGCGGAGCGCTGCATCCTGTTCCGCCAGTCCGACGTGCGCGAGCACACCGAGCTGTGCTGGCTGCTGTCCTCGGTCACCCCGTACGGGGACCTCACCCGCATGCACCAGTTCAAGGAGAAGGCCGCCGCCCAGCGCGAGCTGGTCTCGGCCGGGCTGTTCTCCTACCCGATCCTGCAGGCCGCGGACGTGCTGGCCTACCGGACCGACGAGGTCCCGGTGGGAGACGACCAGCGCCAGCACGTGGAGCTGATGCGCGACGTGGCCGAGCGCTTCAACGCCCGCTATGAAGACATCCTGGTCGTCCCGCGCCACCGCATTCCGGAGGTCGGCGCGCGGATCATGGACCTGCAGGCCCCGCAGCGGAAGATGGCCACCACCGGCGGCACCGAGCAGGGGACCGTCTACGTGCTCGACGAGCCGGCCGACGTCGAACGCAAGTTCCGCACGGCGGTCACCGACTCGGGCACCGAGGTGGCGCGGGCCGTCGCCAAGCCCGGCATCTCGAACCTGATCGAGATCCTCGCCGCGGTCCGGGGAGTCGCGCCAGACGAGGTGGAGCGCGAGTTCGACGGGTCCGGCTACGGCGACTTCAAGCAGGCGGTGGCGGCCGAGGTGGTCGACCATCTCGGCCCGGTCCGGGAGCGCTACCGCGAGATTCGCCCCGGCGAGGCGGAGCTGGAGGCGGTGCTGGGCGCCGGAGCGGTGAAGGCCCGGGTGCTGGCCGGCGAGACGCTGCGCGGCGTCCGCGAGGCGATGGGCGTGGGCCCCCCGGGTGGCGGCTACGTCGGGGAGGCCGGCTAGCTTGGCGGCCGTGCCGGCAGCCGGGCTCGAGCTCGACCTCGATGTCTTCGCGGGTCCCTTCGACCTGCTGCTGACCCTGGTCCTGCGTGAGGAGGTCGACCTGCTGGAGGTCGAGCTCGCCGACGTGGTGCTGGCCTACCTCGACCACCTGGAGCGCAAGGGCGAGCTGGCCCTGGAGGTCGCCACCGAGTTCCTGGTGCTGATCTCCAGCCTGCTCGAGCTGAAGTCGCGGCTCATGCTGCCGGGTCCCGGCGACGACGAGCTGCTGGAGCTGGAGCCGGCGCAGGCGGCGGAGGAGCTGCTGGCCCGGATGCTCGCCCACCGCCGCTACCGGCGCGCGGCCGAGGAGCTGGCTCTCCGGCTGCGCCGCGAGTCGGGCTACCGGTTCCGTTCGGCGCCTGTCCCGGCGGCGCTGCGCCGGGCGTCCGCGGCGGACGTGCCGGCCGGCGTCTACGACCCGGAGCAGCTCGGCGAGGCGCTGGGCACGCTGCTGCGCCATCCGCCGCCGATCGACGTCGACCACATGCACGTCGTCCACCCGCGGATCTCGGTCGCGGCGCGGCTCGCCCACCTGCGGTCGCTGCTGCGGCGTGGCAGCTTCAGGTTCGACGAGGCCGTGGCGGGCACCGACCGCCTCACGGTCGCGATGACCCTGTTCGCCCTGCTCGACATGCACAAGCGGGGCGAGGCGACCTGGCGCCAGTCGAGGCCTTTCGGCGACATCACGGTGACCGGGGCGGGAGAGCGGCACGAGCGCGGGCGGGCGAGGGCGTGAGGGACGTCGACCGCACGCTGGAGGCGCTGCTGTTCCTATCCGCCGAGCCGGTCGGGGTGCAGGAGCTGGCCGAGGCGGCGGCGGTGGGCGAGGGCGAGGTGGTGGAGTCCCTCGCCCGTCTGCGCGAGCAGTACGCCGAGGGGTTTCGGGGGATAGTCCTGCGCGAGCTCGCCGGAGGGTTCACCCTGGCCACCGACCCGTCCACCGAGGGCGCGGCCCGGCGGCTGCTGGCTCGTCCCCGCACCCCGCCGCTCACGCCGGCCCAGGCCGAGACGCTGGCCATCGTGGCCTACCTGCAGCCGATCTCGCGGCCGGAGGTCACCCGCATCCGCGGCGTGGCCTCGGACTCGGCCGTCGCCACGCTTCACGAGCGCGGCTTGATCGAGGAGGCCGGCCGCTCCCGGTTCGGGGCGCTGCTGTACCGCATCACCGAGCTGTTCCTCAGGCTGTTCGGGCTCCGCGGGCTCGACGAGCTGCCCGATCCGGCCCGCTGGGATCCCGGTCCCGAGGAGGCCGGCGAGCTGCGCGAGCGGCTGCTGCGCGCCGGCGAGGCGCGAATCGGGGTCGGCGAGCAGCCGACGGCCTGATCCAGCCGGCTCGGCGGGGGCCGCATATCCTGCCCGGCCGATGCGCCTGGCCAAGTACCTCGCGCATGCGGGCCTGGCCTCCCGCCGTGGGGCGGAGGGCCTGGTGCGCGCCGGCCGCGTCACGGTGGGCGGCGAGCTGGTCACCGATCCGGCCCGCGATGTGGAGGCGGGCAGCGCGGTGGCAGTCGACGGCCGCTCGGTGGCCGGGGCCCAGGAGCGGGTCGTCTATGCCCTGCACAAGCCGGCGGGGGTGGTATCCACCGCGCGCGACACCCACGGACGCCCCACCGTCGTCGACCTGGTCGACGATCCCCGGCGGCTGTACCCGGTGGGCCGCCTGGACGCCGACGCCAGCGGGCTGATCCTGCTCACCAACGACGGCGAGCTGGCCAACCGGCTCACGCATCCGCGCTTCGAGGTGCCGCGCACCTACCGGGTCACGGTCGAGCGGGCTCCGGTCGCGCAGGCGGCGATGCGGGCGCTGCGCGAGGGGATCGAGCTTGAGGACGGTCGCACCGCGCCGGCCCGCGTGGGGCGGCTTGCGGCCGATCGGCTCGAGCTCACGCTGCACGAGGGCCGCAACCGGCAGGTCAAGCGGATGTGCGCGGCGGTCGGGCATCCCGTGCGCTCGCTCGAACGGGTCCGCTTCGGCCCCCTGGCCCTGGGCGAGCTGGGACCCGGCGAGCACCGCCGCCTGGAGGAGGCCGAGGTGGAGCGCCTGCGCCGCTGCGGCCCGCCGGGATGACGGCCCCGGGCGCCTGCCAGAATGCCGCGGCCATGCGGCTGTTCGCGCTCCGAGGCGCCGTCTCCGTGCACCGCAACAACTCGGCCGAGATCCTCGACTCCGCCGAGACGCTCCTGCGAGAGGTGATGGACCGCAATCGCCTGGCGCCGGAGGCGATCGTCTCCTGCATCTTCACCGTGACCGAGGACCTGAACGCCGAGTTCCCCGCCGTGGCGGCCCGCCGCCTCGGGCTGGACCGCGTGCCGCTGCTGTGCGCGCGCGAGATCGACGTTCCCGGCGCGATGCGCGGCGTCATCCGGCTGCTGGTCCACTACCACGCCGAGGACGCCCACCGGCCGCGGCACGTCTACCTGGGGGACGCCCGGGCCCTGCGCGAGGACCTGCAGGCGGCGCAGTAGGGTAGGCCCGGCGCCAACGACAGGAGGCAGCATGGCCGGGGAGGTCAACGAGATCGTCGAGGGCGACGGGTACGCGGTGGGCCACATCGACGCCATGGGCGACCGCTACGGCTTTCGCAAGATCCGCCGCGAGTTGGGGGTGAGCGCGTTCGGGATCAACGCGATCTGCATGCCGCCCGGCCATCAGGGTCCCCGCCACTACCACGACCAGCAGGAGGAGACGTACTTCGTGCACCGGGGGACGATCGAGATGGAGTTCGGCGACGGGACGGTGCACCGGCTAGGGCCCGGCGGGGTCGCGCGCGTGGACGCCCGGACGGTCCGCGAGCTTCGCAGCGTGGGCGAGGACGACGCCGTCTACCTCTGCGCCGGCGGCAAGGACGGGTACATCGGGCGCGACGGCCGTGTGCCGGAGGGCGAAGACGCCCCCTGGCAGCAGGCCCCGCCCGGCGCCGCGTAGCCCGGCGGTCACAATACGCACATGGCGCTCGAGTTCGCGCAACGCGTCACGCGCATCCCGGTCTACCCCGCCGCCGACGGCTACGCGCTGCCCGCCGACGTCGCGCTGCTGGCCTCCAACGAGTCCCCCGACCCGCCGCTGCCCGCGGTCGTCGAGGCGGTCCGCCGTGCGATGTCCGCCGCCAACCGGTACCCGGATCCCACCAACGCGGCGCTGCGCGCCCGCCTGTCGGGGCGCTACGGCGTTCCCGCCAACCGGATCGCGATCGGCAACGGGTCGTGCGACATCCTCCTGGCCGCCGGTGAGGCCCTGCTGGAGCCGGGCGCCGAGGTCGTCTACGCGTGGCCGTCGTTCTCGATCTACCCGCACCTGGCGGCGCTGACCGGCGCCCGGGCGATCACCATCCCGCTCGACCGCGACGACCGCCACGACCTCGGCGCGATGTCCGAGCAGGTGACGGTCGCCACCCGCCTGGTCATCGTCTGCAATCCCAACAACCCGACGAGCACCGCCGTCGGGCTCGAGGCGATCCGCGAGCTGGTGGCCCGGATCCCGCGGCACGTGTGCGTGATCGTCGACGAGGCGTACTGCGAGTTCAACCTGCTCGACGACCCCGACGCGTCGGTCGACCTGCTGGGCGCCCATCCCAACCTGGTGCTGCTGCGGACCTTCTCCAAGGTCCACGGGCTGTGCGGGCTGCGGGTCGGGTTCGCGCTGTGCGGTTCCCAGGACTTCCGGGTCGCGGTCGACCAGGTCCGCCAGCCGTTCTTCTGCAACGCCGCGGCGCAGGCCGCCGCCATCGAGGCGCTGTCCCACCAGGACGAGGTCGCGCGCCGCGTCGAGCGCGCGGTCGCCGGGCGCCTGCAGCTCGAGGACGGATTGCGTGAGCTCGGGCTGCACGTCGCCGAGTCCCAGGCCAACTTCGTGTGGCTCGGACTGGGCGAGGACCGTGAGGAGGCGCCGATCGTGCGGGGGCTGGCCGACCGCGGGGTGGTGGTGCGGGCCGGAAAGGCGCTCGGCCGTGAGGGGTTCCTGCGCGTCACCTGCGGGACGCCGGCGGAGAACGACCGCTTCCTGTCCGGGCTGCGAGCGCTGCTGTGAGGAAAGCCGTGGCCGCGAGGCCGCCGGTCTGCTACAAACCCTCTCGAAGCATGAACGGTCGCAGCCGTCAGACCGCCCTTCACGACGCCAGCCCCGCCGGCGCGCGGTTCTACGGCTACTTCGGCTTCTACGCCTGGCGATTTAGCTAGGCGCTCGGCCAGCCTCCGCGGCTGACCGCTCCAAAGGTCCTCCCGGGCCGGGCGCCTAACCGAAGGGCTCATGCGCCCGTGCAGTTGCGCCGTACGATTTCCAGGCTTCGAAAGGACAGACGCAGATGATGATCGTGATGAAGGCAGACGCGACGGAGGAGGAGGTTCAGGCGGTCGTCGCGCGCGTCGAGGGCGTCGGGGCGCGGGCGCACGTCAGCCCGGGGGACGAGCTGACGGTCATCGGCGCCATCGGCGATCGCGAGCACGTCGCCCGGCTGGGACTCGAGGGGCATCCCGGGGTCGACCAGGTGATCCCGATCCTCAAGCCCTACAAGCTCGCCTCCTCGCAGCTGCGCCGCGGCGAGCACACGATGCTGGACATCGAGGGTCGCAAGATCGGCGGCGGCCGGTTCGCCCTGATCGCCGGGCCGTGCACGGTGGAGACCCGCGACCAGACGCTGACCGCCGCTCGCGCGGTGCGTGACGGCGGTGCGACGCTGTTCCGGGGCGGCGCCTACAAGCCCCGCACCTCGCCGTACTCCTTCCAGGGGCTGGGACAGGAGGGCCTGCGACTGCTCGCCGAAGCCAGGGAGCAGACCGGGCTGCCGGTGGTCACCGAGCTGATGGACGCGCGCGACCTCGAACCGGTCCTCGAGGTGGCGGACGTGATCCAGGTCGGCGCCCGCAGCATGCAGAACTACACACTGCTGTCGGAGATCGGGCGCTCGGGCCGGCCGGCGCTGATCAAGCGGGGGCTGTCGTCGACGCTGGACGAGCTGTTGATGTCCGCCGAGTACGTGCTCAAGGAGGGCAACCCGAACGTGATCCTGTGCGAGCGCGGGATCCGCACCTTCGAGACCGCCTACCGCTTCACGCTCGACCTGATGGCGGTGCCGGTGCTCAAGGAGCTCTCGCACCTGCCGGTCATCGTCGACCCCAGTCACGCCTCCGGGCGCCGCGACCTGGTGACCCCGCTCTCGCTGGCCGCCGCCGCGGCGGGCGCCGACGGCATCATCGTCGAGGTGCACCCCCAGCCCGACGAGGCGATCTGCGACGGACCGCAGGCGCTCCCGACGGATGCGTTCGCCGCCTACGCCGAGCAGGTGGAGCACGCCGCCGAGCTGGCCGGCAAGGAGCTCTCGCGCGTATAGATGTGCCCCGCCGCGTCTAGATGACCATCGCCGTCATCGGTGTCGGACTGATCGGCGGCTCCATCGGGCTGGCGGCACGCCAGCGACTCGGGGCAGCGGTACGGGGGTTCGATCCAGGCGCCGGCGTCCTGGACAGCGCTCTGCGGCGGGGCGCCGTGGACCGCGCGTGCGCTTCGGCCGCCGAGGCGATGGAGGGGGTGGACACCGCGTTCGTGGCGACGCCCGTCGGCGCCCTCGCCGGGGCGGTCGACACGGCCCTGGCCGCGGCGGGTGACGGCTGCGTGGTGACCGACGTCGGCTCGACCAAGCGCGCCGTCCTGGCCGGCCGCGCCGATCCGCGGTTCGTCGGCGGCCATCCGCTCGCGGGGGCCGAGACCTCGGGCGTCGAGAACGCGCGTGCCGACCTGTTCGAGGGCGCCACCTGGTACCTGACTCCCACCTCCACCACGTCCGGGGTCCTCTACGAGCGGCTGCACCGCAGCCTGAGCGGGTTGGGGGCGCAGCCCGCCGCCATCGATGCCGCCGCCCACGACCGACTCATGGCCAGCGTCTCTCACCTGCCGCACGTGCTGGCCAACATTCTCGTCTCCCAGGCTGGCGCGGCGCTCAGCGACGAGGGTGAGCCGCTGCCCGCCACCGGGCCCAGCTTCCGCGACGCCACCAGGGTGGCCGGCGCCAACGGCGCCATCTGGACGGACATCTACCTCGCCAACCGCGACGCCCTGGTCGAGGGAATCGACGAGACGGTGCGCCGCCTGGGGAAGGTGCGTGACTCCCTGGCGGCCGGCGACGCCTCCTCGGTGTCGGCCTGGAACGCCGCGGCGGCGCAGGACCGTCGCCGACTGCTGGAGGCGCAGCTGGCAGGGGGCTCGGTGCACGAGCTGCGGGTATCGGTCCCCAACCGGCCGGGGGTGGTCGCCGAGATCGCGCTCGCGCTCGGCCGGGTGGGCATCAACATCACCGACATGGCGCTTTATCCCGCTCCCGACATGAGCGAGGGCGTGGTGGCCCTGTGGATCGGGGGCGACGAGCCGGCCGCCCGTGCCCAGGAGCTCGTCGCCGACCTCGGCTTCCCGGTGGCGCGGCCGTGAGAGCCCGCGTCGAGCCTGCAACGCGGCTGCGGGGCGAGCTGGCGCCGCCGCCCGACAAGTCGGTGTCGCATCGCGCGGCGCTGCTGGCGGCCATGAACTCGGAACCGGTGCGGATCCGCAACTACCTCGATTCGGGCGACACCAACGCCACCCTCGCCGCCCTGCGTGCCCTGGGGGTGATCGTCGAGTCCCAGCCCGACGAGCTGGTCGTGCGCGGCGGGGGGCTGCGCGACCTCCCGGCGCTCGAGGAGCCCATCGGCGTGGGCAACAGCGGGACCCTGATCCGGCTGCTCCCCGGATGGCTGGCCGCCCAGGAGAGCGGATCGTGGACCCTGGACGGCGACGAGTCCATCCGTCGCCGCCCCGTGGACCGCATCGCCAAGCCCCTGACGATGATGGGCGCCCGGATCGAGGCGACCGAGGGACGCTTCGCGCCGTTCACCGTCCACGGCGCGCGCCTGCACGGCCTCGACTACGAGATGCCAGTGGCGAGCGCCCAGGTCAAGTCGTGCGTCCTGCTGGCCGGCCTGCTCGCCTACGGCGACGTCGCTGTCACCGAGCCGCTGCCCAGCCGCGACCACACCGAGCGGCTCCTCGCCCGGGGAGGGGTGGGCATCGTCCGGGGGCCGGCCCCAGACGGCGCGCTGCGGGTGAACGTCTCCAACGTGGACGAGCTGGAGATCGACGACATCGAGATTCCGGGCGACCTCTCCTCGGCCGCCTTCCTGATGGTGGCCGGCGTGCTGGTGACCGGATCGCGCCTTCTGCTGCGCGACGTCGGGGTCAATTGGACGCGCTCGGGCTTCGTGCGCATCCTCGAGCGCATGGGCGGGATCGTGGTCGGCGACTTCGAGCCGGTGCACGCCGCGGACGACATTCCCAGCCACGAGCCGGTGTCGGACATCGACGTCGCGGCGGGTCCGCTGGTCGGGACCGAGGTGGAGCCCGAGGAGGTGCCGCTGGCGATCGACGAGCTGCCGCTGGTGGCGCTGCTGGGGGCGTTCGCCGAGGGCCGGACGGCGGTGCGGGGCGCGGCCGAGTTGCGGGTCAAGGAGTCCGACCGGATATCCGCGGTCTGCGAGGGACTGCGGGGGCTGGGCGCCGATATCGAGGCGACCGAGGACGGCTTCGTGGTCACCGGCACCGGCGGACTGGAGGGCGGGCGGTTCGACTCCCGAGGCGACCACCGCCTGGCGATGCTGGGCGCGGTGGCGGGGTTGGCGTCCCGGGACGGGGTGGATGTGGAGGGGATCGACGCCGCCGCGATCTCCTACCCGCTGTTCCTGGAGCACATCGGGACGCTCGCCTGAGTCGGGCTAGGCACCCGCGCAGGCGGCGCACAGCCCGCTGACCACGAGCTGGCCGCGAGTCTGGCGGTACCCGGCCCGCCGCGCGGCGCGTCCCGCGCCCGCCAGGTCGACCTCGGCGTCGAAATCCTCGATGCGCCCGCAGCGGGTGCATACGAGGTGGTGGTGAAGCTCCGGCCGGGGGTCGTAGAGGGCGGCGTACGGTGCGCGGCTCACGCGGCGCACCATGCCCAGCTCCTCCAGGAGCTCGAGCGTCGCGTAGACCGTCGGCAGCGAGACACCGGGGAGGCGCTCGTCGACCGCCCGGAGGACCTCCTCGGCGGTGACGTGGCGGCCCAGGTCGCGCAACGCCCGGTGGATGACCAGGCGCTGCGAAGTGACGCGCTGGCCGCGTCGCCGCAGCGCGGCGATCAGGGCGGTGTCGGGATCTGAGGTGTCGAGCACGAGCGCGACTCTTAGGGCGTCCTTATTCTAACAGAATGGCTATAGTAAACAGGTGAGATGACCGCTCAGGCACAGGCGTTGCTGAGGCGCTGGCGCAGCACCGGAGACCGCGACCGGCTGCTGCGCTTCATCCAGCCCGGTCTGGTGGGCCTGATCGACGGCACCATCTCCACGCTGGCCCCGATCTTCGCCGCCGCCTACCTCGCCGGCTCGCGCGCCGCGCTCCTGGTCGGCGTTTCGGCGGCGCTGGGCGCGGCGATCAGCATGGGGCTCTCGGAGAGCCTGTCGGACAGCGGAGAGCTCACGGGCCGCGGGAACGCCGTGATCCGCGGGGTGATCACCGGCATGGCGACGTTCGTGGGCGGCTCCCTGCACGCGCTTCCGTTCCTCATCAGCGACGTCAACCAGGCGTTGCCGATCGCCTACGCCGTGGTGGGCACCGAGCTGGTGGTCATCGCCTGGATCCGGCGTCGCTACCTCTCGGTGTCGCTGACGCGCTCGCTGATCCAGGTCACGCTGGGCGGCGCGGTCGTGGCCGCTGTCGGGGTCCTGGTCGGCCACGCCTGATCGCGGCCGCCGGGCCCCCGGCCTCGGGCTGCCGTAGGGTGCCCGCGCATGATCGTCGCCATCGACGGCCCCGCAGGCGCAGGCAAGTCGACGGTCGCGCGCTCTCTCGCGGAGGAGCTCGGCTTCACCTACCTCGACTCGGGGGCGATGTACCGCTGCGTGGCCCTGGCGGCGAGCGAGA
Source organism: Solirubrobacteraceae bacterium (assembly GCA_045805565.1). Taxonomy (GTDB): domain Bacteria; phylum Actinomycetota; class Thermoleophilia; order Solirubrobacterales; family Solirubrobacteraceae; genus DATAEY01. Next base: position 7,363 of record JBJMKZ010000002.1, on the reverse strand, counting down.
GCGGCGAGCCCGCGGCCGACGTGGCGCGCCGGGTGCACATCGAGCTTGGGCCGCCGGTGAAGGTGGACGGGCGCGACGTGACGGAGGCGATCCGGACTCCCCGGGTCACCGAGCTCTCGTCGCAGGTCGCGGCGGAGCCCGCGGTGCGGGAGGCGCTGGTGGAAAAGCAGCGCGACATCATGGCCGGCGGCGACTACGTGGCCGAGGGACGCGACATCGGGACGGTCGTCGCGCCCGACGCGGCGATCAAGGTGTTCCTGACCGCGTCACCCGAGGAGCGGGCGCGACGGCGGGCGACCGAGCTCGGGAACGACCCCGAGACGGTGCTGGCCGACCAGACGCTGCGCGACGAGCGCGACCGCACCCGCGAGCACAGCCCGCTGGCGGCGGCTCCGGGGGCGGTGGAGCTGGACACCACGGGGCTGACCATCGACGACGTCGTCCAGCGCATCGCCCGGCTCGTGCGGGCCACCGGCTGAGGGGCGGCCGGGGCGCTGGTCAGGGCGCGACCGACTCCGTCCTCACGTGCTCGGGACGGAACCCGACTCCGATCAGCCGCGCGGGAATGACCTGGAGAGCCGGGAACCGGGCCAGCAGCCGCACCACCCGGGGCGGTCGTGACGGGGCCCGCCCGGCGAGCGCCCTGGCGACGATCCTGCGCTGGATCGTCCGCTGGAGCGACTGGGTCGCGATGGTGGGCGGGGTCCGGCGCCGCTGCACGCGCGCCAGGTCGGACTCGCCGAGCGTCCCCTCCCTCAGCGGGCGGGCCAGCAGGTTGGCGGCCGCCACCGCGTCCTGGACCGCCAGGTTGATCCCCACGCCTCCGATCGGCGACATGGCGTGGGCGGCGTCCCCGATGCACAGCAGCCCGGGCCGGTGCCAGCGCGCCAGGCGGTCGACCTGGACGGTGAGGAGCCTGAGGTCGTCCCAGCTCGACAGCTCGTCCACCCGGTCGGCGAGGAACGGTGCCAGCCGCGCGAGCGAGGCCCGGAAGGCCTCGATGCCGCGCTCGCGCTCGCGCTCCGCGCTGCCCTTGGGTATCACGCAGGCGATCTGCCAGTAGTCGCCTCGATCGATGAAGGCGAGGATCCGCCCGGCGGTCAGGCGCCCGAGGCCGTTCTCCGGATCGGAGTCGCGCCGGGAGATGCGAAACCACAGCACGTCCATGGGCGCCCCGAACGACCTCGGCGGCAGCCCGGCCGCCCGCCGCAGCACCGAGCCGCGCCCGTCGGCGGCCACCGTCAGCTCGGCTCGGACCTCCTCGACGTCCCCGTCGCCGCACCGGAAGCGAACCCCCGCGACGCGGCCGTCCTCCTCGAGGCGCTCCAGCACGTCGGCGTTCATCTGCAGCTCGAAGCCCGACAGCTCGCGCGCGCGTCCGGTGAGGAAGTCGAGGAAGTCCCACTGGGGCATGAACACGAGGTAGGGATGGCGCCGGCGCAGGCGGCTGAAGTCAGTCAATCGGAAGGAGCCCTGGTCGAGCACGACGTTGAGCTCGCTCACCTTGCGATGCGGCAGGGACAGGAAGTCGCCGATGAGCCCCAGCTCATCGATGACCTCGAGCGTCGAGGGATGGATGGTGTCGCCGCGGAAGTCCCGCAGGAAGTCGCCGTGCTTCTCGAGGACGAGCACCTTCACACCGGCGCGGGCGAGGAGGAACCCGAGCATCGCCCCGGCCGGGCCGCATCCCGCGATGCAGCAGGTCACCCGCCGCGACGGGGATGGCGCCATACGGGCAGTATCGCCCCACCGGGGTGGAAGGCGTGGGGACCCGCGCGATCGCGCCGTAGAGTGCAGGAGACCCGCTCGTGCCCGGAGGCAGCCAGAGATGAAGGTGGCGGTTGTCGGCTATCCCAACGTGGGCAAGTCGTCGCTGGCCAACCGCCTCGCCGGCAGCCGCGAGGCGGTGGTTCACGAGCGGCCAGGGGTCACGCGGGACCGCAAGGAGCTCCCCGCCGAGTGGGGCGGCCGGCAGCTGGTGCTGATCGACACCGGCGGGATCGACCTCGCCGACCGCGACCAGCTGGCCGCCTCGGTGCGTGAGCAGGCGCAGGCCGGCCTCGCCGACGCCGCGGTCGCGCTGCTGGTGGTCGACGCCCGGGCGGGGCTGCGGCCCGGCGACGAGGAGCTCGCCGACCTGCTGCGAAGGGCGGGCAAGCCGGTGGTGGTGGCGGCCAACAAGTGCGACGCCCCGAGCGACGTGGCGCTGGCGGCGGAGTTCCACCGGCTGGGGCTCGGGGAGCCGGTAGCGGTCTCGGCCGTGCACGGCCTGGGCACCGGCGACCTGCTCGACCGGCTGGTCGAGAAGCTGCCGGACCCAGCGGCGGGCGCCCAGGCATCCGAGGGAGACGGAGCATCACCGTCACGGCGCGACGAGCAATCCGTGCGACTGGCGGTGATCGGGCGCCCCAACGTGGGCAAGTCGTCGCTGGTCAACCGCTTCCTGGGACGCGAGCGGGTGATCGTCTCCGAGCGGCCGGGGACCACGCGGGACGCCATCGACGAGACCACGGTCGTGGGCGGGCGCCGGTTCGTCCTCATCGACACCGCCGGGATCCGCCGCCAATCGCGGGTGGCGGCCTCGGGGGACGGAGTGGAGTACTACACGGCGCTGCGCTCACGCCGCGCCGCCGAGCGGGCGGACGTCGCGCTGGTGGTCTGCGACGCGATCGACGGGATAACCACCCAGGACCTGCGGATCGCCGAACTCGCGATGACCAGCGGGTGCGCCACGGCGCTCGTGCTCAACAAGTGGGACCTGGCGGCGGAGGATCTCGACCTCGACCACGAGCGCGCCCGGGTCGCCCGCAAGCTGCGGCTGCGCCCGCGCGTCCTGACCGCCAGCGCTCGCACGGGCCGCAACGTGTCGCGGCTCCTGGTGGAGGCGAGCGCCCTGGCCGACCGATCGGCGGCGCGGATCCCGACCCCGCGACTCAACCGCTTCCTCGGCGAGGTGGTGGAGGCCCGCCAGCCGCCCGCCCGTGGAGGGCATCGGCTCAAGCTGCTGTACATGACCCAGACCGGCGAGCGGCCGCCGCGGTTCGCCGTGCAGGTCAACTCCCGCGGGCGGGTCACGCGCGACTACGCGTTCTACCTCGAGAACCGGCTCCGCGACCGATTCCGCCTGGAGGGGATCCCGCTGGTGATCGATTTCGTCGAGCGGCGCCAGCGACGGACACCGCGGGGACGGCGGGGGAGACCGGTGGCGACATGACGCGATCGAGGGGGGTGATCGCGGCCGGCGCGCTGGCGGTCGCCGCGGGGGTGCTCGCGGTGGTGCTCCTGGTCAGCGGCGGGGAGCGGCCGCCCGCCACGGGAGCCGCCCGCCTGGTCCCCGCCGGCGCGCTCGTCTACGTGCACGTCTCGACCGACCGCGAGCGTGGCGCGGTTCGGCGCGCCGACGACCTGCTCCGCCGATTCCCAAACGCGACGTCGGCCCGCGACGCGCTGACCAGCCGGCTGACCTCGATCGGCCCCGGCCTGTCATACCGCCACGACGTGCGTCCCTGGGTCGGCCCCGAGGCCGCTCTCGCGCTGCTCGACACCGCCGGGTCCACCGCCACCCCATTGGTCGTGATCGCCGTGGCCGACCGTGCGCGGGCCGAGGCGTTCCTGGGCCGCGCCGCCCGGCCCCCGACGGCATCGGCCTATCAGGGCGTGCGGGTCATGACCTTCGGCGGGCTCGCCACCGCCTTCCTGGGCCGCTACCTCGTGGTCGGCCCGCCGGCCGGGGTGCGGGCGGCGATCGACGTCCAGGCCGGCCAGATCCCGCCCCTCGCGCGCACCGTGGACTTCCGCCGGGCCACCGCCGTCCTTCCTGCGGACCGGGCGGTCGACGCCTACCTGCCGGCAGCCGGGGTGACTCGCCTCCTCGCCGCCCAGCGGAGCGTGCTCGGAGCGGCCGGCGCGTTGCTGTCGCAGCCCGGGCTGGTCGCCAGCGGCCTGTCGTTGAGCGCCGAGTCTGACGGCGTCCGGCTGCGCGTTCACAGCCTCATCGACCGGCGCGCGGCCGGACCGTCGCGCTTCGTCCCGTTCGAGCCTCGTCTGGTGGACGCGGTGCCGGGCGACGCGCTCGCCTACCTGGGCCTGGCCGGGATCAACCGGTCGGCCGGCCGTCTGCTGCCGGCCCTGGCCGGCAGAGCCGCACCCGCGGTCGCGGCTCTGCTCGCGCGCGCCGCCGGGAACGCCCGCAGCGCCGGGCTGGACCTCGAGCGCGACGTGCTCCCGGTGTTCCGGGGTGAGAGCGCGCTGTGGCTGAAGGCGTCCAGCCCCGCGCCGGTGCTGACGCTCATCGCGGCCACCCGCGACGAACGCGCCACCCGCCAGGCGCTGGCCCGGCTGCAGGGCCCGCTGCTGGCGGCCTTCGCTCCGCCGCCCGGCGGCCCGGGCCAGGCGCGGGTGTTCGAGCAGAAAACGGTCGCGGGTGCGCCGGCCTTCCGACTGCAGCTCGGGCCCGGCGTCGAGCTCGACTATGCAGTGTTCGATCGGAAGGTCGTGATCTCCACCTCGCTGGAGGGGATCCGCGACGTCCGCCGGTCGTCGTCCCCGCTGGCCGATACCGGCCCGTTCCAAGCGACGCTGGCCGACCGTCCCGACCGCGTGACCTCGCTGGTGTTCCTCGACTTCGCGCGCCTGCTGGCGCTCGGCGAGCGGTCGGCCCTGGCGAGGACGCCCGCCTACCAGGCGATTCGCGGCGATCTGCGGCAGGTGCGGGCCGTCGGCGCGGCATCATCGGGGGGACGGGGGGATTCGACCACCGAGGTGTTCGTGGCGCTGCGCTGACGCCAGGCCGATCGCGGCTCCGCGCCAGTCCCGTCGCTAGTCTTTGCCGCCAGCTCCGCCCCGCCCACGTGGGTGGGGGGTCCGGCCCGGCAGGGCGCGATCCTCATGACCCAGCTGTCCGCCAACGAGTTCCTCTTCACCTCCGAGTCGGTCACCGAAGGCCACCCCGACAAGATGGCCGACCAGATCTCCGACGGCGTGCTCGACGCCATCATGCGCGACGACCCGGCCGGGAAGGTCGCCTGCGAGACGCTGGTCAACACGGGGCTCATCTTCGTGTCGGGGGAGATCAGCACCGAGACGTACGTCGACATCCCCCGGATCGCCCGCGAGACGGCGCGCCGGATCGGCTACACGGACGCCGCCTACGGCTTCGACTGCGAGACCTGCGCGGTGATCAGCGCCATCGACGAGCAGTCGGCCGACATCTCCACCGGGGTGGAGCGCTCCTACGAGGCGCGCCATGACCCCGCCGACGACGACGAGCTCGACGTCGCGGGCGCCGGCGACCAGGGGATGATGTTCGGCTACGCCACGCGCGAGACCGACGAGCTCATGCCGATGCCGATCTCGCTCGCCCACAAGCTCGCCCACCGCCTGGCCGAGGTCCGCAAGGCCGACGTGCTGCCCTACCTGCGCCCGGATGGCAAGACGCAGGTCAGCGTCCGCTACGAGAACGGGCGCCCGATCGAGATCGAGAAGGTGCTGATCTCCACCCAGCACAAGGACGCCGACGGGATCGACGTCGACACGTTGCTCAAGCCCGACCTGTTCGAGCACGTCCTGCACCCGATCCTCCCGGGCGAGCTCTACGACGAGCGAAAGCTGATGAAGAACTTCCTGGTCAACCCGACGGGACGGTTCGTGATCGGCGGGCCGATGGGGGATTGCGGGCTGACCGGTCGCAAGATCATCGTCGACACCTACGGCGGGATGGCGCGTCACGGCGGCGGCGCCTTCTCGGGCAAGGATCCCTCCAAGGTCGACCGCTCCGCGGCGTATGCCGCCCGCTACGTGGCCAAGAACCTGGTTGCCGCCGGCCTGGCCGACCGCCTGGAGGTTCAGGTGGCCTATGCGATCGGGGTGGCCCACCCGGTGTCGGTGATGGTGGAGACGTTCGGGACCGAGCGGGTGGCGCTGTCCAAGATCGCGGCGCTGATCGGGGAGCACTTCGACCTGCGGCCCGGCGCCTTCCGCCGCTACCTGGACCTGCACCGGCCGATCTTCCAGAAGACCGCCGCCTACGGGCACTTCGGGCGCGAGGATCACGACTTCACCTGGGAGAAGACCGACAAGGCGCCGGCCCTCCGCGCCGCTGCGGGCCTCGAGGAGCGCGAGGGCGCGATCCCCTAGATGAGCGATCCCACGACCCCGCGCACACGCGGCCGCGGAATCGATCATCTCTTGCGCCGCCGGGGCCGGATGGCGCGTCCCGCCGCCGCCGGAGGCGGGCGCCGTCGGCCGTGGCGAGCCCTCCGGGCGGCGGTCGCCGGCGCCGTCGTCATGACTCTCGCGGGCGCCGCACCCGGGCTCGCGCTGGCGCCGCCCAACGCCCGCTACGCGGGCGGCTTCCTGACCGCCGCCGCGCCCCTGGTGAGCCTGCACGTCTCGCCCACCGGCGACCGCCTCCTCTTGGAGGCACAGGCGATTGCGCGCTGCGCGGGCAGCCGGGCGATCGACGCGCGGCTGTCCCTGCGCACCGCGGTGGCCGCGGACGGCTCGTTCCGGGGCCACGCCACGCGCACCTATCGCGTGAACGCCTCTGAGTCGCGCACGCTGTCGCTCGAGGTCTCGGGGAGGGTGATCGATGCGCGGCGGGCGGCGGGCGCCCTGCGGCTGGGAGCCGTCCGCCGCCGGCGCCGGCTGGCGGTCGTGCACTGCACCACCGGCCCGCAGCCCTGGGAGGCGCGCTCGATCGTCGGCGCGACCACGGGGCCGCCGGAGCCGCTGGCCGGGGTCAGCTACTACGGGGCGACCCGCCAGCCCCGGGCGGAGTTGCCGTTTCCGCTGGCCCTGCACGTCTCCGGGGACCGCACCCGGGTCGATACGGCGGTGTTCCGAGTCTTCCGCCGCTGCCGCGGCGTCTCCTCGCAGGACGTCGCCAACGACGCGCCGCCGACCGCGATCCGCCAGGACGGCACCTTCTCCCTGGTGCAGCGCTACAGCCAGCGCTTCACCGACTCGATCGAGGCGTTCACGTTCAGGTTCGCGGGCCAGTTCGCCACCCTCGGCGCCCGCGGGACCCTGCGCGCCACCTCGATCCTGCGCGGCCTGCGCACGCACCGGGTCATCGGGCGCTGCGACAGCGGCACCGTGGCCTGGACCGCGACGCCCTGAGCCCCGGCTCAGGCCGCCGGTCACAGCCCAGCTCTGAGCGACGGTGTGGCCCGGCGAGGCCGCCGTGTCGCCGCGTCCGGAGGCGCGCCTACCGTGCTGGGCCGATGCCCGCCATTGCCAAGGTCGAGCCGCTCACCACGGCCCGCGCGCTGCGCGGGCCGTTCGACTACCGCCTGCCGGAGCCGTTCGGACAGATCGAGGTCGGCTCGCTGCTGGTGGTCCCGTTCGGGCGCCGCCGCGTGCT
>JBJMKZ010000001.1:0-19565 GCA_045805565.1 Solirubrobacteraceae bacterium | reverse complement strand
GCGCAGGACCAGCGGCTGGGGGCTCTTGAGGGTCACGGTCAGCTGGGCGCGATTGGCGGAGAGCACCTTGGCCGAGAACGAGCTGACCGCCCCGCCCCGGGGGGCCTTGGGGCCGGGCTTTCTGGCCGTGGTCTTGGTCTTGGTGGTCGAGCCCTTGCTGGTGGACTGGCCGGCGCCGCCTCCGCAGCCGGCGGCCAGCGGCAGCACCAGCGCCAGGAGCGCGAGGCCGGCGGCCGGGCGCGCGCGGGGGGTGACGGTGGACAGGGAGGTCACGAGTGAAGAGGCATCTTGCCAGCGCGAGAGCGGCGGCATGATACAGAGCGAGCGCGGTGGCGGTGCCTCCTGGCTCCCATCTCAGGCGGCCGGCGAGATGCGCAGGCGGTCGCCTCGGCGGGTGACGCTGAGCTTGATCGCTCGCTGGCCGGGCGATCGGACGCTGACGATCGTCGCGGTGGCCGAGGTCGAGATGACGCTTGCGGTGACCCGGCTGCGCAGCCCGATCGCCGCCACATAGCGAGAGGAGCTGGCCCGCGTGGCGTACTGCACGACAGACCGCGGGATGAAGGGGACGAACTTGTTCTCGGAGGTCGTCCAGCCCAGCCGGGGATGCAGCCGTCCGCGGACGAGGGAGGGGGCGAGCTCCGCCGGGCCGGCCGCGTCGGTCAGCCAGCCGTTGAAGCCCGGTGCCTGCAGCCGGAAGGACCGGCCGACTCTGCGGACCCGCAGACCGGGGTCGAACTGGAACTGACGGGTGTAGGTGTGACGGGCGCTGGAGCTCACGACGTCGACGACCACCAGCGCGACGCCCGGCCGGTAGAGGAAGAGCCGCCGATGGGTCACGCCCTGGGGTCGCAGCAGGGGATTGGTTGCCTCGATCGCGTACCAGCCCGCCCCCTGGCCGGTGCCGGAGATGGCGCTCCCGTACGGCGGCTGGCCCTCGAACTGGAAGTTGCGGCCGTCCACCAGCAGCCCGCTGTGCGCCGCGGCCGACTTGGTGAACGCCACCGCCGGCTCCTTCGCGCCCCCCTGCTTTCGCGCCGCGCCGTAGCGTCCGGTGTCGGTGACGATCGGCCGTCCGCGGTCGTAGAGCTCGAAGGTCAGCTCGTCGGCCTGCTTGTGGACCGCGCCGGGGTGGTAGCCCGCGGCGACCGACAGGAAGGCCCCGGACTGCTTGACGATCGCGAACCCCGAGCGGCGCGTGGGGCTCAGCCCGCGGTAGGCGGGGGCTTCGCGCCTGGCCCAGGCGGGCGCCGGCTTGCGCACCGTGTCGCCCAGTCGGGTGACGTAGCCGTCGGGCATCACGAACCACGGAGCCACCGCGCGCATCCGGCGATCCAGGGCGACCAGGTACCCCGAGCGCTGTCCGGGGATTTGCAGGAGTTGATCCACCAGCGATATGACCAGGAAGTGGTAGCCCGGCGAGTGCTCGAGATCCACGGCCTCGCGCGGCTGAACCTGCTGGGAGAGCCCCCTGGCGATCCGCTGGCTCGCCAGCGCGTGCCAGTCGGAGGCGTTGGGCAGGAACGGCGCATAGCCGCTGAGCACCAGCAGGCCCTCGGCGGCGAACAGGCCGTGGTTGCCCCGCTTGGCCTGCTTCTTCTCGGAGAGGAAGCTGCCGTGCTCGTCGAGCGACTTCAGCAGGGTCCTGGCCTGCTCGCGGGTCAGCGCGTGCCGGCAGGCGGCCGCGCGGGTGACGTAGGCGAAGTGCGCCGCCCGGGTGCCCGACACCTTGTTCTTCCAGCCGTCGCCGTCGCCGGGTGGGTTGGCGTGGATCCAGTCGAGGACCAGGTCGCGAGCCTGGCGGACCGCAGCCGTGTCGCCCTGGTAGGCGCGGACGATGAGGGGGTCGCTCCACCCCCAGCTCTGGAGCTTGGAGCGCCAGGTGTCGCTGTGGTAGGGGTTGAGGTTCTGCCAGTCGACCCGCGGACGCAGGCGAAACGGCCGGTCGAGGATCTCGAAGCTGCCCTGGCGGCTGCGCTGGAGCTTGGCGGAGCTGGCGCTCACATCGGTCGCCGGAAGCGGGCGGGGACAGGGCTGGCGCATCAGCGCGCTGACCTGCTCCTGGTCGATCTGGTCGCCCTGGTGGCCGCAGCCGGACGCGCCCAGGCAGAGCACGACCGCCCCGACCAGCGGCGCTCGGAGCCGTCTCATCGCGGCCAAAGGGTAGCTGTAGGTTTGCGGGCGATCGCCAAGCCCGGCCGCGGAGGAGACCGATGCCCGAAACGGTGCTGTACGAGACGAGCGAGCGGATCGCCCGCGTGACCATCAACCGGCCGGAGGCCAGGAACGCCATCGATCCCGAGACGCACGAGTTGCTGTGGCGCACCTGGGAGCGCTTTCGCGATGACGATGAGGCCGACGTGGCGATCCTGACCGGGGCCGGCGACGCCTTCTGCGCCGGCGCCGACCTCAAGACGTTCATCCCCCCCTGGATCGACGGCGCCACGCCGCGCAAGGTGCGCGACAACGTGGCCACGGGGCTCGGCGGGCTGACCCGGGGCCTGCACCGGATCACCAAGCCGGTGATCGCCGCCGTGAACGGCTGGGCGCTGGCCGGCGGGCTGGAGACGGCGCTGGCGTGCGACATCCGCATCGCGTCCGAGCGCGCGATGTTCGGATCCTTCGAGGCGCGCCGCGGCTACCACCACGGCGACGGCGGCATCGTGCGACTGGTCAACGTGTGCGGTGCGGGCATGGCCCTGGAGCTGCTGCTCACCGCCGAGCCGATCGATGCCCGGCGCGCGCTGCAGTGCAACCTCGTCTCCCGGGTGGTGGCGCACGAGCGCCTGATGGAGGAGGCCGAGCGCACGGCGCGGCAGATCCTGCGCAACTCGCAGATCGCCGTGCGCTCGGCCAAGGAGACGATCCTCGACGTGATCGGCCGCCCGCTGGACGACCAGCTACGGATCGAGGCCCTGAACGCCTACTCCTGCGCCGACCCCGAGGAGACCAGGGGTCGGCTGTCGCGCTTCTACGACAAGACCGACGCCGGCCGAGCCGGCAGCCACGCCACGCCGCTCTCCGACGCTACGGGCTGACCAGCCCGGCCAGGATCATCGAGTCCAGCACGCCGGCCCCGTCCTCGTCGTCGTCGGGCGCGGTGTAGGCCAGCAGCGGGTACGAGGCCCCGACCTCCGCGACCAGCGTGTCGAGGTCGACCATCGCCGCGCCAGGGCCCGGCTCGAACTCGTGCCCGTCGATCACGGTTTCGATCCGTTCCACGGTGACTCCCCTTTCGTCGTCGCTGGTTGTCGCGGAGGACGGTAGGGCACGCGGATCAGCCCCCGGTAAACGCCCTGTGTCCCGCGGAGGCGGGGCGGTAGAGTCGCCGCCATGTCGATCGGGGCCGCCGCTGAGCCGGACGCCCAGACCCGCGTCCACGGCGGCCGACTGATCGCCCGCCGCCTCAAGGCCCACGGCGTGAGCAAGCTGTTCACGCTGTCGGGCGGTCACCTGTTCTCGATCTACGACGGGTGCCGCGAGGAGGGCATCGACCTGATCGACGTTCGCCACGAGGCCAGCGCGGCGTTCGCCGCCGAGGGCTGGGCGAAGGTCACGCGCCGGCCCGGCGTCGCGGCGCTGACCGCCGGGCCGGGGGTGACCAACGGCATGAGCGCGCTCGGATCGGCTCAGCAGAACAACTCGCCGATGCTGGTCCTCGGCGGCCGCGCGCCGCAGATGCGCTGGGGACAGGGCTCGCTGCAGGAGATCGACCACATCCCGTTCGTGCGCCCGCTGGTCAAGCTGGCCACGACCGCGGGCGCCACCGCCGAGATACCGGGGCTCATCGACGAGGCCCTGGCCTGCGCGCTGCAGCCGCACTCCGGGCCCACCTTCCTCGACTTTCCCCTCGACATCGTGTTCATGGAGGCCGACGAGGGGGAGCACTCGGATCCGCCCGCCGGGCCGCCGGCGGGGCGGCCGGCCGACGGCGGCGAGGTCGAGCGCGCCGCGGCACTGCTGCGCGAGGCCGAGCGCCCGGTGATCATGGCCGGGACGAACCTGTACTGGGGTCGCGCCGAGACGGCGCTGCGGGCGCTTTCGCAGGAGCTGGGGATCCCGGTGTTCCTCAACGGCCTGGCTCGGGGCTGCCTCCCGGCCGACCACCCCAACTACTTCTCGCGCGCCCGCTCGACCGCGCTCAAGGGCGCCGACGTAGCGCTCGTCCTCGGGGTGCCGATGGACTTCCGCCTGGGATTCGGGGCGTCGTTCGGCGAGGAGGCGGCGATCGTGGTCGCCGACGTGGCCGAGCCGGTGCGCGCCCATCCCCGGGACGTGGCGGCCGAGCTCTACGGCGGGCTCGCGGCCACGCTGGACGCGCTGCGAGCGGCGGCGTCGCCGGCGCCCGATACGGCGGAGTGGGTCGCGGAGCTGCGCCGGGTGGAGACCGAGAAGCGGGAGGCCGAGCGCGAGCAGCTGGAGGACGACCGGGCGCCCCTGCACCCGCTCCGGGTCTACGGCGAGCTGCGCCAGGTGCTCGACCGCGACGCGATCGTGGTCGGCGACGGCGGCGACTTCGTCTCCTACGCGGGCCGGGTGATCGACTCCTACCAGCCGGGCTGCTGGCTGGACCCCGGTCCGTTCGGCTGCCTGGGGGCCGGGCCGGGCTACGCCCTGGCGGCCAAGCTCGCGCACCCGGATCGCCAGGTGGTGCTGCTGCTGGGCGACGGCGCGTTCGGCTTCTCGGGCATGGAGTTCGACACCCTGGCCCGCCACGGGGTCGAGGTGGTCGGCGTGATGGGCAACAACGGCATCTGGGCGCTCGAGCACCACCCGATGAAGTTCCTCTACGGCTACTCGGTTGCCGCGCAGCTGCGTCCCGGGACCCGCTACGACCGCGTGGCCGAGGCGCTGGGCTGCCACGGCGAGCTGGTCGAGCGGCCCGACCAGCTGCGACCCGCGCTCGAGCGAGCCTTGGAGGCGGGGCGGCCGGCGCTGATCAATGTCCTCACCGACCCCGACGTGGCCTACCCGCGTTCGTCCAACCTGGCCTAGTCCCAACATCGCCCTGCCGGGCGCCGCTCGCGATCGCCTGCTTTACTGCACCGCCGACTTCGAGGGTCGATGGGAGCCATAGCCAACAAAAGCCCAGCCCAGCTCTATGCGCTGGTGGTCGGGGCGCTCCTGGTGGCCGCCGGCATCATCGGCTTCTTCTACTCGGCCGCCTTCGGGACGCCGGGGAACACGGAGCTGGTGTTTGGGCTTCTCGGCGTCAACGGGTGGCACAACTTGGTTCACCTGGCGACCGGAGCGTTGGGCCTGGTCGTGATGGGGAGTGCCACCTCCGCCCGTGCCTACGCCCTCGTGCTCGGCGTGATTTACGTGGCGCTGGCGATCTGGGGGCTCATACTCGGAAGCGGCGAGAGCATCCTGGGCATAGTCCCGATCAACGGGCCGGATGACCTCCTTCATCTGCTGCTTGGGGTACTGGGACTGGCGGCAGGCGCTGCATCCCTTCGCACGTCGTCCGCGTAGTCACGGGGTCGGCGGTACCGCCAACCCCGTCCCTAGGGGTTGCGGCCCAGATCTCGCCGGACCTGTACGACGCCGACGATCAGGCAGATCAGCCCAACCAGAAGAGAGGCGAGCCCGCGCTTCCAGCGAATCACCTCCGATCCGGGGATGACGCCCAAGAACGACGGAAGCCCCTGGGCGGGCACCACGAAGTAGGTGACCGCCGCGACGAGCAGGAGCACCCCAAGGAGGATCAGGGCCGCTGGCAGCCACCGGACCGCGGTCATGCCGGCAACCTATCGTCTGAGCGGGTCACGCGTCCCTGGCTCGTCCGCGCGATCAGGCTCTCGAGCAGCGTGCCGGCGGCGAACAGCGCGAGAATCAGGGCGCCGAGGCGCAGCATGATCGCCATCAGGATCGCGTGCCGGGGTATCTCCAGCGTGTCCCCGTGGTAGACGAGGGCGGCATGGGGGATCTCGAGCAGGATCAGGCCGATCGGCACCAGCCAGGTGCGACGGGGCCGGCCGGCCAGCGCGCCGAGCAGCGCGAGCGCCGAGGCCATCGCCAGCCAGAGCAGCGCGCTCGAGGCGCGGTGCGGGTAGAGCGCCGACGCGACCGGCTCGGGCAGCGCCCGGCGCGCGTCCGGTGATCGGTAGCCGACGGTCACCCCGCCCAGAAGACGCCGGCGGAACCTGATCAGGGGGCGCAGCGCCGCCCCCGGGTGGGCGATCAGGTACCGCGCCAAGGTCCCGCGCCCGTGCTGGCGAACCCAGCTCAGGAATGCGTCGGTACGGCGGTCGGAGGGGATGGTCGCGCCGATGGCGGCGAGGGCCTTGCGATAGCGCCTCACGCGCGGCGGCGGGCTGGGCATCCCGTGGCGCTCGAAGTACGCCTGCAGATCGGGGTGGATCAGCACGCGCCGTCCGACCACGTGCAGCAGCGGCCGATCGTTGCGCCGCAGCTGCGCCTCCTTGGTCCCGGTGGCAGCCACGCTGGCCACGGACATCGCCGCCAGGACGCCCGCGAGCAGCGCCGGCCAGCGCCGGGGGATCGCGCCGGGCCGCGCCATCCACACCAGCGCCGGCAGCGCCGTGAGCAGCGCCAGGAAGGCGTTGGAGTCGCGGGTGAACACCCAGAGCAGGTTGGCGACCAGGACGGCGACCACGGCCCGCGGGCGCGGCGCCCTGACCAGCTCCAACCAGGCGGCGGTGGCCAGGGCGGTCAGCGAGATCGACACCGACTCCGACAGGATGAGCGTGTCCCAGCGGATGATCGAGAAGCTCGTCGAGAAGCCCAGCAGGGCGGCGAAGGCGACGAGCCGGTAGACCCCCGGCCGCAGGCAGCGGGCGACCACCGCGGACAGCGCCGCCCAGCACGCGATCGAGATGACGAGCTGGGCGATGGCGCGCGCCTCGTCGGTCTGGGGCAGGAGCTTGTAGATCAGCGGCACCGTCCAGGGACGGGCGCCTGCCCAGAAGCTCGGGCTCAGCAGCGACTGCCGGGCGACGTCGAGGTAGCTCTCGCTGTCCCGATAGGCGATGGTGGTGACGCCGTCGAACGCGGCCACCCGCACGATCGCGTAGGCGACCAGCAGCAGGACGAACGGCCACCAGTCACGGCGGCCGGCGAGCCGGGTCAGGCGCGCCTGGGCGCCGTGGCGGATCGCCTGGCCCACACCGGCGTGATGGTCGCGAACAGCACCTCGACCCCGATCTGCAGCAGCCTCACGGCGACCGAAACCGCGATCGCCACGGTGAGCGGCATCACCGGCGACAGTGCCGCCACCATCGCCCCCTCGCGGGCGCCCAGACCGCCGGGCAGCACCACGGTGAGCACCGATACCGCGAAGCCCACGGAGTAGGCGCCGATGACGGTCGGGATGTCCGCCGAGGCCAGCGGATGGATCGCCTCGGTGAACGCCCACACCGCCACCCCGGCGATCACGAACGAGACCGCCGAAACCGCGGTGTAGAACAGCATCGCCGAGCGCGGGAGGGAGACGGGCAGGGGCTCGCGCCCCAGCCGCCGCAGGGCGAAGTCGGCGAGACGGTGGAAGATGCGCGGGTCCAGAGCCACCAGGGCCGCCACGGGAAGCGCCACCGCGGCAAAGCGCGCGGGCGTGCCCTGGAGGTTGGGCAGCTCGACCACGAAGTAGGCCCCGACCGCGGTGGCCCCCGCGAAGGCCACGCCGAGCTGGTAGAGGGTGCTGGCCATCGTCACCCGCTTGGGGATGCCGTCGCGCTCGGCCATCGCGGTTCGCCCGACTACCATCGCCAGGTTGGTGGGGATGTACCGCGCGAGCATGGAGGCGCTCCAGATCCACCATCCGCGGGACGTGGCCAGGCGGCCGCCCAGGGCGCGCAGGATCCCCACCCACATCTGCGCCTGGATCGCCTGGAAGACGAGCAACGCGGCGACGCAACCGACCAGCCAGGCGGGCTCGAAGCGCCAGCGGATGTGGGGCAGGCGCGACCAGTTGCGAGCGACGGTGTAGGCCAGGAAGCCGATCGCCAGCACGGCGATCGTGGCGACGGCCACCCGCCGCCAGCGCGAGCGCTCACCCCCCAGCGAGGCTGCGGTGGCCCCGGCGCTGCCCACCCGCTCGAGCACGGTGCGGCGGACCGGCGGCTCAGCCATACCAGTAGGCCGTGGTGCCGTACAGGCCGCGAACCGTGTTGCGGTTGCCGTGCTCGAAGCCGAAGCGCAGCGACGACGAGAACCCGATCGCGTCGCCGATCAGCAGCCGGTAGGCCGCCGTGCAGTCCGCCCCCGGGCACAGCGCGCCACCGATCCGGTGCGAGGGGTCGCCGTTCAACGGCCGGGTGAACGGCCCGTGGTTGAAGTACCACCCGCCCTCGTAGAAGTCCTCGGTGCCGGTTCCGATCAGGGCGCGCGCCCCGTCCACCGACACTCGCTCGTCGCCTTCGAGGTAGCGGCGGATGAGCGGGCCGCGCATGGTGTGGCTGACTCCGACCAGCGTGCCGCGCCCGCCCGCCGCCAATACGGTCCAGTCCCGCCCGCCGGCGGTGAAGCCTCGCCGCGAGGTGGCGTGGAAGCGACCGGCGCGGCCGGCGGCGAGCGCAGCGACCATGTCGGGCTCGGGCGCGTAGGTGACCAGGGCGTCGGCGCCCAGCACGCCCGTCCGCGACGAGTTGACCAGCCTGACCTCGGCCGAGCGCAGGAACGGCATCGGCCACCAGGAGGAGAGGAACCCGGTGGCGGCCGGGCTCTGGGCGAAGGTCAGCGCGCGTACGGTCGCCGGGGCGACGCCCGAGCCGAAGAACTCGCCCAGGGGCGAGTCCACCGTGCGACGCCCGTCGAAGGAGATCTGCAGCCGGGCCGAGCGCAGCAGGTCGGCCCGCGGCGGCAGACCGGTTCGAGACGCGGCGAGCCGCCGGAAGCGCAGCCGCAGGGCGGTGATGACGCCCGGCCGGGCGATGGCCGCCAGCGACACGCGGCGGCCCGGGGCCAGCGCGAAGCTGCGCCGCACGGTGCCCGCGCCCGCGACCGGGGGCTTGGGATCGCGGGGCCCGGCCGAGCGAAGCGCGGCCAGGACGTCGCCCGCCCGCTGTGAGGGGTCGAACGACGGGACTCCCGCCGCGTCGGAGAAGGTCCGGTAGGTTACGTGGTAGTAGCGGGGGTTGGCCTGGGTGGAGATCCGCATCGACTGGCGGAAGGGCATCGGGACCTTGACGTAGACGCCCCCCGAGCTCTGCGCGGCGTTGGCCACCAGCGGGAAGGCGAAGGGCGCCCCCAGCCCGCCGTTGACCACCCGCTGGAGCGGGGCGTTGACGACCGTGCGTCCGTCGAGGTCGATCCGCAGTCGTCCGGTCGCCGTCACCACGCCGCGGTTACGGGTGAACCAGATCGAGTCGACCTCGCCCGGGCCGGCGTGCTCGGCGATCACGCATCCCTCCGCGGGCGTCGTACGCAGGCACGAGAAGGTGCCGCGCAGCCCATCGTTGTTGGACCCGCGCCGGTCGTAGGAGGAGAACTGTCGGGTCGAGACCCCCAGCCGGAACAGGGGCAGCAGGTCGAGCCGCCGCAGCGTGTCCCATCCCACCGGCCCCTTGGGATCGGTCGGCGCGGCGCTCGCCGCGGCCGGCGCGGCGAGCGCCAGGGAGCAGGCCGCGACGGACCCGAGCGCGCATCCTCGGGGCAGCCGGGAGCGTGACATTAGAATGAGAAACACGGTGGCGGTGTGAAAAGGCCCCTGCGGGTGCGCGGCGGGGGGCCCGATGGAGCTTATGTCCAAACCCTTCCAGATCGCCTCCCCCGACGCCGAAGCCGCCCAGCAGGGGCTCGTGGCGCCGTCTTCGGCCGCAGGCGAGCCGGCATCCGGCCGGCCGGCCGTGGCCGCGCTGCTGCGCGCCCTGCGCCCGAAGCAGTGGGCCAAGAACGTGCTCGTCGCCGCCGCTCCCGCTGCCGCAGGCGTTCTGACCCAGTCCGGCCCGGCGGGCAAGACCGCGCTGGCGTTCGTGGCCTTCTGCCTGGTCTCCAGCGCCGCCTACCTGGTCAATGACGTCGGCGATGTCGAGGCGGACCGCCAGCACCCGGTCAAGAGCACCCGCCCCATCGCCGCGGGCCAGGTCAGCATCAGGGCGGCGATGGCGGCGGCCGCAGTCCTGCTGGTCGCGGGCCTCGGCGTCGCGGCCGCCGTGCGCGGGGGGTTCTTCGCCCTGCTGGCCGGCTACGTCCTGATGATGGTCTCCTACACGCTGTGGCTCAAGCACATGGCGGTGCTCGACATCGCCGTGGTGGCCTCGGGGTTCATCGTCCGCGCCGTCGCGGGCGGCCTGGCCGTCGACGTGCCGATCTCGCGCTGGTTCTTGATCGTCGCCTCGTTCGGGTCGCTGTTCATGGTGGCCGGCAAGCGCTACAGCGAGCACGTGACGATGGGGGCCGAGCGCGAGACGGTCCGCGCGACGCTGGCCACCTATTCGTCGGGATACCTGCGCTACGTCTGGACGATGGCATCCGGGGTGACCCTGCTCAGCTACTGCCTGTGGGCGTTCGAGCAGTCGCGTCTGGAGAGCTCCGTCCCCTGGTTCGAGCTGTCGATCGTGCCCTTCGCGGTGGCGATCCTGCGCTATGCGCTGCTGCTGGAGGAGGGGCACGGGGGCGCGCCCGAGGACATCGTGCTCGGTGACCGTCCCCTGCAGGTGCTCGGGCTGGTCTGGCTGGTCATCTGGGGCGCCGGTGTCTCCGTCGTCCACTGAGCCCGGCGGCGCCGGGGCCGCTGGCGCGGCCGACGGTCGTGGCGAGCCGAGGCTGTTGAGCGGCTGGGGGCTGACGGCTCGCACGCGAGCCACCGTTCACCGCCCGCGCGTCGTCGACGAGGTGGTCGGGCTGCTGCGCGACGGCCCAGAGAGGGGTGCGATCGCACGGGGGATGGGACGCGCGTACGGCGATGCAGCGCAGAACGCGGGGGGGACCGTGATCGACACGAGCGGCCTGGACGCGGTGCGCGACCTCGACCTGGCGGCGGGGCGGGCCACGGTGGAGGCGGGACTCTCCCTCGACCGGCTGATCTCCCTCGTGCTCCCGCTGGGCTGGTTTCCCGACGTGGTCCCCGGCACCCGCTTCGTGACGGTGGGCGGGGCGATCGCGTCGGACATCCACGGCAAGAACCACCATCGCGACGGCGCCTTCGGCGACCACGTGCTGTGGCTGGAGCTGGTGACGCCCGAGGGCGAGCGGATCGAGTGCTCTCCCGGCCGCGAGCCCGAGGTGTTCGCCGCCACCACCGGGGGGATGGGCCTGACTGGCGTGGTCGTCGCGGCGACCGTCCGGCTGTCGCGGATCGAGACCTCCTGGATGCGGGTCGACACCGAACGGGCCGCCGACCTCGAGGACGCGCTGGCGCGCATGGAGGAGCGCGACGAGGAGTACCGCTACTCGGTGGCGTGGATCGACTGTCTGGCCCGCGGTTCGCAGCTGGGGCGCTCGGTCCTGTTCCGGGGTGACCACGCGACGCTGGACGAGCTGCCGCCCGAGCGGCGCCACTCGCCGCTGAGCGCGCCGCCGCCGCCGCAGCTGGCCGCGCCGCCGTGGGTCCCCCACGGACTGCTGCGCCGCTCGACGGTCGCCGCGTTCAACGAGGTCTACTTCCGCCGCGCGCCGCGTCTCCAGCGCGGGCGCCTGGAGTCGCTGGAGCGCTTCTTCTTTCCTCTCGACGCGGTGCGCGGCTGGAATCGGATGTACGGGCGGCGCGGCTTCGTGCAGTACCAGCTGGTGGTCCCGTTCGGAGCGGAGGACGCTCTGCGGGCGGCGATCGAGCGCCTGAGTGGGGCGCGGTGCGCGTCGTTCCTGGCGGTGCTCAAGCGCTTCGGCCGCGAGCGCGGGCTGATCTCGTTCCCCATGCCGGGCTGGACGCTGGCGCTCGATGTCCCGGCCGACGCGCCCGGGCTGGCCCCGCTCCTCGACGGGCTCGACGAGCTGGTGGCGGGCGCCGGCGGGCGGGTGTACCTCTCCAAGGACTCGCGGCTGCGGCCCGACCTGCTGGCGCAGATGTACCCGCGGCTGCCCGAGTGGCGGGAGGTCCGCGCCCGGCTGGATCCGCAGGAGCGGATGCGATCGGACCTCGGCCGCCGCCTCGGGCTGGTGGCGGGGCGCTCGCCGGCGGAAGCGGCGGCATGAAGGACGCGCTGGGCTCGGTCCAGAGCGTCCTGGTTCTCGGCGGCGGCTCGGACATCGCGCTGGCCACCGTGCGCGCCCTGATGCGCGAGCGCGCCCGGCGGGTGGTGCTGGCCGCTCGCGAGCCGGCGCGTCTGCAGGCGGCGGTCGAGGAGCTGCGTCGCGACGGGGCAGAGCAGGTCGAGGCGGTGGCGTTCGACGCCGACGACGTCGACTCCCACGAGCGCGTGGTCGGCGAGGCCTTCGAGCGGCTCGGCGACGTCGACCTGGTCCTGGTGGCATTCGGGGTGCTGGGGGACCAGGAACGCAGCCTGCGCGACCCGGCGGCGACCCGAGCGGTGCTCCACACCAACCTGCTCGGCGCCGCGTCGGCGCTGGTGCCGGCCGCCCAGCGACTGCGCGACCAGGGCCACGGCACCCTCGTCGTCCTCTCGAGCGTCGCCGCCGAGCGCGCGCGTCGCTCCAACTTCGTCTATGGCGCCTCCAAGGCCGGCCTCGACGCGTTCTGCCAGGGCCTGGCCGACGAGCTGGCGCCCGACGGCATCCACGTGCTGGTGGTGCGGCCCGGGATGGTGCGGACGAAGATGACCGCCGGGATGGACGAGGTCCCCTTCACCACCACCCCCGAGGCGGTGGCCGAGGCGATCGTGGACGGCGTGCGGCGCGGCTCGCACACGGTGTGGGCGCCATCCGTCCTGCGGTGGGTGTTCGCCGTCCTGCGCCACCTCCCGCGCCCGGTGTTCCGCCGGCTCGACCTCTGAGACGCCGCCGTCGTAACGGATGTGCCCGGCCGGACCCGGCGGGCGCGCGCCTGGTGTAGAAAACACCCTGCACGCGCCCTGGGCAGGGAAGGGGAGAGGATGGAGACAGCCGGCTCGGTAGACCCGTCCGCCGCCGCTACGCCGGCGCAGGCGGCGCACCAGGCCGCCTCGGTCCGCCTCGCCACGTCCGCGGACCGGCCGCGGCTGCTGCGCGCCCTGGCGGAGGCGTTCTATGCCGATCCCTGCATGGGCTGGGTGTTCCGCGACGACACCCGCCGCCTGGGACAGGTGGAGCGGATCTTCGGGTTCTTCGGTGGGCGGGTGTGGTTCGAGAACGACCTCACCTACACCACCGACGGGATCGCGGGCGGCTCGATCTGGGTGGCGCCCGGGCGGTGGCGCGTGGGGACCTTCCAGGAGCTGCTCATGCTGCCCGGCATGGTCTCCAGCGCGGGCCTGCGCGACCTGCCCCGGATGCTGCGCTTCGTCGCGCGCATGGAGTCCGAGCACCCGCGCGACCCCCACTACTACCTGCCGGTGATCGGCGTCGCCCCCGCCTGGCAGGGAAAGGGGATCGGCACCGCGCTGCTCGCGCCGGTCCTCGCGCACTGCGATCGGGAGGGAATGCCCGCCTACCTGGAGGCCAGCAGCCCGCGCAACCGCGCCTGCTACGAGCGCAACGGGTTCGAGGCGACCGGCGAGATCCGGGTCTCCGACAGCCCGCCCCTGTGGCCGATGTGGCGCGAGCCGCGCGCCGGGTGAGGCCTCAGCGCGCCGCGGGGTCGCGGGCGGCGCGGTCGAGCGCGGCGCCCCAGAGGATGTCGTGCTCGGAGACGGTGACCTCTTCGAGGCCGAACAGGCGCAGCGCCTCGACGAGGATCGCCACCCCGGCGACGATGGTGGGGGCACGGTCGGGATGCAGGCCGGTCACGCGCCGGCGCTCGGCCAGCGGCACGGCGGCCAGCCGCGCCAGCAGCAACTCCAGCTCGCCTAGCGCGAGGACATGTCCCTCCACCCGGGCCGGGTCGTAGGGCTCGAGGTCGAGGTCGATCGCCGCCGCGGAGGTGGCGGTTCCGGCCACCGCGATCGCCTGCATGGCGGAGCGGCGCACCCCCGCGGGCACCGCCTCCTCGATCGTCGCCCGGACCTCCTCCACCAGGCTCTGCAGCTGGGGCGGAGCGGGCGGGTCGGAGTGCAGGTGGCGCTCGGTCTGCCGCACCACGCCGGCGGGAGTGGAGGCGTGGAACGACACCGCGCCGCCGGCGCCGACCACGAGCTCGGTCGAGCCGCCACCGACGTCGATCACCAGCGCGGGGCGATCGCGCCGCTGTGGGGACCCGGCGGTGGCGCCCAGGAAGGTCAGCCTCGCCTCCGTCTCGCCGTCGATCGTGCGCGCGTCGAAGCCGTAGCGCCGCTGGACCTCATCGGCGAAGCGCGCCCCGTTGGCGGCGTCGCGCACCGCGCTGGTCAGCACGCCGGTGGTGGCGTCGCAGCGGTGCTCGGCGATGGCGGCGCGGTAGCGGTCGAGGGTGTCCAGGACACGGCGCATGGGCTCGTCGCCCAGCTCGCCGCCGGCGTCGAGTCCCTCGCCGAGACGGGTAACCCGGGTGCGCCGATCGACTTCGTCCACGCCGCCGTCATCGACGTCGGCGACCAGCATCCGGGTCGAGTTCGTCCCGATGTCAACCACTCCGACGCGCACGCGCGGCGATCCTAGATCAGCTTCCGCGGTACTCGTGGGGCATGGGACGCCCGGCGAGCCCGGCGAGCAGGTTGTCGACCGCCAGGTCGGCCATCCGCTCCCGGGTGGCGTGGGTGGCGGAGCCGACGTGGGGCACGACGATCAGGTTCGGTGCGCCGAGCAGGGAGTGGTCGGGGGGCAGCGGTTCGGGATCGGTGACGTCGAGGCCGGCGCCGGCGATCCAACCCTCGCGCAGGGCGCGCTCGAGCGCCGCCTGGTCGACCACCCCTCCGCGGGAGGTGTTGACCAGGTACGCGGTGGGCTTCATCGCGCGCAGCTGCGCCTCGGCGATTAGGTGGCGGGTGAGCGGGGTGAGCGGGCAGTGAAGCGAGACGAAGTCGGATCGGGCGAGCAGGTCGTCGAGCGGCATGCCGCCGCGCGCCCGGGTGTGCAGGATCTCCATGCCGAAGCCCCGCGCCCGGCGGGCGACCGCCTGCCCGATCCGGCCCAGGCCCACGATTCCCAGCGTGGCGGAGTGGACGTCGCGCCCGAGCAGCCAGCCGGGCTCCCAGGACAGCCACTCTCCCGCCGCCACCGCCGCCATGCCCTCGGGCAGCCTCCGGGCGATCGCCAGGATCAGCGCGAAGGCGAGGTCGGCGGTCGTCTCGGTGAGGACGCCCGGGGTGTACCCGAGCGCGATGCCCCGCGCGCGCGCCGCCGGCACGTCGACGTTGTCGCAGCCGACCGCGAAGTTGGAGATCACGCGCAGCCGGGGGCACGCGGCGATCAGGTCGGCGTCGATGCGGTCGGTCAGCAGGCAGAGCAGCCCGTCAGCGCGGCTGGCCCGCTGGCGAAGCTGGCCCGGCGTCGGGGGCAGCCGCTCCCGCCACAGGTCGACCTCGTGCTCGGCGACCAGCCGGTCCAGCGCCCGACCGGGCAGCGAGCGGGTTACGAAGCAGCAGGCCATGGTGCGCGCGAGCGATTGTCGCCGCTCGCGGGCTGTCGCCGGTGTTTGCGCCCGACGCGTCGGCGACGGTTTGAGCCGCCGGGGTCACTTTGCTATCAATAGGTGCTCGCCGCGGGGTGGAGCAGTCTGGTAGCTCGTCGGGCTCATAACCCGAAGGTCGCGGGTTCGAATCCCGCCCCCGCTATCCCCGAAGCCCCCGCAAGTGCGGGGGTTTTGGCGTTTCAGACCTCTGGGGCTCGGGTCGCCGTGGTACCGCCGGGGTACCAAACTGCGAGGAGCCGTACCGCGGTCTCGAAAACCGTTACGGGCCGCATAGGTCCGTCGAGGGTTCGAATCCCTCCCCCTCCGCTCCTAGCAGGGATTTCCCTGCATCTGCCACAACTGTGGCGACCTATGGGGCGCTGCTGGCCAGCTCCTCGCTTGCCGCTACAGGTGGCTCTAGACCGCTGTAGCTAGGCGATCCCGTCCCCACGGCGCAGGGCAACGGGGCCGCCCGCCCGCCGGTCGGACGGTGTGAGAGTGTTGCTACTCCATGGCTGACCGGCGGGAAAGCGACGCGGCCGGGCTACGGGTCCGGGACATCGAATCCCAGCTTCCGCGTTCGTCCTTCGGGAGCATCGAGCGCTACGTGGAGGTCAGCGCGGCGGGGGATCGCCGGTTTGAGCCCGGCACCATCAGGATCGAGTACTCGCCCGAGCACCTGGGGTGGGTGGACCCCGAGACGCTCCGGGTGTTTCGCCTCGACATCGAGGAGCGGCGCTGGGAGCTGGTCGGCGACTCCGGTCCCGAGGGGCGAGGAGCGGTACGCGCCCGGGTCCATCAGCCCGGCATCTACGGGGTCGTCGGGCTTCCCCGACATTCCGCGGTGCTCGAGGCGGTGCGTCGGATCTGCGCCGTGCCCAGCGGGGTGATGGCGGGGGAGCGCCTGTCACCGGTCCTGCCCACGATCTGCTCCCAGATCCTCTGCGCGCCGGGGGCCGACCGGTGGAGCGGCGCCGACGGCCCGCCGCTACCGCCCGGCGGGTTCGGTGACTCGGTGTGCGACTTCTGCACCGGCCTGCACACCCCGGCCGGCGGCCTGCCGGAATGCGAGCTGCTACGGGCTCCCGAGCGCCCCGCGGCGGAGACGAGCACCGAGGCCGCACGCGTCTACGCGGTCACCGCCTTGGCCTGGACGGGAATCATCATTCCGTACGGAGGCGTCGCGTTCCCGTCCTGGATCGAGGTGTTCGACCTCAATCCGCCGACACCGACCGCCTCCTTCGACATCGGCGACCGTTGGTGCACCAGCCTGGCCGTCTCCTCGTCCGCGGACCGGCTATACGTCGCCGACGTGTCCGGCCGGGAGGTGGCCGCGTACGACGACGCGGGCGCCCTGGTCGGCAGCGTTCCCCTCCCCCCGCAGCCAGGTGGATGGATCCTCGACTGCGCGCTCTCGCCCGACGACGCCACGCTGTACGTCGCCGTGTCGCACGCGCTGGTGGTGATCGACACCGCCAGCCTCAGTGTCACCAGCGTTGTGTCCACCGACGACGAGCTGGTCGGCATGGCCATGTCGGCGGATGGGGTCACGGTCGCGGCGGCCGGAGCCATGGAGCTGCATCTGCTGGACACCGCCACACTCGCGCACATCTCGCTGGGATGGCCCGGGAGGGTCAGGCCCATCGACGTGGGCTTCGCCGCGCCCTCGCGGGTCTTGGCTTGGGACGACCAGAGCGGCGTGCTGGTCGACATCAACCTGGTCAGCGGAGTCATGTCGTCCATCGCCACCTTCCCAGCCGGACCCAGCACGTACGCCTCCACGCGGAATAACAGCTTTCTCTACGCCCCTGGCTCAGACAGTGCCTACGCGGTCCGCGACATCTGGAACCCCGTCACAGGGTCCCTGGCCTCGGAGATCGTCACCATCCACATCCCCGCGGGGACCTGCTCGACGCGGCAGTTTTCCGCGTGGGTCACGGTGCCCGCCCTCACACCCACCGAACGCCTCCTGGTCGCCGAGAGTCGACATACGCCGAACTGGAGCGACTTCTTGGAGCTGTACGACCCGAGTACACAGCAGCTTTCCGCGGAACTGTGCGCGGTGCCCCATCCGAACGTACGCGACATGAAGGTCGTCAGGTCGTAGGCCCGGGGAGTCGACGCAGGGCCGACGTGGGCCTACCGCGCCAGCGGCCCTTGTCATCGCCGGCTCTATCCACTCGTCGGCTCATCCCGCCCGCCGGTAGCGGATGTGTGTGGCTAGCGGCGAATGCAAGACCTCAACGGGCTCAAACCCGAACGACTCGACGCCGTCGAAGATCCGCTCGCCGGATCCGAGCAGGACCGGCGCGACGTCCAGCGTGAGCTCGTCGACGACCCCGGCAATGAGGGCCTGGCGCACAGTCGAGGCGCCGCCCGCGATGTCTACGCCGCCCTCCCCGGCCCTCTCGCGCGCTTGTGCGTAAGCGGCGTCGAAGCCGCCGGTGACGAAGTGGAAGGTCGTCCCGCCTTCCATCTCGATCGGCTGGTGAGCGTGATGGGTGAGCACAAAGACCGGCGCGTGGTAAGGCGGCTGGGGACCCCACCAGCCGCGCCAGTCCTCATCCCACTCGCCGCGGATCGGCCCGAACATGTTCCGCCCCATGACGTACGCGCCGCGCGGACGCATGAGCCAGTCGGTCGCCGTCGCGTCGGCGTCGTTGGCGCGCTCGTCGCCGAGATGCCAGGCATGGAGCTCGCGCCCTCGCTTACCGAGTGGATTCTCGCGGCTCTGGTCGGGGCCAGCGACGAAACCGTCGAGCGAGATCGACATGTGGCAGGTGGTGTCCGGCATCGGCGTCCTCTCGGGTTAGTTTGCGACTTGCAAGTGGCGATAGCACCCCTGGAACCGCCGCCAAGCCACCGTATTGTGAAGCCGCCTGGCCCGGCGACGCCTGGGTTTCGCGCATTGCGACAGTGATTCAGGCGCGGATGCACACGGCGATCGATCGTCTAGCCCCAGGGACGCTGGCGGCGGGATGCGAGAACCAAAGAACGACGTCGAAGATCCGGATCAGGGGGCGATGGATGTCGTCCTCGACCAGCTCGCCCTGGATCCGCCGAAGGGCGTCGAGGTTGCGGCGTCCTTCGCGACGGATTGCCGTCGCGAGGCGCTGTCCGATCGCGACACGGTGCTCAACCGTCGGACTGTCGGGCAGGCTGACGCGATTGTTTCCGCAACGAAGCGATCGAGTATCGGCACGAGCCGTGGCCGCTTGAGGTGCAGCAGTTTGGTGGCGCCCGCAAGGCCGATGCCGGGTCGGATGCAAGCAGCGACGGCGGCGGAGAGCAGCGCGCTGCCGTTGGCGGCCTTCCATTCATCCTCGTCGGCTTCCACGATGTCGAGGTCAGCCGGTATCTCGCGTAGCCACCTCTGGTCGCTGGCGAACACCGGCTCCCACCAGGCGTGCTTGCTTCGCGAGCGCATCGTCGTGTTCATCGCGATCACGTCCTCGACGCCAACACGGTCACGGTGGCCAAAGCCGGCGAACGCGTCGTAGCCACCTGGCCTCGCACTGGGATCCGCCTCGAAGAACGCGCGGGCGAGCGTGAGACCGGCGAGCACCAGGCTTTCACCGTCTTCACGCGCGACGCGGATGGTGAACTCGTCGTCGAGAATCACGGCGATCGTAGCTGCCGCTCGATGGGAGAGATGCTTGATCGCGTCGGCTCCTACACGAGTAGCGCTGCTCGTCCGGAGGGGGCACCTGGGAGTGATGGCCGAACACGCCCGCATCGCATGGAAAGGAGTAGCCGCGAGCGAGATACTGCGCGGGCGATGTCGCAGGAGAACGTCGAGATCGTTCGCCAGGCGTTTGAAACCGAGCTCGGGACGCTTGAGGATACGGCCGAGAAGTATTGGCACCCGGAGATCGAGTACGTGGAGGATCCACGCTGGCCCGGAGCGTCTCGTTACGAGGGCCGAGAGGAGGTCCTCCGCTGCTTTCAGAGCTACATGGACGCCCTGGACCCCGACGGAAGCGGCACGGCCACCGTCGAGAGGGTCTTTGACGCGGGTGAGCGGCTGGTGCCGCTCGTGCGGTTC